>NZ_RJUB01000141.1 GCF_024343615.1 Ferruginibacter sp. HRS2-29 | reverse complement strand
TAAATAATCTTATTGGGATCGGTATCAAAATCGCCGATGATCTTGTTGGTGAAATAAGAATAAAAACCGGTGATATCGAAGCCCAGGTAAAAATGATCGGTCGGTATTTTCAACACATAATTGAGGTTGGCATTGTACGACCGCTCCGGACGCAGAGCAGACGCTATCACCACTTCCCGGGCGCCGGTAAGCGCCGCATGGTCTTCTGTAAAAAGATTTACCACCCTGAAGCCTGTTCCCATACTTGCCCTCACGATGTTGTTATTGTTGGGCGCATATTTATAGGCAACCCTCGGCGAGTGTACACTGCCATGGTTTTTATCGTGATCGAACCGGTAACCCGCCAGCAGTGTATGTTTGGGGCTGATGCTCCATTCATCCTGAATGAACACACCCGGTAGAAATGTATTCGTTGGCTGGTTCGTGCGACCGTCAGGTGATGCAGTACCAGGGGTATTGTCATCATAATGTGTGTAACGCACAGAACCGCCCATCAACAGTGAATGTGATCCGGAGATCTTTTTATCCCAATACGTTTGCAAAAAAACCACCTGCTGCGTAGCAAAATAAGGCACTTTGCCGTAGTATGAATTCTGATCGTGTTTGTTGAAAGAAAACTGCGTGAAGATCTTTTCCCTGGTTGGCAGTTGATATACACCAATGATCTCTGCCCGGCGGGTGTAAATGCTTTCTCCGTAAATGCTGTCGGTGCCACGCCATTGTTTGCCCCAGCTGGTTTGTCCGCCCCAGCGGTCTTCATACACAAACCTTCCGGCGATACTCGCCAGGCGATTTTCTTTCCGCGTAAAATTCCATTTATTAAAAACTGAAATCCGGTTCTGCAAAGTCATGTCCGTAAAGCCGTCGTTATTCTTATCATGTTTCTGCTGGTAATTGAAATAATTCACTCCCAGGAGACTGGTCGCATTTCTGGTTTTCATTTTAGCCGCCACATCCACGCTCAGTTCGCCCCAACTGGTGCCAAAAATATCGGTACTGACCAGCGGCGCCCTCACCGGGTTTTTGGTGATCACATTGATGATGCCACCCATCGCTTCGGAACCATAAAGCGACGATGCAGGGCCTTTCACTACTTCAATCCGTTCCACCATGCTATTGGGTATGCCGCTGAGGCCGTACACGGTGGAAAGTGCACTCACGATAGGCATCCCGTCGATCAATATCATCGTATATGGCCCTTCCATACCATTGATATGGATATCGCCGGTATTGCACACATTGCAATTGAGCTGTGGTTTTACGCCATTTACCATACCAACCGCTTCAAACAGGCTGGGAGTGGGGTTTTTCTGAAAAAGTTTGGGTGTAATGATCTCCACCGGCACCGGGCTTGCCGTGCGGCTGATCTCTTTCATGGTACCGGTGACCACTACATCGCTGAGCATGGAAGCATCCGCTTTTTCGAGAACGATGCGCAGCGGCAAAGTGTCGGAAGAAAGCTGGATGGTTTGCCAGGCTGTAACGAAACCTTTACTGCTGATCTGCAACCTGAAGGACTTGTCGCGGGGGATATTATTCAACATGAAATTGCCATTGGAGTCGCTGCTGGAGCCGATTCCCAGTTTCGGTATTTCTATGCTGGCAGCTTCCACCATTGTTTTTCCGGAAGAAATATTCCCGGTGATGGTTCCCGTCTGGGCAATGGAGGCAAAGCAGGAGCAAAGAGATATCAGTAAGAAGACGGATCGGAACATATGAATATTATTATTAGTTGTGTAAAAATATAAAGTTAGACTAATCTAACAAAATAAATCTTTCGGTCTTACTTACGAAAACATTTATACCTAAGTTTGCGGTATGAATTCTTTTACAGAAGAAAATTATCTGAAAGCGCTGTTCAACCTTTCCAACGAAAAAGGGGAGGTGAGTGTGAATGAGCTGAGTCGTCAGCTGCAGCTGAAAATGCCTACGGTAAACAGCATGATGAAAAAGCTGGCGGAAAAGAAACTGGTTATTTACGAGAGTTATAAACCGCTCCGCCTGACCGAAAAAGGCAAAAAGGAAGCGGGTATCATCATCCGCAAGCACCGGCTCACCGAAATGTACCTGGTGGAGAAGATGGGTTTTGGGTGGGAGCAGGTGCATGATATAGCCGAGCAGATTGAACATATCAAGGCGCCGGAACTTTTTGCCCGTATGGATACATTGCTGGGGCATCCCACCGTGGATCCGCATGGCTCGCCCATCCCGGATAAAAATGGCAAGATCCGGTGGCTGCATTACACCAAACTCAGCGACTGCGCCGAAGGCGAAACCGTAAAGCTGGCGGCAGTCACCCATTCTTCCGATGAATTCCTGAAATTCCTCAATGGCCGCTCGCTCAACCTCGGCGTAAAACTCAGAATAAAAAAGATCGAATCTTTTGACGGCACGATGGAAGTGAGTTATGGGAAGAGAAATGCGGAAACGTTGAGCAAGATCGTTTGTGAGAAACTACTCGTAGAGAAGAATCTATGATCTGTGATGTATGATCTATGATCTATGATCTATGATCGCTTCAGTGAGGTAACTATTTTCATTTTTGAGAAATACTCCGGGTGAATGAATCAGATCATACATCTCCACATCATAGATCATACATTTGTCTTACTTTTGTCGTCCAATAAATAAATTTAATGAGCAAGGAACTTACATCTAGAGCGGAGGATTATTCGCAGTGGTACAACGAGTTAGTAGTAAAAGGCCAGCTGGCCGATCATAGCGCCGTGAGGGGCTGTATGGTGATTAAACCCTATGGCTACGCTCTTTGGGAAAACATGCGTGACCAGTTGGATAAAATGTTCAAGGAAACGGGGCATGTGAACGCCTATTTCCCGTTGTTTGTACCCAAGAGCCTGTTTGAAGCGGAAGAAAAAAATGCGGAAGGTTTTGCCAAGGAATGTGCTATTGTTACGCATTACCGCCTGAAGACCGACCCGGATAATAAAGGAAAGCTGATCGTAGATCCTGAAGCGAAGCTGGAAGAGGAACTCATCATCCGCCCGACAAGTGAAGCCATCATCTGGAATACTTATAAAGGATGGATACAGAGTTACCGTGACCTGCCGCTGCTCATCAACCAGTGGGCGAACGTGGTGCGCTGGGAAATGCGTACACGCCTGTTTCTCCGCACTGCCGAATTCCTTTGGCAGGAAGGGCATACGGCGCATGCTACCAAAGAAGAAGCCGTAGAAGAAACGGTAAAGATGCTGGATGTATATGCAACATTTGTAGAAGAATATATGGCCGTGCCGGTGGTTAAGGGCGTGAAAACCCCGAACGAACGTTTTGCCGGAGCAGAAGACACGTATTGTATCGAAGCGCTGATGCAGGATGGTAAAGCCCTGCAGGCGGGTACCAGTCATTTCCTCGGACAAAATTTTGCCAAGGCTTTTGATGTGAAATTCAGCGATAAGAATAATAAACTGGATTATGTATGGGCAACCAGCTGGGGTGTGAGCACCAGGCTGATAGGCGCGCTGATCATGGCGCACAGCGACGACCAGGGGCTGGTGATGCCGCCAAGGATAGCACCACTGCAGGTGGTGATCGTTCCTATTTACAAAGGTGAGGAAGGCAAAGCGGCTGTAGATGCCAAAGCCGATGAGATACTCAAAGGACTGAAGGCGCTCGGCATACGCGTGAAATACGATGACAACGATAATGCCCGTCCGGGTTGGAAATTTGCGGAGCATGAACTGAAAGGTGTACCGGTAAGGGTAGCACTGGGCATGCGTGACCTGGAAAATAATGTGGTGGAGATCGCCCGCAGGGATACCAAAGAAAAAACTACGGTATCGTTGGATGGGATAGCAGAATATATCCGGAACCTGCTCGAAGAAATCCAGCAGAACATCTTCAACCGTGCACTGGCTTTCCGTGCGGAAAACACTACTGAAGCCAATACATGGGAAGAATTTCAGCAACTGCTGGATGGAAAAGGCGGGTTCATTTCGGCGCATTGGGATGGCACTTCTGAAACGGAAGAAAAGATCAAGCAGGAATCCAAAGCGACGATCCGGTGCATCCCGCTCAATAACAGGCAGGAAGCCGGAAAATGTATCCTTACGGGCAACCCGAGCACTCAACGGGTGTTATTTGCCAGGGCATACTAAGGTCTTACGAAAATATAGGAAGGAACGCGCCATCGGCGCGTTTTTTTATATCATTACCGCACAAAACGCAAAGTTTCTATAAGGAATATGATCTTCTGAGTGAATTTTTATGCCTTCGCCCTTCCGGGATAAAAAATAAATATGCAGTTTTTATTGGTTTAGCCTGAAAAGTTTGTGATTTTTAGTGTTTATACAAATAATCAACACTACTTTATGGAGAACACACAGAATTTACTTAACAACGAATTGCAGGTGGATGGCAACGTTCGCAATCATTTGAACGAAACAGCGGGCTGGGCAAAATTTCTCGGCATCGTCGGGTTTATCGTTTCGGGTCTGATAGGAATAGGCGCCTTGTTTGCCGGAACGTTTATCACCACGCTCTCCAGGTCAAGCACTGCATACTATGGTTCCAGCGAAATGTCTGCGATGAGTGGTATGATCACGGTAGTTTACATGATCCTGGCGGTAATCGGTTTTTTCATCTCTCTCTTTACTTACAAATTCGGCACAAAGACAAAGCAGGCGCTTCTTACCAGCGACCAGGATAACCTGAATGCAGGTATGATGAACCTGAAATTCATATTTCGCTTTTACGGTATCATCATGATAATATATATCGGTATACTCGTATTAGCAGTGCTTGCTTCCATCTTTACAGCGATGTCAAGGTAAGCGGATCGCAGATTTCAGAGGGATGAAGGAGATTGCACAGATTATTTTTTCACTGCGTGAAAAACAAAAATGCACTTTACAAGACCTTGGATTCATATACAGAGTGCCGGCACTTATAACCTGCATTTCAGTTTTCTGCTTTGCAGGAAACAATCTGTGTAATCTCCTTCATCCCTTTGAATCTGCGATCTCCTATTCGCCCCGATCTTCGAAACGTAAGCGGATCACAGATTTTATGGATTCAGATGATGGCACAGATGGTTTCACTTTGTGAAACGGAAATGCAGTTTGTAAATACCGAAACTCATTGAAGTGAGCCAAGCGAGATAATTACGGATTAGCAATTACGAATGGTGATCGAAGCGGATGAGGATCACAGATTTCAGAGGGATGAAGGAGATTCCGCAGATTATTTTTTCACTGCGTGAAAAACAAAAATGCACTTTATAAGACCTTGAATTCATATACTGAGTGCCGGCACTTATAAGCTGCATTTCAGTTTCCTGCTTTGCAGGAAACAATCTGTGCAATCTCCTTCATCCCTTTGAAATCTGCGATCACCTATTCGCTCCAATCTTCGCGTAATTCGTAATTCGTAATTCGTAATTCGTAATTCGTAATTCCTTCCCAAGCAGCTCACAGGGAGTCGAAGTAATTGATTTTATTCTCTCGTAGCGAGGTAATTATAGTCTTCCAGCAATTTTTCTAAAAAATCGTGGGTATAAAGGCTGGATTGTATCTTCAGCACATCCTTGATCTTATATTCCACACGCCTGCTGATATCGAGATTGTTGGTCTTGCGTGACTGGGTGAGCACCGATTTGATGGTATTGATATCATTGTCTGAAAGCCGCATCACTTCAGGGAAAGTTACCACATAGTTGTCGTTATTCACGTTCATGAAAACGGTATCGGCCACTGTGAAATCGGTTTTGGTCTTTACCAGTACCGTACCTGCTGCCAGGTCGCCAAGGCGCTGGCTTTTTTGCGTAACGGCTATACAGATCACGACTGCTATTCCGCAAAAGCCCGTCCAGAAAATATAGGAGTAGAGGTTGGCTACTGTAAAGAAAATATACCCGAAAAGGAACGGCCATTCAAAAAACCGGGTGATCCACCGCACCACATATTGTCCCATCTTTGGCTCGCCGCCATCCAGGCTTATCACCCGGATGCCCATCAGCTTCTTACCGATCGTTTGCCCGTTCATGAACAACTCTGTGAGGAGACTATAAAAAAACATGGGCAGCGTAACGAAGGCGATGATATACCCCGTGTTTTCCGAGAGGTCCATGTTGATGATATTTTCCAGGAAATACTGCATGCAGAAAAGGTAGATGATCAGCAGCAGGAAATCGATACCGTAAGCTAACAGCCTTTTGTGGAAAGGTGCCACCTCAAATTCGAGGTCTATATTAAAAACAGTATCTATTTGTATAATCGACATGTAAATGCAATTTACAGGTAGAAATGAGAAGAAAGTAAAAAATGATTTTTTTTTATTAAGGAAAAAATAGCCAAATTGTAGGGTAGAAACACAAGATCTGGGATTAGGTTTTAGAGTGTAGGGTTTAGGGGTTAGACAACTCTGCACCCTGACACCTACACTCTAAAACCTACTCTAAAAAGGGGTTGTTTACAGTACGCCTGCCGGCTGTAGCCGCAAAGCAACTGCAATTTGTACGCTATGAGGGAAGCAATGTTTATTAAGAAGAATGTTGAGAAATGGAACAAGTACCAGCATGAACCTGCCGCCGATCCGGATGAAACCGCCGAACGTTTCACCACACTGATTGACGATCTTTCCTACGCCAAAACATTTTATCCGCGGAGTAAAGTCACCCGCTGGCTCAATGGACTGGCAGCTTCCATTTACCAGAACGTGTACCAGAATAAAAAAGAAAAATACAGCCGTGTATTCGATTTCTGGAAATACGAACTTCCGTTCATTTTCAAAAAATACCACCGCATTTTTTTATTCACCACCGTCAGTTTTGCGTTATTTGTACTGGTAGGGGTGATAGCGGCAAACAGGAATCCCGGCTTTATCACGGAGATCCTGGGGCCGGGGTATGTGCGGATGACCGAAAAAAATATCGCCGATGGTAACCCGTTTGGTGTGTACAGCAACGAAAGCGCTTTCAGCATGTTTGTCCGCATCGCGTTCAACAACATCAGGGTTTCTTTTCTTACTTTCATTGGCGGTTTTACCGGTGGCCTGTGTACGATGTACCTCATGTGGAGCAACGGGCTTATGCTGGGCACTTTTCAGTACATGTTCTTCACATTTTCCCACGAAATGGGGATGAAATCGATCCTGGTGATCTGGGTGCATGGTACCGTTGAGATCGCCTCCATCGTCATCGCCGCTACCTCAGGGTTCATATTGGCGAACGGTATGCTTTTTCCAGGATCCTACAAAAGGATCGAATCGTTCAGACGCGGAGTGAAAGATGCCGCCAAAGTATTGATCTGCCTGATCCCGTTTTTCCTCCTGGCCGCTTTCCTGGAAAGTTATATCACCAGGCTGATGAGCCAGACATACCAGAGTAAAGTTCCCAAAGCTTTGCCGGAGTGGGGAAGCATATTGATATTGATCGGATCATTCTCGCTGATCTTGTTTTATTTTGTCATCTGGCCGATCTACCTTAATAAAAAAGGATATTTTATACAAAAAAAAGGCATCGTCAGCCGCTTGAACCTCACGAATGAATAAGCGACTTATCCTGATCATATTACTGTTTTTCACTTTTGCCGCAGCAAATGCGCAGAAGCGTTTTGAATATGTGGATTCTACGTTGATGTATGAGCAGCAGGAAAAAGTGGAAAAAGATGACGAAGAATACAACGATTATACCACAGAAGAAACGGATGACGATATCCAGGGGGATACCGGTGTTTCGCTGAGAGCCGCCACAATACTGAAAGACAGCATTGATTTTTGGAAAAATAAAAAGGAGTTCGCTTACGCGAAAAACCTCGACAGCCTTCTCAAAGCGAAACAGGAAGAGGGAAAAAAAGATAATTCCCGGAGTTCGCCCACAACCGAGCGCAGATCGAAACCGGCCAATATGGACAAATTGTTTGCCGCCGGCTGGATACAGGCGGTATTGTGGACACTCGCCGCCTTATTCGTTTTGTATATACTCTATCGTCTTTTCCTGAGCGATGTGCGTTTCCGCAAATCTTCGTCTGCACAGCAGGTAAAAGAAATGCAGCCGGTGGAAGAAGAATTTCAGTTGCTCAGTAATTTTGATCAGCTGATCCATCAGTCCTGCAAACTGGGCGATTACCGCGTGGCTACCCGATACCTTTTTCTGAAGACACTCCAACGCCTCCGGGATAAATCGCTGATCGAATATTCCATCGACAAAACAAATTACAAATACCTGTACGAATTGCCGGAAAATAAGCGGGAATCGTTTGCTTCGCTGATCATGACCTACGAATACTTGTGGTACGGGCATAACGAAGTGGAGAAAGAGGATTATACGGCGATCGAAACTAATTTTAATAATTTCCTGAATAAAATCTGATACTAAGCGGTGAAAATCTTACGTCATATCGTTGTTGTGTTTCTGCTCGCCGCGGGTATGGCCGGGTGCAGCAGCATCAATGACGATTCTATGCCCGATCTGCGGGAAACTTACCGGTACAGGGATACGAGGCCATTCGGGGGATATATGGCGTATCATCTTTTGCAAAACAGTTACCCGGACCTGAATGTGCAGGTAAAAACAAATGCGTTCGCTACCACCGCCGCCTGGATCAGCGATACCAATTCGGTATATGTGAGCCTCAGCAAAAATTTTTTCACCGATGAAGAGGATGACAATGCGTTGCTCGATTATGTTTACAAAGGAAATATCGCGTTCATTTCGGCCGCGGAAATAGATACCGCGTTTCTCAACAAATTATATTGCGGCCAGGATTCGTTGCGGATGCTTTTTGAGATGGTGGCTTCCTATCAAACTACCAAAGTGTCGCTGGTGCCCGCCGTGGTCACCGGGAGCGATAGTATGAAGCAATATTATTTCCGTCCTTTTACCAATTATTTTTCCCGGATCAACGATCGTTATTGCAGGATAGTGGGATACAATAATTTTCAGCAGCCTAACTTCATCACATTTTTCTGGGGCAAAGGGCGTTTTTACCTGCATTGCGAGCCACGGGCTTTGAGTAATTATTTCCTGCTGCAAAAAGATAACTACCGTTACCTCGAACAGGTGATGCAGACATTTCCCGAAAATCCGGAACATGTTTATTGGGATGATTACTATAACAAGGTGAGCTTTCAGTCGTCGAGGGCTGGGGGCAACGGGAATAATACAGGCTCTTTCTGGAATGCTGTTTTCAAAAACCCTCCTTTGCGCACGGCATTCTGGATAATACTTGCTTTGCTGGTGTTGTATATTCTTGTCAATTTCAAACGGAGGCAGCGCATCATTCCCATCATAAAGCCGGTGCAGAATTCGTCGGTGGCATATGCAGAGGCGATAGGTGGATTATATCTTAAAGAGAAGAACAACAAGACGATCGCGGAGAAAATGATCAATTATTTCAACGAATCTGTACGCACCAGGTATTTCCTGAATACGAATGTGGTCGACAAGGATTTTATCAATACCTTAAGTAAAAAATCCGGCGTGCCTTTTAATACTACCGAAACACTTTACCGGACGATACAGCAGGTAGCTAATATGGAACAAACGAGTGATCTGCTGTTGCTCGACCTAAACAACCAGATTCAACAATTTAATAAATATAACAGTTAATGGAAGAAAATACATTTGCCGAAAATACCCCTGTACCGGAATCTGCCCCGGCACCTGTACCACCGTCGCCACTCACTGAGCTCAATGCAAAAGTGTACCAGATCAGGAACGAGATCGGGAAAGTGATCATAGGGCAGCACCAGGTAGTGGACCTCCTGCTGATAGGTTTGCTCTGCGACGGGCACCTGCTGCTCGAAGGGGTACCGGGAGTAGCCAAAACACTTGCTGCCAAATTATTATCGAAGATCATCGATGTGGATTTTTCCAGGCTGCAGTTCACGCCCGATCTTATGCCCGGCGATGTGATAGGCACTTCGGTGTTCAACCCGAAAGAAGGAGCGTTCTATTTCAGGTCCGGCCCCATCTTCAGCAACATCGTCCTGATTGATGAGATCAACCGTGCACCGGCAAAAACGCAATCTGCTTTATTTGAAGTGATGGAAGAGCGCCAGGTTACCGTGGATGGTGATACGCATGTGATGCGGTATCCGTTCATCGTATTGGCTACGCAAAATCCGATAGAGCAGGAGGGAACTTACCGTTTGCCGGAAGCACAGCTCGACAGGTTCTTATTCAAGATAGAGATCGGTTATCCTTCCCTGCAGGAAGAAGTGAATATCCTTACCAGTCAGCAGGGCAAAACGCAGAATGAGCTGCTGCAGAATATCAGCAAACTCTTATCTCCGGCAGATCTTAAAAATTATCGCCAGCTTGTGCAGGAAGTAATTGTAGATGCGAAGATCATCGAATACATAGCCAGGATCATCAACGAGACCAGGAACAATCCTTCCCTGTATCTCGGTGCGTCTACAAGGGCATCGCTCGCATTGCTCAAATCCAGCAAAGCATGTGCGGCCATCAAAGGCAGGAACTTCGTCATTCCTGATGATGTGATCGAAATGGCGGCACCGGTGCTGCGTCACCGTATCATGCTTACTCCTGAAAAAGAAATGGAAGGGATCGATACGGATGATCTGATACAAAGTATTATCAAGGCGATGGAAATACCGAGATAAAAACAATGTATGATGTGAGATGTATGATGTCTTTCAGGTTGAACGACTTTCAAAATTCGTTTATATTTTCTGATTGAAAGAAATAATAGACCATCATTAAAACTCATACATCACAGATCACACATCACACATCATACATCACACATCACACATCACACATCACACATCACACATCATACATCATACATCTAAATGGGTTCTTTTAAAAAATATATCGGCGATCTTTTTGTCACCTTGCGGTTATACGTGGCCGGCGGAGCATGTGCTGTATTTTTCATCGTTTCGTTTTTTGTGCCATCGCTGTATGAGATCGCGAAACTGGTATTCGGGGTGTTGGTCATACTGTTGATAGCGGATTATGCCTTTTTATTTTTTACCAAAAAAGTACCGCAGGCGGAAAGGTATATCAGCGACCGGTTGAGCAATGGCGATGAAAACAAGGTTTCGTTGCAGGTGAAAAATCCTTTTTCATTCCCGGTGAAGATGAATATCATTGACGAATTGCCCTTCCAGTTCCAGGAAAGGGATTTTGAAATGACCCGCCGGTTCAGCGGCAGACAACAACATTTGCTGGAATATACGCTCCGGCCTACAGAACGCGGCGCCTATGAATTTGGTAAGATACTGTTGTTCACACGTACCGGCCTGGGACTTCTGGTCAGGCGGTTTGAGATCAATGCTGATGAAACGGTGAGGGTCTATCCCTCGTTTTTGAACCTCCGCAATTACCAGTTGCTTTCCAATACTTCGGTGCAGGGCAATGGAAATAAAAGGGTCCGTAAGATAGGGCAGAGCATGGAGTTTGAGCAGATAAAAGATTATGTAAGTGGCGATGACATCCGCACTATCAACTGGAAAGCCACCGCCCGAAAGGGTATGCTGATGGTGAACAATTATACGGATGAAAAATCCCAGCAGGTATATTGTATCATCGATAAAGGAAGGTTGATGAAAATGCCTTTCGGTGGACTTACGCTGCTGGATTACGCGATCAACAGTGTACTGGCTTTGAATAATATTTGCCTGCAGAAACAGGACAAGGTAGGCCTGGTCAGTTTTTCCAATAAAATGGGAACCGTGATAGCGGCCGATCGTAAACCGGTGCAGCGGGAAAATATCCTCGAAGCATTGTATAAAGAAAAAACAGATTTCCTCGAAAGTGATTTTGAAATGCTGTACACGCAGGTAAGGCATAAGATCAAACAGCGAAGCCTGCTCATTTTGTATACAAATTTCGAATCGCTGAATGGATTGAAACGCCAGGTGAATTACCTTCGCTCCATAGCAAGGCATCACCTTTTGCTGGTAGTGTTTTTTGAAAATACCGAACTGACCAGGCTGAGCGGCGCCGATGCCTATACGGTGGAAGATGTGTATGTAAAAACGATCGCTGAAAAACTGGTATTTGAAAAAAGGCTCGTGGTAAAAGAATTGCTCAAGTATGGTATCATGTCTGTATTGTCTACACCCGAAAATCTGACCGTGAATTCCATCAATAAATATCTTGAGCTGAAAGCGAAACAGGCAGTTTAATGAGTTGACAGATACCAGTTGTGAGGAGTTTTTCTTACATGTACTTTGCAACAGAAATAATAGTCCTGTCAATTATAACATGTCAAAACAACCTGTATGCTTTTTGCTGACAACTCACATCTGACAACCTGCTCCGGGTTGTTCTAACAAAAATCAAATGGAAAAAAAAGGATCATATTTCGCGAAGCACAAAGCCCTTATTCACGGGACGGAAGAAGAGCAGGCGAGAAAAAAAATAAATATCAATCTTTCGGAAGAAAAAAAAGCGGAGTTTGAAGCAGGCAGGGTATTGCTCATAGATAAGCCACTGCACTGGACTTCCTTCGACGTGGTAAGGAAGATACGTAATAGTATACGCATCAAAAAAGTAGGGCATGCCGGTACGCTGGATCCGTTGGCTACGGGCCTGCTCATTGTCTGCACAGGAAAATTTACGAAGAAGATCAACGAATACATGGCACAGGAGAAGGAATACACCGGCACCATAACGCTTGGGGCAGTTACGCCTACCTACGACCTGGAAAGCACCCCACAGGATGAAAAAGATTTTTCCGCGATAACAGCAAAACAGGTGGGGGAAGCTGCGCAAAAATTTATTGGCGACATAGAACAATTCCCGCCCATTTATTCCGCCATTAAAAAAGATGGTGTGGCGCTCTACGAACTTGCCCGCCGCGGGGTGGAAGTAGAACTTAAAGCGAGGCCCATTACGATAAAAGAATTTGAGATCACTTCCGTAAATATGCCGGTGGTTGCATTTCGTGTGGTATGTACAACGGGAACGTATATACGCAGCCTGGCGAACGACCTTGGCGCCGAACTCGGCTGTGGTGGCTACCTGAGCGCTTTGCGCCGGACACGCATCGGGGATTTTAAAGTAGGGGATGGGATAGGAATGGATGAGTTTCTGGACGAACTGCAGAAGAAGGATGACGGGCAATCCGGCCACTAAGGGCTGAACACCGACCACGGACCACCGACCACCGACCACAGACAACGGACGACCGTGAGTTTGCAAAGCCTGGAAATTACTTTTAAATTTCAAACTCTTGTATAGAATACGATTTAACGAACCAGCCGTCGTCTGTGGTCAGTCGTCCGTGGTCCGTCGTCGTTCTAAAAAGGCAACCCGATCCCAATCGTCAGGTTAAAATTTTCATATCTCCATTTCCGGTATTCATCATTTGTTCCCTTGGTAAACATCTTCTTGAAAAAGTCATCCAGTCCCAGTGGGGGCAGTTTCCAGCCATTGTTTTCATAACTTAACTCAGGCCGTTTGAACCGGAACCCAAGATCGATCCTCAATACGAAATAATTGAAATCGAGCCGGAAACCTGTACCGGCGGAGAATCCCAGCTGTTTATAAAGGTTTTTCAACCTGAATTGGGCACTATCCATTCCACCTCCGGGTAAAGAATTGCGGATGTTCCAGATGTTTCCTGCGTCGATGAACAATGCTCCCCGTAATGTTAAAGAATTAGGGATGATGCGGGCGATATCATACCGGTATTCGATATTGCCTTCCAGCTGCATATCGCCGGTGCGGTCGTTGAATAAGGTAGCCTGGTATCCCGCAAGTTTTTGTCCGCCGCGGCCGATGCCCCTTACCGGCCAGCCCCTCATACCAAGGCCTCCGCCACCGTAATATTGTTTGAAGAAAGGCAGTGCCGAATCTCCGAAAAGCGGAATGCCCACGCCGGAATAGAGGCGGAAAGCAAGTGATGTCTTGGGATAAATGACGGAGTATTTGTATTCCGCATCCAATTTGATATACCTGCTTTTGTATCTTTTCAAAACCGGCAGAGCGCCCCAGGTAAGCCCCGATTCTTCAATGTTCATCTTGAATGCCCGCTCTTTCGAAAGGCTCAGCAAATGTTTTGGATTGTTGTAAACGCTTGAATACGAACCCGCCATTCCCACTATAAACGACGTAGTGTAAGAGTAACGTAAGAAAGGGTTTTGCTTGACGATATTATTGAAACTATCCGTCCGGTTGAAGAGGTAATTGAATTCAGCATTCAAAGGCCGCCATTGAAACTTCCGTTGTTTTTTGATACTCCAGGTAAATCCATAACTGCTGTTGAAGGATTGCTGGTTGAAAAGTTTCAGGCGGTTGTTGTAGGCAAGGCTGGTGTTGATAAACGACTCCTGTAGCTGCGTCCGCCTAGTGATGAACCTGTTTAAAGGCCAGGTTAATTTGGGTATCACCACGCTGTTGGTATAACTCAATTCATTGGAATTGATCAGCTGCGTTCCTTTGCTCCTGGCATTATTATTCAGCTCGATCCCGGTCCTGATAAGATGCGTCATTTTGATCGCATCCCTTCCGATGTTACGGTTTACCAGCGAAAAATTGAGCGACAGGCCAAATAAATTGCCACCTAATGCGCTGTTGGTATTGCTGGTAGCGGAATAACTTGCTTCAATGGCAGCTTCGAAACCGAATTTTTTTACAGGAATAAGCTCCATGATGAGGTTCACCTTGTTGCTGTCTTTGAGGTCGATGGTCTGGATGTTCACACTTTGCCACACACCGGCTTTAGAGAGGTTCGACAAGGTCTTGTAGTATTCATCCTGCCTGAAAATGCTGTCTTTGCGAAGCGTGATATTCCTCGCAAGGAATGAAGTACGGATATACGGTTTGTGATAACGCAGGATAAAATCATTGTTAGGCCTTTGCGCCGACGAATAATTCCTGTTGCGGCGCAGATTGATGCGCCGCCGCTTTTTTTGTGCAGCTGTCATCCGCGAAGTATCACCGGTGCGCCTTTCGGTGATGGTCGTTTTATCATTGATATCATCGCCTGGCTGGTAATCCTGCAATATGTAGATATCGTTCACCCGGTACTGGCTCAGCTTGGAACTGTCGTCGGGTGTGTTCAGCACTACTGCCAGTTTGATCTTGGGAGAATCTTTTTTCAACTGGGCTTCCGCCAATAATCTCAGCTGCTCAAAAGGGTCATCACTGGTGGAAGTCAATGCAGCAATGGTGGTATCGCCTCTTACTTTAAGTTCGGCCCCGGTGAATTTGTAATACCCATTATTGCGAAACAGATCCACCAGCCTGGAAACTTCGCTCAACACCGCAGTTTTACTTGCGGGCTGGTCTTTTTTCAACAGCCCTTGTTTTTCAACATCCTGGGTGGCCAGCGCCTGCAGGTCGGGTTTGCGTAAGAGGTACCGGACAGTATCTATCAACGTTTGTTTACCGGCATCCAGCGAATATTTTACATTTACTTTCGGCCCGATCTTTTTTAAACTCACAGGAAGCCCCATGAACATCACTTTCGTATGGGCGCTTTTACCGGTATCGGCATTAAAAGTGGCTCTGGCATTGTAATACCCCAGGTGGAACATCGATGCTTCCATATTCCTGGCCGAAATGCCGGAGTAAGTTGAATCGTAGGCAGGGGGCGCTTTTATCTTATGAATAAAAAACAACACATCGGTGGTGGTGGTGGTAGAACTATCGTCCAGCTGGTTATCCAGTCGCTGTACAACCGCCGTTTTTTCAATTTTGGTAAAATTTCCTCCCGTAACTTCGAAACTACTTTTGCCCACATAAGGTTTATCGCCGGGCGCTTTTTTTATGACTGTGCAGGAAGCGAATACTACCAGCGCCAAGAAAAAAAGTTTCATCGGTTGCGGATTGATATGACCTTCCTGGCGAAATGAATACATAAAGAATAAAAGATGTTTAGTAAATCTACCGTCAAATATATCCAAAGTTTACAGCACAAAAAATTCAGAGATGAATACGGCGCATTTATTGCCGAAGGCCCCAAAGTTGTGGGAGAGCTGCTGGAAACGAATATTTTCAATTGTACAAATGTATATGCGCTGGAAGAATGGATCGCGGCAGCGCCTGCTTCCCTTAAAGCAACTCTTGGGGGAACGCTGGTAGCAGTGAAGGATTTTGAACTGGAAAAAATTTCGGCCCTGGCCAAACCTAACCTGGTACTGGCAGTATTTGAAAAGAAGCCTGCCAGGCAGTTGGCTTTCAAAGACAGGCTCACATTGGTTTTGGACGATATCCAGGATCCGGGAAATCTTGGTACGATCATCCGCATCGCCGACTGGTTCGGTATACAGGATATTCTTTGCTCTTTGCATACCGCGGACATGTACAACCCTAAAGTGGTGCAAAGCACTATGGCCAGCCTTGCCAGGGTTAACGTGGTGTATGCCGATATAACTCAGCAATTGTTATCGGCTCATGTTAAAAAATATGCCGCCGCCCTGGATGGTACACCCCTCGAAAAAGTGGATAAATTAAAAGAAGGCATCATTATCATTGGCAACGAATCCAAAGGCATCAGCCCGGCTATCATGCAAATGGCAGACGAAAAGATCACCATAGCACGGGTAGGGCTGGCCGAATCTTTGAATGCAGGAGTGGCGACAGGTATAATCTTGCATCAATTACGAATTACGAATTGAGAATTACGAATTGGGGTTCGTATGAGTGGAAATGTATACTTCATATCGTGCGACCTCCAATTCGTAATTGATAATTCGTAATTATTTCGCTTTAGCGAAATTGTATCGCCTTCACCACATTCACCTTCCTCACCAGTAAAGTAGGGATAACCAGCGTTACCATACAGATAACCAGTGTTGCCACATCCACCAATACCACCTGCAGCCAGCTGATATCGGCCTGGGCTTTATCCATATAATATGATTCTTCATTGAGCCTTATGAAACCCGTGTGCTGCTGCAATACACAGATGCCTAGCCCCAGCAGTGTGCCTGCTATTACACCGATGAATGCGATGAGGGTAGTATTGTATAAAAATACCAGCTGGATATTCCAGTTGGTGGCTCCCAATGCTTTCAGCGTGCCGGTCATTCTTGTGCGTTCGAGTACCAGTATGATCAGGCAGGTGATCATGTTCACCACCGCCATGATGATCATGATGCGGATGAGTATGTTTTTCAATTGCCCCTGTAAGCCAAGCCAGTCGAATATATCGGGATAAATTTCTTTTACGCTTTTGCTGTACCAGCTTTGCGGCAGCTCGTTGTAGATCTTCTCCGAAATGGAATCCGTTTTGGTGTAATCCTTCAGAAAAATTTCATACCCGCCGATCTGGTCGGCCTCCCAGTTGTTGAGCCTGCGGATGAGGTTGATGTCGCAGATCGCGAAATTTTTATCATATATCTCAATGCCTATCTTGAATATACCGGCAATGGTTAAACGCCGGGCGGTCTTGCTGCCATCTTCACGGAAAAAATAAACCAGCAGGCTGTCGCCCACATTGATCTGCAATTGTTTGGCAGTGTATTCGCTGATGTTGATCTGTTTGCTGTACCCGCTGTCAACAAAGGATATGAGTTTTCCCTTTCGCATGAAAGGCTGCAGCCGGCTGAAGTTGAAGCTACTGTCGATACCTTTCAAAAGGATACTTTCGATATCGGTATTGTATTTCAGGATGGCCGATTTGGTGGCGTATTTTTCCACATTGAGCACTTCGGGCAGACTGCGCAGGTAATTCTCTACCGAATCGTTTTTGTGGATAGGGTATTCTTCCGCCGTGCTTACTTTATCATCGAGGCTTTGTTGTACCCTTACATGCCCCCAAAAACTGAACACTTTATTGCTGATCACATGCTGAAAACCGTTTACAAAACTCAGGGCAACGATCATCACCGCTACACTCAATGTAGTGGCGCCAATGGCGAGCCCGATGATGAAACGGCTGAAAGTCTGTTGTTTTTCAGTGGCAATTCTCTTCGCTATAAAAAAGGATACATTCAAAAGATGTAAATTTGGTATCTTTCAAAAGTAAATTAATTACGCTATTAAATGACTTGCATCCTGAAATTTCAATCCGCCATCCTGGCAATTTGCTGTTTTATCACTGTAACAGCTTCAGCACAGAAAGTGGAAAATATTTATAAATCCTATATCTACACGGCGCAATTATATGTTTCGGGCAATCAGCAAAGCCTTCCGGTATACACTTTGAACAGCGGCGACAAATTGCAGCTCAGTTTCGACGACCTGGAAGGAGGTATCAAGAATTATTATTATACCTACATGCTCTGCGATTACAACTGGAAGCCGGTCAACCTCAACCCGTTCGATTATATCAAAGGTTTTACACAAAACCGCATCAGCACTTATCGTTATTCTTCCATCGCGTTTACGCGGTACACACATTACCAGGCGATGCTGCCCGAACAGAATTGTGTGCCTTCAAGATCGGGCAATTACCTGCTGAAAGTTTTCCTGGATGGCGATACGTCCAAACTGGTTTTTACGAAACAACTGCTGGTGCTCGATATCAAGGCCGCGGTTTCCGGAACGGTGATGCAGCCTTTTACACCTGACCTTTTCACCACTCATCAACGCGTAAAATTTACGGCCGCATTGAGCGGGCTCAATACTTTCAGCGCAGCGCAACAGGTGAAAGCAGTGATCCTGCAGAACAATCGCTGGGATATTGCGGAACGCGATATCCCGCCAACATTTGTACGCGGCAGTACGTTGGAATACAACACGGAAAATATCGGTGTGTTCCCTGCGGGAAAAGAATGGCGCTGGCTGGATCTGCGGAGCTTCCGGCTGCAAAGCGACCGGATAGATCACGGCACTTACAATAAAACATCAACCGATCTGTATGTAAAAACGGATGCCGATCGTACCGGGCAGCGCTACGTTTATTTTCCTGATTACAACGGGATGTACAACATCGTCACTTACGAGAGTATCAACCCGCAATGGCAGGGCGATTACGCCACACTTTTCTTTTCATTTTCGCCACCCGACGGATTGCCCTATCCCAACAGGGACGTGTACCTGGAAGGCGGCTTCACCGATTTTTCCCTGTCGGAAAGATGGAGGATGACATTCAATACGGAGAAAAAAGTATACGAAACGAGGGCTTTTCTCAAACAAGGGTATTATAATTATACATATGTGTCGGTTGACCGTGATAATCCTAAAGACAGGATAGCATTGGAAGGAAATTATTGGGAAACGGAAAACAGTTATACGATCCTGATCTATTATAAAGCGTTCGCCGACCGTTCGGATCAGTTGATCGGCATCGGGCAGATAAATTCGAGAAGGGATAAGCCGGGGTTTAGTTTTTAATCGCAGATTAAAAGATTTACAGGATTTCACTGATGCTTTTAAATATTTTGAATTTTGATAGTTCAAGCAGTTTATAATGTATGGGTCAAAACGAAAAAAAATCAGCGAAATCAAAAAATCTATTTAAAATCTGCGTTTATTATTCTTAATCTTCCTTATCTTTGCGCCGGCAAGTCTTATACGACCAGCTCCTGCTGAACTCCCCCAGGACCGGAAGGTAGCAAGGGTAGGTGGTTGAGCGGTGCGATGTAAGTAACTTGCCATTTTTTATTTCTCTCCGTTGATGTGGAAAAGCTGTTTTATCTTTGCTTTATCTTCAAGTTTGCATCACTCTAAATACGATCAATATGAAATTTTTTATCGACACCGCTGACCTGGCACAGATCAAGGAAGCGAATGATCTCGGGATACTGGATGGTGTTACCACCAACCCGTCATTGATGGCAAAAGTCGGCATTTCAGGAGAAGCCGCAGTTACAAAACATTATATCGATATCTGCGAAATGGTAGATGGGGATATCAGTGCGGAAGTAGTTTCTACAGACTTCGACGGTATCGTTGCCGAAGGAAAAAAACTCGCTGCATTACACAAAAATATCGTGGTAAAAGTACCGATGATCAAAGACGGTATCAAGGCGATCAAATGGTTTACAGACAATGGTATCCGTACCAATTGTACATTGATATTTTCTGCCGGACAGGCAATCCTGGCTGCAAAAGCCGGCGCTACCTACGTTTCTCCATTTATCGGTCGCATCGACGATACAGGATGGGACGGCCTGGAACTAATCCACCAGATCCGCCAGATATATTCCATACAGGGATACAAATCAGAAATATTGGCGGCATCCATCCGCTATCCGAATCATATCATCAAATGTGCTGAAGCAGGCGCCGACGTTTGTACGTGCCCGTTAGATTCCATCCTTGGATTGCTGAAGCATCCGCTGACGGATAGTGGCCTGGCGAAATTCCTGGAAGACGCGAAAAAATTTGCATAGTTATTTCAATTAATAATTAATAATGTATATTTAATAATGCCTCAGGCTTAAAGTCTTTTCTATATAAGAAACAACTTTATAACTGAGGCATCATTATTAATTATTAATTATTAATTCTTTTTCTTTCTCCTCCATTCGTCCATCAACTGATCTGCCGTCTTCAGGGGGGCATCTTCTTTCTTCTTCACATACATATCAAATTCCTGCTTACTGGCTGCATTGTTTTTCAGGCATACACTGATGTGGACTTTTTCCTCTTTGAAGTTTTTATCGAGCCATAGGCTGTTGCCGAAAAATTCGCCGTGGTCGCTTTTGAAAATGATGTGGTTGCTGTCGAGCGGTAGATATTTTCCATTGCTCAGCAGGCCATCTACATTGATATAATTGTAAGTGCCTTTTTTAAGGCTGTCGGTGTAGAGGTTGACAAAAATGCTGTCGATCTTTTGCGCTTTCGCTGCGGAAAAAGAAACAATAAAAAGGAGCAGGAATAGTTGTTTTTTCACAACATGAAATTACAAAATTTTGGAATGTTGCGGGAAGGAGGAGTGTTAAGATGCCCATAAATAATCTTACCCGCAGAGAATACAGAGAAAGAAAGCAAAGCTACGCAAGGCCTCAGCGAACTTTATGTTCTCTGAGGGTAAGAAAAAAACTCAATTTGAAATTCCCACCCTCTCTTTCACATATTCATTCCTTTTCAATTCATCCAGCATGAACAAAGCGAGGTCCCCGGAATTGATCTTACCGCTATTGGGCACAGGCCCTACGTTTGCAGCCGTGTGGATGATGCCTGTTTCATCCGCTTCCACGATATCCGGCGAACAAACAAATGTCCAGTCGAGGTTGGACGCCTTTAAATATTCATAAGCTTTCAGGTGTTCGTATCCAACCGGCAGGTATTCTTTCGGATAAGATTCCGCATCCATGAGTTTGGAATGATCTTCTTCCGAAACATCCAGCACACCCATTCCGCCAAGGGCGATGATACGTTTTACCCCCGCTTTCTCCATTTGAGCTACGATATTTTTCATGCCTAAAGAGCGGGTATGATCGGTGCCATCGAAAGCACCTCCAAGCACGGAAAGCACCGCACCGCTGCCGGCAATGGCATCGAACACCTGCTTTTCATCAAACAAAGCGCTCGTGATCAACTGCAGGTGCTCATTTTCGGGAAAACCTGAAGTATATACATTTCTGCCAAAAGCCCTCACCGTGTGCCCGTTGTGGAGAGCCTGCTTTACAAGATGTTTGCCTACGTGACCTGTGCTGCCGAAGATGGTTAGTATCATATATTCGAATGTAAAAGGATGTATACGTTTGTTTACGGGTTAAATGTATGCACAAAATCTGATAGAGTTCTGATGTGTAATTTAAATCTTCCTGTCAGTCAGCCTGAGCTTGTCGAAGGCATGTTTATTATCGGACCCGCCTTCGACAAGCCCAGGCTGACAGATAAGTTGTAGGCCAGGAGGCAAAATTTATTTTTTAATTCGATTATTCTGATTCATATTTGCATTACAAATGACAACTATTCATTCAAATAACAAAGCATGGTGGTGGGCAATCGAACAATGATTGTGTCATAACCGTATTTGTATAATTATAAGATACCAGGCCCCGACACAATTGTCGGGGCTTTTTGTTTTTGATCAATATAACAGGATTCATGAAAAAAATAACCTTCGTCACTTCGCATAAAAAGATGCTCGCCGACATATTCACTCCGGTCGGTATTTATCTCAGGCTCCGGGATAAGTTCAGGGATACCATCCTGCTGGAAAGCACCGATTTTCATGCCGGGGAAAATAACCTTTCCATTATCGGTATCAATGCGATCGGCGGTATAGAGATCACTGATGGCCGCTCTTTCGAATTCAAATTGCCTGGCAGGCAACCGGAAAAATTACAGATACAGCCGGGCGATGACCTGCCTGCCATCATGCAGGGATTCATGGATCGGTTTGAAGTGAAAGAGCCCGCTGCAAAGCCTGTCAACATCGCTCAGGGGATATTCGGTTATACCACTTATGATGCAGTGCAGTTTTTTGAAAATATAGTTTTTGATAAGAAAAAAATAAGCGGGCGTGAACACGAATTGATCCCCATGATGCGCTACCGTTTGTATCAATACGTGATCATCATCGATCATTTCAAGGATGAATTGTATCTCTGCGAAAACCATTTTGACCAGGTGGAAAGCGGTCTTGCCAATGTGGAAAGCATCATCCGCAGCAAGGATGTACCGGTGTTTCCTTTTGCATTGAAAAATGCAGAGACTTCCAATATAACCGATGAACAATACCGTGCGATGGTTCAAAAAGGAATTGATAGTTGTCATAGGGGCGATACCTTCCAGATCGTACTGAGCCGGCGTTTTCAGCAACAATTCACCGGCGATGAATTCAATGTTTACAGGTCTTTGCGCAGTATCAACCCGAGCCCTTATCTTTTTTATTTTGATTATGGCGATTATAAACTCACGGGCTCTTCTCCCGAAAGCCAGGTGATCATCGATAAGGAAAAAGTGATCGTACATCCGATCGCGGGTACATTCAAACGTTCGGGTGACGATGATATCGACAAGCAACTGGCCATTCAACTGGAAGCCGATGAAAAGGAAAATGCCGAGCATGTGATGCTGGTGGATCTTGCCCGCAACGACCTCAGCCGCGTAAGTACTGAAGTGGAAGTGACACAATTTAAAAAAGTGAATTATTTTTCGCATGTGATACATCTTGTAAGCGAAGTGCAGGGCAGGATCGGTAAAGAAAAAAATCCTTTCCGGATATTGGGAAGTACATTTCCCGCAGGTACATTAAGCGGAGCGCCGAAATACAAAGCGATGCAGCTCATCGATCAGCTCGAAAATACAGCCCGTGGATTTTATGGCGGCGCCATAGGTTTCATCGGTTTCAATGGCAATTGCAATCATGCCATCATGATCCGCACTTTTCTCAGCAAAAATAATACACTCACTTACCAGGCCGGCGCCGGTGTGGTGGTTTCCAGCAAACCCGAAAGTGAATTGCAGGAAGTGAACAATAAATTAGGTGCGTTGAAAAAAGCGATCAGCGCAGCGCAGGAAATTACTTTTTAAAATAATCGACGTGAAAATATTAGTCTTCGATAATTACGATTCTTTCACCTACAACCTGGTGCACCTGGTCGAAAAGATCATGCACCTCAAAGTAGATGTATACAGGAACGATGAGATCGCTTTGGAAAAAGTGAAAGCATATGATAAGATCATTTTATCTCCCGGTCCCGGTATACCATCCGAAGCCGGCATGCTGCTGGGGTTGATAAAGGAATATGCCTCCACCAAATCAATACTGGGCGTGTGTTTAGGCCATCAGGCAATTGGTGAAGCATTTGGAGGGAAACTTACCAACCTTTCTGCAGTATACCATGGCGTGGCTACGCCGATAAGCATCGACGCAGCAGAAAAAGAACTTTTCAGGTCGCTGCCGCAACAGATAACAGTCGGGCGTTATCATTCCTGGATCGTTGATGAACAGGGCTTTCCAAAGGAACTGGAAATAACTGCCCGGGATGACAATAATTATATCATGGCATTACAGCATAAAAAATTTGATGTACGTGGCATGCAGTTTCATCCTGAAAGCGTATTGACGCCGGATGGAGAGAAGATCATGAGGAACTGGCTGAAGCAATAGTTGACAGTTGATCATGGATGATCTATAATTCGTAGGAACTTTCCTGTGGCTCGTTCAAAAAAAAAATTATAATGAAAAAAATATTGAATTATTTATTCGAATACAAAAGCCTTTCCCGCCGGCAGGCGATGGAAGTGTTGATAAACATATCCAACGGGGTATATAACGATGCCGAAATTGCCTCCTTCATAACGGTATACCTTATGCGTACCGTGACGATCGATGAGTTGCATGGTTTCAAAGATGCATTGCTACAACTGGCATTGCCGGTAGATGTGAAAGGGCACGATGTGATGGATATTGTTGGCACAGGAGGTGATGGAAAAAATACATTCAATATTTCCACGCTGAGTTGTTTCATTGTAGCGGGAACAGGCAACAAAGTGGCCAAACATGGCAACTATGGCGCTTCTTCGATTAGTGGTTCATCGAATGTGATGGAACAGTTGGGGTATCGTTTTAGCAAAGATAGTACGGAATTGAACAGGCAATTGGATCAGGCCAACATCTGCTTTTTGCATGCGCCACTTTTCCATCCTGCATTGAAAGCGGTGGGTGGTATCCGCAAAAGCCTGGGGGTACGTACATTTTTTAATATGCTTGGCCCCATGGTAAATCCTGCATCTCCGGCCTATCAGCTTGTTGGGGTGTATAGTCCCGAAATGGCACGCATATACAATTATATGCTGCAGGAAGGCGATACGGCATTTACCATCATCCATAGTCTGGATGGATATGATGAAATATCTTTGACCGGCGATACCAAAGTGATCACCAACAAAGGCGAACAGGTGCTGAGTGCGGAAGCGATCGGCAAAAGAACGGTGACTGCCGCGGATATTCATGGAGGTAATTCGGTGGAAGAAGCCGCCGACATCTTTTTGAAGATCATTAAAGGGGAAGGCACCTGGGCCCAAAATGCTGTAGTGCTTGCCAATGCCGCGATGGCATTACAATGTACAGGGAAATATGATAATTATGAAACCTGCTACCAGCTTGCGGTGCAGAGCCTTGAAAGTGGTAAAGCGTATCAGAGTTTAAAAAACTTGACAGCAAAATGAAAAATATACTCGATGAAATAGTTGCTTATAAACGGGAAGAAGTGGAAGCACGAAGGACGCTTGTGCCTGAAAAGGAACTGATGCAATCCATCCATTTCGAACGTACCTGTATATCATTGAAAAATAATCTCCTGGAGGAAGGAGCAACCGGCATCATCGCTGAATTCAAAAGGCGTTCACCTTCCAAAGGATATATCCATCAATTTGCAGATGTGGCAAAAGTTACCGGAGATTATACTGTTCATGGAGCAAGTGGGTTGTCGGTTTTAACGGATCATCATTTTTTTGGCGGTAGTACAGAAGATCTTGCGGTGGCAAGAAACAATCATATTCCTATATTAAGAAAAGATTTCATGATCGATCCTTACCAGGTGCTGGCAGCGAAGGCGATGGGTGCAGATGTGATCTTATTGATAGCGGCATGCCTTACGAAGCAGGAAGTAAGATCGCTTGCCGGAACCGCAAAGCAGCTGGGAATGCAGGTTTTGCTGGAGTTACACGAAGAAGAAGAACTGGAACATCTGTGCGAAGAAATTGATATGGTAGGAATAAATAACCGAAGTTTAAAATCTTTTAAAGTTGATATAAACCGATCTTTGCAACTTGCGGAAGCATTGCCTTCCGGCATGATAAAAATTGCGGAAAGTGGGATCGATGATCCGGCCACCATCCGTATTTTCAGGGAAGCGGGTTATAAAGGTTTTCTCATCGGCGAACACTTTATGAAGGAGCAGGACCCGGGGGCGGCATTTGAAAGATTTGTGAAAAATATAAAAAAATAAATATGAACATTAAGGTTTGTGGTATCACCACATTGAAACAATTGCAGCAGCTGGATGGGTTGGATGTGGATTTTGCAGGACTGATCTTTTACAAACAATCTCCGCGATACGCCGGGAATAAACTGACGAAGGAAGAAATTTCAGGTGCCGACCTGGATATAAAAAAAGTAGGTGTTTTCGTAAATGAAGAATACGATGCAATAATGCAGACGGTGGAAGATTATGAACTGGATATCGTTCAACTGCATGGTGATGAAAGCCCGCACCTGTGCGAAAAGATATCAGCAGAGATCGAAGTGATCAAGGCTTTCAGGGTGGATGATAAGAGTGATAAGTCGATCGATTATATGATAGCTGAATACGATGAATTTTGTGACTATTACCTGTTTGATGCGGCCCATAAGGAATTGTTTGGCGGGAGCGGGGAAAAATTCGACTGGAAGAAAATAGCCGAAAGCAAAATTGAAAAACCGTTTTTCCTGAGCGGTGGCATTTCCCCAAAAGATGCGGCATTGGTAAAGAAATTCCGTCATCCCGATTTTTACGGAGTTGATATCAACAGCCAGTTTGAAAAAGAACCCGGAGTGAAGGACATGGCATTGGTATTACAATTTATTCACGGACTGAAATAAAAACAATGTATGATGTTAGATGTATGATGTATGATTTTTTTTCGATTTGTTGGTATTCTGATAAATTGTATAAATCATAATCCTGAAGATATCATACATCATAGATCATAGATCATACATCATACATAAAAAGATCTTCAATTACATCATATATGAAGAAAATCAATAGAACAAAGGATCTTTTAAATCCCGATAAACACGGCTATTACGGTGATTTTGGCGGAGCGTATGTTCCTGAAATGTTGTATCCGAATGTGGAGGAGCTGAAGGATAATTATCTTAAGCTGACTTCCACCAAAAAATTCAAAAAGGCATTTGATGCATTGCTGAAAGATTATGCAGGCAGGCCTACACCGTTATATTTTGCAAAAAATTTAAGCGAACAATACAATACGAATATTTATCTGAAGCGTGAAGACCTTTGCCATACCGGTGCTCACAAGATCAATAATACGATCGGGCAGGTATTGCTGGCGGAGGCCTTGGGTAAAAAACGGATCATCGCCGAAACAGGAGCAGGACAGCATGGAGTGGCTACGGCAACAGTTTGTGCATTGAAAGGCCTCGAATGTATCGTATACATGGGCGAAAAAGATATCGAACGGCAGGCGCCTAATGTTGCCAGGATGAAGATGCTTGGCGCCACAGTCATTCCCGCTACCAGCGGAAGTAAAACGCTGAAAGACGCTACCAATGAAGCTATCAGGGATTGGATCAACAATCCTTCCGATACCTATTATATCATCGGGAGCGTGGTGGGGCCGCATCCTTACCCTGATATGGTGGCAAGGTTTCAAAGTGTGATCAGTAAGGAAATGAAGAAACAATTGAAGAAAGTGACCGGCGATGAAAATCCTACACATATAGTTGCATGTGTTGGCGGCGGAAGCAATGCGGCCGGTGCTTTTTATCATTTTATCAATGAAAAAAAAGTGAAGCTGCTGGCGGTAGAAGCAGCCGGATGTGGTATCGGCAGCGGCAGATCTGCCGCTACCACTCAACTCGGTACTACCGGTATTCTTCATGGCAGCAAAAGCCTGCTCATGCAAACCACGGATGGCCAGGTTGTAGAGCCACACAGCATTTCAGCCGGTCTGGATTATCCGGGCATCGGCCCGTTACATGCTCAATTGTATACAAGCAGGCGTGCTGAGTTTTTGAGTGCTACAGATGAAGAAGCGCTGCAGGCTGCTTTTAATCTTGCCAGGAAAGAAGGTATCATACCGGCCCTGGAATCGGCACATGCACTGGCTATATTGAATAAAACTGAATTTAAAAAAGATGACATTGTTGTCGTGTGCCTGAGTGGAAGAGGAGATAAGGATCTCGCGGCTTACATGGATCATTTGTAGATATATCATGAATAAACTCGACCAATTATTTTTGCAGCGCCAGCGGCCTGTCCTGAACATGTATTGTACAGCGGGGTTCCCGTCGCTGGAGAGTACGACTGAAGTGATGCTTTCATTGCAACGGCACGGTGCCGATATCATTGAAGTGGGCATCCCTTACAGCGATCCTGTTGCCGATGGCCCGGTGATACAGCAAAGTAATATGCAGGCTTTGGCAAATGGGATTTCCATTCAAAAGATATTTGAGCAATTATACAAGACAAGGGATTCGATCAAAATTCCTGTGATCCTGATGGGATACCTGAACCCGGTTTTACAATATGGCATACGTCGCTTTTGTGAAGATGCAGAAGCTGCGGGTATTTCAGGCATCATTCTTCCTGACCTTCCGATGCATGAATATGAAACGCTTTATAAGGATGTTTTTAAAGAACATGGGCTACATGTGATCTTCCTCGTAACGCCAGTCACCAGCGAGCAACGAATCCGCAAGGCCGATAAACTCAGTGGTGGTTTTCTGTATGCGGTTTCTTCCTCTGCTACTACCGGTCAACAGACTTCTTTTGCTGAGCAGGAAGGCTATTTCAAAGGGTTGCAGGAAATGAAGTTAAAGAACCCCGTGTTGATTGGTTTCGGCATCAGGGACAAGGCTACATTCGATGCGGCTGCTAAGCATGCATCCGGCGCTATCATCGGCTCAGCGTACATCAAAGCCCTTCAATCGGCCACTGATATCGATACCGTCACAAGGGATTTTATAAATTCCATTAAGAATAATTGATATATAAAGCTGTTAATAATCTTTCCACAGCTGTAAAAACCGGGACAGAATTCTAAATTGCATCTTCAATAATCAATGATGAAAAAATATATATTCCTGCTACTTGTGATACCGGCGATCGGTTTTGCCCAGGTAAAAAAAACACCTGTAAAAGCTAAAAAAACGGTGGTAGCAAAAAAGGTGGTAAAAACTCCTTTAATTACAAAACTCACAAAACCTGCCGACGGATTCCTGATTGACGGAACGGTAGGGGGTTATCCCGATGGTACTCCGGTAACATTGCTGAATGGCAATAACGGAGCGCCTGAAGGCAATGCTGTTGTAACGAAAGGTAAATTCAGTTTCACCGGGCAGAGCATGTTCCCCGATTTTAAAGTGCTCACGTTTACCGGCGGCGCACCTTTCATCACGCTGTTCCTTGATAATAGTCTTGTTACTGTAAATGCAAAAAAAGATCAGTTGGAATCCGCTGTCATCAAGGGTTCTGCTTCTCATGATGATTTCACAAAATTCATGGGTATTTACAAACCATATGAAAAATTATTTATGGGTGAACCGGTGACAGATACCCTGGTAAAGAAAAATGCAGAACAGGCTTTCGCAAAGTTCATCCAGGATAATAAAGAATCCTACATCACGCCATTGGCGGTTTACCGTCACTACCAATTGACCGAAAGTGATTCGTTGCTGGAAGCGGATTTTAACAGTCTTGGCGTGATGCCCAAAAATTCTCCCATCGGCGGAATCATTGCAAAGCAGATTGCCGACAGCAAGAAGAACCCGATAGGTAAACCATTGGCTGATTTTTCACAGGCAGATACTTCAGGAAATCAGATCAGGCTTTCTTCTTTCAAAGGAAAATATGTATTGGTAGATTTCTGGGCAAGCTGGTGCCGTCCGTGCCGGATGGAAAATCCGAATGTGGTGAATGTTTATACAAAATTTAAGGATAAGAATTTTACCGTTCTGGGCGTTTCCCTTGATCAGGCAAAACCGGCCTGGCTGGATGCTATCAAAATGGATGGACTTACCTGGACACATGTGAGCGACCTGAAAGGCTGGGGAAATGAAGTGGCTCACCAGTTTGAGATCGTAAGCATTCCGCAGAATTTCTTACTAGATCCGCAGGGAAATGTGATCGCTAAAAACCTTCGCGGGCCTGCGTTGGAAAGCAAGCTCGCAAGTCTGATTAAGTAGAGCAGGGATCACAGATTTCAAAGGGATGAAGGGGATTACACAGATTATTTTGCTGGCGCAAAATTGAAATGCAGTTTATAAGAAGTTGAACTTCTATTGATCTTTCAATTTCTTATAAACTGCATTTCCGTTTTCTGCGAAGCAGAAAATAATCTGTGTAATCCCCTTCATCCCTTTGAAATCTGCGATTCTCTTTCGCTCAGTTCTTCGTTTATAATTCGTAATTCGTAATTTTTAATTCTTAATTGACTAAGCATCGTTTATACAACTGCACCGTATTCTCCAATCCCAGGTATATGGCATCGCAGATCAACGCATGCCCGATCGATACTTCCAGCAGGCCGGGAATATTCTTATGGAAATAAGCCAGGTTGTTCAGGTCTAAGTCATGTCCTGCATTGATACCTAACCCAAGCTGGTTGGCCCTTTCGGCGGCTTTTACATACGAAGCGATCGCTTCTTCATGATTTCCTTTGGTATATTTGGTAGCGTAACCTTCCGTGTATAACTCGATCCTGTCGGTACCTGCAGCCGCGGCGCCTTCTATCATTTTTATATCAGGATCCACAAAAATTGAAACCCTGATGCCGGCAGATCTGAACCGTTGGATCATTTTGGTAAGGTAATCTTTATGTGTGACCGTGTCCCAGCCATGATTGCTGGTGATCTGTCCCAGGGCATCAGGCACCAGCGTAACCTGTGCCGGCTGATTGTCCAGCACCAGTTGTACAAATTTATCTTCTGTGCAATTGCCCTCGATATTGAATTCGGTAGCGATCACTTTTTTCAGATCGAACACATCCTGGTAACGGATGTGTCGCTCATCAGGCCGCGGATGTACAGTGATGCCGTCGGCTCCAAAACGCTCAATGTCCAACGCGGATTTTACCAGGTCAGGATTGTTATGCCCACGGGAGTTGCGCAAAGTGGCGAGTTTGTTGACGTTGACGGAGAGTTTGGTCATGGGAGTTTATTTATGCAAAGATAATTAGAATGGATAATGTTATAATGGATAATGGGGTTCATATGCTTTGAACCATTATCCATTATTCTATTATCCATTATACCATTACCTTAGCATCATGAAGATCCTCATCATTGAAGATGAAAAAGCGCTGGCTGAAAGTATGGCGACATATTTATCGGCGGAGCAATATTTCTGCGAATTCGCGGAAACATTTGATGATGCGATGTACAAAGCGGAAACCTTTCATTACGATTGTATATTGCTCGATCTCATGCTTCCCGGTGGGGATGGTATGAAAATACTGGAAGCCCTGAAAGCCGATAATAAGGAAGATGGGGTGATCATCATTTCGGCCAAAGGCGCCCTGGAGGATAAGATCAGAGGATTACAGATCGGGGCCGATGATTATCTCTCGAAACCTTTTCATCTCCCCGAACTGGCGGCACGGATACATTCATTGATAAGGCGTAAGAGTTTTGGTAACAATAACCTTTTCCGGCAGAATGAATTGACGATCGATCTGCTGGCTAAAACCGTAACGGTAAATGATGCGAAAGTTGTCCTTACAAAAAAAGAATACGAACTGCTCCTGTATTTTATCAGCAACAAAAACAGGGTAGTGTCAAAGACAGCACTTGCGGAACATTTATCAGGAGATGTTGCGGGCATATTGGACAATTACGATTTTTTGTATGCACATATCAAAAATCTTAAAAAGAAATTGACAGAAGCAGGTGCTGATAATTATCTCAAAACAATTTATGGTACCGGTTATAAATGGCAATCATGATAAAACTACTCAACAGGCCATTAAAAGTGTTTACGCTGTATGCCCTTGTCATACTGGCTTGCAGCATACCTGTGTATTATTTCATCGCGGAATATATCTGGCTAAGCGAGCTTGACGAGCATAACAGAACGGTGAGTGGGCAGTTGAAAGAAAGCCTGCTGAGCCAGTCGCCAACGGATAGCCTGCTCGAACAGAACATCGCCTTCTGGAATAAATTGCAGCCTGTTTCCGATCTGAAGTTTGTACCTACAGTGAAGCCGGATAGCATTTACACATCGCTGCGTAAAAATAAATACATTGATGAGGAGGAGGAGAAGGATAGGTTTCGGGGCCTCGTTTCCTATGTTTCCATTCGTGATAAAAACCTGCAGGTCACTGTAGAATCGAACGTGGAGGAAACTCATGAAACGATCATCGCTATCACCATCATTACCATCCTGTTTTTTATTCTGCTGTTTACAGGATTTGTTTTTCTGAATAGAAGAATATCTGCGGGTTTGTGGAAACCTTTTTATAATACATTGGATACGGTGAAAGCATTTGAGCTGAACAAACAGGAAGAAGTTCAATTTAGCCAAACCAATATCATCGAATTCGCGGAACTCAATGCGAGCCTGGAAAAGCTGATCAGCAAGGACATCGCTGTATTCCGTGAACAAAAAGAATTTACAGAAAATGCTTCACATGAACTGCAAACCCCATTGGCCATCATTCAAAGTAAACTCGACCTGCTGATGCAGAGCGAATTATCTTCGGAGCAATCGAGGCTCATCGAGGATACGGAAAAAGCGCTCGGAAGAATTTCGCGGATCAACAGGAACCTTTTGTTGCTGGCAAAGATCGGCAACAACCAATTTGCCTCAACAGAAACGATAGACCTCAATGCATTGATTGAAGAGCAGGCTGGCATGTTATCTGACCATCTTTTTACCAAAAAAATCATCCTGGAAAGGGATCCTGAGGAAGTAGTGGAAGTGAATGCCAACAGGATACTGGTGGAAAGTATGATCAGCAACCTGCTCACAAATTCAATCAGGCACACGGCAAGCGACGGTCAGATTTTTATTAAACTTTCCAGCCAGTCCTTAATGGTTATCAATTCCGGTACAACCCCGCTGGAAAAGGAGAAGATGTTCAAACGATTCAGCAGCCTGTCTTCCGGGGTACAGGGTACAGGATTAGGATTGTCGATTGTACAGCAGATCTGCCGCCGGTATTCCTGGGAAGTGACTTACGAGTTTGAAAACGGGCATCACCAGTTTACAGTAGTGTTTTAATTCAGAATTTCTACAGAATCGATTGAAACCTTTACATTATATATATTGTAAATGGACCAATCAATTCTTCAAAAACATCGTTTTAGCCCGGTCGCGTGGCTGGCTATTTTTGCCGTCAGCATTTCGTTTATCACCAGGATTATCCTGTTATTTTCTTTCCGGAAAGATATTGATGCGGCCGCTGCTTCATTGATCTGTAGTTTCCCACTCGGGTTGTTATATGATATTGTGGCCGGTAGTTTCATCATTTTGCCATTTGTATTGCAACTCACATTTACCAGTAATTTTATTTATACAAAGCGGGGCAAATGGTTCGCGATAGCCTTCTTCATGGCATTCCTGGGTATTTTGTTATTTACCAATATCATCCCTAAAGATTTCAATAAAGACCTGCACAAAGGCCTTGTTTATTATGTGCTGTTAAGATTTATTATCTACCTTTTTCTGCTCACCCGTTCGGAGGCTTTTCGTTTTAAATGGCGTGCAAATGTGTTGAAAATATTCTTCTTCCTGGTAATATTTTTATTGTTGTTCAATGCGGTGAGCGAATGGTTTTTCTGGAACGAATTTTCATCGCGGTACAATTTCATCGCGGTAGATTATCTTGTATACACCAATGAAGTACTGGGAAATATCAAAGAATCTTACCCGGTTTACTGGCTCATTGGTATAGTGTTTTTATTAAGTGGCGTTTTATTTTGGTTCGTGCGAAAGCCAATACAGTCTTCAGTTACCAGCCCTTTGTATTTTGGTAAAAGATTATTGACCGGTTGTATACTTTTTCTCTTGCCTGTGCTGTCAGTATATTTTATCAATCCTCAATGGCAATATTTCAGTAAAAATAATTATGCTAATGAGCTGGCCGGAAACGGTGTATATGATTTTGTGCTGGCGTTTAAAAATAACGAACTCGATTATTACAGGTATTATAAAACGATCGATGACCGTGCTGCTTTCGGAATGGTGCGTGAGCAACTTGGTGGCAATGGAATAAGATTCACTTCCAATCAGCCATTCAGCATAGAAAGACAGATCAGTTATGAAGCGCCCGAAACCAGGATGAATGTGGTGCTCATCAGCGTGGAGAGCCTCAGTGCTTCTTTCATGAAAAGTTTTGGCAATAAGGATGGTATCACCCCATATCTCGATTCGCTGGCGGATAAAGGGATGTTATTTACCAACCTGTATGCCTCCGGAACCCGTACGGTACGTGGGCTTGAAGCATTGGCGCTTTCTATACCCCCTACACCCGGACAAAGCCTCGTAAAGCGACCTGCTAATGAAGGATTGTTTTCGATGGGGTCTGTGTTGAGATCGAAAGGATATACTACGCAATTCATTTATGGAGGCTACGGATATTTTGATAACATGAATTATTTTTTTGCCAACAATGGTTATGATGTGATCGACCGGACGGCGCTTTCAGCTAAGGAGATCCATTATTCCAACATCTGGGGTGTAGCCGATGAAGACCTGTTTACACTGGCTTTGCGCACGATGGACAAAAATGCCGCGATGGGCAAACCGTTCTTTTCGCAGGTGATGACGGTCTCTAATCACCGGCCTTACACATATCCCGAAAACAGGATCGATATTCCGCCTTCCTCCAAAAGCCGAAGTGGAGCTGTAAAATATACTGATTATGCTATTGGTGATTTTATAAAAAGAGCGTCTGCGAAGCCATGGTTTTCCAAAACGATCTTTGTCATAGTGGCCGATCATTGCGCTTCCAGCGCCGGTAGTAACGCATTGCCTGTAACGGGTTATCATATCCCCATGATCATTTATTCGCCGGCATTCATTCAACCTCAAAAAGTAGATGCATTGACGGCCCAGATCGATATAGCCCCAACGGTGCTCGGTTTGCTGCATTGTGATTATACCAGTAAATTTTTCGGGATAGATGTCTTAAATACATCCGTTGAGAAACAACGGGCTTTTATCAGCACCTACCAGGGATTGGGGTATTTGGCTGAAGGCAAGCTGGTAGTACAATCTCCGGTAAAGCAAATAAAGACATACGTGCCGGATATGATCAATGGTCACAATCTTGAAAACCCGGTACCGGACAGTATCATACAGCAGGCTATCGCCAACTACCAGGTGGCGGCATGGCTGATAAAACACCGGCAATACAAAGCGATCCCACAATTGTCGCCACTTCTTGGAAAAAAATAAATACATGTATAAATCAGCCATCAGGACAGGATTAGCCATTTTATTTTCAGCGAATCTTTTACAGGTTCATGCCCAACAACTGGACAGCCTCAAAAAGATAGGACCTCAGCGTTATTCATTTTCAACAAAACAATTGAAAGCGCCGGCCATGCTTATCATTGCGGGTATCGCCAGTAATGGGAAAGGGGAGGAAGCCATTAAAAATGAAGTCGAAGAACAGCGAAATGCATTGGTTCCGAAATTTCATACTACCATTGACAACTACCTGCAGTTTTCGCCTATCGTTGCCGCGTATGCATTGGATGCTGCCGGGGTAAAAAGCAAGACCGATATCGCCAATCGTTCGATGATCCTGCTGAAGGGCGAATTAGGTATGCTGGGCACAGTATTCCTGGTGAAATCGCTGACGCATACGTTGCGCCCTGATGGCTCTACGTATAATTCATTTCCATCGGGTCATACGGCACAGGCATTTGCTGCCGCAACATTTCTCAGCCAGGAATATAAAGACCGGTATCCATGGATGCCTTATGCTGCATACGGTGTAGCTTCATCTGTTGGCTTTTTGCGCATGGCGAATAACCGGCATTTTATCAGCGATGTGCTGGTGGGAGCCGGGATCGGGATACTCTCCATGAAGGCTTCGTACTGGACGCATCAATATAAATTCGGGAGGAAGAAGGAGCGGCTGGATAAGAAAATTGTGTTTTGACTTTTAATAGCGTATGACGGGTAATAAAGGGGAAATAAGGAATAAAAAATGAGGAATAAAAAAGTGGGCTCCATTCTTATGAAGCCCACTTTTTTATTCCTTATTTTTTATTCCTTATTTTTTCACCACTCTTACATCAATCCTTCTGTTCTGCGCTTTACATTCTTTGGTGTCGTTTGCTGCACATATCGGGAATTGCGGGCCGTAGCCTTCTGTAGCGATACGGTCTGCTGAAAGTCCGAGTTTAACCAACGCCGCTTTTGCCGCTTCAGCCCTTTCGTAACTGAGTTTTACATTCTGTGCGCTATCGCCGGTGTTATCCGTATAACCACCCAGCTTTACGTTCAAAGTGTTGTAAGCATTCAGCATTTCGTAGAGGTTCTTTACAGTCTGCTCAGAAGAAGCTTTCAGCTTGCTGCTACCGCTTTCGAAGTAAAGGTCTTCGAGTGTGAACCAGGTATTCTTTTCAAAAATAGAAGGATCTTCTACTTTTATTTTTTCGTTGAGTTTGTACAAAGCACTGTTTGAACCAAGAGATATCTTCGCGTCGTTTGGAAGATCAACAACTACAACATTTCCTGTGTTGTAAACATAATCCCCGTCAGCGTTTACGCTACCTGCTACAGTCTGGGTAGTGGTGGTGGTTTCGCCGTTGGCAACGATATCTTTATTGTTGCCGATGATCACATGGCCTTCGCCGCCTGCAGCCATTTTCTGCAGGGTTTCGATCTGCGCTTTCCTGTTTGCTTCGATCTTATCGTGGTGCAATTTAGCCAGGGTAGGAGCGATCACGAGGGAAACGATACTCATCAATTTGATGAGGATGTTCATAGAAGGACCTGAAGTATCTTTGAACGGATCACCTACGGTATCACCGGTTACAGATGCTTTGTGCGGTTCTGATTTCTTGTAATGCGTTTCACCATTTATCTCAACTCCTTTTTCAAAAGATTTTTTAGCATTATCCCATGCACCACCGGCGTTGTTCTGGAAGATACCCATCAACACACCAGATACGGTAGCGCCTGCAAGGAAACCACCCAGCACTTCGGGGCCGAAGATGAATCCGATGATGATAGGAGCAAGGATCGCGATAGCGCCCGGCAACATCATTTTCTTCAACGATGCTTCGGTAGAGATAGCTACGCATTTATCGTATTCAGGCTTGCCTGTACCTTCCATGATACCGGGAATCGTGCGGAACTGGCGGCGAACTTCTTCCACCATCGCCATGGCAGCTTCACCCACCGCTTTGATAGCGAGGGAAGAGAAGATGAACGGGATCATACCACCTACAAACAAACCAGCCAATACATCGGCGTGGTAAATATCAATACCATCAATTTTGGCGATACCCACGAAGGCCGCGAACAAAGCCAATGCAGTCAAAGCAGCAGAAGCGATCGCGAAACCTTTACCACTCGCCGCGGTAGTATTACCTACAGCATCCAGGATATCGGTTTTTTCACGTACATCAGCAGGCAATTCGCTCATTTCAGCGATACCGCCGGCATTATCAGCTATAGGGCCGAATGCGTCGATCGCCAACTGCATGGCAGTTGTAGCCATCATACCCGCGGCTGCGATAGCAACACCGTAAAGGCCTGCACAATAGTAAGAGCCATAAATACCACCAGCCAATACCAGGATAGGAAGCAAGGTGCTTTCCATACCTACCGCCAGCCCACCAATGATGTTGGTAGCGTGACCGGTAGCAGATTGGCGGATGATGCTCATTACAGGGCGTTTGCCCATGGCAGTGTAGTATTCAGTGATGATGCTCATCAATGCGCCTACAACCAATCCAACCATGATAGCGCCGAATACACCATTGCGGGTGAAATCGTGGCCGCGAAGGGTCATATGTTCTGGCATCAGGTATTGTACGAGGAAATAACAACCGATAGCGGTAAGGATCATAGAACCCCAGTTACCCATGTTGAGGGCTGTCTGCACCTTATGTGTGCTCAAACCAGCGGTTTCGCTGATACGAACAAAGAAAGTTCCGATGATGGAGAAAATGATACCCATAGAGGCGATCAGCATGGGCAAGAGGATCGGCGACATACCACCGAACGCATCTGTCATAGCATCTGTTTCCCTTCCAAGTACCATGGTAGCAAGAACGGTAGCCACATAAGAACCGAACAGATCGGCACCCATACCAGCTACGTCACCTACGTTATCACCTACATTATCCGCAATAGTTGCAGGATTACGTGGATCATCTTCTGGAATACCGGCTTCCACTTTACCCACCAGGTCAGCACCTACGTCGGCTGCTTTGGTGTAGATACCGCCACCCACACGGGCAAATAATGCGATAGATTCTGCTCCCAAAGAGAAACCAGTCAATATTTCGATGGTACGCTCCATTTCAACGCTGCTTACTGCGGCGCCATCGGCGAATACCATTTTAAGAATAATAAATAAACCACCCAGGCCAAGAACGGCCAGGCCTGCAACACCCATACCCATTACGCTGCCACCGGTAAATGAAACTGATAATGCTTTGCTGAGGCTGGTACGTGCAGCTTGTGCGGTACGCACGTTGGCTTTGGTGGCGATCTTCATACCAATGAAACCTGCCAGTGCGCTAAAAACCGCACCCAGTATGAATGCCAGGGCGATACTCCAGTGGCTGTTTGCATTGCTGTAACCCATCACGCCCAATAAAAGAGCCGCAACGATCACAAAATAAGCGAGGATCTTGTACTCCGCTTTCAAAAATGCCATGGCACCTTCTGCGATATAAGTACTGATCTCTTTCATGCGGGCATTTCCTGCATCCTGCTTCGAAACCCACGCATATTTAATAAATGTGTACAACAAGCCAACGATGCCCATTGCCGGGATGACGTAAATCAATGATTTGTCCATATAAGTAGTAGTCTATTTTTTGGACGGCAAAAATAGGGGAAAAGCGGCACAAATGCCAGTATTGCTTTAGGCATTTTTATATGAAATTCAGCAATTTCAGTGGAGAAAAGGGCAAAATGGGGAGATTTTTATACCAATTGGGCCGGATTTAAATAGAATGGATAATTTATTAATGGATAATGAGATAATGGTATAATGGATAATGTTTTCAAACCGAACATCTTCCCGTCAAAGAAAGTAATCACAGCTTGAAAGAATTATCCATTATCCATTATCCATTATACCATTATCCATTATAATTATTTTTCCTTGCGTTTGAACACTTCGCCATTTGGTAAAATTTTCAACTTGGCTTTTTTATCGCCATTTTTCAATTCGATCTCATACATATCCATATCCTTATCATTTTCCTTATCGATTTCCACGATGGTATAACCCGGATATTGTGCATTGATCGTTTTATTAACGGCATCGGGCAAATTGGCATTGCCGGTTACCCTCGTAGAGGTTTTTACCCATTCACCACGGTTGTTGTACCAGGCAGTATAATCGGCACCTTCGCTGTTGAAGACAGCATAATAATACTGGTCATCCATTTTCATGTCGTCTGATTCCACAGGCTCATACTTCATCCAGGTAGTTTTGGAAGCTTTCGGATATTTTTTTGCAAAGAGCAATTCTATGGTATCAGGTACCTGCTCAGCAGTCACTTCTGTTTTTACCCCTTCCTTATTGGCGTCTTTTGCTACTACGGCTACTGGTGTCTGTTCGGGGGTGGTTGTTTCCTTTTTTGAGTCGTTGCAGGCTATCAATGACAGTCCGGAAACGCTTACGATGGTTAAAAGCTGGAATATTTTCATAATAATTGTTTACATTCCTTCATAAAAATTTTGTGCCAAAGTTTGATTTATTAAATTATTGAGGTTTGGAGCAGTGCCAATGATTCTATATCTTAGTAATAGTTAAAAGACTAAATCAATTAAAAAATGAAAAAGTTCCTGATCGCACTATCTATGCTTCTCGCTACCGCAACCGTTTCTTTTGCGCAAACAGCGACTCCTTCGAAAACCACCGAAAAAAAGGGTTTTACCACAGCACCTGCAAAATCCTCTACGACAGAATCGTCAAAATTAAAAGCAGACGGCACGCCGGACAGACGTTTTAAAGCCAATAAAAAGTTGAAGAAAGACGGGACAGCAGATATGAGGTATAACGAGAATAAACTGAAGAAGATGAAGAATTAATTCATGGTATTTGTTCGAATAGCCCGTTTAATTGTAGAGCACTCTTCGCGGAAGAAGGCTGTCTGTCTCCTGATAAGTATTATGGATCATAGCTTGGGATTTAGCAGGTTGTCCTATAAACCTCAAGCTATGATCCATAAACTATTTAGTTACCACTATATCCAATATCTTCTTCCTATCCTTACTTTCCCACCTGAACCTCACTACATAATTTTTAGCCGGGGAAGTTTTTAACTTATAAGGAATTTTCAATACATAGTTCACAATACTGTTTTCCATCGAACCGCCAACTTTCTTCAGGAGTTTGTCGGCTGTTTTTACACTGTTCAGTTTTTCATCATACACCCAGAAAGTTTCAGTACCGCTCAATACTTCATCCATGCTGGTGCCTTCTATTCCAGGGATGTCGAGGCTGATGTAAGCCATTTTTGGGTTTACCCTGATAGAAGTATCGACTGTCACGTCAGCAGTTTTTATTTTCAGCATGCTGGTAATGGCAGGGGAGCCATCGGTTGTTTTTACAAAGACCGCAAGTTTCGAAACCTGCAATGGCTCACCGGGCCGGGCAATTGTTACAGGAAACTCCAGGCGCAACTGGTTCTTACTTTTCAGATCAAAAAAGCGTACCTGGATGGTAACGGATGGTTCGCTCCTGATGATATCGCTGCGAAGCCCGACTTTTACGATCAGTTCCTTGAAAGCCGCAGCAGGAAAGCCTTTGGCTTCATTGAAGTTGAATACATTTGGTGTTTTTGAAAGTACCGCTCCACCGGAAGATAACAAGGTGACTTCTGCTCCCGCGAAAAAATTACCAGCCGCCGGCGTGAAACCAACAGGCAACTGCAGCTTGATCTCTATTTCTTTATTCAAACCTACGCGATCGCTCAGCAGGTTGGAACCATCTACGTTCACATCGATATTTTTAGCCCAGATGCCTTCATTGAAATAGCGTATACCCGTTAACGGTAGTATGCCGTTTTTTTGTGCCTGCAGGATCTGCAGAAAAGTAAAGGAAACGAAAAAAAGACAAAGGAACCTTTTAAACATAGAGATTGGTTTTTTCTAAAGATAACAAGTCAATTAAGAATTAAAAATTAAAAATTAGTCATCGACGCGATAAATAATGTGGTTGCTTATTAAATCACATTGTATATTTCTGCGAAGATCTGCGGCAAATTTATGGTTCCGATGCTACAACGTCATAGGTGATCCGCACCAGGTTATTCTGTTTCATATCGGTGCTGATCATGAAGGAACGCCTGCGCTTTCCATCGATGATCTCCAGTATGGATGTGTTCGGCGCACTGGCGCCAAGGTTATCGGCGATGAATACGATATCGTTTTCTCCCGGCAACAATTTTACTTTTAAGAACTGTGGTTTCTTTTTTACGGCAAAACCTTTCACCAGCCAGTCGCCATTGATATTGAGCGAAATGCTGTCGCCGTCTTCCAGGGCATCATCCCAGATGGCCAGTGTTACTTCATGCGATTCCGTATGCACTTCATCGAGCAGTTTGGTGTTCCTTGATAATTCATCCGGCAATTTGCCTTTCTTCATATTGCGGATCGTTACAGGCGGAGTATTTATGACCGGTTTCAACGGATAATAATAAAGCTTCGCCACGATGAACGTTGCGGAAACATTTTCAGGGTTGGCAAAATTCATGATGAATTTATCTTTTCCGATCGTTACGGTCATTTTGCCGGTATTGGGTGGAACTTTTCCGTAATTGTCCGCAAAGAAAACCAGTATGTTCATACCGGTATCCAGGGTAATATTTGCCGATGGATTTTCGCGGCTGAGATCTGTACGGTCAATGATCATTTTATTGTTCAGCAACACAAAAACGGAGTCATTGTCGATTTTATTGTTATCTGCAAAACTGAGGTGGCCCTCATTGATATTGGTGTTCAGCGTATCCATGATGCCATGGTAAGAGTCGGAAAGATAGGGCGTGAGTATGTTGATCGTCCTGCTGCTGGGCCATGGGGTGGCATTCAGTTTGGTAAGGGTGATATTGCTTTCCCGCAAAAGGTCGCGGATGCGCATCGCTGTCATCCGTGTGCTGTCCGGGAAACCCAACAGTTCAGGCATGTCCACTCCGTATCTTTTGGAAACGATGCGGTTTGCGGTCAACACCTGCGTACCCAGTTTGTTTCGGCCGATATCAAAAGTGCCATTGAGAAAGATCGTCCAGCCACCAAGGCTGAAAGGCATTTCGCTCACCGGCGCTTTATCACGCCCGATGCCCAATTGGCTGTAACCCTTCTTTACCAACAGTATCTCATAGACGCCGGAAAAATTTCCATAATTGATAGTGAGCCGGGCAGGGTAGAGCAGGTTTTTTTCGGGTGAACCCACTTCAAGCCTGATCAGTAAAGGGGTGGTATCCGCACCGTCAGGATGATGGTCCATCTGCCAGGTGCCGATAAATTTATCTTCCTGCGAAAAGCAGGTGGAAGATAAAAGCGATAGCAGTATGAAAAGAAATAGTTTACTCAATTAGTGGTTGAAGGTTGAAAGTTGAAGGTTGATGGTTGAAGGTTGAAGGTTGAAGGTTGAAGGTTGAAGGTTGAAGGTTGATGGTTTTAAGTTGATAGAAATTTCAGCAAAGAAAGACACTTTCCTATGGAAAGAACTTTCAACCTTCAACATTGAACCTTGAACCTTCAACCTTTCTGTTACTCAAAAAGCTCCAGTTTGTTCTTCGGCCTCCGTTTATCCTGCCAGATAAATCCTTTCAGATATTTCTGTTCATTCGTTACAGTTCTGAGGGGAAACAAAGTGCCATCCACATTATTCACGAACTTGATCTTGTTGAGCTGTTTATTCACAAAATAAACATCGATCACATCCCCGCTGCTGCGGTTCATTCCCACATAAGCACTGTCATCATCCTGCGGATAAAACACACTTTCGGCAGGCGAACCTTTGATCCTGATATAATCAATGTTTCCTTCTGCAAAATAGGCATTGAGTGTGCGTCCGCCGACCTGATTGTACATCGCATCATTTTCCTTACTGATCACCAGCGCATTGAAAAATACGTTCAGTCGTTTGGGCTGCCTGTTCTGTGTGTAGAGGTACATCGTATCGCCGCTCACCTGCGTTTTATCATTCCAGAAAACCGGCGCCTGGAACAAACGGAATACCGAATCCTCCGTGCTGTAATACATGCTGTCACTCACCGCCTGCAACGAGTCGTTGAAGATGCGTACATGATGGAAACCGAGAAAATAACGGATGCTGTCCATCGAAGGTTTTTGCAGCGTATCTGTTTTGGCCAGATTCGAAAGGCTGTCGGCAGGTTTTACCGGCGATACAGTCCTGAGTGTATCGTTTTTAAAAACCGACAGCGTCTGCGCAGCGCCGGCAGTGTCTTTATGAATAAGATCTACGGCTATCGTGGATTTGAGTGTGTCTTTTTTAACAGTGGTAGTTCTAGTTTTCGTATCGTATTTGCGCAGGCCGGAGAATAACGTATCCGCTGCAACATAAGTGCTGTCGCCTTTATCATAAAAGATCATCACCGGTTTGCGGGTGGCGAGAAACGAATTTTCCTTCCGGTTTACTTCCTGCCTGCCGGCAATGACGGTCACTTTATTCACCGAGTCTACGAATTTTGCATTTCCTTCCGCGACAGCGATGCCGGTTTTATCATCCGAAAAAAGATTGTCCGCCGAAATGGAAGTATGCGATTTTGCATCGTTGATACCCGTGCGGTCGAAAAATCTCGCTTCGCCTGTTTCCAGGTTATAGATCCCGTTCTTCGTATTGATGATCGTTCCTTCTTTTGTCTTGATGCGGGTAGGGGAAATGAAATGCGCTTCTTTAAGCTGTGTATTGTAAAGCAGGCTGTCTGCCACGATATCGTATTTCGGATCGGTGAGGTGCACATATTTTTTGAAATACACATCCTTGGTATCGGAATAATAAACGGCATCCGAACTGGTCAGCACCGTTTTCCCATTTACCACCCGTCCGCCACCTTTGTAAGTGGCGATGCCCGTAGAAAGATTGTATTCGAGATCGTCGGTGAACAACTGGCCTTTACCATCAGTGAGCCGCACGCTCTTTTTGAGATAAGCGATCCTGTCTTTGCCGATGTATTTGAGGTATTGGGCGTAAGTGTGCACACTGTCGGCATCGTTGATATGTACATTTCCAAAAACTTCTGCCACACCGGTGAGCTGGTTCACCACTATGCTATCGCCGTATATATAGGTATTGCCCTGCTTCACTGCCGCGTTGCCCGCCAGGGTGATGAGGGTAGTGGAATCTTTCTGAAACTGGCGCATGCTTCTGCTGCCGGGTAAGATCTCGATGAGCCGTGTAGTATCCTGCGGGGCAGGAACAGCTATGGTGCCGTTTTGGGCATAACCAGCCGATGCCGCCAAAAGCAGCATCAGTACCAATAAATGTTTTAAAAGATTTCTCAACGTGTTGTAGATATAATTGCCACAAATACACGAATAAATGTAATATCATTATTCATATTTTATTCGTGCATTCGTGGCATTTTTTTCGGTCGAAAATATAGAAGTTGTTAGTTCTTAGGTACTTTCTCAATATAATAAGGTGAATTCAATGTATCGGGTGTAGGTACAACCAACGGATCACCTTTCGCTTTTTTACCGAATACTGATATGCTCACATACCTTTTCGGGTTTGTCCGGATATCATCCAGCAACAGGTTCAGCTTGTTGCCCGTAGAAGCCAGGTTCTGGTAAAGAGTGGGGTCGTTGATGAGCTTGCCCAATGTACCATCTTTACTATCCACCGTAGCCACAATTTTCTGTAGACTATTGATCGTACTGTCCAGGCTGTTAAGTGTTCTCTGCAGATCAAGCTGCGATAGTTTTGTGGTGGTTTTATCCAGGTTGGTCATCACGCTGGTTACTTTTTCATTATTGGCTGCAAGATTACCGGTGACAGAATTCATATTCTGCAGGGTTTTAGCCAGCGCCCCGGTTTCCGCGTTCAATAATTTTTCCAGGTAAGCCGTAGAAGTGATCATCGAATTGGAGATCGTTTTCAGGTTCTCGAATGTGGAGGCTATATTACCTTTTGTACGAGGATCGATTACAGAGTTGATATTGATGATCAGGGTATCTAGGGAGCTTACGGCTTTTTGTACTTCAAATAAAACAGGGTTTACCTTTTTCAGGATATCGTTGAAAACACCCGCATTTGCTTCTGTAAAGATGGAATCCCCGCTTTGCAGAAATGCTTTGGCATCGCCCAGCCTTATTTCCACGCTGGTGGTACCGATAGGGTTGGGCTTGATCATCGCCACCGAGTTGTTGGGGATGTTGATGTCCTTTGTAATATTGAATTCCACTTTTATACGGCTGATGTCCTTATCGGTGCTGATCTTGTACACCGTACCTACCTGCAGCCCGTTGATGATGACCGGGTTGGAATTCTGCAATCCCTGTACATTTCCGTAAACCCCGTACAGGGTTGTGCTTTTGCTGAATAATTTCTTGCCTTTCAAAAAATTGAATCCAAGTATCAGTAAGGTAACCGATACTACTGCTATAGCGCCTACTTTCGTCTCATTAGAAATTTTCACCTGTTATAGTTTTGATGATGATTTGGTTCGTACCTGTCGGTAATGATTGGTATTAACCAATTTGTTAGCCAAAATTAAGTTTTAGCCAAAAAAATTGCCTAGTTGGCAGATATTTTATCGTCTTCGAGGGCTTTTTTATATTTTATGACCGCTGTGGTGATGGCTTCGGCGAGTTCCTGCTGTCCTTTTTCACTGTTGAGGTAGCGTTCATCTTCGGGATTGTTAATAAAACCCGTCTCGATCAGTATCGCCGGCATATTTGTGGCCTGTAATACCCATATACCCGTCTGCCGCTGGTTCACACCGAGTGATTCGCGACCGGTTTCGGTAATTTCGTCGTTGACCATCTTAGCCAGCTTGCTGCTTTTTTCCTGGTACCTTTTGGCATATATCTGCGCCCTGATCCTGTCTTCCGGTTTGTTAGGGTCAAAAGTGGTATAAGCCGAATCCGAACTTGTTTCAATTTCAAAATCACCTTCTTCCTTCATGATCGCTTTCAGCTTGTCGGTGGTTTTATGTGCAGCGAATATCCACACACTCGTGCCTTTCCTTGTGAGCGGGAGTTTATAATATTCATACACCGGCTCGGTCACCTGGTAAGGAGTGGAATGTTTTTTCTTCTTTTTGCCTTTGCCGGTGTAAGTGATCTTGTAACGCGTTACTTCGCGGCTACCGATCTGGCGGCGGCCGGTTTTAAGCGGACCAGAATCGGCGTGTATACAAAGGAACAGGTCGCCATGCGCATCATTGGCAATATCAGCCTTTTCGCGTGGGTTCTGATAGATATCCGTGGTACGCGTAGCCACCACATTTACGTCGGGCATCTGTTTTTTCAACTCGGCAACCAGTTTTTTTGAAATGGCAAGCGTCACATCTTTTTCTTTCGACCGCAGAGAATTCTCATATTGCCCGGTAGCGCCCACATCTGTGCCTCCGTGGCCGGCATCGACAACAATGGTCTTTAATTTTTTTGTAGTTTGCGCAAAGGAAAGATGGTGTGAGGTAATAAAAAAACTAAATAAGGATAGAACGATCAGTCTTTTTTTATTCAACATATTTGTCCGGTATTTAATGGGTTTTGTTATAATTCAATAATTAACAATCAGTTTTATTATAATGGCTATTTTTGCACTTCAACACTTATGAGCAACAGAAACAAAGGTAAGGCAAAATATAGTTTAGCTTGGCTATGCGTACTGCTGTTTATAATATTAACTTATTGTAGCACAGGATTAAATAACAGATCCGCTAATTTTCACATTAGTTTAACTGCTAATGTAACAGATAGCCCCCCGGTGAAACAATTGCCGGTCAGGGATTCACCGCCGGTAAAAAATATTCTCCCCGTGGCTCCTCCAAAGGCCGATCCTTCAAAATTGCAGTCGGATACCTCGAAATTTTCCATCACTACTGCGGGTGATACCATTTACAAAAAAAATACTGTTGACAGTTTTTCCCTTTACAGGATATCCAAAGATTCGCTCAATGGACCAGTAGTGTACCATGCCGATGATTCGATGGTGCTGGATGTGCCTACCAAAAAAATGTACCTCTACGGAAAAACATCTTCCATTAAATATACAGACAACGAATTGGGCGCCCCGGAAATCGAATACGATCAGCAGACAGGACTGGTGCGTGCACACCTGGTGAGGGATAGTACCGGCAAAGTGATTTCTTTCGTTTCCTTCAACCAGCCCGATTTTAAAGCCGTGATGGACAGTATCGTGTTTGATATGCGAACGCTGAAAGGAATTACCAAAGGAACTTATACACAGCAGGGAGAAATATTTGTTTCGGGTAAAACCATCAAAAAAGTAGGGAAGGATGTATTCTATGCCCTCGATTCCAAATTCACCACCTGTAACCTCGATACACCGCACTTTGCATTTGTCAGCCATAAGATCAAATTCATTTCCCAAAAAATGGCTTTCAGCGGGCCGGTGCATCCGGAGTTTGAAGGGGTACCTGTTCCCATCGTATTGCCATTCGGTATTTACCCGCTGGCGCAGGGGAGGCATTCGGGTTTGCTGGCACCAACATTCGCGGCCAGCGATCAATACGGTATCTCCCTCGAACGATTGGGTTATTATAAAGTGATCAGCCCCAATTGGGATGTCATCACAACCGGAACTCTATATTCTTACGGAGGATGGGCGGTGAATGTAAATCCGCGGTACTACAAGCGGTATCATTACCAGGGAAACCTTTCGCTGGATATTCAAAAAACAAAACCGCTCGATCTGCCTTCCACCCGTACAGTATTCATCAACTGGTCGCATACGATGGATACGAAAGCAAGGCCGGGCGTGACTTTCACGGCCAGTGTGCGTGCAGGTAGCTCCAAATACAACCAACTGGTGCCGAATAATGCTACGCAGAATTTCACCAACCAGATGCAGTCTTCCATCGCTTATTCCAAAACATGGAAAGACAAGCCTTATAATGTCATCATCAGTGCCAACCATAGCCAGAATACCAACAGTGGTGTCATCAACCTCAATATCCCGGATGTAGCATTCAACCTGGTGACGCTTTATCCTTTCCGCAGGAAAAATGAAGATTTTATAGGAGAATACAAATGGTATGAAAATCTTGGAGTAGGGCTTACTACCAATACCAAGAGCCAGACTTTTTTTGTAGATACGGCCAAGCGTATCGTGCAGCAGATAAAAGACAACCTGCAGTGGGGTGCCAGCCACACGGTGCCGATCACACTTTCGCTTCCGCAGATGGGGGTGTTCCAGGTATCGCCGGGTATCAGCTATTCCGAAAGATGGTACATGGAGCAAACGTTCAGGACCTGGAATGATGTGCTGGACACGACGATCACTACGCGTAAGCAGGGTTTCTATACAGCCCGTGAAATGTCGTTCAGCCTCAGCGCTACCACCCGTATCTTCGGTATGTACAGTTTCAAAAAGAGCAGTAAGGTACAGGCCATCCGCCATGAGATACGGCCTTCCTTATCGATGAGTTACAAACCCGACATGGCAAAAGCCAGTTTCTACAAAACGAGGATCAACTCACTGAATGATTCCGATTACGTTTCCAAATATGAAAGAAGCATTTACGGTGCTTACAGCCGCGGGGAGTTTGGCGGGATGAGTTTCAGTATCGACAATAATATTTCAATGAAAGTGCGCAGTAAGAAAGACACCAGCAATGGCGGGCTGAAGAAGATCACCATCATCGATGGTTTGCGCCTCGATGGTTCGTACAACTTCCTGGCAGATTCGTTCCGGTTATCGCCGCTCACGTTATCTGCCCGCAGCAACCTTTTTGAAAAAATAAATCTTACAGCCGGTGCTACGTTCGATCCTTACCAGCGAAACGTTAACGGAAAGAGATTGGATAAACTGGTGTGGGCAAACAGGCCGTTATCGCTTGGTACACTTACTTCGGGAAGTGTGTCTTTGCAAAGCGGTTTCAAAGGGGGCGATAAATCAAAACAGACCAGTTCCGAACTCACCGATCAGAATACGCTACAGCAAAATGCAGGAGCCATCGGTATGCCGCTCAACGATTACGAACAGGAAGCGGCCTATATCCGCAACAATCCGGGTGAGTTCGTGGATTTCAGCATTCCGTGGAGCGTAGACTTTTCGTATTCATTACGTTTCGGCAGAAATTATATCGAAAGCAGCAACAAATCAACCGTCGATTTCAACCAGGACGTCACTTTCAACGGCTCGATCAACCTTACGCCAAAGTGGAAACTGGGGATGAACGGGTCTTTCAACATCACTCAAAAGCAACTGGGATTGCTCAGCATGTATCTCTCGAGGGAAATGCATTGCTGGCAGATGACCATCAACGTTTCCCGCTCCGACAGGCAGCGTTATTTTACCATCAACATCAGTCCAAAATCGCCCATGCTACGCGATCTGAAAGTGAACAGGACGAGGTATTTCATTGGGAACTAAAAGCTGACAACAGACTACGGACGACGGACAACAGGCCACAAACGATGGATCATTTATTTACAGCTAAGCGTTTCACTTCGATAAACTGTGTACGGTCGTCTGTCGTCATTTTGTATACTCATTCAGCATTACATGATACACTTTTTCCTTCAGCGCTTTCGCATCCAGTCCTTCAGGGGATACCGGCGGGAGAAAATCCATGCTCAGCCGGGTGGGCAAAAGATAAAATGATTGGTGTATCGGCATCGCTTTGGAAGTGCCTTTTATCACACAGGGTAATACCTTTTTTTGTGCATCTACAGAAAGTTTGAAGGCGCCATCGTAAAATTGTTTCAGCGGCTGATCCGTGCGGTTGCGGGTACCTTCCGGGTAAATACACATGTGCATTCCCATTCTCAGTACCTGCTTCATGGCTTCATAACTTTTTACCCTGCTTTGTTCACTTTTTCGATCGACCAGCACCGAACCTTTTGTGTAAAACAATCCGAACAGCGGTACTTTGGCGAACGATTTCTTGGCGATTGTCTTATTGGCGCCCGGTACATATGGTGCAGATAAAGGCACATCCAGCAATGCATTGTGATTGAACACTACCACATAATTTTCGCCCGGGGCGAAATTTTCCCTGCCGGAGATCTTCACCGGGCAGGCGATCAGCCGCAACCACACGTTCATCCAGATCCTTGATACATAGATGAAGTACCGCTGGCTTTTCAGCGGGTCTTTGATGAGGTAGGCTATCATCGAAGGAATAAATATCAACAGGAAAGTGCTGATAAAACTGATGATGCCCCAGAGTGCCCAGATGCGGGCGAAAATATTTCTCATATCTGTGATGTATGATCTATGATGTATGATCTATAAAGCATGTTCTAAAGATCATACATCATAGATCATACATCATAGATATTTAGGGTGTTAATAATTTCCAATCTATCGGTGCCAGTCCGTCTTTCATCAGCAATTCATTCGTTTTTGAAAAATGTTTCGATCCGAAGAAGCCTTTGTCGGCAGAAAAAGGAGAGGGGTGGGCTGCTTTCAGCACATGATGTTTTGTTTCGTCAATCAATGCCTGTTTTTCCTGGGCAAATTTTCCCCAGAGAAGAAATACCACATTTTCTTTTTTGTCGGAAATGGTCTGTATCACCGCATCGGTAAATTCGGCCCAGCCGTATTTGGCATGACTGAAAGGTTCGCCGGCTCTCACTGTCAGCGCAGCATTCAGCAGTAATACACCCTGTTGCGCCCATGAAGTAAGATTGCCGTAGCCCACCGGCATGTCAATACCGATATCTTTTTGTATCTCCTTGAAAATATTCACCAGCGATGGTGGTGGCTTGATGCCATTTTGCACAGAAAAGCTCAGGCCATGCGCCTGGTTGGGCCCGTGATAAGGATCCTGGCCGAGGATCACCACTTTCACTTTATCGAAAGGGGTTTGATTGAATGCATTAAATATGAGCGGCCCCGGTGGATAGATCGTTTTCTGTAAAGCCTTTTCCGTTTTCAGGAAAGTGACGATCTGTTGGAAATATGGCTTGCTGAATTCATCTTTCAAAACTTCTTTCCACGAGGGATGAATCTGAACGTCCATGCTGCTGTTGTTGATGATATAGATTGCAATATACAATTTTGGAACCACAGATATAAAACCACAGAGGAGTGGAGAGCACAGGGTTACACAGAGGCTAAGCATCGTTGTATTCACCTCGGTGTTATTCTGTGCTGCCTGTTTCTTTGTGGTTCAGATTTTTGTGTATATTGTCATGCTCAAAACTATCGCATGTCTTCTACAAAAATATTCAGCATTCTCAGCCTTGTCTTTTTCATTACCATAACGACAAACGCTCAGACGCCTTCTGCCTTACAAAATATTTACGGCAGAAATTCCATCTCCCTCAACGGCCGCTGGAACTACATCATAGATCCCTACGAAACCGGTTTTTATGATTACCGCCGGCAACCTTTCGATCAGTCAGCTTCCGGTAAAGGCGGTTATTACGACAACAGGAAACAGGTGAACAAAAGCGAGCTCATCGAGTACGATTTCGATCTTTCACCAACAATGAAGATCCCCGGCGACTGGAACTCACAGGCTGAAAGGCTGCAGCTCTATGAAGGCACTGTCTGGCTTCGGCGCAAATTTGTTGCTGCGCCAAAAGAAGGGAAAAAATACTTCCTTTATTTCGGGGCGGTCAATTATGAAGCGCAGGTTTATTTAAATGGTAAAAAGCTCGGCACACACAAAGGCGGTTTTACGCCGTTTCAATTTGAAGTGACCGGGCAGTTGAAACAAGGTGATAATGTGGTAGTGGTGAAAGCCGACAATACCCGCCATGCGGATGAGATACCAACGGTGAACACAGACTGGTGGAATTATGGCGGTATCACCCGCGATGTACTGTTGGTGGAATTGCCTTCAACTTACATAGCAGATTATAAGCTGCAGTTGGCAAAATCAACCCCTGGCAGCATTCAGGGGTATGTACAGCTATCTGCTGCCGGAAAACAAACGGTGACGGTACAGATAGCAGAAGCAGGTATTGCAAAAACGATCACGACAGACACATCAGGCAGGGCGTTAATAAATTTTCCTGTAAAAAAATTGCAGTACTGGTCGCCGGAAGATCCGAAGTTGTACGATGTGCGTATCACCGGTGCGGGTGACAGCATTTCAGACAGGATCGGTTTTCGTTCTATCGATACCAAAGGGCAGGATATACTGCTGAATGGCAAACCGGTTTTCTTAAGGGGCATCTCGATGCACGATGAAAATCCGCTGATCCCCGGCCGCCTCCGTGGTGAAGCCGATATGCGCATGCTGTTGCAATGGGCAAAAGAACTGGGTTGTAATTACGTGCGCCTGGCGCATTATCCGCACAGCGAACAAATGCTGAAACTGGCCGATGAAATGGGGCTGCTGGTTTGGGCCGAAGTGCCGGTGTACTGGACCATTTCATGGCAAAATCCCGCCACTTACCTCAACGCTCAACAACAGCTGACGGATCTTGTTACGAGAGATAAAAACCGGGCAAGCGTGATCGTGTGGTCGGTTGGAAACGAAACGCCCATCAGTGAACCACGAAATATTTTTATGGGTAAACTGGTGGCGCATGCCCGCTCACTCGATGATACCAGGCTCGTGGCAGCAGCGCTGGAAGTGCATCGCAAGGATAATATCATCGTGATAGAAGATCCGCTGGGCGACCAGATCGACCTGGTGAGTTTCAACGAATATGCGGGCTGGTATTTCAGCGACACCAAAGGGATGCTGGATTACAGGTTCGATGTGAAATTCAACAAACCGGTCATCATCACCGAATTTGGTGCGGATGCATTGGGCGGTTTTCATGCCGATGATGCCACCAGGTGGAGCGAAGAGTTTCAGGAGTTGCTGTACCAGAATCAATTCAAAATGCTGAGTGCGATTCCCGGCCTTCGCGGAATGACGCCATGGATACTGGTCGATTTTCGTTCGCCACGCCGTCCGCATCCTGTGTACCAGGATTTCTGGAACAGGAAAGGATTGATATCGGAAACAGGGAAGAAGAAGAAGGCGTTTTTTACGTTGAAGAATTATTATGATAGAATAAAAACTAAGTATTAAAAATTACGAATTACGAATTACGAATTACGAATTATGTTTTTTACATACCTCGTTTAGTGTCTTGGTGAAATGCTATCTTCAGTTAGCTGTTAAATTATCTCACATGAAAATAAAATTTTTAATTTTTGCTGTCAGCTCCATTTTATTCTGCAGTTCATTCATTTTTCGACTGGCCGCTCACAAAGCGGAATGGCTGGTTGGTACCTGGGTGAATCACCGGCACAACGGCGATATATACGAAAGCTGGATCAAGATCAATGATAACGAATTAGCAGGTAAAAGTTATAAGATAAAGGCAGGGGATACTGTTGTATTGGAAAAAGTGCAGCTGCTGCAGAAAGAAAATATTCTCTTTTTTATCCCTGTTGTTACAGGGCAAAATGACGGAAAGCCTGTAAGTTTCGAAGAAATTCAAGGCCAAGCCGGCGAACTTTTATTTGAAAATAAGGAACACGATTTTCCCCAGCGCATTTCTTACCGGTTGGTAAGGCCTGATTCTCTCGTGGCTGAAATTTCTGGAACCAGGGATGGGAAAACTTCTGTACAGACTTTTCCTATGAAGCGTGTACGCTAGACCGTTAGTTAAAGAATGGGGTCACTTTTTTACTGTCTGTCGGAACGCCCCCAGACCGGGATATCTTGTTTGGGCAAAATCAGGCGAAAACAGGGATGGTTTTGGAGGGGGAAAGAGAGTGCTGGCAGTGATTTATGGTAGGTGCTGATACAAAAAAACACTTACCCGGATGGTATAAGCGTCTGTTGAAAATACATTCATTTTTGTGACCCGGATTGGATTCGAACCAAAACACTATAACGCTTAAAATCAAATCTTTACCAGACAGTATTTTCCTATGTAACCGATTGTGTAACCGAACTAATTCATTTGATCCATTTTGAACTAAAACAAGGACTAAAGTGCATATGAAGATACAAAATAAGATGTTCTGTAGCGAGTATATCAAAATATTTATAGAATCAACTATACCCCTTCTAAAATACAGCAGAAAGTCAGATTACTCGCAGCCAGGTATCATGTTAGCATTGGTTTTGGAGTGTAAAGATCTTTCACGGGCAAAAACCATCTATTAAGAATACTTAGGCATTACTTGAATGTATTTAAATGTGTTATGAGTATTCCAAAAAGTTCAAGTCGTCCATTTTCTTGTTGTGTGTTAACTCTTATTGGTATAAACACCATAGTATTTATACGATTATCCTTGACGTTTTTGAATGGTAAAAAAAAATAATAAGTATAGGTTTTGTTGGATTGTAGAAAAATTGAGATATAGGGAAAATACGCAATTATCTTAGTGCTCTTCCATGTATTGAAAATACTATCTAAGTTTACTTAAAGCCACCCTTAAACTAACAAAACTAACGCATGAGCCACCTTAAGCTCATTTTTTTAACCCTCCTTATGAGTATGTTGAGCCATCAGGTGTTGGCTCAGAGAGATAGTGCTGTGATCAAAAACCAGATCAAAAAACTTATCCCTTCTTTTTCGCTCAAAGGTCAGACCCCCAAAGCAGAGCTGGTCACGTTCAATGGTGGAATTATCACCTATAACTGGAATTATCGCACCAACATAGATACACCTGTTGTAGAAAAAAATATTCAGCAACACTCGGCCACCGGCCACCTCAACTTTGGTATTGCGGGTATACCCTTCAGGGTGAGCTATCTTTTGCGCAGGAGCAATTCGCAATATTTTCGGGATATCAACGATGTGCAGGTGGTGTACGATGCATCGATGTACAGGAATGCCATGCAGCAGGAACTGCGCAAAAAGTTACTGGCACAAACGAAGCACTTAACGGATAATTTGCTCGAACTGCAGTATAAATTCAGCCTCGAAGATTTTAATAATAAATCGAATTTGCTGAATAATCCTATTACACTTCAGCGATTATTTGAAAGCAAAGAGATTTTAAACATCCCCACTCCCGATAGTCTTGCCGATAGCCTGGGTGCCAGGGTTATTGCCGGCCTGAAGCAGCAGGCAGATAGTTTCCTGCATCATTACGATTACCTGAAAAACGAACTGGACAGTGTGAAGTCTCAGAAAGAACAGGTAGAAAGGAAGTACCATGCAATGAAAGACAACATTGCCCGGTACAAAAATTTTATCAACGGCGATCACAGGATGTTGAGCACAAAGGCGCTTAAAGATTCCCTGAGGCAATATGGCAACATTGATGTGAAGCCCCCGTTTGCCTGGTCATTTCTCAACAACGTGCGCAACTTTAGCCTTGGTCGCACACAGCTGAATTACTCCGAACTTACCGGCAAAAATGTAAGTATCACGGGCATCAATGCAGAATATAATTCGTGGTACTACCTGGCTATAGCCGCGGGAACTGTCGATTATCGTTTTCGGGATTTTGTGATCAACCGGTTTAATAAAACTCCCCAGTACATGTATATGTTACGTGCCGGTGTAGGCCGTGTAGAAAAAAATCATATTATCCTCACAGCGTATGGAGGACGCAAACAGTTGTTTGCCTCCTCGCTCAGTGGCCCTGGCAGCAACTCGATCAATATCACAGGATTTGCTGCTGAAGTAAAATACCTGCTGGCTTCCAATGTGTGGGTGCAGGCGGAAGTGGCGCAATCTCTATCACCCGACTACAGGCTCAACCCGGCCACCAAACAAAAGTTCAGCATTACCGATAATTCCAACAAGGCATTGGCGGTAAAGATATTTGCGGCCTATCCAAAAACAAATACCCGGTTTGAAGGATCGTACAAATATGCCGGGGCAAACTTTCAATCGTTCAGCAGTTTTCAAACAAATTCCACCATCCGTGCCTGGAATGTAAAACTGGATCAGCATTTATTTCACCGGCACCTGAAACTGACCGCGGCATTAAAAACAAACGAATTTTCTAATCCTTATATATTGCAAAACTATAAGGCGAATACCACTTTCAAAAGTTTGCAGGCCACTTATCGTTCGCGAAAATTACCTATGATAAGTGTTGGGTATGTGCCCGTTTCGCAGCTTACACTGATTGATAATATGCTTGCCGAAAGCAGGTTTTACAGCTTCAATGGAACTATCAGCCATAGTTACAAATTAGCGAGGGCAATGGCCAGCACCACATTTACCTATAATAAATTTTACAACAACGATTCGGATACCTCCTTTGCTTATTACAATTCTAAAAATTATTATATCAACCAGGTACTCGATTTTAAAAACATGCTCATGAGCTGGTCAGTGTCTTACAGTGGCAGCACCCGCTACGATCTTACCACGTTGAACGGCTTTGTGAGTTTTGCGGTCGGCCGGGGAAGCAGGCTGGGAGCTGGTTTTAAAGTAAACAACTTTAACAATACAGAGTATAAAACCGGGCCTTACGGCAGTTATCAGTTCGATCTTAAACAGGTAGGCACTTTTAATATCGTGATAGAGCAAGGTTACCTGCCGGCCAATAACCAGCGCTTTTTGCGCAACGATATGATGAATGTAAGTTTTACAAGGCGGTTGCTGTAAAGCAAAAGCGGTGTCGCCGGGAGTGGGATCAACGGGCCCGGGCGGTCCGCAATAAAAATAGTTGGTACTCCATTGAATTTGAAAAATATGTACGCATGAAAAAAATTTTGTTAACGGGTCTGCTGCTTTGGTATAGCTTTTCTGTAGAAGCACAGGTATTGATCAACCTACAGATACCACAGGCCGGCCTTAACCTGAAAAGCCAGTTGTGGAATATGATGCTGGTAAACACAGCCACTACTTCTGCCGAAGTGAGGCTCGATATGGTGTTGATCGACGCGGGCACCGGTCAGTCAATACTCTCCGGGTCGAGCAGGCAATTTACCCTTGTGCCCGGTACTACCCAATTGCTGGCAAACCAGATCATACCCATTCAATACAACCTGTTGTCTCCGGGGTATGGAATAGATGTAAACCCGGATGGCTTCCTGCCGGTAGGGCTATACAACGTATGCTTCACCTTGCTCAAACGCAATGGCGAAGTGCTCGACAAACTGGCGGAAGATTGCGAACTGGTAGAAGTAGAGCCAGCCACTCCTCCTTTTTTAACCACCCCCGAAGATGAAGCGCAGATAGAAGAAGTGAGGCCATATTTCACCTGGGTGCCCCCTTCTCCTCTTTTTTTATTCAACAATCTTACTTACAGGCTCACGCTGGTAGAAGTATTGTCCACACAAAACCCCGCGGAGGCAGTACAGGATAATTTTCCTGTATTTACCCAGTCTTTTATCAACGGCCCATCACAGCAGTATCCATTTTCAATAGCGGCACTGGATACGGGTAAATTATATGCCTGGCAAGTAAAAGCGTTAAGCAACAACAACGCGGTTAGTAACAGCGAGGTTTTTTCCTTCCGCGTGGTAAGCCCGGGTACATCCGCTCCCGGCAGCAGGCTGTATGTGAAGCTGAGGAACGAAGATGAAATGCCTTTCACCATTTGTACCGGGGTATTGCAGTACGAGTTTGTGAATAATGAAAATTTCGCCGCCATCGAAATGGAGCTCCTGGATATTACCACAAAACTCATTCAAAAAGTTAGCCTGGAAAATAACCGGCAACCTGTTTCCTACGGGCAGAATTTTTTAAAGCTTGATCTCAGGGAGATCGCCGCTGTAAAAAACAATCATTTGTACCAGTTAAAAGTTCATGGTTCAAATGGTGCCATCAAAGCGGTAAAGTTCCTGTACAAAACATCCAACTAAGTTCCTTTTAAAATTAAGATATGCTGTATTCATTCGCTACCCGTTTTCAGAAGCCAATAGCCTGGACATTTTTTCTCATCTTTTACGCAGAGTTGGCCGCAGGCGCTCTGGTAAGGCCGGTGTATGATGCCCGATCGGGTAATTATACCGGAAGCCGGAATACCGGAATTAAAAAACAGTATTTTAATAATCCTGTTCAAAACATTGCTTCCGTTCCGGCAACTTCCCATACAACCGTTGCGGATGTTGATCCAGCCTCTTCAGTGGTTAAGGTAATGTCTTTGGCGAATGACAGCAATGTGCAACCCGGCAGTATGGATGATGGCCCCGGGCCGTCGCAGCCTGAAATGCAGTCCTTCAAAAGTATCGGAACAGATAATATGGTGGATCTGTTTAGCGGTGATTTCTCTTACAATATCCCCTTATTGGATGTAGGGGGTTATCCCATCAGCATCCACTACAACAGCGGCGTTACGATGGATCAGGAATCCAGCTGGGTGGGGCTTGGCTGGAATATCAACCCGGGAACGATCAACAGGAATGTTCGCGGTTTGCCCGATGATTTTGATGGTACCGATACCATCATCAAAGTGATGAACATGAAACCAAACAAAACCATCGGGGGCTCTGTAAGCAAAACCTGGGAGCTGTTTGCTAAAAAGGTAGATAAAAAGGTAAATGTTGGATTGGGCGGAAAATTTGGCGTCTTTCACAATAATTACAAAGGTTGGGGTGTAGAATATGGTATCAACTCATCCATGAGTACAGGGCTTTTTAGCCGGGGGCAATTTACGGCGGGGTTATCCATCGGCAACAACAATCAAACCGGGCTGGATGTATCTCCTTCATTCGGGGTATCGGTAAGAAGCAAAGGAGAAAAAGCAATCGGCCTTAGTACCAACATAGGCAGTAATTATAATTCCCGCACCGGCATATCTGCATTGCAGATAACCGGCGGGGTAAATTTTTCGAGGCAGGCAACCTACGATGGCCAGAGCGGCAGAGGACAAGTAGGGGTACACTTTCCTGCGGGTAGTATCACCTTCAGCAAGCCGGCATTTACTCCCACCATCAATATGCCCTACACCAGTGAAAGTTATTCGTATTCACTGTCACCCGGCAGGTACAGAAAGTTTCAACTGAAAACCTGGGCTACAATTTCTGCCTATACTTCAAAAAATTATATAGCACCGGAAGATACGGTACAGGTGTTGAAAGCATACGGATATAATCATTACCAGGATGCTGCGGATGCAGGCGATAGAGTATTACTCGATTTCAATCGCGATAAAGAAGTGCCTTACCGGGCCAATACCCCCAACATTGCTGTTCCTTCCTACACATACGATCTGTATTCCATATCGGGGGAAGGTATTGGCGGAAGTTTCAGGCCATACAGGGGCGATATAGGTTTTGTATTTGACCATACCAGCCGTACCAAATCAAAGTCAGGAAATTTTTCGCTGGAAGCCGGATATGGAACCTGGGCCGAAATAGGCGTGGATATTGAAAAAACAACCAACCAAACGGTAACCGGCCCATGGAAAACCGGTAATAATCTCTTAGCCTCTCAGATAAAATTCAGGCAGGAAGACAACACATTGGCCGAGCCGGTTTTTTTCCGTAACCCCGGTGAAAAAGTGAAAGCCGATTACAATTATTTACAGGCAGTGGGTGATACCGACCTGGTAAGTATAGCGCTCACAGGCATCAGCAGCAACAACGCCAGCGATCCGGTACTCAACAGCGCCCTCAACAAATATAAAAATCATATACCGGCCGGAACGGTACCGCTCAGTTTAAACAATTCGTATCGCAAAGAGCGCTCAAAACGCACCCAGGTCATCACTTATCTCAATGCCGACCTCGCCTCGCATTTTGCGCTGGATACCGTAATAAAAACCTATGATATCAACACCATACCGAGCCTTGGGTGCAACAGCAATTACCAGGTCATCAAAAGAAGCGAGGGGTACCGTAAACCCAACCATCTTTCGGAGATCAGCGTTTTAAACACAGATGGCCGTCGCTATATTTATGGAGTGCCCGCTTATAACACTACGCAGCGGGAAGTTTCTTTTGCGGTAAATAAAAATAACGGTGATATCAATACGGGCCTGGTAACTTATACTCCCGGCGATAATACCACTGCCAATGCGGTGGATGGGACCGATCAATTTTACAACAAGGAAATAACCCCTTCGTATGTACACTCTTTCATGCTCTCTTCTATTTTGTCGGCAGACTATGTAGACCTTACCGGCAATGGAATAACCGAAGATGATCAGGGGGATGCAGTCCGGTTCAATTATACAAGGGTTTATGGCGGCTCAGGAAACATTTTCAAATGGAGGGCGCCTTACCAGGCAAACACCGCTGCCTACAACGAAGGCCTGAAGTCGGATAAACGCGACGACAGGGGAAGTTATACCTATGGTGAAAAAGAAGTATGGTACCTCAACTCGCTGGAGTCTAAGAATATGATCGCCGCATTTGTGCTCGAAACCGATCCCGCTAAAGTGCGAAAAGATGCATTTGGCACCAATGGCGAGAACGGTGGAAAAGATGCCAGTCAGAAAGTGTATCAGTTGAAGGAGATCAACCTTTATTCGAAAGCAGATCTCATCAAATACGGACAGGCTAATGCCAAACCGATCAAGACGGTCCATTTTGAATATGATTATTCCTTATGTAAAGATCATCCTGGAGCGCAATCAACCGGGATAGGAAAACTCACGCTCCGTAAGATATGGTTCACGTACAACAAAAATGATAAAGGGGTACAAAATCCATACATCTTTCACTACGATAAAGATACTTTCGACGGCAGCGGAAACCTTACCGGCAACAATAGCCCTGCATACAACAATAAATCGTACGATCGCTGGGGCAATTACAAAGATGCCTCTGCCAACCAGACATCAATTCCCAATGCCGATTTTCCGTATGCTTCACAGAATGCCACTACAGCAAATACCAATGCAGCCGCATGGTCGCTCAACGAAATATTGCTTCCATCCGGCGGCAAAATGAAAATAACGTACGAGGCAGACGACTATGGATATGTTCAAAACCTTCGTGCCATGCAGATGATGGAAGTAGCCGGGTTTGGCAAACTCAGCACCGATGCTCCCCAAAATCAATTGTATACCAAAAATTCTACAGGGCTGATAAATCAGATCAGTTGTGATTATATTTTCATCAAAGTGCCCGACCAGGTAAATACAAATGCGGAATTGTATAGAAAATATCTCGAAGGTGTTAAAAAGATGTTCGTCAAATTCAGCATGAATGTAAAAACGGACGTATGGGGAGGCGGGAGCGAAAATGTACCTTGTTACTTCGATATAGAATCTTATGGTATCAAAGGTTCCCCTTCCGACAAGATCATCTGGATAAAACCAAAAGCGGTGGATGGAAAAAATGCCTTCCTGCTGGCAGCTACACAGTTCCTGAGAATGAACCTTTACTCTAAGGCTTACCCTTATTCCGAACCGGGCGACAATCTTTCTGCAGGGGAATTTTTTAAAGCGATCGGCACAGTGGCGGGCAATATTAAAAACGCCACTGCCGGATTCTACGATTATACCATTAGTGAAGGAAGGTGTAAAGAGATCAATTCAACTAAATCTTACGCCCGCCTGAACAATCCTTTTTATAAAAAATATGGTGGGGGCCACCGGGTTAAAAAAGTAGAGATCTTCGACAACTGGAAAGTAATGGCCGGTGTGGCTAATAATCTTACCGAATCTACTTATGGCCAGCAGTATGACTACACCACAGTTATCAAAAACGAATCAGGAAATGATATTACTATCAGCAGTGGTGTAGCCTCTTATGAGCCTATGATAGGTAGGGACGAAAATCCATTTACGGTGCCTTCCGATCCATACAAAGAACAAGTTGGACTGCTTGCGCCAACAGACTATTTTTATGTAGATGAGCCTGTGATGGAATCCTTTTACCCATCAGCAGGCGTAGGGTACAGTAAAGTGCGGGTGAGTAGTATACACACTCAGAATAAATCTGCCAACGGGGTTTCGGAAACGGAATTTTTTACATCGAAAGATTTTCCGGTGCAATCCGGAAATACGCAGCTTGTGGAAGGGCAAAGCCGGTATACTTATCAAAACCCCGCAACCAATAAGCTGAATTTCTTTAATTATAATCCCAGGAGTTATGTAACACTATCGCAGGGCTTTAAGGTGGAACTGAATGATATGAATGGAAAAGTGAAACGTACTGCTTCTTATGCACAAAACGATCTTAAAAATCCAATCAGTTACAGCATTAATTATTACCGCCTCGAAAACGACCGCCTCGCCAATCGTTTGTCCAGCAAAGTGGATATGGTCGACTCCGCCAATGGCATCATTTCAAAAGATGCGGAAATGGGTAAAGAAGTGGAGTTGATGGTTGATCTCCGTGAGCAGCTGTCCGTTACCACCAATTCCAGTAAGCAGTTAAATGTACTGGTTCAAAAAGTTAATAGCGTTCCGGGCTTTTTTATCCTGCCTATTCCGTTGATGTACCGCAAATCGGAAATAAACAGGTACCGCTCCGCGGCGGTTACCAAAGTGATCACCAGGTATGGTATTATTGATAGTGTGGTAGTGATGGACAAAGGCAGCAAAGTTACCACCCGCAACCTGGTATACGATAGTGAAACCGGAGAGCCTGTACTTACCCGTACCAACAATGAATTTGACGATCCCATCTACAACTTCAGCTATCCCGCACATTGGGCATACAGCGGTATGGCCTCCGCCTATAAAAATGTACAAAAAACTTTTACAGGCCAGCAGATAACGTATGGGGTTTTAAGGGACCGCTCTTTTGAAAAATACTTTGAAAGTGGCGATGAAATAATTTTGACAGAGCGGGCACCTGTAAAAAATACACTGGGTGTGATCCTTACCGGGCAGTATACCTATTCCCGCAGGAAGATATGGGCTATAGATGCGTCCAAAGGAATTGAACAGCACACCGGCATATATTTCATTGATGCCAATGGAGCACCTGTAACCACCATCAATAATATTAATTCATCCCTGCTGATCATACGTTCCGGAAAGCGTAACCTTACCAGCGTGGGGGCAGGAAGTATTACAGCAATGGCTGATCCTGTAAAACTGGTGAGCGGAAACTATAAGATTGTTTTCGATACAGGTAGCCATGTAATAGCGGCCGCTGCTGCCCGGTTTAAAGATATGTGGAGGGTGGATAGTACTGTCAGCCTGGTAGATACCTGTTACAAGGTGATAGATTCTGCCCGTGCGGTGCTGCCCATGAAAAGGGCTTCGTTATTGAAAAAGTGGACAATCGGTCCGGATGACAACCGGCCTTCTGTATATATGCCCACCAATATAGCAGCGGGAATGCACCAGATAGCCCGCAGGAGCAGGCTGCATGTGCTGACCATACATTCCATCCTGGATTTTGATATGACGGCGATCCCCGCCGGTGCAACCATTACCAACGCCAGCCTGCACATGAGTCCCATGCCGCTGAGAGACACTACCAATGGCCTTACATCACCTGAGAACTGGATTTACAATAATGGCGTGGATCCGGTCGGTGGCAATAATACCTACAGCAATTATAATGTGGGTGGGCAGCCGCATGTAAACGGTAACGCGTTAAATTTTTCCCGTGTGCTTACCAACTGGTCGCCGGCTACCATGTTGAGGGATGTGATAAGCCTTCCGCCAAACGACCCATCTTCGGTAACGGTAGGAAGTACTGCTACCGGCCAGAATTGCGATAATATAAATATTCCCGCCGCTCAATTCAAAAACCTGGTACAAAGCCTGAGCGATAACCGGGCTACCAGCTTTGGTATCCTGATGAAATTGACCAATTCTGATGTTAACAGCAGCAGGGTGAGCGAACGCCGCATGCAGAGTTTCAATTCCGGCTACCACGGACAATTATCTTCAGGCATCAACAATTGTTACAACTCTAAAGAAGGAGGGTTCGGGCCGCTCTTGATAGTGGATTATAAGTTTATAAAGGATACCTGTGTTCTTACCTGCAAACCATCTATCCGGCCCGAAGCGATCAACCCTTACAGGTTTGGGGTGTTGGGCAACTGGCAGATGGATAGGGCATATACTTACTACGACGCACGTAAAGAATCGGATGCCACCACAGAGACAAACATCCGCAGGGATGGCGAGATCAAAGACTTTCAACCGTACTGGCAGTTCAGCACCGGCACGCTCAAAAACAATAATGCCGATACAACTGTAAGGTGGGTGTGGAACAGCCAGCTGGAGCTGATCAACCGCAAAGGCGCAGAGCTTGAAAACAAAGATCCGCTCAACCGGTACAACAGTGTTCAATATGGGTACAACAAACAACTCCCTGTAGCCGTAGCACAAAACAGCAAAAGCCGGAATATGGTCTTTGATGGCTTTGAAGATTATGAATACAAGACCAGCTATTGCGAAGCCGAATGTCAGTACACCCAATGCCTGCCCGTGGTGTATGATCCCAAACTTAATAACTGCGATACGCTCAGTAATGCATTCTCTGCTTTTTCAGGTACATATAATGTATCAGCAATTCCGCCCGCGTATAATTCTGCGGGATGCGACACCACTACCTGGGGTTTCCCGCAGTGCCCTGTTGGTTACGGACAGGCCTATACATTTCAGTCCATGTTCGCCAACGGGCAGGTAGCTTATCCGGATAGTGGTGTAAATTTTCAGCAGTTCCAGTTGCAGTATAAAAGAACAATTTGTATTGCTACTCCCGCTGCCACGTATGAAGCCAGGTTCAAGGCGTTGCCAATCACCGGCCGTACACCGCTGCACGTATTTTTTACATTGCTGCTCACCGGTGGCAGGTCATTGGACGTTCGGGTGGGTATCGGAGGAGTTGGGGGATTGGCAGGCACCAGCGGATATGGATTTACTTCCCGCCCCGATCTTAATTTTAATTTCCTCAGCGGCTTCAATACGCTTAAAGTGGTGATGACGGCCACAGATACGGTAGAAGTATACGTCAATAATACGTTGCTGGGTAAAGTGGGTATGGCAGCGCCAGGCATTGCTTTATACAGAGGGCTTTCTGTGCCAACACTGCAGTTCAATGAATGTACAGCCCGCATCGACTGGGTAAAGTATTATGATGGTAACGGCCGTCTGGTGTTTGATGAACAGTTCAATTCCGGCTGCAGCACGTTTGCTTTGCCTAAACCAGAGTTTGATTGTTCGGCGCCTAAACCCGAGTGTGGAATGGCATTCGCCGATTATTTCAATAACCGGTTCAAAACAAATTTCACCTTGGCACAGGTGGGTAGTTTGTACAAACAATGTGGCATTTACATTGGCCCTTGTGGCGACTCATTGCCTTCCTGTACCTCATTTGATACCAGCATAGTAAAAGCTGCGGGCTTCGATCGTTTTGTTGATTTCACCAGAGGGGGAGGGGTACGTACCACTGCCCAGAAACACACCGGTAAATACAGCATCAAAGTAGCGGCAAACGCTACCGCGGGAAATACTGTAAAACTAGTTACACCACTGGCAGACGCAGGTTCGCAATCAATATCGATAAAAATTGATACTGTAAATGCGGGATACAATGTTGTTACCCCTAAAGGCACCGGGCTGCTTACGAGATATAATGTATTTCGTGCCGATCCGCTTTTTATCAATACTTGTATGCGGGCCTTTATAGCAACGCCCATCTGGAACTTAAATACACAATATGGCAATATCAATAAAGATTGGGGGGTAGGTGCTCCCAGGGATCTCGATCCGCTGCAATACTGCGCAACTGATTATTTCGGCGTAGAGTGGACGGGTAAGCTCCAGCCGGAATATACTGCTAAATACATGTTCCGGTTACAAAAAGGTGCAGATGATGTGGCGCAGTTGTATATCAATAACGCGGCAGTGAATTTTACCTTCAGTAACAACGAATGGAAAACGGATTCAATATCCCTTTCTTCCTGTGTATTGTACAACATTAAACTGGTATATACAGAATTTACAAAAGACGCGAAATGCAGGCTTTTATGGTCCAATCCTTTTGAGCCGGAAGCCACGGTAATACCGGTAAGGAATTTTTATTCGCCAACAATGTCTGCATCCGATTCTGCGGGCAGCTGCATGCCGGTAGGTAAATACCCTAAAATGAACCCGGTAAAACCTTCCAACATGATCAACCCGCTGTTTTCGCCTATCGCGGGTACACAGATGGTAGTGGGGGCATGGGTGAGGGAGTCCAATACATGTTATACCGGCTCGTACTCCAAATCCGGCATCGATGTAAGCTTCGGCAATTCATCAACCTTCTTCAGGCTACGCCCGTCAGGAAACATCATCGAAGGCTGGCAACGCATTGAAGGGGTCATCACTATTCCATCGGGCGCCACTTCCATGAACATTGGCCTGCGCTCCCTGGGCAGCACAGATGTATACTTCGATGATATCCGTCTTCATCCTTTCAACGCTACCATGAAATCCTTTGTCTACAATCCTTCCAACTTAAGGCTCATGGCAGAACTGGATGAAAACAACTACAGTAGTTTTTATGAATATGATGACGACGGAACACTGATAAGGGTAAAAAAAGAAACAGAACGCGGTATCAAAACGATACAGGAAACCCGTAGCGCTTTGATAAAAGAACCATAGTGATGGTAGGGGAAATTTAATTGTCTGGCATTTTAAAAATTAGCATAATGAAGAAATTTTTGGTGGTATTTACTTGGCTGGTTATCCTGTCGTTTACAGGAATAGCGCAAACAAATGTGATGGATAGCAATTCTCTGAAGGCTACCCTGGAGTTTACCAACATCCAGCTGGCATCGGCCGCTTACGATAATCAGCAGTTCGACATCAGTGTGATCAGTACTGATGGCACAGTGGCTGATACGCTGCTGGGGGTTTGCAGCATACAGGGCGAGAACTACAAAACAGAATTCGACAGTATCATTCAGCTGCAAAACAATTTCGTTAACCTCCAGGTGCATCTTAGCGGAAAGATACTGGTGGCATCACATCCTGCCCCCTTTACAAAACAATTGTTTAAAGGCAATGTGGATGAAGCCTCTTTTCAATCCATCAATGTAGGGTCTATGAGTATTGCTACAGTTGGGGCAGATAAACAATTGGTATTTACATTTCTGCCCGAATCGGAATTTGAAGAATATAAGGTGACCTATTACCCCGCCACGTACAGAGTTTCCGAAATCACCATGAAAACTAAACTGCCCGACGGCGCAGGAGGTTACACCCCCGGGGCCTATAATACCACCACCATGAAGCTGACAAATTTTACGGCCATTTCGCCGGGAACAAACCTGTTTGATACTTCACCTTATATCCTGGTTGATGGCAATACCCTGCAAAAACAGGCGGCCTACAATGACTATAATCTGGTAAACCTGATGGAAGCACAATAAATAATATAATACCTCATCGTATACAAGCCGTACACTGAACCTGAATATTTTTATATGAGATATTTTAAATCTAACATAGCCGTTTCACTCGCATGGGTGATATTCCTGATCTTCTCAGCCGCTCCTGCAAAAGCGATTGATGTCAGCGTTAAATCTTTGCCACTGTTCGGGAAGGATTCTACCTTGAAAGCTACGGCTACCATGTCTGTCTTCGACAGTGTACTGGTAGGCTCATCTGGCTGGAATGTAAGGAATGTAAAGAACCTGGTTACGTTTAAGATCGATGAATATTCCAATCGGACATTACCCGATTCTTTTAAGGTTTCGGTAATATATCAGATCGATTATAAAGTATGGCCCACTACATCGGTACTTACCCGGACAGATACACTCATCCTCACCTACAATAAAAACAACCCTTATACCAATAAGGTAGTAATTGTGTACCCCGGGGTATATAGCTCCACCCTTACAATTACTTCTGTGAATGCATTGTACGGAAGTATACCACTTGCATCATTCGAAAAAAGTATCATGATGGAAAGTGAGATTCAAAGCAGCCGCGATTTTACGGCATTTGATTGTAATACCCATGCGGTAAAAGCCATTTCCAAAAATTCAGATTATGTGGCTACGGATGGCGAACTCCAGGTGAGCTGGGCATCTGTACTGCAGGCCGACGAATATGATGTGGAATGGGCGGTAATAGATGATGCAGCGCTTCCTCAATACTATGCAACAGGAACAACAACGCCAGACCCCCTGAAGATTTTTGATGACAATGCAACCAGGGTAAGCCTGCCCGTGGATAAAGTAAGCTATAGGATACCGCTTCTGTACGAAAAAGGGACCATACTGTTTGTACGCGTAAGATCGGTACAGATATTGGCGGGCAACCAGCGGCGTGAAGCCAACTGGAGTTCTGCTTACAGCGGCGGTATGGAACGGTATGATATTACCGGCGGCCTGGCGCCAACGATGGATTGGCAGGCTACCACCAGTTATGCAGAAGAAGGAAAACGAAAATCGGTAGTACAGTTTTACGATGGCACATTAAGGTCGAGGCAGACGGTAACGAAAGACAACGTAAAAAATACAACAGTAGTAGCGGAAACCTATTACGACATGCAGGGAAGGCCGCAGATCCAGGTGTTGCCAAGCCCCACTATCAGCAGCCTGATAAAATTTACACCCAATTTTAATGTAAAAACTACCGGCGACGAATACACGAAAGACAGTTACGATAAATTGTTAGCAGACTATTGTAATACCGGTGCCGACAAAATGGGCACAGCCAGCGGGGCCGGCAAATATTATTCGCCTTCCAGCCCTGATGCTGATAAGGGTGCAAATAAATTCATACCCGACGCCAAAGGTTATCCTTTTACAGAAACCAAATATACACAGGATGCCACCGGAAGGATTTCGGAACAGGGGGGCGTAGGGGCATATCATCAGCTCGGCCTGGGGATATCCGGGGACGCCAGCTCCCAACTGCACCAGACAAAATACTACTACGGTTCTGCCGAACAGGAAGACCTCGATGCACTTTTCGGTACAGAAGTGGGTAATGTATCGCATTACAGCAAAAACATGGTAAGGGATGCCAACGGGCAACTGAGCATCAGTTATGTAGACATGCATGGCCGCACCATTGCAACTTCCCTGGCAGGCACACCCCTGAATACAAGCCTGGTAAACCTGAATTCAAACACCAGTACCTTTCAAACCCGCAACCTTTTAGGAGGGGGCAGTAATATCCAGTCGGATAAGTACACGGTGCAAAGTATGAAGTCGCTGCTCATCACAAAAGACGGGTCACATCATTTCAGCTATTCGTTGGCCGGCGACAGCCTGCAACTGAAAGATTGCGACAGCACAACTATTTGTTACGACTGCCAGTACGACCTTGAAATAACCATTACCGATGATTGCAATAACAGTAATATGCCAGGGGGAGTTCCATATGTAGCAAAAGTCAGCAACTTCACACTGGCCGATTTTTTAGCCCATCCTGATACCACCTGCAACACCCCATCAGGGATTATCTGGTCGGCCGATGTATCGCTGCCGGTAGGCTCATACATGATCACAAAAAAATTATCGGTCAACCGGCAGGCATTCGCGGCATACCGCGACTCCATATTCCTTCCGCATAATACCTGCAAAACGCTTCAGCAGTTCATAGACTCTGTGAGGGCCGCAGTGTTGAGCAACATCAGTTGTGAAACTACCTGCCAGGCCTGTACAGACAGTATCGGTACATGGGAATCGTACCGGTCTAAGTTCATGACAAAGCTGAATATTGCAGCCGCGGATTCTGCAGGGTACCGGCAGGCAGCCTACAATTCATACCTGCTGGAGAAATCCGCCTGCGAAGAAATTTGTGTAGGAACCACTACGGAAAACGAAACACTCTCACTCCTGCTGGAAGATGTGAGTGCACCTGCAGGGCAGTATGCCAATGATGCCAGTACAGCCATCGGTTCCCGATATGCGTGGTCTATGTTTTCACCTGATTTTGCCGCAGGCCCCAAACTTAAATACCAGGTGCCGGCAACAGCTTATGTGGATGCAGATGGCAATCCTTCAGTGGTCAATGGACAAAGCCCCGAAAACCTTACTCCGCAAGAATTCTCAGAAAATTTCCAGGATTCATGGGCGAAATCCCTTTTGCCCAAACACCCGGAATATCCAAGATATCTCCGGATGACTAAATTTAAAAATAGTTTTGCCTGGGATAAAGACTTTGAAAATACTACCACTTACGCGGCAGCTTATGCAAAAGGATATCTCAATCCCACCGGTAAGGCAACCGCTCCATTCATAAATTTTTCACCGGTAGTGACCGGGTATATCGATCCGTTCTACAAAATATGTCTTGATTCATTCTCCATTGCCAATAAAGTGGTAACGATGGAAAATTTTATGCAGGACATCAGCCTGGGAACAGTTACCGGCGGCATCAGCATCTGGAATATGGCCACCATTAGTGTAAAATGCGGGGATGACGATCCGGCTTGTAGCGCCACTTATTCCTCTTTGGCAAATGCATTCAGCAACACAATGTGTACTGCCGATCTTGACGCAGCCTGGGTAGCATTCCGCGATCAGTATCTCAATTACAAAAGCTCGTTACTGTATGAGATCGTAACCTTGAATGCAGGCATTTATCCGGCAATACCACTCAATAGCGGCGACGTGGATCACGCGTTGAGGATACTGTCGCCGGCTGATAAAGCCGCCGCTATCGCCTTGGGCAACGGGGCTTCCACTCCGTCTGGTTACATCAACGAAGCCAATACATTGATAGACGATCAGATAGCACAAGCTTGTGAAGGATATGCTGATCAATGGATGACCGAACTGGGAACCTGTAATTATACGGAACCTCAGAAAGCGGCGTTAAAAATTGAACTGATAAAAGTGTGTAAAGCCGGTGGGGATGTTGATCATCCAATGGGAGCCAGCACGGTAAGGCCTGGAAGTACTGTTACACCAAAAAGTTTTGAAGAAGTAATCGTGGCATTCAACCTGGCCAATGGCATTACTACAAATATTAACTGTAATGCAGATCTAATCAGCGCACCTCTCCCTTATGAAGCGCAGTTGATCCTTACCGGTGGCGATGAAGTTGTTACCGGCAGGCCGGATTCGTGTACCTGCACAAAGATCAGTGAATATTACTCCAAATATATTCAGCAGCCCAATGGCGCGACCTCTTTTTCGGCATATCTCAACCAACAATTACATGTGAGCTTGGCGGATAGTACCCTTGACCAACTGATGCAGCTCTGCAACCCTTTGTCTTCAACGGATTGCAATACGGTTACAACTCCGATCACCATTCCGCTGGCACTGCAGTGTGTAAAAGATCCTTGTATCAGTTGCACTCAGATGAAACAATACTACCGCGAGTTCAGGTATAAATATCCGGGTAGCATTGTGAACCTGGCAGACAGCATCAGCGATACACAGATAGCTGTAAACAAGCTGTTTCAAAATTATATGAACCACATTACAGGCTTCAATAAAACCGCCAGGGAGTACCTGCTGTTTATGAACGAATGCGGCCTGTCGACAGATGATGAAATCCCTGTTTCTACTATCACCTGTGCTCAGTTGCAGGAAGCATCACAGAATTATCCTGGCTACGTAAACCCTACCGTCGTGGATGGCGATGGCGTGCCGGTGGGCCTTTGGTCATTAACTACCTCCAACAATCCGAGAGATATCAGCGGATACAAATTCAAGGATTTCATAAGGGATGGTATGTTCAGTACCCCCGATTCTGTTACACTATATCCGGGTGATTTTGCTTTGTTTTCGGAACAGCAGTTATGTACAGGTCCGGAATTTTCAACCGAAGTAAGGGTGCGGACAAAACCAGGATTTGATCCGCTGGCGGCTCAGTGGTTGTTCGGTTTCCAGTTTGCTGGTGGAAGCAGAATTTTCCAGGCCATTTTTACAGCAAATAATGGAAGTGTTTGTGGTGCAAGAACTGTCACTCCGTCCGAAGGATTACTGGATGATCTTAATCATCCGGAATTATTATGGCCAATGCAAAACTGGACAACTGTAAAAATCGTATTCAAGAATCAACGGGGTTATATTTATATAAACGGGGTGCTCAAATACAGCAGGGCGTTCAACTACACGATCACGAGCCTCGATCACCTCTCATTGGGTGGTAGAGCGGATACGCCGATGGAATACGATTATGTAAGGTTCTACGACGCCTACGGCAACCTGATGTGGAATGAAAACTTTGATGGGCCAACAAAACTTGCGAGGCCTTCTTACAAATGGAAGTGCGACAAGCCAGCCTGCGACACCTCTTTCACCACCTACTTCAATAATTTGTTCAGCACGTCATATACCTATACTCAGATACTGCAGTTATATTCAGCCTGTGGTATCGATGGCAGCCCGTGCAATGCGCTTCCTTCCTGCCAGCAATTGAAAAACACCCTGGTTGGGTATACGCAAAGCATCAACGCACCTACGTTGGTAGATGGTTACGATGTTACTTCCTGGTCAAAAGGCATCGGTTATGTTCCCCGCGATCTTTCAGGGTATCATATTAAAGATTTTCTTGTCGACGGGATGCTCACAACACCCGATAGCGTAACGGTCTTTCCCGGAGATTTCAGTTTCATGAACTGGAGGACAATGTGTACAGGTAAAGAGTTTTCCTTTGAAACCGAAATGAGGGTGAAGCCGGGCATCGACCCTGTACCGACACAGGTAGGCATACAGTTCTGGCCCCTTCATACGAACGGTGCGGAATCTGCACAGATAGTGATATTTACAGGCAACAGTAACTGGACCGGCATACAGGGAAGTATGGTCGACACCAATGGGGTGGTGGTATCCAACTGGGAACTGAATAAGACATCTATGCATACTGTTTTCGATACCTTTAAGGTAGTGCGGGTCACGTTTAAAAATGACCGGCTATGGGTCTATGTGGATGGTGTGCTTAAAGCAGATTTTTATTATCCCGGAAAGTATATAGCAGGTTTGAAGTTTTTCTCGGTGTTCTCCTGGTATGATAAAGTAATGCAGTATAAGTACATGAAATTTTATGATAAGTATGGCACATTGGTTTTCAACGAAGAATTTAACGACCCAAGCAATTTCGAAAAAGTGCCTTATCAGTGGGTGTGTTCTAAACCTGATTGTTCGACTACATTCCCGGCTTACTTTAATGCTCAATACGGCACTTCGTATACCTATGAGCAAATAGCAGATCTGTACAAACGGGTATGTGGCGAAGATTTAGGCCTTTGTCCGCAAACACCGGGGCCAAAGCTTTGTGCCACGCCCGACAGCCTCCCTGCTTTCAATCCGCCATCCAAATGCGATCTCGCCATCAATGGCGCTACCGCCCTGGCTACCGATCTTTACAACGCTTATCGCGATTCGCTGGTAAGCAGTTTTGAAGACCGCTATCTGAAAAAATGCACCAACGTTTTCAACCGCGAAACTTTCACGGTTACAGACAGCACCAGTGAATATCATTATACACTTTATTATTACGACCAGGCCGGCAATCTTGTAAAGACAGTACCTCCCGAAGGAGTCAACCTTAGAAAGATGGATCATAAAATAACCTGGAGCGATTCGGTAAAAACAGCCCGCTCAGCAGGAACAGCTTTACTGATACAGCATGGACTTCCTACACGATACAGGTACAATACACTCAACCAGGTGGTATCTCAATCAACACCCGATGCCGGGGCCAGCAATTTCTGGTACGACAGGTTGGGAAGACTGGTAGTGTCGCAAAATGCACGGCAGAAAAACATCAATCCTTCGGGAGAAGAAAACAGGAGATTTAGTTACACACTCTATGACTACATCGGGCGTATCAACGAGGTAGGAGAATATGTAAATGTTACCTCCACCGGTATGTCGCAGTCGCTCAGCCGCAATGCAACCTCCTTAGGTTCCTGGCTTGGTACGTCTTACCTGAAACGTGAGGTTGTAACCACCACTTACGATGTACCTAATCCTGCATGGTATGGCATATCTTCCTCAGATGTCCCCGTAAATGCGGCGAATCTCAGGAACAGGGTAGCATTCACCCAGTATTATCCTGATGGTAGCCCTAACGGGGCAACTTACCGGCAGGCTACTTATTATAGTTATGATATCCACGGTAATGTAGATACCCTGATCCAGGATTATGGTACCGCCATTTATGGGGCGCCTTTCATCAATATGATGAATTACAATGGCATTCACAACAGGTTCAAAAAGATGGTGTACCAGTACGATCTTATCAGCGGCAAGGTCAACCATGTCGCTTATCAGCCCCAGTTCATTAAAAATGGATACCTCTATCGCCCCGCCGATGCGATGTATCACAAGTATGAATATGATGCCGAAAATCGTATCACAGCGGTACACACCAGTATCGATAGCCTGATCTGGGAAAAAGATGCCGCTTACGATTATTACAAACATGGTCCGCTGGCCCGTACTATACTGGGTGAGCAGCAAGTGCAGGGGGTAGACTATGCCTATACCATCCAGGGCTGGCTCAAAGGGGTAAACAGCAGCAGCCTTGCTGCCGATAAAGACATGGGGCTCGATGGCCTTACTACAAATGCTTCATCACGCTATGTAGCAAAAGATGCATATGGCTTCAGCCTTAATTATTTTGATGGCGATTACCAGAGTATTTATTCCGGTGCAGGTACTACCAGCATGCCACTGCATTCTATGGCTTCCGGCATTACAAATGGCCTGCCCAATGCCGCTTATCGTCCATTATACAATGGTAATATCAGCAGTATGGTGGTCAACATCGGGGCATTGTCCATACCGGATGTTTCCGGTACCGGCACTACCAATGGCGCCATCCTGTACAACTATACCTACGATCAACTCAACAGGCTCAAGGCCATGGACGCCTTCAAAGGCCTTACGGCTGCCAACAACAGCTGGTCGAACATCATCGGCCTGCGCAACTACCGCGAGAGGATAGGGTACGATGGCAACGGCAATATACTCACCTACAGCCGCTACGGCAACAACAACAGCCAGCAGCTGATGGACAGCCTTTCGTATTCGTACAACTATGAGGCATCGGGCCCGCTGGCGGGTAAACTTTCCAACAACCGCCTTCGCCGCGTGAGGGATTTTATGACCAATACCAGCGCGTACGACGAGTCGGACATAGCTACCGGTGTAAGTGATCTCGAAGATCAGTCGAACGCCGATAATTATACCTACGATGCCATCGGCAACCTGAAAAGTGACGCGAAGGAAAATATCACCCTCATCAACTGGAATGTATACGGCAAAATCACCGATATCAACTTTGGTTTCGTGGCCAATAAGAACAAAGCTATCTATTACCAATACGATGCAGCCGGTAACCGTATCAGCAAACAGGTAGAAAAGTATGGCGCTACTTCCGACGCTACCACCACCAGCACTTATACCTGGTACACCCGCGATGCCAGCGGCAATGTGATGGCGGTGTACAACTCCTCGGCCACGGGTACAGCCTTCCCTGCCACACTCGCACTTGGCGAACGTCACCTCTATGGCAGCAGTAGGCTGGGTATACTGTCCTTAACTGCCGATAGTAAAACTTTGCCGTTCAATGCTGCCGGTACCATTTATGGCAGTAACTTTATCCGCGGAAATAAGTTCTTTGAGTTGGGCAATCATTTGGGCAATGTGCTCGTTACTATATCAGATAAGAAGTTTGGTGTAGACGACGGCACTTACGATCCGGCGACCGGTGTTAAAACTAACAGCACCCCCGACAGCAAGATCGATTTCTATACAGCGGATGTAGTCACAGCAAATGACTATTATCCGTTCGGGATGCTGATGCCGGGGAGGAAGTTCGCGGAGAATAGTAAATACCGGTACGGGTTTAATGGGAAGGAAAACGATAGTGATATTAAGGGAGATGGGAATGCCTATAACTTTGGTGCTCGGATCCAAGATTCCAGATTGGGTGGTAGGTTTTTTTCAACGGATCCTATGGCAACGATAAACCCTGGTGAAAGTACTTACACATTCGCTGGAGATAACCCTATTGCTTTTACTGATTTCAATGGACTTTTTAAAATATCTCCTTATTTTGCCAATAAGTACCCCACACTCGCTAAAATTATAGAACACGTCTTGCCAACATATATTAATAATACTTCAGCGAGAGATTACTGGATTTATAAAATGGGTTTTGATGATCATCAGAGTGGTGTCTCTGCATGGGAAGAAATGCTGACATATGGAAAAGGGCCGTGGGTAACTCCTACAATGACAGAAGACGAGTTAACAAAATCTGGAGGATCTGTTGGAAAAGACTTATACCGTGGCAGATTCGGCAATGGAAGTGGAAATGAGTGGAGCCGGTCTGATGGTTTCCCAAATAACATTTCATTTGAAAGTTATAATTTAATAAATTTAGAATTAGCGCTGAAGGCTGGGAATGATGAAGAAGTTGCTTTCAATATGTTCAGATCAATGATTTTAATTATGCACGAAAGTGGACATTGGGCACGTTCAATGAAAGCGCACAAAGATAATATAACGGGTGGCCGAGCCGAGGACGGAGCTAAAGCAGAGTATGCAGTTTTCGGAATTCAGTTCAGTTATACTAATAATGTGAAAGATGGAGAAAATAGAGATGCAATGAGGGATGATTTAATCAGGCCGACTTCCAACGGCGCTAGAGCTTTATGGAAATTTACAACGGGAAAGACAGTAACAGAGTCATTGAAAAAACTTCCAAATACAGCAGGTCAAGAGGGGGATCCAGTATTGAAAGCAGCCCAGATTAAAGAGGGGAAGGTTTTTGTTCCTTCCTCAACAAAGACGACTGGTTCAGGCAAATCGTCAGGTTCGAGTGGAAATAAAAACAGAAACTATTCATATTAAGCAGGGGTTTAGTTTATTCAAATTCCATATTTTTTAATCATACTAAAGACATGTACAAACACTTAATCTATCTTACGCTATTTATCCCACTTACTTTAAGTTGTAAGAAAACAAAAGTAGAAGACCCTTTTGAGGTCGCTCTTAATTATTGTAATTGTGTCAAAAACCTAATGGCCACGTCCCGCGATTCATCAGTTAACATTTATGACTGCGAAGAAAAAGTTTTTTCGCAGAGTAGATTTATGGAAATCAGTACACAAGTAACTAGGGATCCAATCGGTACACGCTATTCAAAATCAACTATTGATAGTTCTAGACAGTTTTCTGACAAAGTTTTGCGAATAATTGATACAATGTGTATTAATAAATTGGATCATAATCGCATAAAGAAAAAACCACATATTCCTATATAATTCCCAGAGAAAGTCGCTTTAAGATGGCATAGTCCGCTCTATACATTTTGACTTAAAGATTTCCGACTACCCCTTTAATTTAGCAATCCATCTCTTCGCCCGCGTTGGTACTATTCCTCGTGAATCGCCGAGGCTTGGTCTCCTGCCCAGCCGCCCCATCTGAATAACATCCGTTAAGATACTGATGCCTTGTTTTAGTTCTTTGAGTTGAGCAATCATTTGGGAAATGTGCTAGTTACTATATCAGATAAGAGGTTTGGTGTAGACAACGGTACGTATGATCTGGCTACCGGAGTTTAGACAAACAGCACCCCCGACAGCAAGATCGACTTCTATACAGCCGATGTAGTTACAGCAAATGACTATTATCCGTTCGGGATGCTGATGCCGGGGAGGAAGTATTCAGTTGGAATTAAATATAGGTATGGGTTTAATGGACATGAAACATCCGATGAAATCAAAGCAGAGGGGAATAGTTATACTGCAGAATTTTGGGAATATGACCCTAGGTTGGGAAGGCGTTGGAATACGGATCCTGTTGAAAAAGAAGATGAAAGCCCATATGCTTGTTTTAGTAACAACCCAATCACTTTTATTGACCCAGATGGAGCCCGAGATACTGTTGCGACTTCTTTAGAGTCAAATCAATTTGCTGATGCAATAAAAATTGGATATAATGAAGTAGCTAACAACATTAAAGCGAAAAAATTATTTCATAATGAAATAGAGGTTAATAGAATGCTTGCAAGCGTAGAAGCTTCAGTAGATGAATATGCAAATTCGAATAGTTTGACGCTACAACAAGGACTAGAAATGCAAGGAGTAGCAAAATCTTATTTTAATCAATTCTTTGCTGTAGCGGATTGGAGTACTAACAGTTTAAAGGAATATCTGAAACCCTTAACAGCAACTCTCTTTCAAATGAATGGAAAATCGCAATTACTAATTATGCGATTGGATTAACTGCGTGGAAGTGGAAAGCATTTTGTAGTTTGGCCGAAAATACAGTTTATACAATCGCTGGCGCCGGATACGTAAGCGGCAGAAGCGTAGGTAAGGGACCCGTTGGGACAAGAATAAATTCCTCAAGGTCACAGCAAATTTCAAATGCATCATCTTTTACAAAAAATAGGCATGGTTTATTGACCGACGGACGATATACTGTTTCGAAGGAAGCGATGAAACCTCACGTTTATACTGGAAATGGCTACAAAAGTATTTTCTACAAAACAGTGAATGCAGAGGAAGTTGTTCTAAGGGCAGCTAGATTTGCTGATAAATACAAAATGTGGGTAGCTGATGGAAGTGGTGGATTTAAAGCAAAGGTACAAGCAAATGTAAATGTTGGGACTTTAGGTAATGGAAGAACAACAAACACTATTAATGTATACAGAAACTCAAATAATATATTACATGGATCACCTGGAACACCAAGATAAAAAGTTAGACTTAACAGATAAACTAATTTTTGCAAGTAATGTAGAAACATTATGGTCACTAAAGGATTTTTTTCTCGTATTAGAGTTTTTAAGGGATACGCATTTTACCGTATCATTTTGGGAAGATGAAGAAAATTGGGCTTCATTTGGCAAAGAGAATAAGGCAATAGGATATATTTGGCGTAAATATCCTTTAATAATTTATCAGGAAGATGCAGAATATAAACTTATCGACTTGTTTGCAGCCTTTCCCTTTATTATCAAGGAAGCTGTGAAAGATTTTTTGCAACCAAATTACTATATCGAACACGGAAAAGTCAAAGACTTAATTCCTTATTTTCCTAACATTACAAAATTTTCAATAAACGATTTGTGGTTCTATACAAACCCGACTTGATAATTGTAGTAGGAACATTGCGGTATATTGTTTTTAGTTCTAAAAAAAAGTTGAAATTATGAACAAAGCAAACATTCTCGAGCTCAAATATGTGATCAATACACTGATATGCAATTTTTGAGTCTGGCAAGCTCTGCCGTTTGGTCGTTTGATTGGGTTATGAAATCATTGGAAATGTCCAATATTTCTTCATGTAATTATATCTCATAATTATCCTCAATATCGTGCATTTATAACAAGTATTTGAATACATACATTATTTGGTTTCCATCCGTTCGGGATGCTGATGCAGGGTAGGAAGTTTTCGGGGGATAGTAAGTACAGGTATGGGTTTAACGGGAAGGAAAATGATAATGATGTAAAGGGGGACGGGAATCAGCAGGATTATGGGATGAGGGTGTATGATGGGAGGATTGGAAAATTCCTAAGCGTTGACCCGTTGCAACGAGATTACCCTGAATTAACAACGTATCAATTTGCGAGCAATACTCCGATCCAAGCAATAGATTTAGACGGTCTTGAAATGAGTTATTATACATTGATTCGTCCAGACCAAGGTAAGCCATACTTAAAATTTGAAAAAAACACTGATTTTACTGAAACTAAAACTTCATGGACACCGACGTGGGATAATTGGACTAAGACAACTTCTACTATCACAAGAAATCCACGTCATGAATATGTTGTAAAGGGAACAGTCATAGTTACATATGGTTTGGATGGAACTCAAAGCCAGGTTGCCCCTGCAACTTGGACCTTCTCATCTGAAGTTGATATGCGAAAGGCAGAAAATCATGGTGGGCCAGGTAATTATGGGGGATGGAGTTGGGCTAGTGCAGATAAATCTCTCCAGAGAGCGCTATTTATCAGTGCAAATAATATGTTGCAGGCTGAAGCAGAAACTCCAGGAGGGTTGGCTGGATTAGGGTCTAAATATTCTAAGACAAGCACGCCCGCGACTAAAACAAATAATATTACTACTGCTGCAAACAGTGGTAATGCTGAGGCTGCCAACGCTAATAATGCGGCAAACCTACGATAACCTATGATGGGCAAACCTATGAAATTAATGCTACGGTTCCTTACAAACGACCAAATAATGCTACTGTGCCAGCGCAAAGGCAGGCAGTGAACCAAATGAATGCATCTTGCGCTACATGTAAGACTATTTATGGTCCGTTCATTGCAGATCATAAAACTCCCTTAGCTATCGAGCATATTTCGACTGGTAAAATAGATTTGAAAAAAATGCGAAGTATAGAAACTGTACAGCCTCAATGCAAATCATGTTCCGATGCTCAGTCAGCGGCCGTACGGAAAGCAAGCCAACAGGCGAATAAATTTATTAAAAAGAATAACAAATAATGGATAATATTGAAAATGATTTTTTAATACGCCAAAAAAGCATTTGTGAAAAATATAATGCAGATTTTTTGATGTCACCTTTTAATAAATTAATTGGAGTGGCATTAAAGAGTTTCGAATCATTCACAATGCCAATCAATGGCTTGAGGCATCCAATTGAAAATATGCAATCAGCGAACTGGTATATATGGGCTGGAGAATATTCAGAGGATATTGATTTTTTTCAACCAGTTCACATAGAACATCTTTTACAGATATGCCCTAAAGCAATAAATTATTTAGGATTAGCTCCTGGGTGGAGATTTTTATTCGATAATAATTACGAAGATGTTTGGTTTGATGCAAATCTGTTAAATATTTGATACTCGCCTTGTGGTGCAAGATTTTCGTAGGATCTCCCTTCTGGCGAGTGTTCCGCAGGACCACTCGTGTCTCTCCAAGGTGGCAGGTCTGGAACACTACCATTTAGTGCCAACAATCTGGAAAGAATCAATAAAATTCTTCAATCGAGATGAGATTCAGCAGAGAAAACCTTAACGCTCTAAGTTTTCAATATATATTATACTGGTGAAAGTCCAACGGACTTAAAATGCGCAGCTTCCGTAAACAATTTAAAAATAATCTCGAACATTTTTAAACCTTCTTCATCACTTGGAGTTCGTGATGCAATAATTTTATACCACGCTTGATCGGTTCGATCCTTTAAATATTTTTTAGCAAATTTTCTAAACTCAAGTAAAAAATCCGCTACTATCATTCGGTCGGCAGGGGTTGACTTACTCATTTTATAACCAAAAGTTATAAAATGAATTTCTTTAACGGTTCTGACATCATGCAAACCCGGCCAAAGTATAATATCGTTTAGTAAAGATATTAAAGTTATTACTTGTTGATTTTCGCTTAATTTTTTTTTCATTTTTTCTTTGTCTTTGGAACAACTTTTTTTGCGGAGCTCAATAACTCTGCGCCTGAAACCATTTTGCCCTCCCGCGTCATGCCGGCAACTTCTTTAATATAGTCACTTTTCAACACACCATTATGAAAATTGTCGAATATTAATTCAGTATTATCTTTAAGCGTTACAACCGTTATGCTGTGAAAGCCATTATCCGAAAGTTGTTGTGTTGCAGTTCCTATCAATCCATCTTTTCCAATATTTATATCGAACCTTTCTACTGTAGCTCCTGCTTTAAGAAACAAGGGCTCAATAGTTTTACTAAATTGAGTGGCATACTCAACACACTTTCCAAATTTAGAAGCATATTTTAGTCCTTTTAATGCTCCATTGATTTCTTCTCCACCTGGAGTCATGAGCAATAGGATTTCAAATGTCAAAGCTCCCATAGCCTGTTTATTACCGGTTACAGCTTCGCGCACTAAATTACCAATTTCCTTTAGATCTTCCACTGAAGCTTTGCCGAAAGCTTTCATCAATGCTGCCCGCTTTTCTTCCTGCGCCTTAACAAAGGCAGGTCCCGGCGTTCCAACAGTTCCTCCCAGGCTTTCTGCCATTTTTTGTAAACTTTTTGGCAAATCCTTCAAGCCATGGATTGTTTTAATTGCCCTTTGTGAAAACCCTTTTTGAATCTCTTTATCAGTTGCCAATCCGCCAACGGGAAAAATTGCATATACAATAGGTTTCCACCATTCTTGTCCATCAAGATCAATACCATCAATCGGCCTGTTACTTGCGAATTGGTAAGGTGTTAGCATAGGGTAATAACTAGCAATAGGGTCTACACTCAAAAATTTCCCAATCCTCGGATCATATATCCTCATCCCATAATCCTGCTGATTCCCATCCCCCTTCACCTCATTATCCTTCTCCTTCCCATTAAACCCATTCCTGTACTTACTATCCCCCGCAAACTTCCTTCCCGGCATCAGCATCCCAAAGGGATAATAGTCATTTGCTGTAACCACATCCGCTGTGTAGAAGTCAATCTTACTGTCTGGGGTGCCATTTGTCTTCACCCCGGTAGCCGGATCGTAGGTACCATCATCCACCCCAAACTTCTTATCTGATATAGTAACGAGCACATTGCCCAAATGATTGCCCAACTCAAAGAACTTATTTCCGCGGATAAAGTTACTATTATAAATACTATCAAGCGGGCTGAAAGGAAGGTCTTTACTATCGGCCGGCAGAGCCAGCGGGCCCAGACGGCTGCTGCCATACAGGTGCCACTCGCAGCGTAAACGTACCTTTAAAATGTAAATAAATAGCAGGATTATTAATTAACCTGTAAACTTATTTTAGGACGAGACATCTCTTTCTCTGCTTCCAGCAACTTGATCTTTTTCTCCAGCTGGGAAATATATGTTTTGGGGGGAGCTTTCTTTTTCATGGGAGTTTTACTTTTCCAATCCAAAGTTTCATGTTTTCGCAACCATATCAAAACAGTACTTCGCCCTTGGATACCATGCTTCTGCTGAGATTGCTTATAGGTTAAAAGCCCTTTTTCTACCTCGTCTACAATCTGCAATTTAAAAGCAAGACTTTAATCTTTTTGAGTCCGCTTTAAATGATCGCTTTTTACTGTATTCATTTAATAAATTAACTTTTGTGTCAACTTATTTCAGGACGGAGGCAGCCCTTAAATTAAATAAGACGGTCAAATGACCGTCTTATTTTTACTAAAAATTATTTTAAATGCCAGTATTTACAATGCAAAAACAACAAATACACAATTCAGGAACACTACCACAGTTGCTCCTCTTCCAACAGTTTTCTTACAAGTTTGAAGTCCTCTATCGCACTCGGTATATCCTCGGATAAATCATCATGGAAAAATTCTTTAAAAAATTTTTCAGGCCAAAAAGCTATTTGACCACTTTTCAAAATTTTCAATTGCCAATATTTAGAAACTCTTGAATCAATGATTTCAAAAAGCACTAAAGGAGCATGTGCTATATGACCATAATCAGACACAATTTGCACATCGCATATTTGATTGCCAGACGCACCAACACTAATTGTAATACCAAAAACGAGATATTTTTTTAGCTCGGTGATATGAAAGTCGGAATTGGCATAACTTTTTGGAAGCAATTCTAATTGCGACAAAGTAAGTTTAGTAGTTAAACATCTAATGACCATATTGATTTTTTGTCTTTGGTTCTGGTTGTGATACGTTTCGATGCATTTTGGTTTTCATATTAGTTCTTTGTCCAGAAATTACATTTTCCTCCCAATGGGTTTCCATTGTTATATTATCAGGAGCAGTATGGCTCGAACTTCTTTTCTTCACCCAATCGGCTTCTTGACCCCAAAATTGTTTTGATAAGTCTCCGGCCTTTCTAAGCGGTGTACCACTTGAACCTCCCGCTATAACTTCGCCTGCTTCAGCCATCTGAGCCTCACTTGCCATTTTCTTATTTAGACTCACACCATTTGTAGTAAGTTTTGAGGCCCCTGACTCAGTTCTTATAACTGTACTCACTTCACCAACCACAGCTTCCTCTTGTGCCATTGCACGCACTCCAGCAACTGTCCCACCAGCTATCACCGCTCCGGTCGTAGCTGCAGAATAGGCAGCACTTGCATCACCAAAAGCGGCTGATAATATTGTGGCGGCACTTTCGCCACTGGCTGCGACCCAAGCAGTAATTTTCGAGATTACTGGGACTATTATAGGTAGACAAGCAACTAAAACTGTTCCGCTAAATGCAGCACCGCCAAACCCTCTTGCAATGGCAGCTCCTTGCTTAGCATCTATCTCATCTCGAGTTTCGAAGCGTTGCATGTGGGATTTATATAATGTGGTTAGGCCATTTACCACATGTGTCCTTAACTTGTCGGTTGCTCCATCATCATTTACTAAATAGAAATATTGTTGTTGCCCTTGTCCATCGTCCGCAACTATCCAAAGTCTTCCTGTTTTAGGATCGACAACTCCTTGTAGGGAAAACATGGTGTGAGTAATCTTGTCATAAACAAAATTGTAAATGGTTCCGCTCAGAAAAGCAGTTTGCGTGTCCCATTCCCCCACTTTCGATATTGGCTCTCCTCCATCCAAATCAACACAACGAATGACATCATTTCCACTAAACTGATAAGGCGAATAAAATGGATACTTAATCGTAAACGGATCTACACTCAAAAACTTCCCAATCCTCGGATCATATATCCTCATCCCATAATCCTGCTGATTACCTTCCCCCTTCACATCATTATCATTCTCCTTGCCGTTAAACCCATACCTATACTTACTATCCGCTGAAAACTTCCTTCCCGGCATCAGCATCCCGAACGGATGGAAACCAGTTGACATTATGTACTCAAAGAGCTCGTATAAATATAATCAATCGCTTACGGTGCAGAGGGCGGGGGGCTAGTGATAAGATAAAATAATCAATTTCCAACCTTTCTGAACGGAAGAAAGTAACTTTCACCATCTATTTTAATAAGTATATCAAATGGTTGTCTGTCAACTTTTCTCCCTATATTTTTTTGGGTTAAAAAGCCAGTACAATTTCCTTCCATATTATTAGACGATATGCTCCAAGTACCTTCGCATTCTTTAAGAAACGGATCTGCGCCTTCAAAACTGTAATGGCCCGTTGAATCTGAACGCAAAACTATCTTGATCCAATTGTATTTTTTCAAATATGGCTTAAGCTTATTATTACTTATTAAAGTTGTGTCAATTTGAAACGAGCCAATATATTGCTGCTTACATTCCTCATTTTTAACACATGAATAAAACATTACTGCACTAATAAAAATAATAACATATTTCATACACTTATATTTTAGTAATATATCGGCCCCAAACGAATATTGTCTATGTCTTCCATAACTTTCTCGTAGCTTAATTTTAGCCGATATGTTTGTGAAAAATTTGTAAATGGTTGGTCAATATTTATGGAATTATCCCGGTATAATGTCGGAGCAGCATCTGTGTGCCACCAGAAGTGTTTTCCTAAATCACCAGAAGCAACTGAGGTAACATTTGTTATTGTCATCACAATAGACTTTTCATCGGGGTTATATAAGACGGTTGCCATACTTGAGCCAACAAAGTTTGAAAGAGAGTTAAAGGATTGATGACCCACAAGATCCATTGCCTGCTCCATTCCTTGGTAACTAAAAGTATATATTGTTTTACTATTTGCCGGTTGCCCATCATGATACCATTGAAGAATAAAATCTTTGTAAGCTAGACCTCCTTCCAGATATTGACTAACGGTACCATTTTCTGAAAACACGATATTTTCTGGGATCTTTCCACTGATAAAGCCCCCTAACAAAACATTAACCCAAGCAGCTTCGCTGCCGCCCTCGCTTGCCGAGTAAAATGCCTGAGTAATATTTGTCACGTTTTTCGGACTTCTGCTGTCTTGCAAAATACTTCCTGGTTTTACCGGTTGAAGATTATTGTTCATTTTTTCAATTGCTTGTTCTCCACCGACCCGGGTGAAATTTAAGTCTCCGCCAGAGTTTTCATAAGCATTGATAATAGTTTCCCCGTGCCTATGTGATATTGTAGTATTGCCCAAAAATGGATACTCATTTTTCTTAGCCCAATTACCCTCTGATTGCGGCACTGGCAGTGGTGGCTCTGTTCCAGCTGCACTGGAAGGATTTTTGTCATTTGAGCTTTCCAATCCATCAACATCAATTGCAATAATGGGACTATTTGAACCGAATTGGTAAGGAGTGTAATAGGGGTATGTTTTTGTTAGAGGGTCTACGCTCAAGAATTTGGCAATTCTGGGATCATAAATTCTAAATCCATAATCCTGCTGATTCCCATCCCCCTTCACCTCATTATCATTTTCCTTCCCATTAAACCCGTACCGATATTTACTATTCGCCGAATACTTCCTCCCCGGCATCAGCATCCCGAACGGGTAATAGTCATTTGCTGTAAACCCAATACTGCGTTTGTTCTCAAAGATCTATGCTTCAACAAAATAGCACAAATTTGCTCAAATTCTCCATTTCATCATATTAAATTAACGCAAATGACAGCAAAAGAGTATCCGGTGATTCCCCTTTTTGAAACCTTCATTAAAGACAGCCTTAAGGGAAAGCGATTGAAAGCTGATGGCAGCAGGATAAAGAGGCAAACGATACACAATTATTCGTATGTGCTGGGTTATCTGACGGAGTTTGAAGAATACACCAAAACAAAGTTGAGGGTTAAGGTTTTTCGTTCGCAAAGTACCAGGGCTTTCAAGGCTGAAATAAAATACTGGAAAACATTCTACAGGCAGTTTACCCAGTTTTTATACAGTAAGAAGAAGTGTTTTGATAATTACGTGGGCTCTGTAATGAAAAATATCCGGGCTTTTTTCAATTACCTGAACCGCGAAATGGGGATCAAAACCGGTGATCATTATAAAAGTTTTTACGTTAACAAAGAAGATGTACCGATTGTTACCCTGCTGCCCGAACAATTACAATTTCTGATCAATGACGGCTCGTTCAATAACCGGCTTTCAGGTTCGTTGATGAAGGCTAAAAATATCTTCATTTTTGGATGCACGGTTGCACTACGGGTGTCGGATCTTTTTGCCCTGAAGTTCACCGACATGGAAAAGGTGGGGGGAGCATGGTATCTTCCTGTGAAGACCCAGAAAACTGGCAGCATAGTTCGCATTAAATTGCCCGCGTATGCGATGACTATCATCGAAACTTTCAGAGCTGCGTCAGGAAAGCGGGTTACGATCTTTCCCCCGATACCCCGTTACCGTTTCAATAATCAGTTAAAAGAAATCAGTTGCCTTGCCGGATGGACATCCTGCGTAGGAAAGCAAAGAAAAAAAAGGGGCGTTAAACATGAATTAACCCTCAGCAATAGAAACCATCAATACCGTTTCTGCGACCTGGTATCATCTCATACCATGCGCAGGACGGCCATCACAACTATGCTGATGTTGGGCATGAAGGAGCACGTTGTGAAACAGATAAGCGGTCACTCCGGTGATAGTAAATCATTTTACCGGTATATAAACCTGGTGCAATCTTACCTGGATAACGATATGGACATTGTATTTCAAAAATTATCCGATGACCAACAGCGAAAAATTGCCTGAAATAATCTATCAATAAAAATCCCAGAGCAACGTTGATTTTGAACACGTACTTGAATGCAAATGCCCCGCCAGCCCCGCCGCCCAGCCCGGTAAAATATCTTATTGCAAATTAGCTTTTACCCGGCTGGCCGTCCGTAGCTCACCCTACGGGATGGCTACGGCAAGGGCTGTCATGCCATTTGCGCATTTCGTACAGGCACCCTCGCGTCATCGTGCACATGACACCTTATGCCGTCGTTACCTAGGCATAAGATATCATGAGCACGCTGCCCCCTAAGCCGGATATATCACTGGATTTCTATCAGCTCATACTATTAAGCTTCCTTCATCGGCTACACGTTGATTTCAAGCCACATCTATTCGAATTACGCAACCAAGCCTTAGACTTTACATTTAATATTAGGGCTACATAAATGCAAAGTCACATTTCTGCTCATCTATAAATCTCTTTTAACAAATAGATTTCAACTCTAAAGCATCTGTGTAATCGTTTTAATCCTTCGTTGCGGACGTAGTCAGCAACATCTGTGATTCCAAAAGAAAAAATAAGATAAAAAAACAAAGCAAAGATAGCTGCCAGCACAAGTTTCATAAGCGGCGCATGCGCCATCGGGAGCCAAATTGTTCGGCATAAAATTTTGTCTCCTCTTTTCTACTTCCGTGGCTCACGATCAGCCTCTCAGTGAATTGAATATCCTACACCCAACCAATTTTATGTCCGCGTGCATTTTGGCTACGTTCACTGGCAGCTGACAGAAATGCTTTCTTTTTTTCCCTTTTTTCTTTTGGTTTCAGTTCCCATCACGAAGGAGGAGGAAGCACTAAAGCAAGTATATGAAGTTTCCTACAGTCCGCAGCTACTCCCCGGGGCACCTGGCTTCTGCCCATACTTTTTATATCCTGTCAAAAGGTAACAATTCAGGAAAGCCTGGGTTCCAGCCTTGGCGAAGTTCTTTCGAGGTTATCTGCGCAAGCCAGGAGGAGCACAATTTTTATTATTGGCTCACTAATATCCTTTTTTATGCGCAGTAATTTCATCCATACCATAAGGGATCAGTCATTCCATTTATTACAAAAGATGATCTGGTGAAGCTACTGCAGCAGACGGCGCCCAGCGTCAATGAGGATGCTATGGTAGCAGCCAGCCAAAAGTTAGCGTCATTGCTCCAGCTGGAAGAAGCACTTTATAAGCAATTGCATCTTATCGCAAGTCTCAAGCAAGGTCTCATTCATCAGGCATTTAAAATGCCGCCAGTAATCGCTGACGGCTAAAAATCTAAGCCCCTTCGCCCATTGCCACAATCACTTATTCACGCAAACAAAAAGGGGAAGCCTCTCAGCTTCCCCAGCATGCCCTCGGTCACCACAACTAGGGCAAGATTTTTTTTATTTTCCTGATTGCAAATTTCAGCCCTAGTGTAACACCAAAACTCACCACCGCACCAATAGCAGCCAGTAGGGTAGTCTTCAACAGATCAGCGCTGCTGATGTTTACCAATATGGTCAGCGTAGTGCCGCCTAATGTTCCAACCAGCGTACTGTTTGCAAAACTATGTGTCTGCATTACGGATCATTTTTTATCGTCACGTGGCTGGTAATACCCATTACACTTCCCGCCAGCACCACATAACTTGCAATGCTCGTCACCACCGCTGGTAGTGCAATCGGTGATACCAGTATCGCCCCGGCGCCTGCCACCACCGCTATCGCGATGTTGCGCAGTTTCCGGAAGAATTTCGGGGTAGGGGCTTTGACTCTTTCTTTTAGATTCATCTCAACGTGCTTTAATGGTTAAAAAAACTTGTTCATTTCGTTCGCGGGCTTCGTATACCATGGCTTTCAATTTCACAAAAGCCAGCCGCGATTGTAGGCCTAATCCTTCACCTTCTAAAATGGTAACCGGAGCGATACAGCCTTTCAATTCTTTGTTGGCATCATTAGCCGGGTGTATCAATATCAGCGATCTGTTCTCCACATTTTTCACCAGTATATGCCAGCCGAAGTTTGTGCTGTATCGTTTGGCAAGTTCATACCTCCCCTCAGGTATACACGACTTTCGCGGAGCATTGTCCAGATTTGATAGCTCTATCGTAAAGCATACCCCTTTGCCCCTATAGGTCAGCTCGCCATTCGTGCCTTCGGGATAGTAAGTTCTCACCAGCTCAAGTTCCATTTTTATAGGATTTTAAAGATTAAAGGCCCTGTACGTCCACCAGGCTAAGGCTGTTGTAGGCACTGTTTTTGAGTGAATACTGGCCACCATTTACTTCCTGGTAAAACATTACGCCCAATGCCAGAAACAGAGGACTTGTGCTGTTTGGTGTTACCGCATTTGCCAGGTTGATCACAGCAGTTGCCACGTTATCCAGCGGAAGGATGGCAGTTTCCTGCGTATCTACCGCATATGTCTCATTTTCGAAATCGATCTCAGCCCCCGCCGACACGATTTTGAAATGAGTCGCGCCACTCGGCGCAGCCACCATGTTCCCCGGAATGAAAGAAGGAATGTTCACTGAGATCGCACCAGTCACCCTGTCAATCGTCGGCACATACGGCGCAAAGAGGGTTGTTCCCAGTTTGCTGTTTTTGTTGAAGTCAAAGTCCTTCAGCAATTCCGCTTCCCCGTCAATCACGTTTCGCTGGCCTCTCGGGTTGGTGGCATCTGCCTGGATCACTTTCACCATCATCGCCAACAACCTGCTGGCCATGCGGTTGTCCGAAGTGTTCAGCAAAAGAGCCCGCAATGCTGTTCTCAAAATTTTGCCGGCCTTACCGGCGTTGCCAAATTCGGCACCATTCTCCCTGGTTCGTTGAAACCTCGGGTCATTCGCGATCCTTTCCCCGGAGATGGCGCTTTTCCCTTTCGCTAAAAATCCGTCCTGCGATTTGTAGAAGGTAATATCACCGATCGTCCCTTCCAGTTTCAGAATACCTTTCTGCTTTGCCATTTTCTGTTCTTTTAAATGAAATGTTTAAAAGCAACTACACCTAACAGTTAGTACTGCTATTTCATTACTTTTGTTATCACCACAACATTAAAATGAATTCTAAACCCCACAAAGGATCCGTTCCGTACGTGCAGCAATATGCAGGAAGTGATACCAAGGCGCATAGTGGTATATGCAAAAGATGTAATGAATATTACCGGCCGCAAGGAGCGTGCGGCCCGTAAACTCCTTGCCGATATCCGCAAAAAATACAAAAAGAAGAAAGGGGATTTTATCTCAGTTAAAGACTTCAGTAATTTCACCGGTCTTGATGAAACAACAATTGCCCCCTTTCTTGTATAGAGTAGATAAAGTCAGGTAAAAGCGTATGTAAAGCATAGCTAAAGCATTATGTACGCGTAATTATTAACCTGCTTTGTTCAGCCGGACCTTTCCGGCATTTTTCGCCATTTTCTTTTTAAGTTCATGCATGTCGCTGCTTATTTTTACATCAAGTACTTTGGCGTAGATTTGCGTAGTCTCAATTTTAGCATGACCGAGCATTTTACTTACGCTCTCTATCGGGACACCGTTAGTCAGAGTAATAACGGTTGCAAACGTGTGTCGGGCCATATGGAAGGTCAATGGCGTTGTGATATCACACAACTCTGCTATCTCCTTTAAATACGCATTAGTTTTCTGATTGCTCAACATTGGAAAAAGTTTCCGGGTATTATGGTTTTCGCCAGCATATTTTTGCAGGATTAATTGAGCTCCGGGTAACAATGGGATTTTTGAAGAGATGTCCGTTTTTTGACGGCTCGTGGAAATCCACTTACCTCCATCGATCCCTATCACAACGTTTTCAGCAGTGAGGTTGTAAAGGTCGATGTAGGAAAGGCCGGTGTAACAGCTGAAAATAAATATATCCTTGACTACTTCAAGCCTTGGCAGTTTTACATCCGTTACCATAATAATTTTGAGGTCTTCCTGGGTAAGAAATGTTCTCTTCGATTTTTTAATCGAAAATTTAAAATCGACGAACGGATCTGTGGACAGCCACTTTTTTGCAAGGCAATCGTGAACCACCTTCTTAAGTTTTTTTAGACTCATGGGATTGGTTGATGTATTGATTCCTTTCTCTGATTTTAAATAGAAATTGAAATCACTTATAAATTCAACATCAAAATCCTCGAGGGCAATATCGCTTAATTGAAATTTCCATTTGATAAACTCACGAACTTGAGTATACATCGTTTCATACCTGGTGCAGGTAACACTGGTGTAGTCTCTGCCCACTAATCTCCGGATGTCTTTGTTATGTTGGAGAATAACTTCCAGCAACAATCTTTTTCTCTCTGTAATTCCCCAATACCGATTTCTTAATTTCTCTGCGGTAACATTTGAATCAGTGGAAGTCAAATTATTAAAGCATGTAAGTAATTTCAACTTGATTTCTCCCAGCTGACTGTTCAAGTACTTGATTGCCTGACTTTTTCCTTCAACATATTGACCTTTCGAGTTCCAGTTAAAGGAGTTTGCGGTAAGTTTTGTTGAAATTTCGCGTCGTTTGCCGGCGATCGTAATCCTTGCGTAGATCGGGGAGATTTGCTCTACAGCATGATTTTTTCGTAGCCGAAAAGGATTGTTGGCAATTTTTATTTGTTCATGTGGTGACCTTTAAAATTTAAAAAAATTGTTAAGGCACCTCAATTCTTATTCAGTTTGATTGTATGGCTCGTAATTCGGTTACTAAAGTTATTAAAGGAGATGGTAACCGAATTGGTAACCGAATGAATTGACATAGAATGTATCAATTTCTCCCTTCCTAGACAAAAAAGACGCTTAACTACATTGATTTAAGCGTCTTTAATATAATTTGGATGATTTTTGTGACCCGGATTGGATTCGAACCAATGACCCTCAGCTTAGAAGGCTGATGCTCTATCCAGCTGAGCTACCGGGCCTCAGTTTTGGGGTGCAAATATAAAGGTATTTTTTCGAGGATGATTATTTTTTCTACAGTATTATATACTACATTTATTCCGCATAAAAAAATAAACTTATTTATATCTTTGTTAAAGAATTGCTTGATTGGTATGTAGTTAAATGTTACATTTGCCAAAAGCAAAGTAATTTAACTCTATAAAACACTTTAAAAGAAAAATTTAAATTAAAATTAGCGTTTATGAAACAAAAAATTGCGTTGGTACTAACGTTGGTGGCTTTTTCTCTTGGAGCGGCTGCACAAAGTGATAAATACGGCTCTGCCACGAAGGGGAGTGTTATAGGAATTCACTTTAATGCCCTTGACACAAAAACGCCATTGACATGGAAAAACTCTTCAACTTCAAGAACGTTTACTAAACTGAAAGAATTAGATTTCGGTTTTGGTGTTTCTTATTGGAAGGGGCTTACAAAAACGATCGATTTTTCTACCAAGTTCAATATGATGTTGCATGACTATGCTGCTGATGACAGGGGTGAATTTACAGATGATAAAGAAGTAGGTCTGGAATTGGAACCAACTTTGAACATCAGGCCTTATGGCGATAACAGCCTTGTTGCACCTTTCCTTACCGCAGGTATTGGTGGTGGTTACTACACCGGCAAATGGGGTGCTTATGTACCGGTTGGTGTTGGTGTTCAGTTGAACCTGCAGAGCATTACTTATTTGTTCGTACAAGCGCAATATCGTTTCACTTTAACTGATAAAGTATTAAAAGATAATTTATTCTACTCCCTGGGTGTTGCTCAGAGCCTGGGTAGCAAACAACCAAAAGTTGTTCCACCGCCGCCACCACCAGTTGTTCTGGATCGTGATGGAGATGGCGTTTTGGATGCTGATGACAAATGTCCTGATACTCCGGGTCTTGCTGCTTTGCAAGGTTGCCCTGATCGTGATGGTGATGGTATCGCTGATGGCGATGACAAATGCCCTGATGTAGCTGGTATCGCTAAATATCAAGGTTGTCCTATACCTGATACAGACGGTGATGGTATCAACGACGAAGAAGATAAATGCCCTACTGTTAAAGGTTTCGCACGTTATCAAGGTTGCCCTATCCCTGATACAGATGGTGATGGTGTAAACGACGAAGAAGATAAATGCCCTTCACGTCCTGGTCCTGCAAGCAACCAGGGTTGCCCTGAAATTGCTAAAGAAGTAATTGAAAAAATAAACTTCGCTGCTAAGAACGTATTCTTCGCAACAGGTAGCTACAAATTGCTGGCTAAGTCAAACAAATCTCTGGATGCAGTGGTTACGTTGTTGAATGCTGATCCGTCACTCTTCATCGATATCGATGGTCATACCGATTCTCAGGGTTCTGACGAAAGCAACCAGGTTCTTTCTGACAACCGTGCTGGTGCAGTTAAAAATTACCTTATCAGCAAAGGGATCGATGCAAGCCGTTTGAAATCTACAGGTTATGGTGAAACCAAACCAGTAGCTGACAACAAAACTGCTGCAGGCCGTGCTAAGAACAGGAGGACTGAAATGACTGTAAGGAACTTCTAATCTATATCGAAGTTTTGCTTCGATCAAAATAAACAAGCCCCGATAGAAATATCGGGGCTTTGTATTAAGCGGATTTTCAGTCGTCGACTCCCCTGAGTCGTCAACTCCCATGAGTCGTCGACTCATTACTTTCGGTTAAATAAAAAGCCCCGGGATTTCCCGGGGGGCTTTTGTGTAATATTCTAATTCAGGCTACATCATGCAAATACTTCCTCATTGCTATAATCCTTTATTTCATTGTAAACCGTATCCCGTTCTATCGGCTGCCTTTTCACCTGCCTGATCAGCGTCACCAGTTCTTCTGTGCTCATAGTAGGGGTCTGTTCTTCGCTGCCGGCCATGGAGTAGATCTTTGTAGAGTCATCGATCGTACCATCGATGTCGTTTACACCAAATGACAGGGAAAGCTGTGCATTCTGCCTGCCCAGCATCGGCCAGTAAGCCTTCAGGTGAGGGAAGTTGTCCATGTATATCCGGGCTATCGCGTACAGCCGCATGTCTTCGGTAATGGTGCTTTCAGGAACATCGCTCATATCATTGCCGCCATTGCGGAACTTAAGGGGAATGAACGTATTGAAGCCGCCTGTTTTATCCTGCAGGTCGCGGAGGCGACGCATATGATCGATGCGGTGTTCGTATTTTTCTATATGTCCGTATAGCATCGTGGCATTGGTGTTCATGCCCAGGTTGTGTGCTGCTTCATGTATCGCCAGCCAGCCATCGCCGGTAACTTTATCGGCCGCGATGATCTTTCGGATATCCGGGTGAAAAATTTCAGCACCTCCGCCGGGTAAGGATTGCAGACCGGCCTCGTTAAGCTGGCGCATACCTTCCTCTGTTGACACTTTGGCTTTGCGGAACATATAATCCAGTTCCACTGCAGTAAATCCTTTTACGTGAAGGTCGGGGCGATGTGCATGAATCTTTTGAATCAGCTCGATAAAATAAGCCATGTTCATTTTTGGATGAACACCACCTACGATATGCACTTCGGTGATCGGCTTGCCATCATAACTTTTCACGATATCCAGCATCTGGTCGATACTAAGTTCCCAGCCTTCTTCCTTATGAGCATACAGCCGGGAATAAGAGCAGAACTTGCAGCTGAACACACAAACGTTCGTTGGCTCGATATGAAAATTCCTATTGAAATACGTTTTGTCGCCATGCAACTTTTCACGGATGAAATTGGCCAGTCCACCTACAAACGCCAGGCTGCCTTTTTCGAATAACAGCAGGCATTCCTCGTCGGTGATCCGTTTTCCCTCCTTAACATGTTGGGCTATCTCTTTCAGGTCATTGCTGGTAGCGGTATCTATCAGGATATCTATTGAAGCACTCATCACAAAAATTTTGACAAATTTACGACAAGGTAGTGGATAATTGAATAGCGGATAATGGATAATACATTCGGACGGAAGATTTTAACAATGCCCGGAAGGTTTTCATTATCAATTATCCATTAATTAATTATCCATTAATCCGTATCTTCCACGTACAAAAAACTAACGCTGTATGAATATTAAGTTTAGGCTGACGATTATGAGCTTTCTCCAATTCTTCGTGTGGGGAGCCTGGTTAATTACCATCGGAACCTACTGTTTGAATGCCAAAGGATGGAGTTTCCCCCAGTTTGGCGCTATTTTCTCAACGCTGGCCCTGGCTTCACTTTTCATGCCAGCGCTAACCGGTATCATTGCCGATAAATGGGTAAATGCTGAAAAGCTTTATGGGGTTTTGCATATCCTGTATGGCGCAATACTCTTGTATGTTCCAAAGATCGACAACCCGGACACTTTGTACTATGTGATCTTTGGGGCGATGATCTGTTATATGCCCACTATTTCTTTATCAAACTCCATAGCCTACACCATCCTCAAAAGAAATAATTATGACGTGGTAAAGGTTTTTCCACCAATCAGGGTGTGGGGCACCATTGGTTTCATTGTGGCCATGTGGGTTACCAATCTTACGGGTAGCAAAGCTACAGCCAACCAATTCATCATCGGAGCAGTAGGAGCGCTTTTGCTCGGTATTTTTTCCTTTACCCTCCCTAAATGCCCTCCGGCCAAAAGCATTTCAAAAGATGCGGGAATTGCAGAACAATTGGGTTTAAAAGCTTTTAAACTTTTCGCAGATTACAAGACTGCTTTATTCTTCATCTTTTCGATGATGCTGGGGGCAGCGCTTCAGTTGACCAACATGTACGGCGATTCTTTTTTAAGCGGCTTTTCAGAACAACCGCAATATGCGGATTCTTTCGTGGTAAAATACTCCACCATCATCCTTTCTGTTTCACAGATGTCTGAAACGTTATTCATCCTCACGATTCCGTTTTTCCTGAAAAAATTCGGAATAAAAATGGTGATGGTGTTCGCAATGCTGGCTTGGGTATTAAGGTTCGGCCTTTTCGCCTACAGCGATCCATCCGCCACGGGTACAGCTTTGATAATACTGTCCTGTATCGTATACGGAATGGCATTTGACTTTTTCAATATCTCTGGTTCATTGTTCATTGAAACAACCACCGACAGCCGTATTCGTTCGAGCGCACAAGGTTTGTTTATGATGATGACAAACGGAGTAGGGGCATGGCTGGGAAGTGTGGTAAGCGGATATGTGATCGGCAAATATTTTGTAATGGCCAACGGAAGCCGCGACTGGCATGGCATCTGGCTGGCATTTGCCGGGTATGCTCTGGTAGTAGCAATCTTGTTCGTGTTATTGTTCAAACATAAACACGATCCGAATGCGATCCCTTCGGATCCGCATGGCGATGCAGCTCCCGAAACGCCCGTCATACCAGTATCAAGTTAATTTCACACAAAAGCACAAAGTTTAAATACAAAGGGGCAAAGAAAAATATTCTTTGCCCCTTTGCTATCTTAGCGTCTTTGCGTGAAGCCTTTATAAAAAATCCCCAACCTTCCGGCCGGGGATCTTATAAAACCCTCAAAACTTCAGTATTATTTTTTCAGGCCGAAAAAGTTTTTCAACCTTTTGAACCATTGAACTATTAAACTTTTTGAACTGTTATCTCCTCATTTGTGTGCTTCGATCTTCTTTACGAAGTTAGCTTTTGGCTGAGCACCTACCAGTTTATCTACCACTTCACCATTTTTTACAAAAAGGATAGCAGGGATGCTGGTAATGCCATAGTTCATTGAAACCTGCGGATTGTTGTCCACGTTTACTTTACCGATCTTCACGGTGCCTTCGTAATCTTTTGCAAGTTCTTCAATCACTGGTCCTATCGCACGACATGGTCCACACCATTCTGCCCAAAAATCAATTACTGTTAGTTTATCCGATTCCAGCACTTCAGTCTGGAAGTTTGAATCTGTTAATTCGAGTGCCATAATATTTATGTTTTAAAATGTGTTTCTTAATTGATGCTGGATGCTAGTTACTGGATAAGTTGGCCTTGTTTCCGGTTTTTAATTCCCAGTTATGTTTCTTGTATTGCAAATTTACATCCATTCCACATTCCATGCCCCGTTGACATATGCACAATCTATTTGTCAGTGTGAATAATATCGTATTTCGAAACGAATCACAGATTACAAAGACATTACATGGGCTGTTCTGTTATTAGTTAAAAATCTTAACTGACAGAGATTCAGTAATGGATTAATATGATTTCGCAGATAGCTCATAAACCTCGCCAATTCGTGTAATTAGTGGAATTCGCAAAATTGGTGTAATAAAAACTATGCTGTCATCACACTTACTTCCAGGTTCACATTCTCGTTAAGGAAAACCGCCATATCATCATTCATCGTAAAACCCTTTTCCAGCGTATACATACTCACTTTCAACTGCTGCACCGGATCGGTGATCTGGAACTTGATGGAAGACTTGCCCGGATGTTCCTTGACATTCGTATCAATGAAATCTACAAAACGGCTGTCGACATGCTGTGCAGCCACATCGATCACGATCTGTTTTGTCATGGTCGACTTCAGCGTTTCCAGCAGATGCAGCTTCGCGATCTTAAATTCATACTGATCACTGTTGAAACGGCTCTTGAACGAGCCCTCGATCATTACGATCATCCCTTTTTCGAGATAATTCGTGTATTTCACGTAATCTTCGCTCCAAAGCATGAATTCGGCTTTTCCACTGAAATCCTCCACATGCAGTATCCCAAAGTTTTTGCCCGTTTTTGTTAAACGGTGCTGCGCATCAATTACCAGTCCTGCCAGGCGGAAATTGGTGGCGGTAGGCGGAGTACCCGGAGCATTTTTGACCTCGGTAAACTGGGCCAGCGGAGTGATATTGTAATGCTTTAATTCAAATTTGAAATTGTCCAGCGGGTGGCCACTCATATACATACCCGTCACTTCCTTCTCAAAATCCAGTTGCTCTATCAATTGCCACGGCGGGCAAAGTGCCAGTTTGGGCGGCAGGATATCCGGCATCTGCAGATCACCGAAAAGGGTATTGCTGGTACTTTGAGAATTGCTCTGGTATACCTGCCCGAATTTCACGATCTTCTCCAGGTTCAGCACATCGCCAGGAGCGGTAAAGAAGTATTGGGCCCTGTGCATATCTTTAAAGCAATCGAAAGCGCCACTATAGATAAGACTTTCTAAACTCTTCTTACTCACTGCTCTAAGGCTAACCCGTTTTACCAGGTCAAAACAATCTATATACTTTCCGTGCTTGTTTCTTTCTTCGATAATATTTTCTATAGCGTTCTCTCCCACACCTTTGAGCCCGCTGAAGCCGAACCTGATCTCGCCCTTATCATTGACAGCAAAACCGTTCTGGCTTTCATTAATATCAGGCCCAAGTACCGTAATACCCATACGTTTACATTCTTCCATGAAAAAAGTGATCTTATCGATACTTCCGGCATGGTTCAATACCGCAGCCATATATTCGCTCGGGTAATGCGCTTTGATATAGGCCGTCTGGTACGCCACAAAAGCGTAACAGGTACTATGTGATTTGTTGAAGGCGTATTGTGCGAAAGCTTCCCAGTCTGTCCATATCTTTTCCAGCTTATTGGCCGGATGCCCCTTGGCAACAGCTCCCTCAATGAACTGAACTTTCATTTTATCTAGCACCGCTTTCTGCTTCTTACCCATTGCTTTACGCAAAATATCGGCATCCCCTTTGCTGAAGCCTGCCAGCTTCTGGCTGAGCAACATCACCTGTTCCTGGTATACGGTAATACCATAAGTATCCTGCAGATATTCTTCCATATCCGGAAGATCGTACTCTACAATTTCCCGCCCATGTTTGCGGGCAACGAACTGCGGGATATAAGCCATCGGTCCCGGGCGATAGAGGGCGTTCATGGCGATAAGATCGTCGAACTTATCCGGTTTCAGCTCGCGGAGATATTTCTGCATCCCCGGACTTTCAAACTGGAAAGTCGCGTTTGTATCACCTTTTTGATATAAAGCATACGTTTTTTCGTCATCCAGCGGGATATCGTCTATGGAGATATCTACATTATGGTTTTGTTTGATCAACCCAAGGGCTGTTTTCAAAATGCTCAGGGTCCTCAGACCCAGGAAGTCCATCTTGATTACACCGGCCTCCTCGATACTGTTTCCCTCGATCTGCGTCAGCCAAAGCTCTGATTCTTTACTGGTGGCAACCGGCAGCAATTCGGTCAGATCTTTAGGGGCAATGATGATAGCGGAGGCGTGGACACCGGTATTTCGTACCGATCCTTCTAATTTTACTGCTTCTTTTAATATCTTGGAATCCAGTCCATTACCATTGTATATCTCACGAAGTTTTTTAATATTCTCCGCATCTTCTCCCATCAAGCCTTCTTTCTCTTCCAGGCTTTTTTCCGTGCCCCCTTTGGCCTCTTTTATTGTCAGGGGCGCCAGTATCAGGCGTTTCAGGTTGATGCCCGGACGTTCCGGAACAAGCTTACTGATTGCCCGGCTTTCCGCAAGCGGGAGGTCCATTACGCGGCTTACATCGGCAATACTGCTTTTGGCAGCCATGGTACCATAGGTGATGATCTGCGCTACCTGGTTCTTTCCGTATTTCTGCACCACATAATCTATCACTTTCTGGCGTCCGTCATCATCAAAATCCGTATCGATATCGGGCATGCTCTTACGCTCGGGGTTCAAAAACCTTTCGAACAGGAGGTTGTACTTGATAGGATCGATATTGGTGATGCCGATACAATAGGCCACAGCACTTCCTGCTGCGGATCCACGGCCGGGGCCGATGAAAACGCCGATATCGCGGCCGTGCTTTATAAAATCGCTTACGATAAGGAAGTAACCGGCGAAACCCATTTTACGGATGATACCTAATTCAAATTGAAGCCGTTCTTCCTGCGCAGGGGTGAGTACGAGGTATCGTTCCTTGGCGCCTGTCCAGGTGAGGTGTTCCAGGTATTCATCCTGGGTCTTGAATGGAGGAGGTACTTCGAAAAACGGCAGCAGGATCTCTTTTTTCAGGTCGAGTACATCGATCTTACCGATGACTTCATTGGTATTATCGATGGCTTCCGGCAGATCGTGAAACACTTCACTCATCTGGTCGGTCGTTTTCAGGAAAAACTCATCGTTGGGGAAAGCGAAACGCTTGTTTTTGGCGTATACATCGTCATCGCTCATCATGCCCATCTTTTCGGTGCTTTGTTTTTCGCCGGTATTGATACAAAGCAGGATATCATGTGCATTGGCGTCTTCCTTATCCACGTAATGGCTATCGTTGCTGGCGATCACCTTCACATTATATTTTTTCGCGAAGCGAAGCAATACCTCGTTCACTTTTTCCTGGTCGGGGATGCCATGGCGCTGAAGTTCCACGTAATAATCTTCCTGGAAAATATTCAGCCACCATTTGAATTCATTTTCCCCTTCAGCTTCCCCTTTTTTGAGGATGGTCTGCGGTACCAGTGCACCAAGGCAGCAGGTAGTGGCAATCAGCCCTTTGTGGTATTTATGGATCAGGTCCTTATCGATACGGGGATACTTGCTGTACATGCCCTCGATATAACCGAGGCTGGTGAGTTTTACGAGGTTCTTATATCCTTCGTCGTTTTTTGCCAGTAAGATCTGGTGATTGCGGGGATCTTTTTCGTCTTTGCTGAAGGTTTTGCGGTGGCGGTCGGTGGTAATATAAAATTCACAGCCCACGACTGGTTTTACTTTCAGCGATCCATCCGCATTTTTGTGATTATACGCTTCTTTTACAAATTCAAAAACCCCGAACATGTTGCCGTGATCGCTGATGGCAAGCGCGGGCATATTGTCGGCAATGGCTTTTTTGTACAGGTTCTTGATAGAAGCGGCCCCATCCAAAAGGGAAAACTGGGTGTGTACGTGAAGATGGGAGAAATTCATTTGATGTATGATCTGAGATGTATGATGTATGATTTGATGTCTTCCGGATGGGAGTTCGATCCTTCACCGGACGAGCATACGAAATTCGTTAAAAAAGGGGAGAGGAAAATGTTATTTTATTAACAGGAGGGGAACAAGTTTTTGGGAAGAATTTAAAGTTTTTGAACCCGGCGGCAGGTCAACACTGCGGTGCACAGCATTTGGAATATATAATGGAAATAAAGGAAAAAAGGAGGGTTCTGCCATTTTTTGGTGTTTATGAGGAACAACGTAAGCCGGATAAAAGTTTCACATAAGCGAAAGAGGGGGCATCACATATTCACCCTCAAAGGTGATTGTTTGATAACTGGATATAACCGTCATTTGAATGTTGTTTCAACCCCAACATTCTGACAATGAAAATACTCATTCTGGCTCTCCTTTGTTTTTATAGCGGACAGGTCTTTGCCCAACCGGCAAATGATGAACCTTGTGGCGCCATAGACCTTTCTGTAACCCAGGGAGGTGCTGTCTGCACACCCTCTACCTTACTTTCCTGGACGGGCGCGACCGCCAGCGCCACCACACCTTTTCCTTCCTGCGGACAATGGAGTACCGGAAAAAGGGATGTATGGTATAAATTCAGCCTGCCGGCGAATGTGAACAAACTGAATATCAGGACGGCAGCGGGTACCGGCACTACCGACGCGATCATGGCAGTATATACAGCCGCTTCCTGCAGCGGGCCATTCACCCAGGTGGGCTGCAGCGACGATTTTGTTGCTGCCCTGCCGGGATTTGATTCATTAGCTGTTACCGGCGGACAAACCTTTTATCTGCGTATCTCGCAATATAATGCTACGAACCCCAATGGTGAATTAAGCATCTGCGTCACTTCCTTTTACATACCTGCTGCGGCAGATCCATTGAAAACAGTGGGGATAAACGTGGAATTTCCGCAGGCCAACCTGGATGTGAACGGAACTACCATATTAAGAAACGGGGTGCAACTGCTGGGAGGGAATCCCGGTGCCGGAAAAGTATTGACCAGCGACGCCGGGGGAAATGCCACCTGGCAACCGATCCCTTCCGCACCGGTTGTGGCACCGGTAGCATTTGCGGCTACCCTCGATTCGAGCCGTACGTTATTTTATAATGTGGATACAAAATTGCATTTCGGTGCATCCGCAAACGGCCCCGTGAGTTTTAACCCCGGTACAGTGTACAGTAATGCTACGGACGAATTTACAGCGCCTTCGGCAGGTATCTACGAATTTACTGTGCGGATGACATGCGTATTGGTTTCGGGAACACCGTATGGAGTGGAAGCCCATTTTGCCGTGAACGGAACTGCCGGTTATTCTTCTTTATTTGCTTTGCCACCATTTTCACCCGGGTCAATCGGTGTACATAGCGCAGTGCATACCGCTTTGTATAATCTTGCCGCGGGCGATAAGGTAACAGTATTTGCGAAGCTGAGTTCACAAAGTGTTTCCTCTGCCCAGATCACAAATTTTGCCGGGTCGTCCAATAATTCGATGTTCTGGGGACGCAAGGTCAATTAAGAATTAAGAATTAAGAATGGAGCGAAAGGGGATCGCAGATTTCAAAGGGATGAAGGGGATTGCACAGATTATTTTTACTTCGTAAAAACAGAAATGCAGTTTGTACCAGGTTGAATTTCCTGTACAAACTGCATTTTCGTTTTGCACCAGCAAAACAATCTGTGAAATCTTTTTTATCCCTTTGAAATCTGCGATCCCTTTTCGCTTCAATCTTCGCTCTGATTCGTAATTCGTAATTCGTAATTTTTAATCCGCGATTTGCAGCACTGCTTTCCCGTGCCCGATCTTTTTCCCTTTAGAGCCGTCTTTGGCAATGTTTCCGGCAATGGCTCTCCATGCTTCAGCAACTTCTTCCATCGGGTATACTTTTGCCACATCAATATGTAATATTCCTTCGTCGATGAGTACGGCCAGCTCGTTGAGGTCTTCGGTATTGGCCTTCATATTCATCATGATGGCAGAGACGCCGTGTTTTTTTGCTTCTTCCTCGTTGGGCGGCTGGCTGGTGGCCACCAGTTTTCCTCCTTCTTTCATTACAGCGTAAGAACGTTTTTGCGTTTCACCGCCAATAAGGTCCACTACAAGATCCACACCCTGCAACTGGTCTTCAAATTTATCGGTTTCGTAAGCGAATACTTTTTCCGCACCCATGCGGTGCAAAAAATCCGCATCCACGCCCGATGCGGTGGCCATAACATGAGCGCCGCCATTTTTGGCAAGCTGAACTGCATAGGCGCCTACCGCGCCGGCAGCACCATGTATCAATACAGTTTGTCCGGCTTTCAGGTGCCCGTGGAGAAATAAAGCCTGGTAGGCCGTAAGCGCTACCACCGGTACTGAAGCTGCCTGCACCCAATCGAGCGACCTTGGCTTGAGGGCGATGGCCGCTGATTCGGCGGCGAGATATTCAGCATAAGCAGCAAATTTTGCAGATTGTCCGTATACTTCATCACCCGCTTTAAAACCCGTCACGTTCTTCCCGACTTTTTCTATCACCCCGGCGAAATCGCTGCCGGGTATGAAGGGGAGTTCTACCGGCACCATTTTCTGCATCATGCCCGATGCCACTTTTATTTCATATTGATTGACCGAAGCTGCATACACTTTTACGAATACCTGGCTGTCTGTAATGGATGGCTGATCTGTTTCTTCTATTTTCAGGTTTTCTGGGCCGCCGAATTCATGTAATCTTATTGCTTTCATTGCTGATGGTTTTAATGTAAAATACAATGAAAACGGATGCGATAATCATGCCTGAATCAATTAAGAATTAAGAATTAAGAATGCGGATACTGCCCGCCCGGCTGAACGCCGTTCGGACGGATATGTTGGATGCTGGATGCTGGATGAATTTTGGAAATGCAGCCTACTAAATTTTAATGTTAAGAAATTTCAGGGAAATAATGCACTTCAATCATTGCAAACTACCAGCAGCCGGTGGGCTGTCAACAGCATCTGCCTTCGTGCACAAATGAAAAAAACCTTCTATGGAGAAGGTCTTTCATGAATGAAATTGGTTTCAGTGGTTCTTCTTAGGATGGTTTTTTCAAAGGAAGCAGATTTTAAAACGGTTTTTTTCTTCGGTTATTGGATAGTACAAATTTACATCACGGTATATTTACAAACTGTCGTTGCAAGTATTCTTTTAAGGTAGTGTTTTTTCTAAGAATTGATACAGGTCAAGTAATATGAGGGTTTTGAACGAAAAGAAATTGAGTTGGATCAATTTTAAAAAAAAGACTGTAGTGCCCGATAGTTTACTGTAGTGCTTTTTTTTACAAGGCCCGTACACTTTTTTTGTTGAATGTTTAAATAACCCCACAGCCGCGGGACCGGGTTTTGAACGAAGTGTTTATAAACAAATGTATGCGTATGAAAACGCATACTTACTTTTGAATACGGATGACATCAACCCCATTGATACTCACACTTACATTGGATCCCCCGGCGCAGGAGTACTTCGATGCGCTCCGTGATGAACATTTCCCCAAGCATTGTAATTACCTGAAAGCACATCTTACGTTGTTTCATCATTTACCATCCGATGATGAGCTGATAGGAAAAACGGTTGAAAAGTTTTGCAGCAGGCCTGCAATGATCCTGGGTGTCTCCGCAATAAAAAATATCGGGAATGGAGTGGCGTATGAGATCCTCTCGGATGAATTGCTTCAGTTGCATCACCGGTTACAGCGGGAGTTTGATCCTCACCTCATCTCGCAGGACCGGAAAAAATTGTGGCCGCATATTACCGTTCAAAACAAGGTGACGGCTTTCAAAGCAAAACAAACAGCCGGAAAACTACAGGGGAATTTCATGTCCTTTAACATCACGGCTACCGGTATACGAAGCTGGCTTTACCGGGGTGGGCCTTGGGAAGCAAAAGGGGAGTGGAAATTTAGATTGTAATTAATAATTAATAATGCGAGGCCTTCGCATAGAAGCGTGCAGCAAGATGTTTTGTTTATGGATCTTGTGCGGCCGAAACAGTTTCAGCAGGTATATTTTTCATTACTGCAACCGCATGTATCAATGCTTTCATAAATTCGAAAAAGTGGAGCATGCAATACCTTTCTTCCGGCAAATGTATATTTGGAAAATGATGGCTGGTAAGCGCCCCGGTAAATAAAAGCCATAGTTCCCTTTCCGCTTCATCGGGACTATATTCCTTAAAAAATTCTTCTACGATAGCTTTTGCATCATCCTTATTGGGGGTAGCTTTCAAAGTATAGAAGTGTTCCTGTATTTCGGCGGGCAACGTGTTCATTCGTTTTCAGTTTAAGATAAAAAGTACGGGCCAAACGTTTGAAATAAGGAGAATTAACGCAGCAGGGATTCATCCCGTTGGGATGGCTGCTTATCATCTCTGCGCTTTGATTTACCAGATTTCAGAACGAGATTTAAAGAGCAATAAAGATAGATTTTTTTTGTGGAAAGATGCCGGATGCCGGGTGCCGGAATAATTTTGGAAGTGCAGCTTATAAAATTGTACCCTTAAGTGATTTTGGGTGAGCGCTAAGATCGTACGAAACAGGCTGCCCGCAATGATGACGTTGCTCTGGTGTAGTATGAGCCAGTGGAAGCATTTGTTCGCTAAGAATTTTAAAACTTTATCTTCACAGAGAAATTTTTTTTACATGAAAAAAACGATCGCCGCAATTTTTTTGCTATTCTTTTTAGTGGGTGAAAATTTTTGTGCAACTGCACAAGTCAATAATTTTAATCCTGCCGACCTCTCAATTACTTTTGAAGCTGTTGCCAATGATTTTAATAATGGCGGACAGGCATTGCTGCTTTTTACTCTAAAGAACAATGGAAAGAAAATATTGCCTGCAACGGGTTGGAAAATATATTTTAATTCTAAAAGTGCCCTTCGTGTAAAAGATACTGCCGCAAAAGTGAAGATCGAACGGCAAAAAGCGAATCTCTTCTGTTTATTGCCAATAGCGGGTTCGGAAGCGATCACGCCCGGTAAAGGTCTTGCTGCTGAAATGTTGCTCGATGATAATCTTATCAATAAATCCGACTGTCCCGAGGGGTTTTATCTCGTGTGGGACGATCGGCCCCTTAAAGGATATGATATCAAAAATGTATCCGTAAAGCCAATAAAACTGAAAGCCATCGACGGCCGCGTGCAGAGCGATTATGCTGCTGTAATCTACCATCGTAACCTTCAAATAAACCGTGCTGTTAATGGCCCGTTGAGCAAAGTTTTTCCTACGCCGGTAAATTACGCCGAAGGACAGGGCAGTTTTATTTTGACGGGTGAAGCCGGCATAGAAACAGATGAAGCATTTGCTAAAGAAGCCGCATACTTATCTGTGGAAGCCGGTAAATTGCTCGGCAAAAAATTGTCTGTTGCTCCTGGCAATTCCGGAAAAAAAATCAGGCTGGTCAAAAAAGAAGGTTTTACGGATGAAGGGTACAACCTGGAGGTTTCGCAGGAAGGTATTACAATCGCCGCCGGCAGATCTGCCGGTATATTTTATGGTATACAATCCCTGAAAACCCTTTTGCCCGCTGCATCCTGGAGTAAATCAGCAGCATCTGTACCGGTGCCTTTTGTGGAGGTGAACGATGCGCCGAGGTTTGGCTACCGCGGTTTCATGATGGATGTGGCGCGGGATTTTCAAACAAAAGAAGAAGTGAAAAGGATACTCGATCTGATGTCGTTATTAAAGCTCAATACTTTCCATTTTCATATTACGGATGATGAAGGCTGGAGGCTTGAAATTAATGGCCTGCCTGAACTTACTTCTTTTGGCTCGCAACGCGGCCATTCGCTCGATGAAGCGAACCATCTGCCTTCAGCATATGGTTCAGGTGCCGATACGGGTAAATTATACGGAAGCGGATTTTATTCCCGCAAAGACTTCATCGAAATACTGCAGTATGCCAACGACCGGCATATACAGGTGATCCCGGAAATTGAAACTCCCGGTCATGCCCGGGCGGCTATCAAAGCGATGGATTTTCGCTACCGCAAATACATGGCTATAGGGAACCGGGAGGAAGCACTGAAATATTTTTTGCGGGATACCCTCGATGCTTCCGAATACACAACCCCACAGGCTTTTCACGATAATGTGATCAATGTGGCGCTGCCCTCCTGTTATACGTTCATCGGAAAAATAATTGAAGAAGTGGACATCCTTTACAAAGAGGCGGGGCTTCAGGTAAAGACGATCCATTTTGGTGGGGATGAAGTGCCGTCTGGAACATGGGAAAGATCGCCGGCCTGTAATGCACTGATAGCAGCCGATCCGGCGCTGGACAATACGAATGACCTCTGGTATTATTATCTTGGAAAAGTGAATAAATTATTGTCTGATAAAGGCATCGCTTTATCAGGTTGGGAAGAGATCGGTTTGCGTAAAACGGTTACCGATGGGCAAAATGTGATGATCCCCAATCCCGGGTTTACCGCCCATGATCTCAGGCTGTATGTGTGGAACAATATCGGCGGGAATGAAGATCTTGCGTACAAACTGGCCAATGCCGGGTACAAGATAGTGCTTACACCCGTAACAAATTTTTACCTCGATATGGTGTCTTATAAAACCTATGATGAGCCCGGATATTTCTGGGGTGGCATTACCGATATTTCAAAAACGTACGGCTTCATTCCTTTTGATCTTACAAAAAACCTGAAAGAGGATCATGAAGGAAACCCGGTAAAGCCGGGCGCTTTTGCACACAAACAACGATTGACTGATTACGGCAAAACAAATGTGCTGGGTATCCAGGCGGCTTTGTGGGCAGAAACCATCAAAGGTCCGCAGCAATTGGAATATATGTTGTTACCGCGATTGCTGGCGTTGGCCGAGCGGGCATGGCAAAAGGATCCGGCCTGGGCAAATGAAAAAGATTCCTCGTCTATGCGTAAGGGGTATAACGATGCCTGGTCATCTTTTGTCAGTATCACGGGCAACAGTTTATTGCCTATGCTCGATCGCTACAATGGTGGCTACAATTATCGTATCCCTCCGGCAGGCGCCATTGTATCGGATAATGCGGTGTTGGCCAATACACAATTTCCAGGTTTTGAAATCAGGTATACAGTGAATGGGGGAGACCCCACTTTCAAAAGCAACTTGTACCGTGCACCAATTACAGATAAAGGCCTTGTCAGGTTGAGGGTTTTCAATCGCGAAGGGCGGGCAGGTTATACAACGGTGATAGAAAATAAATGATGATCGCAGATTTCAAAGGGATGCAAGGGATTACACAGATTACTTTTTTACTTCGTAAAAAATGAAAATGCAGTTTGTAAGATTTCGCGATTACTTTATAAACTGCATTTCCATTTTGCGCCAGCAAAATAATCTGTGTAATCCCCTTCATCCCTTTGAAATCTGCGATCCCTTTCAACCTGGAAAAAAAATCACTGCCCGGTATTTTTTACCAATACATTTTCAATGGAAGTGGTCAGTTCCTGGAGGTCGAAAGGTTTTTCCAGCGCCGCCTCGGCTTTATATTTTTTGTATCCGGCAAGTTTGGTTGGGGAGGCGGAAATGAGGATGACAGGTATATGCTTGTAAGCAACGGTGTTTTTCAATTCAAGGCAAAGTTCGCGGCCATCGGCATCCCCAAGCTGTATATCCATCAGGATGGCATCGGGAAGCCTGCTTTTCAAAGAGTTCAGTAATTCTTCTTTTGTAACTACACCCTCCAATTCATGGCCGTTCATCCGGAGGATTATCCGGAATACATTAAGGATCTCTGAGTTGTCGTCCAGTGCTAATATATAGGCCATAGGTCAGTAGGTATTGGTAAGCGATACGGTGATCCGGGTTTCGCAAGATAATACTCAATATCCCTAAAGTCAAGGGTTTAACACGATTTCGTTCGGCTAAATTTTAAAAGTCCGCGTAACTATCAGCAAAAAAGTTTTTCGTTTTTTTTTGATGTGAACTTTTCGATGTGAACTTTTTCTGTGAACTCCGTATAAAATTTTTATTATTTCCACATTTTCAATCAGTTAACTTTGTGAACTTTTGAGGTAAAATGGCCATTTTACGTGTGAACTTTTACCATTTGTGAACTTTCTGTGAACCTGGGCATGCATTTTACAATGCTGGCATGGATTTTACCCTACAAATGAAAACATCCGTATGCAACATCCACAAAAAGATCCATCCATAGATCCATCTTCCCTTCCCGAAAAAACGTTTTCACAAAAAGAAGTTTTTCAACACAAGCAGCCTGCAGATTCGGGTAATCCGCTGGGAGATGAATACGAAATTCCCAAAGATGTCTGCCGCCTTAACGAAAAGGACGAAACTGCGAAAGAAGAAGGCCTGAATGAAGAAAGATCAGCAGGTGAAGCAGGAGCTTTTGAAGGATTTGAAGACCAGGGGAAATAAAAAACCTGATCCGCTATTTTTTACGATATGGATCAGGTTGAATTTTTTTAAAGTATTTCCACCGTTCCTGTGATGCGGACATCATTCGCGGCACGGGCTACCAATATTTTAAATATACCGGGATCGTAGCCGAATCCCTGCGCACCTTTGTAATAAGAAAAGGCAGCGGCATCCAGTTGTATCTTCACCGTTTTTGTTTCACCTTTTTTCAGAAAGACTTTCGAAAAACCTTTGAGTTCTTTGAAAGGCCTTAACACCGGGCATTTTTGCTGTTGCACATATACCTGCACCACATCGGCGCCATCATAGTTGCCTGTATTTTTTACATCTATCGAAACGGTTACCATCGGCTCACTCGTTTTACCTGTACCGCCTGTATTGCTGATGCGCAGGTTGCTATAAGTAAAATTGGTGTAGGACAATCCATAGCCGAAAGCGAACTGCGGCTTGATCCTGGAGCTATCCCAATAACGATACCCTACAAATAATCCTTCCTTATATTTTACCCGCAGGTCTTTGTTTTCATCATAATAACTGTTGAACACCGGGTTGTCTTTCCATTGTTTTTCAAAACTTGCCGGCAATTTTCCCGAAGGGTTCACTTTTCCGAATAATATTTCGGCGATGGCCGTTCCGCCTTCCTGTCCCGGGAACCACGCATGCAGCAACCCTTTCACGTTTTTGAGCCAGGGCTGCATGTTTACATTACCACCTGCATTCAATACCACCACCGTATTTTTATTGGCTTTCGCAATGGCATTTATCAATTCATCCTGCAAGGAAGGCAGGTTGAATGGCCGGTCGCCGCCTTCATGTTCGGTGCTTTCATTGAACCCCACGCATACGATGGCCGCATCTGCTTTTTTTGCGGCAGCAATGGCTTCCGAAAAATCGACCCCGGCAGGATACCATGCCAGCGAAATGATCGCGTCGCCGCCATTTTCAAAATACTCCAGCCTGATCCGGTATGTTTTTCCGGCTTCCAGTTTTATATCAGCATTGTTGATGGTAGCTGCATGGTCGTTCCAGTCATCGATCACCAGTTTATCGTCTATCCATAACCGGTAGCCATCATCACCTTTTACGGTAAAACGATAATGGTCGGTCTTTAACGGTTTTACAACACCCGTCCAGCGAACGGAAAAATTATCGGCCCCCAAACCAGTTACATCCGGATTTTCCTTCCAGTTGTGATCGGCAAATTCTTCCGTACGGGTTGCTACGACTTCTCCCTTTAATTCTTTCCCGTTAAAATATTCTGCTTTTAAGCCTTTTTCAGTAGCAGTTTCATTGGAAAAAAATGCAGATGCTTTCGCAGCATTTTCAACATTGCGGAAGCCGGGAACATATACCAGCTTTACTTTATCGCCGAGCAATTTTTGCAATCCCTGCATCACGGTCACCGAATGAAAAGGATCTGTCTGCGAACTTCCACCGCCGGTTACATACACATCCGCATTTGGCCCGATCACCGCCAGTGTTTTTATTTTAGTGGAAGAAAACGGTAAAGTATTCTTATCATTTTTCAATAATACCATTCCGTTGCGGGCCACTTCCAGCGCTACTTTATCGTTCTCCGGATTGTCTTCGGGAATGGATTTGTCGAGCTGTTCTTTGTCGTAAAACCCATAACGGAAAATGATGCGTAATATCCTGCTCACCTTATCATTGATGAGTGAAACCGGCAGGCTGCTATCGTTGATAGCGGGCATCAGCGTGGCTTTATTCATGAATTTTGCTGAAGGCATTTCAAGGTCAAGCCCGTTTTTTGCGGCAGCAACTCCATCATATACAGATTCCCAGTCGGACATCAGGATGCCGTCAAACTTCCAGTCGTTCTTTAATATATCCCGGTTGAGGTGGGCATTTTGCGTAGCATGTACCCCATTGACAAGATTGTAGCTGTTCATCACCGCACCCACATTGGCTTCCTGAACGGCCGCTTTGAAAGCGGGAAGATAAATTTCCTGCAATGTCCTTTCATCCATATCGGAACTCACATGATGGCGGTTCCATTCCTGGTTGTTGGCAGCAAAATGTTTTACCGTAGCCACCACATCCTGCGATTGCACCCCATCTATATAACTCACCGCGAGGCGGGAAGTGAGGAACGGGTCTTCGCCGAGGTATTCAAAATTTCTTCCGTTCATGGGGGCACGATAAATATTTACACCCGGCGCAAGCAGGATATGCACCCCGCGTGCTTTGGCATCCCTGCCAAGTGCACTGCCCAGTTGCCTTACCAGCGAAGTATCCCACGTGGCGGCACTCAGGATGGAAGCAGGGTATGCCACCGCTTTTCCGTACGTGCGTACACCCACCGGGCCGTCGGACATTTTGATCTTCGGTAAGCCAAGCCGCCCGATATCACGGATATAAAAGGCCTCCACACCGCCGATATAATCCAGTTTTTCATCCAGGGTCATTTCTGAAAGAAGGCTGGAAACCCTTTCCTCTACCGGCTTTTTGGGGTCTTTGTAAACCTGGGCAGAAACAGAAGCGCAAAAGAGTGACGCGGTAATGAGAAGCGGAATGATACGCATGGCAATTTTTTATTTAGAATATGGAATCAAACAAACGATACAGCCAAAGAAGTTGATTGAAATATCATTGTAATTTATACAATGAAAATTACATTTGAAAGAAAACTATGGCAAGTTTGCAACTTCCTGATTTGTGCGTGATAAACGACTAATTTTGCACTGCTGATCTTCAAACGACGCCTTCATAATTTTCAACATCTTTAAGCATTTAATTTATGAAGCATTCATCATTCAAATATTTTGCCGCGGGTATCCTGTTTTTCTTTTTGATCAACAATACCAGCGCACAAACCAATCGAAATATGGCAAACGACAATCATTATGCATGGCCGGAAAATGTGAAGCCCCCGGTGGCCGATAAAAAAGACAGGCAACTCATTGCGCACGGCGATACCCGCCAGGATCCCTATTACTGGATGAATGATTTTTTCAAAAAAGGGCCCGATAGTACAAAAGTGGTCGAGTACCTGCAAGCAGAAAACGCGTACTACGAAACAATGACAGCCGGAACGAATGCGCTGCAGGAAAAATTGTACGAGGAAATGAAGGGGCGTATCAAGGAAAAAGATGAGAGTGTACCGGTTTTCAAGAACGGTTATTATTATTACAGCCGTGTAGAACCGGGAAAGGATTATTATGTATACTGCCGCAAGAAGGGCGATCTGTCTGCAGCCGAGGAGGTTTTGCTGGATGTAAATAAAATGGCGGAAGGGCATAATTATTTTTCCGCTACCGGTTTCAGCGTAAGCAGGGATAACAAGCTGCTGGCTTATGGGGTGGATGTTTTGTCACGCAGGCAGTACAAGATATATATTAAAAATATCGAGACAGGGGAAATTTACAAAGATGAAATACCCAATACAGAAGGGAACCCTGTGTGGGCCAACGACAATAAAACACTTTTTTATACCTCCAAAAATCTCCTGACATTATTATCCGAAAAGATCAACCGGCATACGTTGGGTACAGATGCGGCAACGGATGTGACGGTGTATGAAGAAAAAGATCCGAGCAATTACATCGGGGTGAGCAAGACCAAATCTGACGAATACATCGTCATCAGTTCTTCCGCTACTTTGTCTTCGGAGAACCTGTACCTCGATGCCGGCCAACCACAGGACGCCTTTAAAGTTTTTCAGCCGAGGATGAAGGAAGTATTGTATTACATTGATCATGCAAACGGGCATTTTTATATCCAGACAAACCTGGATGCCAGGAATTTCCGGATCATGACGGCGGCAGAAGGAAAGACCGGTGTGGCCGACTGGAAAGAAATGGTAGCGCACAACAAGGATATCCTGATTGAAAATTTTGAACTGTTTAAAAATTTCATGGTCGTTTCTGAAAGAAAAAGCGGGCTTACACAGGTGCATGTGATCGACCTGCGCAACAACCAGGGCCATTATCTTGCTTTTGACGAACCATCATACACTGCGTCGGTGGCTTACACGCCGGAATATAATTCGGAAGTGGTACGTTTCAACTATACGTCGCTGATCACCCCCTCTTCGGTATATGATTATGATATGACGCACCGGACTAAAAAGCTGATGAAGCAGCAGGAAGTGGTGGGTGGTTATTCATCCACGGATTATGTGACCGAAAGATTATATGCTACCGCAACGGATGGAACGAGTATACCCATTTCGATCGTGTACAAAAAAGGATTTAAAAAAGATGGCAATAAACCCTTGCTTTTGTATGCCTATGGCAGCTACGGGATCAGCATGGACGCCACTTTCAACAGTGCACGCCTGAGCCTGCTCAACCGCGGATTTGCTTACGCGATCGCACATATCCGTGGCGGACAGGAAATGGGCAGGTATTGGTATGAGGATGGAAAGATGAAGAAAAAGATGAACACGTTCAACGATTTTATCAATTGCGCAGAATTTTTGATCGCTCAAAAATATACAGCCAAGGAACATCTGTATGCTTCAGGCGGCAGCGCCGGTGGATTGCTGATGGGAGCGGTAGTGAACCTCCGTCCGGATCTCTGGCATGGTATCATTGCAGCCGTTCCTTTTGTGGATGTGGTAACCACCATGAGCGATGCGAGCATACCGCTTACAACCAATGAGTATGATGAGTGGGGAAATCCGGCGGATAAAGACAGCTATTTTTACATGAAAAGTTATTCCCCTTACGATAATGTAACAAAAAAGGATTATCCCAATATGCTTGTCACCACGGGGCTTCATGATAGCCAGGTGCAATATTTTGAACCGGCGAAGTGGGTAGCACGGCTGCGTGATTTTAAAACCGACCATAATAAGATCTTCCTGTATACCAATATGGATGCAGGACATGGCGGGGCCAGCGGGAGGTTCAAAGTGCTGAAAGACAGGGCAAGGGAATATGCATTTTTATTATCGCTGGAAGGAATAAAAAATTAATCCTGCACATTGATGTCTTTTCTTTTAACGATTGAATCTCTTTTGCAGCGCATAGGTGATAATATCCAGCCTCAGCTTACCGGCAGTGTTTGTTTCTGGGGGCAATGGTTTGGAAAACCTAACGGTCACCTGTGTACGATTATTTCGGCAGCGTATGATGAAGCGTCGGGAGAATTGCGTTTGTCTTTTTCGGGCAATCAATTACTTTCTGTTTTTGAACCGGAAAATATCAGCATTGAAGATGACCTGTTGACCATCGGGGATGCGAGAAAAGTGCGGATGGAATGGCCGGATGCCGGTAAGGATGGCCGTTTGAAGAATCGGTTATATTATGAATTCAACAGGTTGGGTAAAAAAGTTACCGGGATATCAAATATACATTGGAGCAGTATAGATCAAACCAGCCTTTCGGTAAACAGGCCGGCTGTTTTGATGACACACTCATTATCTTGAATTAAGAAAAAAACAAGTAACAATGACAACTTCTGTAAAGATCCTCAACACCGAAATATTGTCCGACAACTGGTATGTGCTCAGGAAGATCTCGTACGAGTATTTGAAAAAAGACGGCACCAAACAGGTGCAAAGCCGCGAAGCCTACGACCGTGGCAATGGCGCGACGATCTTGTTGTACAATAAAACAACCGGCACTGTGATACTCACGCGGCAGTTTCGGCTCCCTACATTTGTCAATGGAAACGAATCGGGTTTGCTGATAGAATCCTGTGCCGGCCTGCTGGACAAGGATGATCCTGAAGATGCCATCCGCCGCGAAACGGAGGAGGAGACGGGTTATAAGATCACGGAAGTGCAGAAGATCTTTGAAGCCTATATGTCGCCGGGTTCGGTGACGGAGATCGTTTATTTTTTCATAGCGGCCTACGACAAAACCATGAAAGTGGCTGATGGCGGTGGTGTAGAGCATGAAGAAGAAAATATAGAAGTGCTGGAGATCCCATTTACACAGGCATTGGAAATGATCACTTCCGGCGGGATAAAAGATGGCAAAACGATCATGCTGCTGCAATACCTTCGCCTGCACGGAATATTATGACCTTGCCGCATCCAGTATTTTTACCGTTACCCTCAATTGGCCAAGGTGCCTCATGGTATGTTCGGCCGCATGCACCAGCAGGCCTATAACTGTGGATGGCAGCTGCTTCCGGCCGATGCCCCTGAATTCTGTAAGGGTTGATTCATCGGTGTTTTTTAATTGCAGCAGCGCTTGATCTACCTGGTCACTAAATCGTTTTACCAGCCCGGCCGCGTTCAGGGCGGGATTAGGCGAAACGTCTTCTTCCCGGAGTTGGGCTAACTGTTGCTCGGTAAGCATTTCACCACGTGCATAGGTAAAAACCCTGTCGAGCACACCCGAAAGGTACTGCAGGTGAAATCCCGGAGAAGCCACGCCGGCCGGACGTTCCCATAAGATATCGTCAGCCGGTTCGAGCGCCAGCAATTCTTCATTGGCCTGCAGCAGGGCATGCGCTACCGGTTGTAAAAGAGGCGGAATGCCGGGCAGCGGCCCCCTTTGCCAAACTTCAAGAGTAGTATCAGTCATGGTGTGGATATTAAAGAATACTCAAGTTACATTTTTCACGCCAGCAAACGCAGGCTGGTTGTATAGATCAACTATTCCGTTACCCCGATCGTGATTTATGGAGGGGAAGGCAATGCTGTCTGCCGTAATCTGTTTATCTTTATAATCACGACTTTCAATCGATCAATTTTCATTTTATATCATTAAATACTCACCAGGATGATTTTACAAAAAGGCGATGTTGCACCGGATTTCAAATTACATGCTACACCAGATCAGAAGCTGGCCCTGGAAGAACTGAAGGGGAAAAATGTAATACTGGCATTTTACCCTGCAGACTGGAGCCCTGTATGCAGCGACCAGATGGGGTTGTACAATGAAATGCGCAGTTTCTTTCATAAGTACAATGCAGAAGTGATCGGGATCTCGGTGGATAGCAAATGGTGTCATCTGGCATTTGAAGAGAACAGGAAAATAAAATTCCCGTTGCTTTCCGATTTCGAACCGAAAGGGGAAGTATCGAAATTGTACGGCGCTTACAACGAAACGGAAGGCCAGAGCAAACGTGCGTTGTTTGTGATCGATGAAGAGGGGATCATCCAATGGAGTTACATGGCACCGGATGGTATCAACCCGGGCGCTGATGGGATAGTGGAAGCTTTGGAAGAAATGAAGAAAAAATCTTAACGCATATTTTATGGCAAAATTAAAACCGGCAGTTTCCGATTACGATCAATCATTGGGCGACCCGTCATCAAAAACGGTACTGGTAGAGTTTGGCGATTACCAATGTCCGCATTGCGGGCATGCGCATCCGTTGATCAATCGTTTGTTAAAAGAAAGGGGTGATGATTTTCTTTTCGTGTTCCGCAATTTTCCTTTGCAGGAATCGCATCCCCAGGCCCTGATGGCTGCCCATGCGGCGGAGGCAGCGGCAAAACAAGGTAAATTCTGGGAGATGCACAACCTCATATTCGACCGCCAGAAAGATCTTGATGAAAGTATCTACGATGAATTTGCCGGAGAACTTGGACTCGATGCGGCGCAATTACGTGCCGATATGGATAGCGATGATATCCTCGAAAAAGTGGCGACTGATTTTGAAAGCGGTATCCGCAGCGGCGTTAACGGCACTCCTACTTTTTTCATCAACGGTGTTATCGCGGAATATGATACTACGTATGAATCGTTGTTGAGGCTGATTGATGGGGAGTAGGGGCTGGAGGCTGGCGAAAAATTTCATTAGAACTGTCATTGCGAGGAACGAAGCAATCTCTTGGAGTTTCTCAATAGAATGCGAAGAGATTGCTTCGTTCCTCGCAATAACATTACAATTAGGCAGCACTCTTGGATTTAGCATCATAACAAAAGGACATCCAGGTAAGTGGATGTCCTTGTCATTTGTAGCTATTTAAAACTATCTCAGTCTGAATGCTTCGGTTTCTTTGCAATGGCAATACTGTGCAATTCTTCAGACCCATCGTTTCTTTTGTAAGATTTGTGGATCAAATGAAGTATTTCAAAATTGTCTTTCTTCATCATTTCTTCTAAAACCTTCCATTCATGGTAATAAAAATATGTCCGGTCGCCCGTGCTGCCAGCTTTGTAGCCTGAATCTCCGGGGTTGCCTTCTACAAAGCTGATGTATAAAACGCCATTTTCATTCAGCAGGTTATTGCAATCTTTTACCAGCTGCCTGGTATCCGGAACGGAAAGATAGGGGATACAGAACCCCGCGACAATGCCATCAAATTTTTTTTCAATTTGCGAAATATCACGGCTGTCCATTACATAACAATGAGCCGAAGGATTATTTAGTTGCGCCAGGCCGATCATATTCGGGGAAATATCATTTGCATCTATCTTTAGCTCCGGCATTTTTTTCAGGAGGTACGCGGCAATATTTCCCGGCCCGCAGCCGATCTCCAATAAAGCAGCATGCGGCTCCAACTCATTACAGAAAAGATCATAGGTATCGTCATAAAGATCCAGGTGCATGAATTTTTCCTGGTAGAGCCCGGCTAGCTTATCCCAGGTTTCAAATGTCTCTTTGTACTTGTCCATGGCTTTCGATTTGCAGTTGAAAATTACACATTATTGGTGAGTTGATATACTGTAAGCCTGAGCTTTGAGGAAAGTAAATATTTCGTTGCTGCTTTTTGATTACTTTCATAACACAAAGAAAATTCAATGGAAGATGTCATCATAAGAAAAGCCGTTGTAGGGGATATGGAAACGCTGCTGAAATTTGAGCAGGGCGTGATAGGATCCGAGCGTCCCTTTGATCCAACATTAAAAACAGCCGATGCAAAATATTACGACCTGCCGAAAATGATCCATTCCGGTCACATTGAATTATTGGTTGCGGCCGTTGATGGAAAACCCATAGCCTCGGGTTATGCACGTATTGAAGCTTCCGAATTATTTCTGCAGCATACTCAACATGCTTATCTTGGATTCATGTACGTACTTCCGGAATACAGGGGAAGAGGGATCAATCGTTTGATGATCAACAGGCTGATGGAATGGGCGAAAGCCAAAGGCATTACCGAATTCCGGCTGGAAGTTTATTCCGGGAATTCCGCAGCCATCCGGGCTTATGAAAAAGTTGGGTTTGTCCGGCACATGATTGAAATGAGGCGTGGCGGATAAATTGTATGTATATATTTTAGAAAAATAATTTATGCCAAGAAAAAAAACGAAAGAACAAAACGGAAACCTTATCCTGCGGATGTATCCATTGGAACGTTTTATAATAAGCCTTGCCGTTGCAGGCCTCGCCGTCTTCTTCGCTTATAGTTCAGATAACGCTTTGTTCATCTGCATGATCGGCTGGATAGGGTTCTCAGCTTCTTTTCTCCTGATGAGCTGGATCATTTTTTTCAAACGTTCGGTGGGTGACATAAAAAATATCGCTTCCGGCGAAGATGGTAATAAGTTCTTCGTCACCATCATGGTGCTGTTTTCTTCTTTCGCGGGAATGTTCACCATTCTTTTACTCATGCTTTCAAAAGACAGTGCACAGGCTTATTTTTTACCCGTGGCCATCACCGGGATGCTGCTTTCCTGGGCAATGGTGCATACGGTGTTCACTTTTCATTACGCACACATGTATTATGATGTACCCGACAAGGGTGGTAAAAAAATAGCCGGCGGACTGGAGTTTCCAGGCGATGAAAAAGAACCGGATTATATAGATTTTGCCTATTTTTCTTTCGTCATCGGTTGCACATTCCAGGTTTCTGATGTGGAGATCAGCTCGCGGAAGATCCGGCGGCTGGTACTTCTTCACGGATTACTCTCTTTCGGGTTGAATACTTTCGTAGTGGCGCTCACAATCAATATCGTAGCCGGGCTTAAAAATTAATGGTGTTTATTTTTCAGCGACCTCGAAAGAAGACCTGGCATTGATGCCTTCAGCATATAGTGTGCTGACCTTATCTTCCAGCAACGCGGTGTATTTTTTGACCTGATCTTTCTTTTTCCATTTTTTGTAAAACTGAACAGTCACGTCATAAAAATCTATCAGCTGCTGCCAGTTTAATTTTGTTTGCGAAAGCATCAGTTCATTCTGCTGAACTACCTGTTCGGCATCCTTGTATTTTTTTGTACGGTAATAAATATTGATCAGCTGGTTGCGCACAATGAATATCCTCGAACTATCGACGTTATTCTTCCAATAGGCGAGTGCCTGGTTTGCATAGTACAACGATGAATCATACTGCGTCTGAAATTCAAAAACCCTTGAGAGGTCGAAGTAAGAAACGGCTACACCCGCGGGTTTACGTTTTTGCTGATATAAAGAGATGGCTTGAAATATCTCTTTTTTCCCTTCGGGAAATTGTCCGAGCCTTCCAAGCAGGTAGCCTTTGTATTTCCGGCTATTGGCTTCGTTGAGCGTATCGGCAGTGAGTTCCCAGATGTTGAGCGCTTTGTTGATATACGATAAGGCATTGCTATAATCATGTGATCTTTCGTCAAGCGCAAAGCCATTGTTTTGTACCTGGTAACCGATATCCCTGAATTCTTTTCCCTCTTTTTTGGTGAGGTTTCCTGCTTTTGCCTTGTTGGATAAAGCCGTGATCCTGCTGTCGAGATCCGGGGTGTTTTTTTGCTGTGCATGGATCACCATCGTTGTACAGCAAAAAAATATAAGTAGCAATGGTTTTAATGCGGCTGTAAATTTTTGTTTCATAACGCTGTCATCATTTAGTCTTAAGATAATTCATCTGTCCGAGATGGTAAGCCTGGTGATTGGTGCGGTTCAAAAGGATGTTGAGTTTGTTGCGGTGCGGTTCTTTGGCAAAATCCTCCGAAGAAACGGCCGAATGTTTTTCAAACCACCCTTCTGTTGAAAGTTCATCAACTGCTGTGCTTAATGCGCTGTTTATTTCTTCCCAGTATTTCCTCAGCGAAACGGTGTCGGGGATGCTGAGGCCAGCGCCATCAGGCGATTGCAAAAAAGGAAGGTCAAGTTCGGGATGAAGCCTTTCCCCAAATCCTAACAATACAAACAGGTTATCGTTCACAGCCGCCAGGTGTCCTAAAAGATACACACCCGAATTTCTACCGGGAGCGGTAGGCGTGGCCAGTTGCTCATCTGTAAGCGTATTCAAAAGTTCATCCACTCGTTTGTTGTGACTCTTCCAGGCGGTGATGGCCATTTGTATAAATAATTGCTGATTACCCATGAGTTTAAATTTTTGAAAGAACGGGGCTAAAGTTAAGAAGTAAAAATGAATGGGGGGATGTAATAAAACTAAAAACTGCTTTGCACAGTCAAAGTATTTTTCAGTAAATGATCAATGATACAGGCTGGAGCAGGAACTTCAGCGTGCAGCCAATATTTCTCTGCGCTGTGCATTCATCACTTCAAGGGCATTCTCCGGTGACGAAAGGTATAAACGATACATGTCTTCGGTATTGCCTGCACGTATCTCGTATTGATTTTTTTCGAAGGCATTCCACAGGGCTTCTGCCACCTGGGCCGGGGGAATTCCATTTGCTCCGCCGATCTCTGTTGAAAATTCTGTATTTACCAATGGTGGCATCAGTTCAAAAACCTTTACGGTAGACCTTTCCAGCGTCAGCCGCAATGACCTGGTGTAAGAATGCAACGCTGCTTTGCTCGCCGCGTAAGTTGGCAATGAAATGCCCGGCACGAAAGCTACAATAGAACTTACATTTACGATGGCGGCTTCCGGTTGTTTTTTCAGCAAAGGCAATAAAGCTTCATTCAATCTTAAAACAGAAAGAAAGTTGGTTTCAAATTCTTCAGCCGCTTTCTGGTAAGCATTCACGTCCTCAGTATCAAGATTATATACACTGGCTTTTCCTGCATTGTTGATAACGATGTTCAATGCCGGAAAATCTTTCCGGATCCTTGTTGTAAGGGCTTCTACAGAATCTTTATCGGTTACGTCGGATTGTATGGCTGTCACATTTTGAAGTTGCGCAGCTGCTTTCGCCAGGCGTTGTTCATCCCTTCCGGTAATGATGACATGGTTGCCTTTTTGTGAAAACAACCTGGCGATCTCAAATCCGATGCCGGCACTTCCGCCGGTGATCAGGATGGTGTTATTGATAGTGTTCATTTCAGTGATTTATGATTGATTGAACTTTTTGAAAATTGCGGTAGCGATATGGCCGCCAAAACCGAATGTATTACTCATCGCATAATTGACTTCCCTTTGCTGTGCCTTTCCCAGCGTGAATTCAAATTTGTCAGCAAACTCCGGCTCAACATTCACCGTGTTGATGGTAGGAGGGATGATGCCATGTATGATAGCCTTGATGCAGGCGATGGCTTCAATTGCACCGGCTGCGCCAAGGAGGTGGCCGGTACTGGATTTGGTAGCGCTGATCTGCATGTTTGGTTTTATACCGAAAACCCTTTCCACGGCTTTCAGTTCACTGGTATCCCCCTGTGAAGTAGAAGTGGCATGTACGTTCAGGTAATCGATATCTTTCGGTTCAATGCCGGCATCGGCGAGGGCTTCCTTCATTCCGAGAAAAGCGCCTTCTCCCTCAGGATGCGTACCGGTAAGATGATATGCATCTGCAGCCATGCCGCCACCGGCCACTTCGGCGAGGATGGTGGCATTGCGGCCCAGGGCCGATTCAAGGCTTTCGAGAATGATAGCGCCTGCACCTTCACCCATTACAAAACCATCGCGACTGATATCAAAAGGGCGGGAGGCGGTGGCGGGGCTGTCGTTCAGCGTAGACAAAGCACGCGATGCATTGAAGCCGCCAACGGAACTTTCATTGATGGCGGCTTCAGATCCGCCCGTGATGATCATATCGGCTTTGCCCCATTTTATATAATTGAATGCGTCTATCAACGCCGTATTGGAAGTGGCACAGGCCGATACCGTAGTGAAATTCACACCACGCAGGCCATATTTGATCGAGATCACGCCGGAAGCAATATCCACGATCATCTTAGGAATGAAGAACGGGCTGAAACGCGGGGTGCCATCACCTTTGGCAAACTCCATCAACTGCTCCTGGAAAGTTTGAATTCCTCCATTACCACTGCCCCAGATGACCCCGATGCGATTGCGGTTCAATGTTTCAAAATCAATGCCGGCCTGTTTTACCGCTTCGGCAACGGCCACCAGGGCGTATTGGGTGTAGGCATCGTATCTCTTGGCTTCATTTTTATCAATAAACTCCAGCGGGTCAAAACCCTTCAATTCGGCTGCAAATTTCGTCTTGAATTTACTGCTGTCAAATTTTGTGATCGGCGCAGCACCGCTTTTACCATTTATCAAAGATTCCCAGGTATCGTTCACATTATTGCCTAATGGCGATAAGGCGCCAAGTCCGGTGATAACTACTCTTTTCATGATCGTATTTTTAATTTTCTTTTCTATATACCAGTTGGTATATGAATGAATAAAATTTAATGGAACAATGTTCCATTAAATAATTTATTACGCTTTTGGCGAATCGGCACCCACGGTAGTTTCTTCCCAGGTGTCAAAATCTTTTTTCAATAATTCCAGTTTGTTGCGTGCCCCTTTGAGCGCAGCTGCTCCCAGAAGCAGTCGCAATGGCGGTTCTGCAGATTCTACTGCTTTTACGATCGCTATGGCGGCAAGCTTCGGATCACCGGGCTGGTTGCCGCTGTAACCACGGATGCTGTCTTTATTTGCACCGGCTGTGGCAGCGTAATCCTCAATCACGACCGGGCTGTTGTTAGCCGACCTTCCCGCCCAGTCTGTACGGAACCCGCTTGGGGCTACAATGGTTACTTTGATGCCAAGTGGGGCGGTTTCTTTCGCAAGTGCTTCAGATAAACCGTCGACTGCATATTTGGTGGCATTGTAAAAACCTACTGCCGGAAAACTTACCAGGCCGCCGATAGAAGCGATGTTTACAATATGCCCGCTCCTTTGTTTACGCATGGCTGGCAAAACTTCTTTCGTCATATTTGCCAGGCCGAAGAAATTTATTTCAAACATATTTCTCACCGCTTCATCTTCGCTTTCTTCTACAGCGCCGAAATAACCGATGCCGGCATTATTGACCAACACATCGATTCGGCCAAATTTATCCAACGCCTGCTGCACGGAAGTTTTGATTTCAGCAGGTTTTGTTACATCGAGTTTCAATGACAAAGCCGTTTCGGGAAACCCTTCCACGATGTCTTTTATATCTTCTGTTTTGCGGGCTGCAACCGCAACCGGGTAACCTTGTGCAAGAAGGTAAGTGGAGAGTTCCCTTCCAAACCCGGTGGAGCAACCTGTAATGAGCCAAACTTTTTTCATCTGTCGTTTTTTATGTGGATCAATTTTTTACCAATGAAATATTTTCGATCATATCTTCAACTGTCTTGAGGATGACTTCGAAGTTCTTTTTGTTTTTTGTAGCGCGGGCAACAAAGATACCACCTTCTATGAGTGCTATCACCGATAAAGCGAATTTTTCCATATCAACTGTCGGTACAAATTCTTTCGCCTTGATGCCTGCTGAAAGTATAGCCTGTATCTTTTTTTTCCATGCGGATAATTCTTCGCCCACTTTTTTTCGAAGTGGCTCATGGGTATCATCCGATTCAATGCCGGTATTCAACAACGGGCAACCACCTTCCATCAGCTCCAACGCATCTTTCTGGCAAAATATATGCGCATACACCATCAGTTTTTCTTTATAAGTAGGAGCAAGCGCCAGTTTTTCATCTTCGAATTTATTTTTCTTTTTTGCATTGTAGTCAAACACCGCCAGGGCCACCGATTCCTTATTTTCAAAATTACCATAAATGCTGCCCTTGGTAAGATTGGTAGCCGCAGTAAGATCCGACATGGAGGTACCGGCATAACCCTTCTTATTGAAGATGGCTGCCGTCTTTTCTATGATAAATTGCCTGGTCTCTTCTGAGCGTGGAACGAATTTCATTTTGCAAATATACCGATTGGTATATGAATGGGTATATTATTTTCAGCAAGCTATTGTTAAAAGTATCTGGCACTACGTAAATGCTTCATTTTCATATAAAAATTCTATAAAAGAATAGCGTAATTGTATAATGACGGAGAGGAAATTAGTTTATTACTTTGCATTGTTTTTTAATATCCAGGGGGAAATATGCATTCTGACCAATCTACTGCCGCTTTACAAAATTTTATTTCAGACTTTAATCTCATGGACGAATACGGGGTCGTGAGTTTTACAGGAACCATTCATCTGTTACGGGATGGCCACCTGAAAGTATTTGACAATAATGTACAGATCATTACCAGCAATCATCTTGATACGGTTTACATTATTTTTACTGAAAATGAGGAGCATCTCCCGGAAATGTTCGATCCGAGGTCGTACAATTTCAGTTATGCAAAAAGAGAAGGGCTCCGTATCACGCCGGTAGACGAATCGCGGAAAATGATCGTTTCGATTTATCCGCGGCCTGCTTAATTTTTGTATATTACAACAGATATTACCCATACAACCTTAATCGTACTGACATGAAATTGTATATCCGCAACATGGCTTGCCAAAGCTGTAAGATCGTTGTGAAAGATGAAATTGAAAAACTCGGCCTTCATCCCAAAAATGTGGAATTGGGCGAAGCGGAGGTAAAAGAAAAAGTGACTGTAGAGCAGCAAAAAAAACTCAACAGCGCCATCCGCAAAGCCGGGCTGGAACTGATCCAAAACAAAGAAGGTGTGCTGCTGGAAAAGATCCGTAAAGAAATACTGGAATATGTATACAATTCCGATGAAAAAATGCCGAAGAATTTTTCAAAATACCTCAGCCAGAAACTGAATTACAGCTATAGTTACCTGGCGAATTTTTTCTCGGCCATGCAGGCCAGTACTATTGAAAAATATATCATTTCCCTGAAGATCGAAAAGGCCAAAGAAATGATACTTTTCAATGAGTATACACTTACAGAAATAGCTTACCGGCTGAATTACAGCAGTGTGGCGCATCTTTCTTCACAGTTTAAAAAAGTGACGGGGCTTACACCTTCACATTTTAAAGCCTTAAAGAAAAAGAGGCGTATCGTGCTCCAGGATCTTTGATGGACTTACTGGAATAATTTTTTCGTGTGCCCCTGTTCCATTCCCGCTTTTGTGTACGACCTGAAAAATTCGTCAGCGGAGAGTGTGCCACTTCCTTTTATTACAAAAATTATAAGCAGGATCAATACGCCTATGGATAATATCAGTTCCGTATTGGAAAAACTCATGCCCGCTTTGCTGTTTACAAAAATGATCGCACCAACCACCACAGGAATATTGATCAGCGACATCCACCTGGTAAAAAGCCCGGTAGCGATAAATACGCCGCCCAGCAGGTTTATGTAAGTGATAATGAATGCGATGGCACGTGTGTTATTGCTGAACATTTCGATGCCGCCGCCACGGATCATTTCTTCCAATGCGGCCGAATCTTTGAAAAAAGTATAGCCTTTCCAGATAAGAATGAACCCCAGGATCACCCTGAAAATGGTAAGCCATTTTGGCTGCGGCGATTGTTTGCCTTGAGGAGGGGGTGTATCGTGTAACATGATTGTATGGTTTAATTGTTAATCAGCTGGCATTTATACCAGAAGAATCGTACCAAAAAAGCTTTTGGTAGCTTTTATTAAATTTTCGTTCCATACATCACAGCGGAAATTCCTCTTGTTTCCATGTAATTCCATCGTTTGGTGCCATAATTTTGTACATTGTATCAAGAAAAACTGAATTATGGACTTTGTAGATTATTATAAGATTTTAGGTATAAATAAAACAGCGACAGACGAAGAGATCAAAAAAGCGTACCGAAAAATGGCCAGGAAATTTCATCCTGATGTAAATCCCGATGACAAGGAAGCGCACAAAAAATTCCAGCAGGTAAATGAGGCCAATGAAGTGCTGAGTGATCCGGAGAAGCGCAAAAAATATGACAAATACGGGAAAGACTGGCAGCATGGGGAACAGTTTGAGCAGGCCCGCCGATCACAGCAACAGTCGCAGCCATTTGGCGGGGGATTTGAAGGTTTTGATGGCGGCGGTGGCTTTTCCGATTTCTTTGAATCGATGTTTGGCGGCGGCAGGCGACAGGCAAAACATCGCGGACAGGATTACAATGCCGAATTGAAATTATCCCTGACCGATGCTTTGCACACCCATCAGCAGACATTGACCGTAAACGGAAAGAACGTGCGCATCACCATTCCTGCCGGAATTGCCAACGGGCAGGTGATCAAACTCAAAGGTTATGGCGCTCCCGGTGTAAATGGCGGCCCCGCGGGTGACCTGTTCATCACGTTTTCCATATCAGAACCTTCCAATTTCCGCCGTACAGGAAACGACCTGCACACGATTGGCAAACTCGATCTGTTCACGGCAGTGCTGGGAGGCGAAACCATCATCGAAACGCTTACCGGGAAAATAAAAGTGAAAGTGGCTGCAGGCACGCAACCCGGCAGCAAAACCAGATTGAAGGGCAAAGGTTTCCCGGTGTATAAAAAAGAAGGGGAATTTGGTGACCTGTTTGTTACTTATGAAGTGGCATTGCCAATCCATCTTTCCGAAGAACAAAAGGAGCTTTTTCAAAAACTGAAGGCAATTACGAATTGACAATTACGAATTACGAGTGATCGAAGCGAAAAAGGATCGCAGATTTCAGAGGGATGAAGGTGATTACACAGATTGTTTTTACTTCGTAAAAACGAAAATGCAGTTTATAAATATTGGAACTTAATTAAGAGTTCTGGTATTTATAAACTGCATTTTAATTTACTGCGAAGCAGTGAATAATCTGTGGAATCCCCTTCATCCTTTTTTAATCTGCGATCCCTTATCGCTCATATCCTCGCTTCCATTCGTAATTCGTAATTGTCAATTCGTAATTACCTAAATGCTTCTGCGAGCAATTCAAAGCTCCTCTTCCTGTCATCCTTATTCGCGGTCATGGTGGATACGATGATCTCATCCACATCAAATTCTTCCGCCAGTCTGGTCAGTTGTTCTTTTACCTGTTCTTTGGTACCTGAAATCGTGCGGCCGCTATTATGCCTTATGCGTTCCAGTTCCGCAGGTGAAAATTCGTATTGCTGAATGACGGATTGTTCGGGAAATTTATCAAAGATCCCTTTATCAAATTGCAATAGAATATAATCCACATTCTTCCGCATTTCTTTGGCTTTTTCTTCCGTTTCTGCGCACAGTACGGAGATTGCCAGGATCACATGCGGTTTTTCAAATTGTGAAGATGGGGCGAAATCATTCCTGTAGATCTCGGCCACCTGCGGCGAAACTGTTCCGTTGATGAATTTCGCGATCACCAGTCCCAGCCCGAATTTAGCTGCAATGCTGCTGCTGCCACCACTGGAACTTAATATCCATTGCATAGGAATTGTCTGTGCCTGCGGAACTGCCAGTATCGGCCCGTATTTGGTGCCGGCGGTATCGCGGAAAAAATGCTGAAGATTGTCGAGTTGCGTGATGTAATTTTCTTCGCTGAATGTATTGGAAGGGTTGAGTAGGGAAGCGGAGATCCTGTCGCCACCGGGTGCACGCCCCATGCCTAAATCGATGCGGCCGGGGAAAAGCGTTTCAAGCATCCTGAAATTTTCGGCCACTTTAAAAGCACTATGGTTGGGCAACATGATGCCGCCCGAACCTATGCGCAATGTCTTCGTTTCATCCGCCAGCTTTACCATCAATACTTCCGGCGCCGATCCGGCAATGAAGGCCGAATTGTGATGCTCCGAAATCCAGATGCGGTTGAAGCCCAGTTTTTCCGCCAGTTTGGCTGTTTCAATGGTTTCCTGGATAGCTTCCGCCGCAGTAGCGCCTTCCCTCACTATCGACTGATCGAGTATGCTTAATTTTAACTTGCTCATGGCGCAAAGATACATCGAATTATTTCGATGTATCAGTTAAATTATCTTATTTTATTCACCAATCGGGGCTTGTTGATCTGCAAAAATCTGCGTGTATTCATCAGCCAACATCTGCGGAAAATCTATATCGTCCATTGATCATGCACAACCCCTACAAGATATGGTTTGCCCTCATATCGTTTGTACACCAGCCGCAAGACTACCCAATCCATCCCTCCCAGCTTTTTATCAAATCCTGAAAAATAGCTTTCTGTAAATTCGTGATCGGGATAAATTTTAGGAAGATTGTTGAGTGAATTGCCGCCACCGATCATTTTATTGAGCGATGTTTTTTCCGCATTTAAAAAGTCGGCATCATATACGAACCTCTGGAAATAACCGTCCACTGTCAGTTTTATGTCATCGCCGCTGCCATCATAACTTCCCCAGATCAGCTTTTTATTTTTTTGCGCCAGCAGTGAAGAAAATTCCGTTGCACTGAAATGATGATCGGTAGCCGTATCGATGCAGGCATAAGGGGAAAACCGGATGCCCTCTACGGGATGGATATAAGAAGAAAAACTTTTGTGATCCTTGTTTTGAAGAAGGGTAAGGATAGCTTTCGTGGTTTCCGTTATGGAAACGGGGGCTGTTTTCAAACTATCTGCCGGTGAAGGTTTTGCGCCAACGCTATCTTTTGTAACAGGAGCGGTGACATTTTTATTCTCTCTGGTTTTATTATCGTTGCAGGAATGCAAAAGGATGATGATTAAAATGACGGGCAGGCTGTTTTTCATGTTTTCTGTTTATACTTAAATATAACTAAAATATAAGTTTATCATTACCTTGCCGGCATGAAAAAATTCCTGAAATATTTTGTGCTGGTATTGGCGGCAGTTTATCTTTTGTTGCTGATTCCCGACAGTAATAAATCCGGCGACTTTGCGGAAAGAGGCAGCAGCTGAAATAGACGGTTTCATCAAAACCCATCAATATTTTCCACCGTACTGGCAGCTGGTGTCGCTTGCCAGGCAGGTTGCAAATAAATGAACAGTGGAATTGTACGGGATATTATGAATAACTTTCCTTTTTGTTTCTGAAATGAATAATACAGGCTCCGGAAACGATCTAAAAACAAAAAAATGGACCATCCTGTTTTACTTTCACCAGAGATCATTACTTCCCTGATCAAGCCGAGAGCTGCTGATTCGCATAAGGGAACGTACGGGCATGCCTTGCTGGTAGCCGGAAACAAGGGCAGGATGGGGGCCGCAGTGTTATGTGCGGAAGCCTGTCTGCGTGCCGGGACCGGACTGCTTACAGTGAACGTTCCCGAAACAGAAAGAGGTATTTTGCAGACAGCCGTGCCCGAAGCAATGCTGGTCTTTCGGGATGATGAACAGCTTGACCTGGAAGTTTTTTCCGCAGCGGGTATCGGGCCTGCATTGGGTACCGGCAATGGTTCATTGGAATTGCTTCACTATTATTTAAAAAATTTCAACAGGCCTTTGTTACTCGATGCGGATGCATTGAATCTTTTAGCTGCCAACAAAGACATCTGGCAATCCGTTCCATTCAATACAGTCATCACCCCGCACCCTAAAGAATTTGACCGGTTGTTTGGCGGATCCATGTCGTCGGAAGAACGTATGGAAAAAGCGATCCGGTTATCCGCGGAGCATCCCTGGGTGATCGTGTTGAAAGGCCACCAGACATTGATCGCTCATAACGGTAACGCTTACCTGAATACCACGGGTAATGCCGGGCTTGCCAAAGGTGGCTCGGGTGATATTTTAAGCGGAATGATCACTGCGTTACTGGCACAGGGATACCAACCTTTTGATGCCGCGAAGATCGGGGTATATCTGCACGGCCTGGCTGCAGACATCGCTTTGAACCATCAGAGTATGGAGAGTATGCTGGCGAGAGATGTGATCGCGGAGATCGGGCATGCATTCAAGATGGTGCTTAAAAAGTATTGATCAAACCCTCATGTCATCCGGTAGCCAATTGCGGATCGATCTTTTGATTGCATCCGGCGAAAGTTTTTCCCGGAGTGTTTTATCCAGCAATCCGGGCAATTCTTCATCAGATGCAAACCGTAATGCCGCTATCTGGCCGAAAGTCAATTCCCGTTCTACTGTTTCCAGACGTTTTCCCGTAAGTGAAAAATACCTGAAACGCATTTCCAGCCGTACGATCCTGTTCTGGCAGATCAATGCATAATGCTGCCGCATCATGAACGACGACCATCCTAAAAAAACAGCTATGGCTGAAATGATCAGCCATAGCCAGTTAATATTCAATTGTTGATTATATCCGTAATATCCCCGCGAAAAAAAGCAGGGTTACCAATGGATAAAAAACAAAATGATGCGCAGGATACCAGCGGATATGATTTTTATATTGCTGTTGAGCCATAAAATAAATTTAAATTCAGCGCTGATCTTCTTCAATGTTATCATTCGGAGCCTGGTGCATCAGGTCGTCAATATCTTTTTCCTCCAGTTCATTCACCGGTGCATCTGTTGCATGTGTGTGCACAAGATCATCCATATCCTGTTCCGTAGAAACGGTATCGGGTAATTCATCTTCTTTTTCATGCACCAGTTCATCCGGGTCTTTTTCTGTATTGATGTCCTCAACTTTTACTGCTTCAACCTCTAAGCCTGTTTTTACGCTTTCGTCAGTCTTTTTATTTTCCATAATGTTGTTTTAAATGGTTGCAGCTGATATTGGCCGTACCTGCATTCATACAAAAGCGCTGCCAAATATTGGCAGCGTACTTTATTATTTATAACGATCAGTACAGATGATCATTTATTTTTCAGGCGGCCTTTCCCATGATGCGGTCAACTTCCTGCATCACTTTTTCGGGAGTGAACGGTTTTTTGATATAACCGTTGGCGCCTGTTTCGCTGGCGATGTGTTCGAGGTCGGCATTAGCGGATAAGAGTATGACCGGGATCTGTGCGGTATACTCATGTTCTTTCAAGCGCCTGCAGAGTACCCGCCCGTCAATGCCGGGCATATGCACATCCAGTATGATCACATCGGGATGTGTGTAAAAAAGGTCTTCCCAGAATGTTTCGGCATTGCGACTTACTTCTACATCGTAACCTTTTGCCCTCATGGCCATATAAAAGAGCACCAGCATATCATCATCGTCATCTACCACCAGCAGGTTTAATTTTTTGGCTAAAACTTTTTTCATCGCAAAATCTTTTAATTAAATTCAGCACAACCACTTGCAACAACTTTGCCTGATTGTCAAAATGTTAATAAAATTCATTTTTAGTATCCGGGCAATTTATCGCCTGTGATCTGACACCGATCGCTAACAGTTCTCTCTTGTTTTAAAATAAATTTTTACGGGGCAGGCCAGGCCTGTCTTTTATGGAGTATGGTAGAATTAGGGTAGAGAAAAATGTTATACCGGCCATCCGGGATCGTTGCGCTAATATACAGCAAAAACTCACTTTTTTGATTTTTTCGGATCAGATGTTATAAACAGTATGTGTGTAAAGCAAATAACATAGGTGCAGCGGATATGTTGTTTAAAAGTAATAAGAGATTGTAGGCTAAATGGTTATATTATCTGGTGTCCAGGTTTTTGTAAGTGTACACCTTCATTCGTCAGTTTTACCGGCAATATCTTTCCATCGGCGCCGAAATGCATTTCCCCGATGCACGTAACGCGGTGACTGGGTGAAAGGTGAAAGGTGAATGGTGAATGGTGAATGGTGAATGGTGAATGGTGAATGGTGAATGGTGAATAGTGAATGGTGAATAGTGAAAGGTGAAAGCAGGTAAGTTTATAAGTAATTATAATACGGTGTAAAGTGTATTCAGGATGAGACAACCGTTGTCGAAGGCCTGAAACAAAAATCCTTTCCCCATAACATCTCCGGCCACACACTGATGAGACGTTACAGAGGAAAAGATAGTTTTCCACTTTTCAATTGCCGGGTGCACATTTATTCTACACTTCAGTTACGTAGGATGTATAGATAAATGCAGTGTTTTTTCCGAGGCGAAATTGCGGCAATTCAATCAAACAGCTGGTATGATAACAATGAACGGGGAGGTTTATTTAATGAACGGTTGGCTTTACGGATCCTTTAACATGAATGGATATTTAATTTAATTAACCGCTCTTAGAAATGTGCGATATCAATTTTAATCTTGCGAATGTATTTTCCCTTCGTGTGAACCATCAATGTTTGCAGAACGGCCTCATTTGCCGGGGTTTCGCCGCAGGCGAAATTTGTGCCGGATGCGTAGCATTATCCGGGACAAAACCGGCGAATACAGTCCCGCACAGTACTGTGGGGAGCGCAAACAATCGCCCCAACGGGCGTGGAGTAATAAAGAATTTCTGAAGATAAAACGTCACTATGGACTAAAGACTTAACTGCGGATTTTCGATTTTTTTTAATCCATTAAAAAATCTGATAGTACAACATATTACATAGTTAAGCCGAAAGATCCGTAAACTTCAAATATCCGAGATGAACAGGGTCTTCAATAACATCTGCGGTAGGTACTAACTGCAACGCATACCTGCTTTTCATTTCCAAAGGAAGGATATCCCTGATATTATACAGGTCATCCACGTCTAAACCGTATTTATCATCCACATGCGCAACGGCTTTGTAATGAAGATCGCTTTTGGGGAGGGTATTGTGTTTAAAAAAAACGTGTTTCATCGCCTGCCGCCGGGCAGCCCTGGTATCTTTTTCGGCAATGATCATTTTGTAATGAAACTCGTCAAATTCTCCTGCCCTGTAACCTCCAAGGTTTATAAAAAACAGGCTCATTTCATTTTCCGGTAGTTTCATATCCTGTGTTTTTTCTATGACTTTTACAAGAAAACCGTTCGCACAATTTACTTCCCGCCAGGCATCTATATGAATTTTTCCTTTCGCTTCCGGCCAATGATCGATCATATACGGTATGAGCTCTTTCAGGTTTTTTGCAATACCGAAGAAGATATCATGTTGCTCTGTAAAACGTCCTTTCACCCTGCAACCCAACAGGAGCATAAATAATTTCATAAAAAAGCATTTAAAAAAAGGTACTGTATTAAATAGAGTGCCAAAGATAAATATCAGCCTGTCCTGGAAATAATTATTAATTATTCATTATCAATTATTCATTCTAATTAAAGTTTACTTTCGCATAAAAATTTACCTGACGGGCATGATCAGACTAGAAAAATTCAGCGAAGAGGATTTTACACAATTAATCGGATGGATCAACAATGAGCGGTTGCTGATGAATTGGGCCGGTTCGCTGTTCTCCTATCCCCTTACACAAAGAAGCCTGGAATGGTATATCGATGACACGAATATCAAAGGCGTTTCCGATGCGTTCGTTTATCGTGCTGTGGAGGAAAAAACCGGGAATGTGGTGGGGCATATCTCTATCGGTGGGCTCAGCTGGAAGAACCGCTCGGCAAGGATCAGCCGTGTGTTTGTAAGCGAAAAAGGAAAAGGTTATTGCATCGCCATGATGAAAGAAGCCATCCGTATAGGTTTTGAAGAACTCGGGCTCCACCGTATCGGGCTCGGCGTTTACAGTGATAATATCGCTGCTGTAAAATGTTATGAAAAAGCAGGTATGCAACAGGAAGGATTGCAACGCGATGTATTGTTATACGAAGGCGAATTCTGGAGCATGATTGAAATGGGAATATTGGAGGATGACTGGAGGAGTTTAGTTGCAGGCCGGGATTTCCATTAGAACGGTCATTGCTGTAAGAGGTACGAAGCAATCTCTTCCATATTTGTCTACTCGAAGAGATTGCTTCGTGCCTGGCAATGACAGAGCCGTTGAGCATTCTGCTGTAACCAGCATCCAGTAACCAGTAACCAGCCCCCATTCCTTACCTTTGCCCAAAATCTTTCCACCATGAGCTTTCGTGATCTCAATATTTCCACACCATTACTCAATGCACTCGACGATCTTGGGTATCAAAATCCCACTACGATCCAGGAAAAGGCTTTTTCCGTGGTGATGTCCGGGGCCGACGTGTGTGGCATAGCGCAGACCGGTACAGGAAAAACGATCGCTTACCTCTTGCCCTGCCTGCGGCAATGGAAATTTACAAAGGACAAATCCCCGACTATTTTGATCGTGGTGCCTACCCGGGAACTGGTGGCGCAGGTGGTGGAAACGGTCAACAAACTCACTACTTATATGACCGTGGTGACGGTAGGGGTGTATGGGGGCGTAAATATCAATACCCAACGCCTTTCGGTGGAAGGAAAAGTGGACATACTGGTAGCAACGCCGGGGCGTTTATTCGATCTGGCGATGAACGGCTCATTGAAACTGAAAAATATTAAGACGCTGATCATCGATGAAGTGGATGAAATGCTGAATCTCGGTTTTCGCACACAGCTGAAAAATATCCTCGACCTTATCCCGGCCAAACGGCAAAACCTGTTGTTTTCGGCAACACTTACAGAAGAAGTGGAAGAACTCATTCACACATTCTTCAATAATCCCGTAAAAATAGAAGCGGCCCCATCCGGAACCCCGCTCGAAAATATTGAGCAACAGGCATATGAAGTCCCAAACTTCCATACCAAGGTAAACCTGCTGAAACACTTGCTGGCAAATGATCCGCAGATGACAAAAGTGTTGGTTTTTGCCGCCACAAAAAAACTGGCGGATCAACTTTTCGCGGAGCTGGAAACGTTATTCCCCGAATCTGCCGGGGTGATCCACAGCAATAAGGAACAGAATCATCGTTTCAATACGGTCAAACAATTCCAGGAAGGAAATTATCGCTTCATCATCGCTACAGACATTGTGGCCCGCGGTATCGATATTACCGAAGTAACCCATGTCATCAATTTCGATACTCCCGACATTCCTGAAAATTACATGCACCGCATCGGCCGTACCGGTCGTGCGAAGAAAAAAGGGATTGCCATCACATTTATTACAGAAAAAGAAAAGCCGCTGCAGCAAGCCATCGAAGAATTGATGGATTTTGCTATTCCGATAGCAGCATTACCTGCCGAAGTCGAAATTTCTACCGTGCTTACAGAAGACGAAATTCCGAAGGTCTACATGAAGGAAATACAGATCAAGCTTCCGAAGAAAGAAGATGTGGGGCCGGCATTTCATCCGAAATCGGCGAAGAACAGCAAGGTGAATTTTGTGATGAGCCGGAAAGACAGGATGATGAAAAAATATGGTAAACCCAAAACAAGGGGGCAGAAAAAGAAAGGACGTAATTGAGGAGATAAGGGGATAAGGGGATCACAGATTTCAGATTGATTAGGGGATTACACAGATTGTTTTTACTTCGTAAAAACGAAAATGCAGTTTTTGAAACGTTGACGATATCTTATAAACTGGATTTTCATTTTGCGCCAGCAAAATAATCCGTGTAATCGCCTGATCAGTCTGAAATCCGTGATCAAAAAACAAGTGGCAGAAGAAGGGACGATATTAATGCGATAAAAAGGATCACAGATTTTATAGGGATGAAGGGGATTACACAGATTTTTTCTGCTTCGCAGAAAACGAAATCCAGTTAGTAAAAAGTTCAATTAGTTTATAAACTACATTTTGATTTTGCGCCAGCAAAATAATCCGTGCGATCTCCTGATCAGTCTGAAATCCGTGATCAAAAAACAAGTGGCAGAAGAAGGGATAAGATTAATGAGATAGAAAAAGGATCACAGATTTTATAGGGATGAAGGGGATTACACAGATTTTTTCTGCTTCGCAGAAAACGAAATCCAGTTAGTAAAAAGTTCAATTAGTTTATAAACTACATTTTGATTTTGCGCCAGCAAAATAATCCGTGCGATCTCCTGATCAGTCTGAAATCCGTGATCAAAAAACAAGTGGCAGAAGAAGGGATAAGATTAATGAGATAGAAAAAGGATCACAGATTTTATAGGGATGAAGGGGATTACACAGATTTTTTCTGCTTCGCAGAAAACGAAATCCAGTTAGTAAAAAGTTCAATTAGTTTATAAACTACATTTTGATTTTGCGCCAGCAAAATAATCCGTGCGATCTCCTGATCAGTCTGAAATCCGTGATCAAAAAACAAGTGGCAGAAGAAGGGATAAGATTAATGAGATAGAAAAAGGATCACAGATTTTATAGGGATGAAGGGGATTACACAGATTTTTTCTGCTTCGCAGAAAACGAAATCCAGTTAGTAAAAAGTTCAATTAGTTTATAAACTACATTTTGATTTTGCGCCAGCAAAATAATCCGTGCGATCTCCTGATCAGTCTGAAATCCGTGATCAAAAAACAAGTGGCAGAAGAAGGGATAAGATTAATGAGATAGAAAAAGGATCACAGATTTTATAGGGATGAAGGGGATTACACAGATTTTTTCTGCTTCGCAGAAAACGAAATCCAGTTAGTAAAAAGTTCAATTAGTTTATAAACTACATTTTGATTTTGCGCCAGCAAAATAATCCGTGCGATCTCCTGATCAGTCTGAAATCCGTGATCAAAAAACAAGTGGCAGAAGAAGGGATAAGATTAATGAGATAGAAAAAGGATCACAGATTTTATAGGGATGAAGGGGATTACACAGATTTTTTCTGCTTCGCAGAAAACGAAATCCAGTTAGTAAAAAGTTCAAT
>NZ_RJUB01000140.1 GCF_024343615.1 Ferruginibacter sp. HRS2-29 | reverse complement strand
TGCAGTTACTGTTACAATAGTGTTTTCGCCGTAACAGTTGATAGTACCTGCTGTAGCTGCCGCAACCAATGCGGGTACCTGTGCAGGCTGGCTTACAGAGAAGGTTTTTGTAGTGATGCAACCCTTTGTGTCTTTAGCCCTGATGCTATGTGTACCAGCCACTACATTGGTAAATACGTTGGAAGACTGGTAAGCACCATTATCGTAGCTGTAAGTATAACCCGGTGTGCCGCCTGTTGCTGTAGCAGTGGCTGTAGTTGAGCCGCCATATACAGCGATCGTACCTGTAGCTACTGTCACATTGATGAGCGTTGGCTGAGTTACAGTGATGGTCACATCATCTGTTACACCGGCTGCGTCAGTCACCACAAAAGTATAAGTGCCTGCGGCTTTGGTGAAAGTACCAACACCGGTATAGCTGCCAGTACCGCCTGTTGCCGTAACAACCACGGAAGTTGTTCCACCGTTGCAGGTGATGGTGCCTGCCGTAGCGGCCGCAACCAATGGTGCCGGAGCGCCTGGCTGAGATATAGTCCTTGTTTTGGAAACAGTACAGTTATTGGCATCTTTCACTGTTACGGTGTAAGAACCTGCGGTAACGTTGGTGAAGATGTTGGAGGACTGGTATGCTCCGTTATTGAGTTTGTAAGTATAGGGTGCTGTACCGCCGGCAGCAGTTACTGTCATGGTAGTAGAACCACCATTTACAGTGATCGTACCTGAAGTTACCGTAGCATTCAACACAGTTGGTTCGGTAACGGTTACTGTTACTTCATCAGTGACACCAGCCGCATCCGTTACAGTAAAAGTGTAAGTACCTGCTGCACGGGTGAAGTTACCTGTGCCGGTGTATGGAGCCGTACCGCCGGTTGCTGCTACGTTTACGGTAGTAGTCCCGCCAAAGCACGCAATAGTACCGGTTACAGACGCTGTAGCCACCAATGGCGGAACCGGGGCCGGTTCGGTAATGGTGATCGTTTTTGTGATCGTACATGCATTTTTATCGCGGAAGGTCACCGTATGTGTACCTGCAGTTACACCGGTGAAGATGCCCGAGGTTACATAATTTCCGCTATTAAGTTTGTAAGAATAATCAGGTGTGCCGCCACTCACTATTGCTGTGAGCGTGGTAGTGCCACCGTTTACAGCGATGGTTCCTGCAGTAAGTGTTCCTGTCAGCGCTGCAGGTTGCTGAACCGTTGCAGCAGCACTTGCGCTTACACCAGCCGCATCCGTTACGGTAAAGGTATAAGTACCTGCTGTACGGGTGAAAGTACCTGTACCGGTATACGGTGCAGTACCGCCTGTGGCGTTTACTGATACTACAGCAGTACCGCCATTACAAAGAATGATCGATGCTGTAGCCGTAACCACCAGTGTTGGTACGGGAGCCGGTTCAGTGATGGTAATGGTCTTTACCGAAGTACAGCCATTTGCTTCCTTTGCAGTTACAGTATGAGTACCTGCAAATACGTTGGTGAAAGTAGTGGATGACTGGTAAGAGCCGT
>NZ_RJUB01000139.1 GCF_024343615.1 Ferruginibacter sp. HRS2-29 | reverse complement strand
TCCATCTGATGAAAACTATTTAAACCAGTCATTAGCGGAAACTAATCAATTATTTGATGATATATTAGAAATCGAAGAATTATTATGAGCATAAATTTTTATGCGGCTGCTTGCCAAGACTTGACAAATGAAATTTTATTTGGCTTATGCGATGACCAAAATAATACTCGTGCTTATATTGATACAGTTGATAGAAATAAATGGATTGCCATTGTAGAAAATGAAAGTAGCATTGAAATTACTTTTACAGCTATTGATAATTGCATAACCATCTTACGTTCGAACGGCGATTTAGATAGTCGTTGTGATGGAATGTTAACATATACAAATAATATTATTTTTGTAGAGTTAAAGGAAATTAGAACCGGTGGCTGGATTAGTGCTGGAATTGATCAATTAAAGCATACAATTTCATTATATGCAGCAAATAATATTTTAACTGATATAAGAAAACGAAGAGCCTTTTTATCAAATAAAAAATTTCCGAAATTTCAATATGGACATCAAGAACAAATGGAACAATTTAAAAACGAGGTGAATGTTAGATTAATTATTCATAATACAATAAAAATTTAATCACAACTTTTTTTAACACATAATATCTTTCACCGTGGTTGACGCCCATTTCCATCCTCACAACGCCCACGGCCTGGCCTCTCGCCAGCCGGTCCCCTTTAAAGTCGAATTCGCGGCTGGCCAAGCGGGAAACTCTTTCGGTCAGCTATTTCGCAATTAAACAATTAAGCAATCCTCTCCTCCACCAGCCACCCTCCCTCTACAACTCCCATCATCCGCTCCTTCCATTGCATCACTTCGCCGATAGAATACCACCCATCAATGCTCCCTTTACTCAGCGCAGCTTCCATCAGTTCCTGCAGCACTTGCTCCCACTGCGGGATGTGGTTGATTTTTTCCAGGGCAAAATAAGGGTTCAGGTATTCTTCAGCGGTAAGGTGCCGGGGAAAGCATTCCCATGATGAATCGGATTTTTCGTTGCTGAAGGGGCATCCATGGGCAAACCCCGGAGGTTGGGGCCAAACCTCCGGGGTTAATACCGCCGAAAATTTTCTTCCGAGGCTGTAGCTGATTATTTCGGCTGCCGAAAACAACCGGTGCAATTGCTGTGCAAGAAAAACAATATTGACCGGGGGAGCTCCTTTATAGTATTTTTCTTTGCATGCCCATTCAAACAGTTGTGCTACTTCTTCCCGTGCTTCGGGGCAATGATAACAGCTGAAAAATTCGTGAATGGCTTCGTAGGCTTCTTTGAGCGTGCAGATCCGCTGCGGGTAGATGTTCATTTGTTTGTTATTTGATGGTGAGCGGTACATCAAATAATACAAATAAAGTTCCCGCATCGTCATGCAAGAACTTTAGCCTTTCCTGTGCTTAGATGTACCAGATTTCAGAACGGAAAGTTGATGCAATAAAGATAAATTAAAATAGGACACAAAAGTCCTTTTTCTAACAATTTATTTTTAGTCTATTTGTTCTACTATGACGCAGATAAAAAACGATGAGTTACTTGGCAAAATTGGCAACGCACTGAAAGAATTGCGTAAGAGTAAAGGTATTTTGCAAGCAGATTTTGGAAATGATACCGGCATTCATATTGCCAGAGTTGAAAGTGGAACAAGAAATCTGACCATTAGTAGTTTGTCGGTATTGACGGATTACCTCGACATCAAACTATCCGATTTTTTCAAGCTTGTGGAGAAGCAAAAATAACCCCTCCTTCTTCCCGTCTTCCCGGCAAAATTTTAGCTCCCATGCGTGGCGTCCCCGCCAGCCGGTCCCCTTTAAAGTCGCACTCGCGGCAGGCCGGGAGGCCACGCCTTTGGGGTAGAGAAGTTTTTATTTCCGGTTTTTTTAAGATTCATTGAGTGCGAATAGATCCTTTTGATTTTTCAAGCTCGTAGAGAAACAGCAATACCCCTCCTTCTTCCCGTCTTCCCGGCAAAATTTTAGCTCCCATGCGTGGCGTCCCCGCCAGCCGGTCCCCTTTAAAGTCGCACTCGCGGCTGGCCGGGAGGCCACGCCTTTGGGGAAGTGAAGTTTTTATTCCCGGTTTTTTTAAGATTCATTGAGTGCGAATAGATCCTTTTGATTTTTCAAGCTCGTAGAGAAACAGCAAACCCCTCCTTCTTCCCGTCTTCCCGGCAAAATTTTAGCTCCCATGCGTGGCGTCCCCGCCAGCCGGTCCCCTTTAAAGTCGCACTCGCGGCAGGCCGGGAGGCCACGCCGCGGCTTTGGGGTAGAGAAGTTTTTATTTCCGGTTTTTTAA
>NZ_RJUB01000138.1 GCF_024343615.1 Ferruginibacter sp. HRS2-29 | reverse complement strand
TTAAGACCTGATCGTAATTAAATACATAATCACGCTTGCGCAGCATACGGTTTTCCAATTCCAGCACAGCCCACACATCCCATGCTACTGATTTGTAGGGTACATCGATAATGGTCACTTTTACTTTGCGGCACTGATCGAATTTTATAGTTTGCCGGGCATTATATTTTACACCCCCGGCTTTTGTATAAGTAACTTCCAGGAAGGTAGAATTGACAGATCCTGTTGTACCGTTTACCAGCGTATAATCTATTTTGATATTTACTTTAGCTGTAAAATCACTCGGGATGTACATGATCATATCTTCCCTCACCAGCAGGCTTACAACATTAGTGATCTTATCATTGGCAGGATTGGCAATGGTAGGGTTCAACGTACCACTATAAAAAATATCATCGATCACTTCTTTGGTTTGCGCCATGGTACCACTTACATCATCCTTTACGAACTCCGTGGCTCCGCGAAAACTTGATGATAACGGCGGATCGTCTGTTGCGAAGCAACAGTTAGTGATGATCAGCAGGTTGATGGCCAGCAAGAATGTCCTGATTGTATTTTTTATTCTACCCATAAAAGTTATGTAATTATGAATTTCCTATTATTCCCTGATAATGCTTTTACTGAACTCCTATATATTCAAAAGGAGCCTGATTGTAATACTGTGCGTCTTCGTCTTCATTTAAAAAACCGCTGGTGAGGAACCTGTAGTTCCTGAATTTCTGTCCGGGCTCGTATATTTTTCGCTGGCGGTTGTAGATCACATATTTTGCTTCATTGAACAGGTCTGAAGCGGGCCCTCTGGAATAAGCTGAAAAATTTATGTCCACCGTTTTATTCTGCAGGTACATGGTCGTTACGACATCTTCTTCCTGCGGTGCCGGTTCAAAATAACTGAAGCGCATTTTGGCCGGCTGGTAATTATCACGATCGTAGTAGATATCAAACTTTTGAAAAAAACCGGCGGCATTATATTCCGGCACTGTTGTTTTGATACGGAAGCTGATGATCTTATCATAATAGGTGCTATCTTCTGGTACCGGATTGAGCGAATCCGTTGGTAATTCCGTCATGAACACATCATACTTGGATCCCAGTGAACCTAACAGGGAATCCCGGAAGTTGGCAGCCGGGAAGAGATTTCCCGTCGATTGCATATTGGTAGACATGAGCATCGTTTCCTGATCGTGATAAAAAGTGTAGGAAAACGAATCTGCCTGCACGTACTCCATATTTCCCACCCGGTAATAGAAATTATTCTTATTAAGCAGGTATTTACCAGCTACCTGTTCAGTACTTTTCAGAACCCCCGCCGAGTCGGCCTGGTAATTTATCAGCAGATCGAAACCAAGGAAATCGGTGCTGTCAAACACCTTGTTGATCCTGATTATCTCATGGCTCGCTGAATCTAACAATTGTGCTTTACCCGTTTGCACTCCGATAAGAAATGCACCTATTAACATTAATTTTTTCATCCTGTTATGATTGATCAGTTTAGATAAATTTTATTTTGTTCTTACAGATCGGTTACAGATTTCTGCATACCACTCCTGCTTTCCTGGATGGTTTTGATACCTTGTACGGTTTCTTTTTTCACCCTTATCAATGTTCCGTCATCATCATATTCATAGAATGAAGCGTAATTATTTTCATCCAGCTCTGCCGCGGGCTTGAGGTTGTAAGGATTATATACAAACGACTTCATATTCGCCGAGAATGGATGAAAGCGGAGATCATCGATCGACAGGGTTGTATTACTGCTTGCACTGTTGTCAATATAGAGTTCAAGTTCTGCAGCATCAGACGGCACGGTAAATTCCGCTTCAAATAGCTGCCATCCTTCTATGATATTCCCTTTTGCCTGGTAAGTGGCCACATTGGAATTGGAAGCGGTCTTTAATTTGATGCTGAAACCTGTATATAACGGACATCGGCAATCTTCGTCCTTACCCCCTCTTTTTACCCATACGCTGGATATCATTTTCTGTTCAGGGATAAGGTTGAATTCATCTGTCAGGAAATTGCCCTGCGCTTTTATCTGGTCTACTTTGACACAAAGGCTGGTAGGTGCCAGTACTGATCCGTTGGCCGCAGCGGCATTGGGGTAAAGGTTTTCTTTTGGAACGAGGGTAGGCCTGCCTGTACACAATGATACCCAGGAAAGATTTGCGGCGCCGTCATTACCTCTATCTCTACGCCTCTCATCAACAAAATGTAATGATATATCATATAGTTCGCCCGCAACCAACGTTACCGGAGCTAGATGAGGATGCTCTACAGAAGCTATACAGGTATAGTGATCATTACATGCCTCATAACATACTGTGTTGAATACGCCCGGTTTGCTAATGACTATCTGCATGAAATCATTTGTTGCCGTAGATTTAAACTGGTACACTCCGCTCTCCGCAACTTGTATTTTCCCCGACCAGCTAACGTCGAACCCTCCTCTGTAGGTCATACCATAGGGTACATTCGTGGACCCCCGTGTATAACTTATATTTATCTGCTCATCTATTCTAGTTCCCAAGTAATCGCCCCTGAAGTGATATATCCCTGTAAGACCGATACCCTTTGGCACCACCCATGGAATATTTACCGGGGTTTTGGTCAAATGAATATTGAGGCCGGGTTCGGTCCCTGCATTATCGGCAGATATCTTCATCTTGATGGAAGTAGCCGCCTGCGCTGCGGTACGAAGGCTATACCGGCCTGTATGGGCCTGGCTTTCGTCGAGCAGCAGCGTATTGATCTTGGTATCAAAATGACGTTTATTAGGTTGGCAATCGAGATCACAGGATTGGTCCTTGAAAAAATAATCTTCGAAGCCATCGAAAGCGGCCAGCCTTAACCGTGAATTATTTACGGTAGCTACAGGTAATGCTTCATTATAACCGAATACTGCTGCATTGTAACGCAACAACGGATCTACCGTTTCCGTTTCCGCACCTTTTCTGTTGAACTGTGTAGATTCGCTCGTCCACACCCAGCTCTTGCTGAGAGGCACTGTTTTGGTCAGCACCTTATTTGTGTTTGTACTATTATCGAATTGCCAGAAATTTTCGTATGGTTTAATAACCCCGGCAGTGGCAATATTGGTGGTTGGTTCTGTAGCCGATTGTTGCTCACGCATACCATTGAAGGCATAACTGCGCATAGGGCGCCAGTTGCCCAGGATACCCTGAACATAAGGATTCATGAAATCTTTTGTGAACACGGAATAACACAATTTTGTAGTGGTAGTGATCACACAAGGTGCCAGCTGATCGCCGGGTTGTGGAACATAACCGATCGGCAGAGGATCATTACAATCAGTATAGGTTACATCAAGGTTGCCCAGACTACCGATGTCAAAACAGGTTCTTACTTCCAGCGTTCCGTTTGAATTATCTGCCAGCAGGTTCAGGCGTATTGCTGTGGCAAATCTTTTTGCAGGATCATGGTAATCGCGGAGCATCAATCTTGCCATGTTGGTGATATCGATATTATTCACCGCGTTGTTTCCACTGGGTTGCCAACTGTTGAGAGGGCTTGGCATCACGATCCTGTCGGCATTACTGGGACTTGAGTAATAGAACTGGTCGCGCCATTGACCATCATTATGCGGCCAGCGTGCCAACATTCTCTCCAGTACATAATCGTTGTTATCTCCACCGCTTCGGTAATGAGGATCAGTAGCACCATGTGAGGTCAGGGGATATGAGTGTCCATAGTAATAAAACTGGTGTGGCATGGTACTACCATAAGAGTGCCCCGGAAAATTCAGCACAACCTTGCTGATATTGGCAGATGTCGGCAATGAACCGAGATTAAGATTTATCCAGCTTCTGTTTGTTTTGCGGCTTCTCTTTTTGCCGGTACCAAAACTCTGGCGGTATCCCAGGAAATAATCCGGGTTAGAGTAATACTGTTCATCATAACCACAATTGCAGGAGCCTTTATAACTCGACACTTCATAAGACCTTTCATCGTCATCTCCGGCAGGCGCCAACATAGGTATTGATACCGTCTTGATGCGGGTAAGTCTGTTCTCGGTTACATTCACCGTTTTTACAAAATACAATGCATCCTGCGTTTTCCATTTCTCTTTAAATTCCACTGCACCGGTATTGATCACCTGGGTATTATTGTTGATCAACACCCGGTCATAATCGTCGCCATTAAAGATGATAGGATTAACGAGACTGGTGATAGCGCCGGCGGAAATATCAGCCATGTTCCTTCTTCCGCTTCGGATGATTCTCAGTGTGGCATCCGCCGTATTATAAGGCACACCATTCCGGTCTATAAAAATAAATTCCTTTGTGGCGTTGTTGATGTCTTTTGAAACGTCCAGTGCCCATATCCGGTATTCGCTACTGAGTGGAAGTGGCGTACAAGCGTTACCACTACCAATGTTGATACATCCCGCGTTGTCCTTAGGGCCTACCAGTGACGCTTCGTTCACATATATTTCGTCGCCGCTCTCAAATATTTCCTTTATCTCTGTTTCGGTCAACCCACCTTCTATTTTTCCGTTACGCATCAATATATGCTCAACCGTGGCATCGATATTCTTATACGCCGCGCCCATCCCGGGGTAAGCCCAGTAAGCCGGGTAGTTGAAAGAATAGATAAGATTATTAAATTCTTTAGTGGTACGTGTTATAAGCGCTTCGCCGGTTTCGGCATCATATACAAGATTTCGTGTGCCGGTAACGCTGCCTTTGTCAACATTTTCAATACTGTCCAGTATACCATACTCATTCACTACTTTCATAGTTGTAGCTGAGCGGAAGAGCGATTCGTCCTGGAAGATTGCCCTGAACACACTTGGTAAAATGACCGGCCATCCAGCGGCTGTAAATACATCGGCATTTATTGGTATCTGCGAAGAGTGCGTAAAAGTAAAATGATCTCTGAAATCATTCATTACTTCGATATCTTTTCCGACCAGCTTATTATAAATTTTTCCATCAGCATCATTGATCACCGGGATCACGTTATCCAGCTTGAATTTATTGTCGCCCGTCTGTTTGGTACGATAATAGTAAGTGGTCTTGTTGATGGGAGTAAGTGGATCCGTGTCGGGATAGCTCGCCTGCGATTTTATCTTACCATTCATATCATTCAGTATTACCCTGAAGCCCTGCGCAAGCAACAAATTATCTATCCTTGCCAGGTTAAATATCTGGTCGATAAGCCCGGGAGTTGTGTGATGACGGCTTGCCGGTGTAAAAGCAGTAAAATCGCTGATCACGGGAAAATCGCGGGTAGTATAAAATTCCGTTTCCTGTCGCCCTATATTAGACCTGATAACTTTATTTGTTTTATTGTGAATACTTTTCACTACAACTTTGCTGTAGCCTACGATGGGCGAAGGAAAAAATGTTTCTGCAAGGGGAAGTTCTACAGCCCCCGCTACCGTTGGCCCCATCGGATTTTTCATTTGGTATTGCAATATCTCGCGGAATGGATTTTCTTCATTCCCAACAGCAGGCTCATAAGATGCCACCCCGCTACTGATCGTTTTCACCGACCCATTGACCAGTTCTGTAGTAGTGTAGTCATATTCTTGTCCATACCAGGAATCTGTAATAGCGGTAGGAGTTTCATCCACTTTCGTCATCTTCATCCAGTTATCGGTTATGATCACACTTTTCACCCTGTGCCCACCACCCATTTTTTTCAATTCCGGGTTTGCTAACCGTGCACCGGATTTAGTAAGGTCTGTTTTGCGACACCAGCCAGCCTGGCGGGAAGTATATTCAAAACCCATCAGGCCCGTTCGTATATTATTGACCATTGCATATAACGCTCTCACAAGCTGCAAAACGGGAAAGCCTTGAACATCATAACCAGGATATGCTTTGGAGGGCAGTTGATCGCGGAGGAACTGGTAAACTGTTTGCATGATCCGGGTAGGGCCGTTATTACCGCTCTGCGGCACCCTATCGATCTTTATATAGAATCTGTTGTGGTTTATTTCTTCAGGTGATGTAGGAGTTGCTTTTGTAGTAGCAAGCCCTGATTCTACAATATTGCAGTAAACGAACATCGGTTCGTACCCGCCTCCATTTTGATCGCCGGGAACTTTTACCCAAAGCTTGAGCAGTAGCTGCTTTACATCCTTGAGATATTTTTCTCTCACTTCTTCATCTGTTGCGATAGGTAAAGGAAGATCGAAAAAAACATATTCTTTGTCCTGCGAATAATTGTCAGGTACATGAATACTGTTATCGTACAGTTCGTTGTTAGGAGTAGAATAACGGTTGCTTCCAAATCCTGCAATACGGGTCATTTGTGCGGCACGCTTATCCTGCACGTAAGCATAATCATCTGATTCGTAATTCACATCGATTTTGGCGCCGCTTGGCAATAATATCTGGCTGAGGTTCCAGGTGGAAGCGTTCAGGTCTGCTTTGGTTTTATTCTGCACACTATATGGAAGATCTTCATTGCTGATGTTATCGATGTTATCGGTGTTAGGTTTGTAAACACCCCAGCGGTCTATGTTTGTAGGGTTATAGGTTACATTCTGATCATCCTGACGTGCATATTTAAATATATATTTATTCTTCTGGTGATTATTATTGCGATAGGTAAAATAAATGCTTTTCAAGGTGAGTTTCCCCTGGTTAGCGAGCCTGTATTGAAAATTCTTGCAAAGCTCATAAGAATAAGTAAAATGTACTGATTTTATAGGTTTTGCCTGTGTGCCCAGTTCTAACGCTTTTACTACATCCGCTTTGGAATAAAGATCGATACGATCCAGTTTTTGCTGTGGGGGGTTGTATCTGTTTTCCGTAAAAAAACCATTCTCACCTTCAATAGTCAGACCATCTGCTTTACCCGATACGCGAAATACCGCAATCATATTTTTTGATTCTATACTATGCTGGTACCACAATTCTTTTTCGCCGTAAGTGTAAGATGCTTTGTCATCCTTATTATCCGTTACCAGGCCACGGTTATAGTTTGCCCTGTTAAGATCAGCAGGCATGCGCCATTTGAACAGCGGGAAAGAATTGGCGAAGGCCCCTCGCTTCATATTGGTACGGGAATAATTGAATTTGATGGCTGTTCCTTTATCATCATCCGAAATTCCGTTCCCCGTCATGTCTACATAATCAGGGGAAAGTATCGCGGTAAGTAAAAAAGAGTGGGCATATCCATCTGTTGTTTCTGCCTGAAAAAGATGATCCCGCCCTTTTTTATTATCAAAGCTGTTGTCTACACCACTATTATAAGCAACTGTTCCATGATCATCCACCGGGTTTAAATCGGTTTCTATGCTGAACGTTACTTCCCTGCGTTTGGTCTCGTACACCGGTAAACCATATATGTATCGCTGGCTTCCCTGCTGAACGGTGATCTCGGATATATGGTTCGATTTACGATAGGGTTCTACAGGATTATTCAAACGGCGGATGGGTATCTTGGACGTCCGATTATCAGCACATAACCCGGGTGTAAACAAAGTGCTTTCCTTGAGTTCAGGATATGAATAAATGTAGCGATCCAGACCTACCCTGTCGGCTTCTTCCGCCGTAAGAAAAGAGATCACCTGGCCACGCTTATCACGTTCTTTTCTGATCGTATTATCAATAGGGATCAATTCTGTTTCTTCTCTTTTATCATTGTACAACTGAAACTTGCTTTGCAGGGTCAATGTAGGAGAGTTGAATGGAGGAGTGAGGCTATTGACATTCGCCATTACCGGGCGCATCAGCTGATCTTCTCCCATACGATGATAATAGTCCTGGTCGATGATAGCTTTTTCGCCGGGGTTCTTAAAATAAAAACCGGATTGCACCAGCTTCTCGGAAGATTTGAATTGTGCTACCTGCCGTAGCGCATTCTGGCTGCGCCAATCGTCTACCACTGTGCCTGAATATACACCACCTACAGTAACACCAACCTTCACTTTTTCCTGTTTGGAAAACTCCAGGGCAAGGTTTGCCTTCCCCGAATTTGTACGGGTATAATTATCCCTTACATAACCCATATTTCCGCGATAGCCGCGAAATGAGCCACCGGTACCTTCACCCGAAATGGTAAATACATCATAAGTGTATACAGGCACGGATATCGCAGGGGTCTTCATATTATAAGTTCCGTCATTAAGCCTGTTGAAATCCATTAAAGCATCCCGGTTGCCGTTAGCTTTTTCGTAATACATATAACCAAATGCGGGTTTCTTCACCGTATTGCGATTGGCAGCGATAGCACTCCTGTTGTATGCACCGCCGATAGAAAAAGTTTTTGTCTTACTAAATATTTCTTTACCAAACTGGGCCCTGTAAGATGCGCTGAAGTTGGTAAGGGGCATCCTGATAGTTGGTGTGTAAGAAGAGCGGGCAAAATTGATACTCGTACTGCGTACCCCCAAAGCGTGGGGAAGAAAATATTCGCATGATTTATCGTTTTGCTGTTTCATTTCTGCACTGAGGCGAAGATCTGTTAGACCGGTCCGTGCATTGAAATCTGCTGAAGTTGAAAGCCCAAAGCGTGTCTTATTATTATCCTTATATAAATAGTGCTGGTATCCCAGGCTTCCTGAAAGGCCCGTTTGGGAATTGACATTAGCGCCGATATCTACTTTACCGGTCTTTTCATCCTTTACCTTACCTGCTACAATCGTTTGAGCATCAAATACCGCGTTAATACCAGCTTCTATTCCCAATCCACGTTTGTTATTATAAGACACCCCGCCCGAGAACCCTATGTTTGTCGGCAATAATGTTTGCACTGGTTTGGGCTTATTGGGGGTACCAACAATTTCCAGATCTACCCCCCCGTTTACCCCCACAGTAATCTCAGGTTCAATAGACTGTTCTTTTGTCACCACGTTACTTCCATCAAAATCATCGGGCACACCGCGTACATTCCTGTTGATGCTTCCAGAATTAATATTCCATCCCAACCCTACCCAGCTTGATTCCTGGTCCATGGTAACTCCTGCATTATAAAATATATTGATTGGATAACCATCCACATCCAGCAAAGGAATATTGTAAGAAAAATCGCCTGTGAAAAGATTCACCATATTATCTGCACCTACAGATTTAAAGGTGGAAGATTCGGGCTGGCCGGGCCCACCAGAACTTAAATTATTTAGTGCAGCATTCTTATCTGCCATTAATTTGGCTTCTGTTGCAAGCACAGACACCGCCCCCCCTTCAGACGTTACTTCTTTTACTTTCAGCGGGGTTGAAATACCATCGGCCTCCACCTTTTCTGCAATGATGAATGGCGCTTTGGCCTCTTCATTGCCGGTTGCAGGAAACAGGGTTGGGGTACTATTGAAATACGGGCGTGCCTGATACACATATTGCTTCTTTGCAGCATATGCACTGCCGGCCATTTCTGCATAAAATACCAGCAGCATGATCCATGCTATCGAACGCCTTCTTTTCTCAGTCCAGGAATTTATCATACGTATTCGTTTATTCAATTAGTTAAGGGTATCCTCTTAAAATTATTTTTTTTCAAACACCGGTTTAAAGCGCATCAGCCATTCTTCACCGCGGCTGTTTTTCAGGGAGACTTCGTATATTTTCTTTTCATCCAGGTGTCTTTTAGAAGCATCATACTCCAGGTAATTTTTCCCATTTTCGAGCTTCAGCTCAAATTGTATTTCGGTCTGGCCCTTATGGCCCCGCAATGCCGGGTCATAGATTGTACCGGTTATCTTTTTATCTTCAGCCAGATTTTCGTATTCCATCTTTACAACAGCGTTGTAGGATACTGATACTTCCGTATTCTGCCGGCTGAGCTTTACAAACGGCGCCCCGTCAATTACTGCTTTCATCGAATCTTTCCCTATTGTAAATTGCCATATTTCTGTGGGCAGTGCGTAGGTCATCCCACTCCTTGCAGTTACCTGCCAGGCATAGGTTTTTCCTTTGATCAGTTCACCAAATGAGGTAGGAAATTTTTCAGCAGATTGCTGGAGGTTGGTATTGAGATAAACCGGTTTGTTGAACTCGATCGCTTCCTTTGCTTTCTGTCCTTCCAGGATCTCTACCACAAGGATATCATATACCAATGGCTTGAACATTTCGGCAGGTGCAGGAGGTATCCAGGCAAACTGCGGATAAGTAGTTTCAATGAATGACTGATCTGCAGGTACCGATAATAATGGCGGACTCAGCGGTGTAACATTCACCCGTACAATCTCATCTGCCATCGGCACATCGCCCTTGGTCGTTTCCTGGATCAGGCGATAGTTGATCGTGTAAGCGCCACAAGGCAAAAAATTGCCGGAGAAATCTGTGGCCATGAAGTTGTACATCAGTGGCTGGATATCTTTCACCGTAATAAGTTTGATACCCTTACCCACCAGCAGTTTACCGGTAGTTGCATTGAGCATCGATTGCCCCGAAGCCACTTCCCGCACATCCAGCAACAGGTGACAAACCGCCACATCATTGGTGTTGTTGGTAATGACCATATTCCACAACTGGTCTTTGAGCACAATCCCGGAAGCGGGAAGCTGAGTGGTAATGCTCATCTGCGCCATCAGCCATTGCGGCAGGCATAACACGAGAACAAAAAATAATTTTCTCATTCTTAAAATGATTTAAACCAGCTTACCCGGCCGATCTCTACGGCATATAAGGTTTGCTGTATCGTTGGTAAAAAAGACTTTTCGTAACTGAACTGGAATACACCGAGTTTGGATACATCTATCCCCAGCCTGGCCGATTTGCCCCAATACTCCGGGCCGTTTCTTACATGATTGTATTTCACCCCACCTCCTACCTTCACTTTTTTACCAAGACTGTAATCGCCATTGGCATCCAGGGTGTAGAAGCTTAATTCTGTTTGTGTATTGAAGGCATATCCGCCATTCAATTGTAATTTTTTAAATATCAAAGATTGCGACATGATATAGTTGACACCTTTATACAGAACAAATCCGGAATCGGTCGCTTTGTTGAAATACCTGTTATAAATTATTGAGCTGGTCATTTGAATGCCCGCAGCATTGTAAGTATGAATAGCAGATCCGTTGAGGATGTAATACACATTTTCAAGAACGGTATTCTTATCTACAACATAATATTGAGTGCCTGGAAAATAACCCGCAGAAACTACCGGCCAACCCTTGAAGCGGATAGTAGCCTGCAATGATTTGAACACGGTAGATGTTTTATATGTCTTCTCGGTAAGTGGATTTGAAAAATCATTCTGGCGCAAGGATGCTCCTATAGTGATGCGGTTTTTCAAAAATGGTTGTTCCGCTTTTACCATCCACGACTGCTGATCGGTGTTGTACGTAAACAGGCTGAAGGATTGAAACGCTTCGCCGCTTTTGCGGAAAAAGCCCTGTAATTTTGTATTCGTTTTTTCTATCACAGCCTGTGCCTTCACATTAATACCAAGGTTGGAATCATCGCTGTATTTGAAAAGGTTGTCTGGTTTGTGCTCAGGGCTGGTCCCAATATTGGAACTTGTCTTTGTCGATTTCGCCACTTCAGCGCTGATAAAATTGCGGTCGTCTTTTTTAAATATGGCTTCTACAGAATATCCGAAGATATTTGAAACACTGTTCAGGCTGTCTCCCGCCAGCATTCCATTATAATTATTTTTGCGTCCGCCAAATGCCGTCAGGATAAGTGCCGCTTTCTTATTGGTACCCCAGCCCAGCCTTCCCAGAAAAAGGTTTTGCCCTTTCTCTTTATAGCGGCGGCCGAAAACATCCCGGAAACCATAATCGATACGGCCGGCAGCCAAAGCGCCATACCACGACGGATTATATTCCAGGTTAAACCCCGTCAGCATCACGTTCTGCGCCGTCAACTCGGTATAATCCACGAGGCTACGGCCAACAGAAAATGATTTTACATTTCCTAAAAATTTATCCAGCCCGCTTTGTTTTGGTTGATCGATGCCATTAGCCTGCCCGGCTTTTGCCAATGCCGCTATGTCTTTTGCATTGTAGATATCGCGACGGCCTTTATTTATCTCACTATTCACAAAATTGTGCAGGCTGTCCGATGCTTTTTGCAGCCTGGCTATTTCGGCGGTAATTTGCTGCGCTTTCTGGTTCATTTTATCTATACTTGCCAGCGTTGCAGAATCTGCCAATGATGCGGTAAGCGAATCTTTTTTATCCTCATATTTATCCAGCTCAGGCAATTTGAATTTTTTGTAGCGGGCAGAAATATCATCCATCGCAAATAAACTATCGGCAGCAGGAAGTGAACCAGGTATCCTGGAGGAAGCTTTGCTTTGCTTGCGGAAATATATCCGTTCTTTCGCCTCTACCAGTTTCTGAAATAATTCGGGGGAGGATATTTCTTTTTTAAGCGAATGCAATTCGTATTTTTTCAATTTCAGCAATGAATCGTTAAGCAGCAACCGTGGGAGATTCATCTTCTGTTCCAACAACAGGTCTGCCATCTGTTGCTTTTTTAGCTTCAGGTAATTGTATTTATCAAAGCCAAGATTGATATTGCTGAGGTCGCGCAGGAAAGGAGTGTTACTTTGCCTTGCAGTAAATGAAATCCTGAACGGATATTTTTCCTTCACGGTCACATTCAGCCAAACTCTTTCCATGTGCTGCTGTAAATCATTTTGCTGAAAAGGCGTATCGACTTTGGACCGGTAAAAATAATCATAGGAAACATTTCCATGAACCTCGAGGACTTTCGGGCCTTTTTTTTCTTTCTTCACCGGTGTGGTGCTTACTGGTTCATCTTCTTTTATCAGCTCAGGGGAAATATTCATCGCCTTGCAGACAGCGGAGTTAAAATGAAGTATGACCCACCCGGAATCCGTATTTAAAAACTGGACATCTGTAAATACCGTCGCCCTGTTTCCATACACAGTTTGCTGCGCTCCGGCGCTTAGCGCAGCGAAACACAGTAGCAGTATAAATATGGTTTTTAGGGTGGGCATTCTGGGTTACTGAATTGATACGGATTACTTTTCCAGCTGTGCTTTCAACGCCGCATTTTCTTTTGCGAGTTCTTCTATCTTTTTATTCATGTCTATCATGTAAAGCGTCAGCTCTTCTACTTTCTTCAATAAGATCGTTTGCTGATCGCCCAGGTCGATCCCTTTTTCTTTGATCTCCTGTGCAGAAGGTACTTCCGGAAGATGTTTATTTTGTTTCAGGAAAGCTTCCACGTCTTTCAATGCAGGCAGCTTATAATCTGTTTCAAAAACATAATCCGGCCAGTTGACGTTTAGTTTCACAACTGCTTTGGTGAAAATTGCAGAACCGTTTACAGCCAGTTCGTATCCTGTAACAGCCGGGGTATTTACCATTATCTTTCCGCTGGTATAAATATTTCCGGCAACATGTAGTTTTTCTGTAGGACTTTCGGTATTGATGCCTATTCCGGCATCCGATACAAATATGTCGGCCACTTTATTCGGGACCAGGTATCCTCCACCGAATATTTTCACCGACGGTCCTCCCCATGTTCCAATGTTGAGCGAGCGGTTGTACGAGATCATATTGGAAGAATTCATCCTTTCGATCCAGTAGTTATTGGCAGTAGCGCTACCTGTTGCACGGGTAACAAATTCAAGCGAATAGTTCGCCAGGTTATTTTCAGGGCCAAGCACTTTAAAAGACCTCGTGGTGGTGCTGGTAGAACCGGCCCATAATCCTTTTTGATTTACGATGTAAGCGGCATTTACCACGCTTCCGTCATTAATATAACCGATACCGTTATTCTGATCTATCCCGATCGTTGGCAATACTGCAACCGTACCATTCGCCCTGGCGGCATCATAAGTGTAATCGATACCCGATACGTTGATCTGTGTTTGGGCAGAAGTACCGGATTGGATACCTACATGTAAAGCTGTTGCAGGTGAATTGGTTCCTATACCTACATTACCTGTACTGCCTACATTGATACGCCTGTTTCCGCTACCATCTGCAATGATGATATTGTTGGCAAGTGTAGCGCTCAACCCTGTTACGTTGGCGCCGATGATGGTATTGTTTGCACCGGTGGTGATGCCACGGCCGGTATTATATCCTACAAAAAGGTTGTTGCCGCCTGATGTAGCGTCAAACCCGGCGCTGGCGCCAAAAGCAGTGTTATTGCTGGCTGTGGAAGAATAAAGCGCTTTGTAACCAAGCGTGGCTACATTCTGCCCGGTTACATTGAAATACCCGGAAAAAGATCCGATGAAAGTATTTTGCAAACCGGTAGTATTGGCGTTCCCTGAAGATGACCCGATAAATGTATTGGCGGTGGCAGTAGTGGCGGCCTGTCCGGCATAAGTACCGATGTATGTGTTGGCAGTTGCGGTAGTATTGGCACCACCCGCACCTTCTCCGATGAATACGTTTTCGCGGCCGGTAGTATTGGCCGACCCCGCTGCATTTCCCAGAAAAGTGTTGGAATTACCGGTGGTATTTGCTAAACCGGCAGCATACCCCAGGAACATATTGCTGTTACCGGTTGTATTAGCTTCCCCTGCTGAAGCGCCCAAAAACATATTTCCCTCACCCGTTGTGTTGTTCATCCCGCTTTTGGCCCCAACGAAAACATTGTACCCTCCCGTGGTCGAACTAGCGCCCGCATTATAGCCAAGGTAAGTATTTTCGTTAGCAGTGCTGGCCGTACCCGCCCGGTAACCCACAAAAGTATTCGCATTTGCGCTTGTGCCAGTATACCCGGCCTTGTATCCCATAAAAGTGTTGTAGCTGCCACTGGTATTCAACTGGCCGGCTTCTACACCAAACACAGAATTGAGCGTACCGGTATTTGACGGTAGCGCATTTAAACCAAAGGAAGTATTCGAGGTGGATAACAAACCAGCCTTTATAGAGAGCCTTTTGAATACAACATCCTTATTGTCGGTAGTACCGAGGAAGCTGGTGGGAGGGTTGGTACCGCTGTTACCGGTCAGTGACCACGTTTGAGCTTTCGTTGCCGATGCCGCAATGCAAAAAAAGATTGTAACACATAGTATACGCATAGTATGGGATATTAAAATATGACTTTAAGAAATTTTGTACTGGCTGTGTTCATGCTGCTGCAGACATAATCGTGCAGCAATTGCTGAACTTATGATCGATCAACTTTCAGTGATGACCGGATATGAGTTATGAAATGGTAAACGGGTTGCGCCTGAAGGTGGAAGATTGGAGGTACGTAGTTTTTGTTTCACGGTTGTAAGAGTTTATTTTGGGTACTATAAATGTATGTACTGAAACAAACCTGTAAGAAAAAACTTTATAAGTGTAGCTATTTTGGCAATAACTGTAACAAATACAAAAAACGCAGTGATAGACTGCGTTTATAAATGATAAACCCGACAACTCAAAGTTGAAGCCCGGAAACCTTCAACTTTTAACCTTCCACTATTTCTTGCCGACAATCAGTGCATAGATCACATACAACCAGCCCAGCAATCCATGGATGATCGCCCAGAGGATGGATTTATTTCTTGTCCAGGAAATGACTACCGCGATGATAGTACCCAGCCCAACTCCGGGTGCGATGTAGACCGGCCGTGCATAACCGCTGGCGGCTGTATTATCCACCACACAGGACGCCAGTAATAAAATGACTGATAAAAACGGGATTATTTTCTTAAGCATAAAATGGGTTTTAGAGAAGTATTCCAAATAACCCGCCAAAAACAATGGATAATTGAATAATGGATAACTTGTAACAAGTAATGGATAATACACAAAAATAAATTTCTACAAAGTCGATCGCCTATCATCTATACCCATCCTCCAGGGTGCATTATTAATTATCCATTATCCATTACTTATTTTTTTCCTCATTTCGCCATCACTTCTTCCCTTTTTCAATTGCCCTTCAATTTCCCTGTCGTACATTTGCGCCTTCCCAATCAAAATTGCTTGTAAGGGTGCGTTGCACCAACGGTCATGTATTGGCATGCCCGCAGGGATATTATTCATTTAAAAAACAACACATATGGCATTAACAGGTAAAAAAGCTCCGCAACTTTCTTCCGGAGCAGTGATCAACGGAGAAGAGATCGTAGAAAATTTCAGCCTTGATCAGTATATCGGCAAAAAACACGTGATCCTTTTCTTTTACCCGAAAGATTTCACATTTGTATGCCCGACTGAATTGCATGCTTTCCAGGAAAAGATAGCAGAATTTGAAAAAAGAAATACGATCGTGGTGGGTGTGTCAACAGATACGGAAGAAACGCATCTGGCCTGGTTGAATGTACCGAAAGAACAAGGCGGTATCCAGGGTATCACTTACCCGCTGATCGCGGATGCCTCTAAAGTGGTATCCCTGAACTTTGGAGTGCTGGCTGGTGAGTATGCATTCAACAACGAAACAAAACTCTGGTCTTTCAATGGTGCGCCGATCGCATTCCGCGGTACTTTCCTGATCGATAAGGAAGGGATCGTTCGTCACGAATCGATCAACGACCTGCCGTTGGGCCGCAACATCGACGAATACCTGCGCCTGCTCGACGCCCAGCTGCATGTAGAAAAGTATGGGGAAGTTTGCCCGGCAAACTGGGAAGAAGGTGAAGCGGCGATGAAAGCGACCAATGAAGGTGTAGCGGAATATTTTTCAACTAATTAATTCTCTAAAATCAGTTATATGTTAATCGAATTGGATCAGGATAACCTGGAAGAAATTGTTGCACAGCACGAAAAAGTGGTGGTACAATATTCTGCCAGCTGGTGCGGCAACTGCAGGCTGATGAAGCCGAAGTTCAAACGCCTTTCCACGGAAAATGACGACACCACTTTTGTGATCGTGGATGCCGAAAAGTTTCCGTTGTCGCGCAAGCTGGCGGCAGTAAATAACCTGCCGACATTTGCAGGTTTCAGTAAAGGTGTGCTGGTAAACCAGGTACAGACAAATAAAGAAGAACTTTTAAAAACATTGCTGGATGAAACTACCCGTAATTAAGCAGATACAACAAACCTGCTCTGTGCAGGCGATAGAAACGGCCATCGAAGTATTGGAAAACACTTCAGAAGCCGCTTCGCTGAAAGAAGAAGAACTGAATGTTATCGGGGAACTGATATCCAATCTTTGTGGTGCGCTGGAAGTACATCAGCTGGTGGCAGAAGGCATGCCCGAAAAAGATGCGCTGAATAATTTTATGAAAAAAGTAATGGGATCTATAGACAGGAATTGACAGACGATGCTGATAACGGATACGCCTTCGGAAACGGGGCGTATTTTTTTTGCCACAAATTTCGCGAATTACACGAATTGGTTCATTCGGTTGCAAAAATCAATATCGCTTCGCTTCAATCTCTACTGCCTTCTGGTCACCAGAGCAAAGGAGACATTTGCTCTCGCTATCTGCGTAAACATTTCCCCACCCTTTGGTTTTCAACAAAATCCACTGGCCCGCAAACAGTTTCATCATTAAATAATCAACACCAAATCCTTACCTACTGCGGGGCTTTGTATGACCACGTTGCAGCAGGCTGATTTATACCCTTAACGGCACTTTTTTTGATACCTGAAAACTGCTTATTCATCATCTTAAAATTTACGCACATGTACTACTCAACTTCCCCATCGCCATCGCTCAACAAAAAAGACCTTGATAACCAGGAAAAGACCCGCACAGGATTTTTGCTCAACGAAGTGGACATGCGCCCTATCCAGGATCCGCAGATCACTATTGCCACTAAAGAAACAGATGATACGGCTATCATCAAAGAACCGTCGAAATAATTCATTCAACTTAAATTTCTTTTTATGGAGATCAAAGAAATAGCGGAAAAATTAACGGCTTATTGCCGCGAAGCTAAGGTTTAGAAAGTTTAGGGGCTTAGGAAGTTTAGATTACCGTATTAACACAAAAGGCTCCGTAATTGGAGCCTTCTGTGTTGGGAGTTACCTGAAACAACAATCATTTTATCATGGGTTGACTACCGCGGGTTGACTACCGAAGGTTGACTACCCATTATTTGATCACAAGAATATTTCCTTTTTTGGTTTTCACCTTGCCTTTGAATTTGTAAGTGGCGTACCACACATAATTTCCTGGTGTGAGCATGCCGAGGTATTTACCCGACCATTTTTTTCCCGGCGTATTACTCTGGAAAACCCTTTGCCCGTAACGGTTAAAGATCATCAGGTTGTAGTCTGTTACAAATGTGAAGCTGTTTGGTGGCAGCGGGCCAAATTCATCATTCTTGCTATCGCCGTTTGGCGTAAATGCATTCGGGAAATAAATATCGTCGCAGTCGTCCACTACTGTTATCTGCACCGAAGCTGTTCCTTTACAGCCATCACTGTTTTCTACCTTTACAGCATACGTGGTGGTATTGGTAACTGTAGTATTGGCGTTATACGTAGGCCGCGTAGAATTATCCTGCCATAAATAAGCAGTGAAAGTTCCCGGGTTCAATATCAATGCTTCCCCCTTGCACACCGTGCGGTTGGCCCCAAGGCTGGGTTGTGGCAGGCTGCTTACCTGTGCGGTTACAGGAGTAGCCACGCTGCTGCAGCCATTGAATGTTGCGGTAACATAAAATATCGCAGTCGCGTTCAGCACCGGCGCATAACTGATACCAGTAGCCACTACATTGGTCAATGCCACATTGCTGTACCAGGTGATGGTACCCGTACCCACAGCGCTCATGTTGGCTACTCCCGGACCGCATAGCGGCGATGTATTTACCGTAGGTGCGGCCGGCATACCCGGTACTGCAGTGATCTGTACTGTTGTAACTGCTGATTCACAACCGGTAATTATATCTTTCGCTTTTACGGAATAAAGAGTGGCCGGTGCAAGTCCGGTAAACACAGGCGATGCCTGCCATGTACCGCCATTCACCGAATATTCAAAGTTGGTGCCTATCGGGGATGTGATGGTAATCGTTCCGGTTTTATCCGCACAGGTAGGTTGTTTGGTAGCCGAAGCCGCAGGTGCAGCCGGTGCAGCGGGAACCGGGTTTACCACCAATGGAACCGAAGCCGATATACAACCGGTAGAAATACTTTTTACCGTTACTGTGTAGTTACCCGGCGCCACATTGTTGAAGACAGGTGATGCCTGGTAAGTAGTTCCGTTGATGCTGTATTGGTAATCCGCATTCAACGGCGAGGAGATCGTAATGATGCCCTGCGTTGCACAGGTTGTTTGCTGCGTAACAGCAGCCACCGGCGTTGCAGGCGCATTTGGCGGCGGGTTTACCGTCACTATGGTAACAGCAGATATACAACCCGAGGCCGTATTTTTTGCCGTAATATTATAGGTGTTTGGCGCAAGCCCCGCAAATACAACCCCCGCCTGATAATTCACCCCATTGATGCTGTATTGGATATTGGGGCCTGTAGGGCTGGTGATGGTGATGGTACCGGTTGGTGTAGCACAACTTGCCTGCTGCGTTACCGATGCCACAGGAGCAGTAGGCACCGCAGGCAAGGTATTGATAATAACAGTTGCCGGAGCGGAAGTACAACCTGAAGCAGTATTCCTTACCGTAAGACTATAGTTGCCCGGCGCAATACTGCTGAACAAAGTACCTGCCTGGTAAGCAGTTCCGTTGATGCTGTATTCCAGGTTGGCACCCAGCGGCGAAGTAACCGTTATGCTGCCGGTGATGACCGTACAGGTTGGCTGTGTAGTGGTAAATGTTGGTGTAGCAGGCCCTCCCGGCGGATTAGCCATGGTGACTATTGCAGCGGAAGAAACGCAGCCGGAAGTATTATCCCTTACCGTAACATTATACGGCCCCGGGTTAAGGCCGGTGAATACCACGGCTGGCTGATAGTTGACCCCATCGATGCTGTATTCATATTGGGTACCCAAAGGAGCACTTACGGTAATATTTCCACCTGTGGTGCAGGTTGGCTGCAGGGTGGCCGTGGCTGTTGGTGCCGGAAGTGTTGCTGCGGCAACAATCGTCACTATAGTGTTTGCGCTCGTACAGCCCGTAGGGATATACCGTACGCTCACATTATAGGTGTTGGGGGCCAGCCCTGCGAAAGTTGGCGATGATTGGTAAGGCCCGCCGTTGATACGGTATTCATAATCCGGTCCCAACGGAGCGGTGATGGTGGTAGTACCGGTATTTAAAATACAGGTGGGTTGAGTAACAGATACTGTTGGTGCAGGAACGATAGCTGCTGCCGTTAGCACTACTAAAGTCCCTGCCGAAGTACAACCGGTGGTATTATCCCTCACCGTAACATTGTAAGATGCCGGACCAAGCGCCGTAAAAAACGGGCTCGCCTGGTAAGTAGTTCCGTTGATGCTATAAGTATAATTGGCCCCGATCGGCGATGTTACTGTAATGGCCCCACCGGCTACGCAGGTAGGTTGCGTAGAAGTTGCTGCAGGCGGTGCAAGTGTAGATGGATTGCTCACCACTACTACAGTTGCATTGGAAGTACAGCCGGTAGTAAGATCCCTTACGGTAACATTGTAAGAGTTAGGTGCAAGCCCCGGAAACACAGGGCTGGCCTGATAGGTAGTTCCGTTTACACTATAAGTATAATTGGCGCCCAGCGGCGATGATACGGTGATCGTTCCACCTGCCGCACAGGTAGCCGGTGTGGTGACCGATGCTGTTGGCGGGGTTAAAGTAGATGGATTATTTACCACTACTACTGTAGCAGTAGAAGTACACCCGGTGGTAAGGTTCCTTACGGTAACATTATATGAATTAGGGGTAAGATTCGGGAACACCGGGCTTGCCTGGTAAGTTGTACCATTTACACTGTAAGTAAAGTTGGCACCCAGCGGCGATGATACGGTGATGGTTCCACCAGTAGCACAGGTAGCCTGTATAGTAACAGAAGCTGTTGGTGGCGGCAAAGCCGAAGGATTATTCACCACTACTACCGTAGCAAGTGAAGTACACCCGGTGGTAAGGTTTCGTACCGTAACATTATAAGAATTAGGGGTAAGGTTGGGAAATACCGGGCTGGCCTGGTAGTTTGTACCGTCGATGCTGTAGGTATAGTTGGCACCCAGCGGCGAAGACACCGTGATGGTTCCACCAGCAGCACAGGTAGCCTGCACCGTAACCGAAGCCGTTGGCGGGGCCTGCGCAGCCGGAGGGGCCACTACCACTACGGTAGCCGTAGAAGTACACCCGGTGGTAAGGTTTCGTACCGTAACATTATAAGAATTAGGGGTAAGGTTGGGAAATACCGGGCTGGCCTGGTAGTTTGTACCGTCGATGCTGT
>NZ_RJUB01000137.1 GCF_024343615.1 Ferruginibacter sp. HRS2-29 | reverse complement strand
CTTTCTTCAGCGCCTGCAGATCTTGTTTTTCAAACCGCTCTTTATACACATGCAAACATGCCTGCCTGATCTTGGCTGGGGTAGATTGAGCCAATAACAACGAGAGTTCGTTGTCTGCACGCCTCTTATAATAAGTTCGTTTCAGCAGTTTGGTATAATCGGCAAAATCCAGGGGCATAAGTAAAGTTGCTTCAGACTAAATATACAATTATTGGAATTATTGGAATTGTTTCCCTGTAAAAATACTTCAAGCCGGAATTTCAGGATACGGAAAACCGGAATCTTCGGAATGATAGGAATCTTCGGAATAACATGCTACCCAGGCTGTTAGCCGATGGTATGTTTACATTGTGATCGATCGGTAACAAAATAAAAAAACTGATTGATCTGCTGAGTGTGAAGGTAGCGGCAAAGTTAGCCAGCAAGGGAAGTTGTTAACCCACCCCGCTACCGACACTCTTTCTTCCCGCCAAAATGTAAGGAGCGCTACTTACAAAAACTGCCGCACCAGGCCCGCGAACCTGGCAGGCCAAACTATTTCCTTAACAATTAAAATCACGAAAAATGATAGAGATCATTATATGGTTGGCAGGACTCTTATGCCCTAACCCGACCCACACATTGCAAAATCACGGCAACTGTAACCTGATACATGTTGGCGGCACAGTAACCACCAACGGGGATACCGGAGGAGAGCTAGGTGGCACTCCAAAACCACCTGTTCCACCACCCCCACCCCCTCCTCCAGGAGGTGGCGGGAATTAATTCCTCCAAAGAAAGGCAGAGTAATCTCTGCCTTTCTTTTTATATTTAAGGAAAATCAAATTTCATGAAATCATCCTGCCCATTCTTGTTTATTATAATCCTCTCAATCTTTATGAGCTCTAGCTGCTTTTCACAAAGAAAGGCGGATAAGTACACAGATTACGACCGCGGTTATAACTATTGGTATTATGATAATTTTGATTCTGCCTTCTATTATTTCAACCGCTATGTTAATAATGCCGACGATACATTAAAAAAAGGCTCAGCATACAAATTTATGGGTGAGATACAATGGCAATTTGGAGATCTATATGGTGCTGAAGAAAACCTTGTAAATGCACTTAGAACATTAGATACAAATAATGAAAATCATCGTGTCGAATTGGGCTATACCTACACGTTATTAGGTAATGTTAAGTATAATTCCATCGAATATGACAAAGCAATTGAGTATTATGACAAGGCAATACCATACTTCAAAGGAAAGGATTACATAATGGAAATTATGAACGGAAAAGCCACTTCGTTCCAGAAAAAGAAAGTTTATAATACGGCTATTTCCATTTATGATTCAATACTTTCCCTTAAGCCTGCAGATGCGGGCCTCTTGGCAAGAACAATTGATAACAAGGCTAAAACTAAATGGTTGCGGGATACTGGCTATTATGCGCTGCCGGAGTTTTGGCAGGCTCTGAAAATTCGACGTGATGATAAAAATATTTTAGGATTAAATGCCAGCTACGCTCACCTTTCTGAATATTATACAAAATCAAATCGCGATTCCGCTTTATGGTATGCTGAAAAACTCTACTCTCAGGCAACCACCACCAAAAGCTTTGACGACCTCCTGGATGCGGTTGATAAGCTTGTAAGTTTCAATAACTCTTCCGAAGCTAAAGATCATTGGCACAAACGTTATAAAAAACTCAATGACAGTTTTCAGTTATCAAGAGATACATCAAAAATTCGATTTGCTTTAAGAAGATACGATCTTGAAAAAAGCACAGCTGAGAACAAAGAGTTAAAAAGATCCGTTTCCAATCAATGGGTTTGGATATATTCATTAATAATCGGTGCAGTGATCGTGATTGCAGGAATTATGTTCTGGAACGATAAACGCAAAAAGAGGATCAAACAAGACTCTGAGAATGCCATCCGCAACTCCAAACTAAAAACCTCCCAAAAAGTGCACGACGTAGTCGCCAACGGCCTTTACGGCATCATGAACGAGCTCGAGCATAAAACTACCATCGACAAAGAACCCCTCATCAACAAGATCGAAGACCTGTATGAAAAGTCGCGCAACATCTCTCATGAAGATACATCCTCTCACAACAACGATAAATCCTATGATGCGCAGATCCATGAACTGCTCAACGCTTTTTCCAATGACGATACCAGTATATTCATCGTAGGTAACCAACCGGAATTCTGGAGCAATATCTCCCCGGTTCAAAAGCAGGAGCTGCAGCTGGTGCTCAAAGAATTGATGGTAAACATGAAAAAACACAGCGGTGCAAAAAATGTGGTGGTACAGTTTAAAAAGCAGGATGGCACCGCCTATATTCATTATAAAGATGATGGAGTTGGTTTTCCTGCTACCGAAACCGGTTGGGGAAAAGGGTTGAAAAATACGGTTAGCCGTATTAATTCCCTGAACGGGAAAGTTACTTTTGGAAAAAATGACAAAGGCGGCGCATCCGTTGCCATCGATTTTCCTACCCAATCTTAAAAAATCATGATTGAAAAAGTTATTATCGCCGAAGACCACGAAAGCTCCAACCTATCCGTACAAAAAGTGATGGAAGACCTCCGCATCCTGCAAAGCGATTATTTTTATTATTGCGATGACGCACTCAACAGGATCAAAGTAGCCAAAAATGCCGACAAGCCGTATGAAGTGCTCATCACCGACCTCTACTTCGATGACGACGGAACATCTCAAACAATCAAAGATGGTTTTGAACTGATAAAGGCCGCCAGGGAAGTGCAGCCGGATATCAGGGTCATCGTATTTTCTTCGGAAAACAAACCGGCGAAAATAAAATCACTGTATGATGAAATGCACATCGATGGCTTTGTACGCAAAGCCCGCCATGATGTGAAAGAACTTAAACTTGCTTTTGAAGCGATCACCAAAGGCGACCGTTATTACTCCCGTGAAACTTCCCTGCTCCTGAAGCAAACCAAAGCCTACGAATTTACCGACTTTGATATCAGCATCATCCGGCTACTCGCCGAAGGGCATCGCCAGAAAGAAATTTCAGACCAACTCGAATGCAGTGCCAGCACTATTGAAAAAACACTGAAGAAGCTTCGGGATGAATTTGGTTTTTTGAAGAATGAGCAGCTGGTGCTGAAGTTGAAGGATGCAGGGTTGTTGTAGGATGCCTATTGTTAATAATTAAGTTTTTGCATGTTTTAAGAATTCTGAACTGTTTACGGTTTCCCGTAAGAATTCGGTTGAACTGGTTGTTAGTTTTGAATGAAAGCAAATACAATTCAAAACTTCAAAACTATGGATCTAAATTTCTTAAATGCAAACGGCAGGCCGAAAGAGGACACCGATGCTACAGCTTCAAATGAAATACCGACAGTTGATGGTGAATCGTCTAAAACTGCCTCTGCGGAAGGATCCAGATATGAAGGGCAATATACCTATAAAAAATACGGGTTTTTTCAGTCCAAAAATCATGGAGCAAATCCCATCTCACTTGAAATAGAACTAAATAAAATTTTCGAAACTTTTAAAGATAAATTAAGAAGAGATGAGGTTGAACAGGAAAGATTAAAAGTACCATTTCGAAAAAAAATCGATTCCTTAAAAATAGACATCGAAAGTTTCAAAATTAAAATTGATCAGATTAAGAATGACACCATTCCAACATTCACCAACAGAATTAAAGATCTTAAGGCTGAAATAGGTAGCATTCGGAGGGACCCTTCATTATATCAAAAGGAAAAACCAAATAAAATTTCTTTTGGATTCGGCATTCTCATAGGAATTCTTCTTACCGTCTATTTATGGATATTTTATACATCAGCTTCATATTCCGCATTTTTCAGAGAATTTAAACCAGATGATATAAATGTCGCAAATTCCATTTTTGATGCTACAGCCCTCACAAAGGCTTTTTACGCAGGTATTCCAGCTTTTGTATTAGTTGTTTCCATGCCATTTATTTTTCTGGCTCTCGGATATTTGATACATAAGTTCAACGAGCAAAAGACAAGATGGAAATATCTTTCACTTGCATGTCTTATAATTATCACCTTCGGTCTGGATTATATAATTGCTTACGAAATAGTAAAAAAAGTATATGACCTGGAAACAATTATGATTATAGATAATAATCGTCTGCCATATAGTTTTAGCCAGGCTGTCCACGACATAAATTTCTGGTTGATAATTTTTGCCGGATTCGTGACCTATTTAATCTGGGGTCTTCTTTTTGATAAATTAATGGCAGAATATGAAAAATTTGATGTCGTAAAGGTTCAAATTAAAATCCGTGAGGGTGAAATAAAAGAAATTGAAAAAGAATTGAAAGTGCATCAGGGTAAAGTTGATGAGCTTAATTCTAAAATGTCTGAAGCTGAAAAGGAAATTAAAGCGACCGAAAAAGATCTGGAAGCTACTTTTTTCAGAGCGAAAGACTTTGAACACATTGTCTATCAATTTTCGAGCGGTTGGTTCCAATATGTTGAAGGAGGCTTACTTACCACAGAAGAAAAAAAGAATCTGTTGCGCAGCGAACTAAGTAATGTTACTAAAAACTTCGTTCAAGTTAATAATAACCAAATCCAAAGTGTTTAATATGAAACTATTTATATTATTAACTTATAGCTTTCTGGCCTTTCTCACAAGTTGCAATCATGTTGATAAAATAAGGGACTCTGATGGGATGTCAGCAATACCTGATACCTCTCTTCAAATTTCAACATTAGAAGATGAAAGCAACCAATTGGCGAGCGAAAAAAAGAAGCAATTAAACATCAATATTTTACTTGATTTATCAGACAGAATTGATCTAAAAGTAAATCCGAAACAACCCGCTCAAAAGCAAAGAGACATTTCCGCCATTATGGTTTTATGCCAGGCATTTAAAAATAATGTGGCTGCCTTTAATGTCTTTAAAACTCAAGCTAAAATAAAAGTATTCTTTTATCCGGAGCCTAACGATGCTGAGATTGCCAGGATAGCAAAGGACCTGAATGTTTCGTGCCAGGCAGGCAACTCTGGCGAGGCGGCAAAAAAAAACAAAGTCCTTTATCAAAATCTGGACGTCGGGTTCTCAAGCGGTCTAAATAAAATTTATGACCTGGCAACTAAAAATGGTAAATACCCCGGTTCAAATATCTTTCGCTTTATGAAAGATGAAGTAAATAATTGTATGGAAGATACTTCTGTATTCCGAAATATCCTGGTTATTTTAACCGATGGTTATGTTTATGATGAGAATGAAAAATACAATAAAGGAAACCGGTATTCCTATATTGAGAAGTCATTTGAACACTTTAAAAGATTCCGAAACCGAAACTTATTGGAAAACGAATTTGATCAAAAAAACTATGGTCTGATTAAAGTGAATGATAACCTTAAAAACATTGAGATATTGGTACTGGAATTATCCCCTCCATTAGAAAGTCCGGTTGATGTAGATATCCTGAAAAAATACTGGACGAAATGGTTAAATGAAATGGGCGTTGGGAAATTTGCTTTATGGCCAACCGGACAGCCCGTTTATACTGAAAAACATATTGCAGACTTTTTGTCCTATTAAAAGAATAAAGAATTTTTTAGAATAAAAATTTATTGATTCTAATGAAGAAATTCCTTTTCATGATTGTCCTGGGTTTTTTCGGTTGTTCAAATAATAGCACCGTTTACCTCTGCAATGGCCCTCAATCCAAAGTCTACCACCGCACCAACCATTGCCAGGGCTTGAAAAGATGCACTACTGATATTGAAGCCGTAGATATTTCGACAGTAGCGGAAAAGCACAGAAGAGCATGCCGGTATTGTTATTAAAATTAATTAGATTACTAGATTGTAACAGTTTCAGAGGAAAAAGTAGGTTTTCGGAAAGCTTGCTTTTATGAAATGAAATTGGTAGTATTGCTGTACCGTAGCCTTATGTCCTTCACTGAGAATTATTTCATTTTCAACAAAGACAAATTTAGTATTTGAGAGGCAGCATTTCAGTTTTTGGATATTTATATGATTGAACTGACCATCAGGTTGATACAAAATATGAATAGGGTTTGCGACCTTTGTCATCGTAAATATCTAAGTCGTCTGCAATCCTCTAATAACTTAAAAATATAAAAATGGACAGACATCAAAATTATTATGAAGTTAGATGGAAAAACTTCAAAGGCTTCAAAGATTCGAAATGGATTAAAATAAAACCATTGACAATTCTCTTAGGCTCAAATAATACAGGAAAAACGAGTTTCTTAGCTCCATTTTTATTAATGAATCAAACCCTTGCATCAAGAGATTCAAATTCAGCATTAATTACAAAAGGTGGTGTATATGACGGTGGAAACATTCAAGAACTTGTAAACGATTATAATTTAGGAAAGAATATAAGTTTTGGTTTTAAATATCATATACATGAGACGGATGAAAAAATTGAGAAAGTAGGGAATTATCCTCCTGGTGGAATTGAAGTAACATTAGGTGTCTATGGAAAAAAAGAAGACGGTGAAATTCGAGTTAAAAAAGAATCAATTTACGATACTTATTTTCAAGAGTTTTTCAGTTTTACATTGAAGGAGAAAAAGAAATACGAATTTTCGGGTCCACTTGCAAGTAGTAAAATGAATGCTGAAGAAATTGATGCGATTGCAAATTGTAGCCCTCTAAATTTTGTTTTCAGTCCTGATTCTATTCTTTCCAATTTCTTTAGGAAGAAGTCAAAAGAAACACCCGATGAAACACCTGTAAAAAGAAAAAAAAGATTTACAGTTGAATTTGAGGAAGTAATTGATGCTCTTTCGTACAATTATTCCAGAGTGATGCGCTATATCGGCGAATTAAGTTATATAGGTCCGGTTAGAGAACATCCTCATAGAATTTACGAAATCAGTAACGAAAGCTTAAACACAGTTGGGCCAAAAGGGGAAAACATGGCTAATTTGATGAAACGTTATTTCGGAAATAAAGGACGTCATCCGAAAGTTGATGAGTGGATTAAAAGATTTGAATTCGGCGATTGGTTAGAATTGAAGCATCTATATGGTAATACATATTCGATTCGGTTTCGTAATGACGGGAGTGACATATATACAAGTATCGCAAATGCAGGTTTTGGTGCTTCTCAATTATTACCATTAATTATACAAGCTTTAGTCTCACCTAAAGGAAGTCTGACAATTGCGGAGCAACCAGAAATTCATTTAAATCCACGATTACAATGTGAGCTTGCTGACTTATTTGCTTTTATGGTAAATCAAAAACAACGGGCTATAATTGAAACACATAGTGAATATTTGTTATTAAGACTAAGAAAATTAATTGCCCAAAAAGTTATTTCTAATAACGATGTTGCCTTGTACTTTGTAGAAAAGAAAAATGGTCAATCTGCCATAAAAGAAATTCCTATAGAAAGCGATGGGCATATCGATTTTAAAGATTGGCCTTCAGATTTTTTTGAAGATACTTTAAGAGAGTCCATATCATTAGCAAACCAACAAGCTAAACTAAAAAATTAAGCCAGTATGCCATTAATAGACATTGTTGTTGACACTAATGTCTTGATGCATGCTAGTGATAGGAAGGAAGCAATGCACCAAGACTCAATTAATTTATTAAACTATTTAAGCAACTCAACAGAATTGCTTTGTGTTGATAAAGGGTTTACGTGGGATGATTCAAACAAAAGTCTTATTGGTGCAGAGTACCGAAAGCACATTAAGAACGGAATGCTTGCATATTCTCTTCTGGTCAAACTTTTTTCATCAAGGAGAACGAAAGAACTTACTTTGTCAACAGTTCCAGCATTAATTACAAGACGAGTGAATCAATGTATATCGCATAAAAAACCGAGAGACAAAACATTTTTAAAGGTTGCATATTTATCAGATTCAAAAACTCTGGTAACACATGACCAAGAAGATTTCAATTATAAAAAGCGAAAACATCTATTAGAAACCTTCGGTGTTAAAACTATCGATGCAGATGAAATATAAAAATAAAAAATAAAGTCAACATTTTTTTATAGAAGCCGCCTAGACCTTGTAACATCAGCCAATTTAATAATCCTATCTCACTCAATCAGGCCAATTGTTATCAGACTATGAGAGGTTAATTGGTAAAAATAATTCGTGCTTAGCATGGGGTTGCCTAAAATTCCTTCCAAACATTAGTACTTCTGAGAAATATCAGCACCAGCGTATTTTCAATTTTCCGCCCTAATAAACTGAAGAAACTTATATCCCAGTTCAGTTACTACCATGAGGTCAAATGGGGTGACGTTTAAATTACCCAAACCTTCATCATGGAATAATCCTCGGGAAAATAAGATTTGTTTGTAGTACAAGAATTGATTTTGCGTTAGTCCGTAATAATCGGCTTTTCGATATTGAGTGAGTCCGTAGTTCTGTCTTTCAAGAGCGGCTATAATCCTATTGGTTTCCATATCAATTCCATAAATATTTTTTTGAAAAACTTTGTCCGATTCAAGTTGATCAATTTTGCGTCTTCGTTCATAATATGCTTTATCAAACTTTTGATGACAAGTAAGAATAAAAATTGCTTTCTCATCAAGTGCGTTGACCAAATCCAGAAATAAGTCAGGGTTTTCAATATTTGGGTCAGCAGTTGATATATAGTTAATAACAATATCTCTGAATCAGTGCTGGACTTAGCCCGCTTTGCCGAACTATCCATCACCGCCGACCGCAAGCAATTAAATAAAGTGTTGAAACCAGGAACGATACAATTAATGGAACAACCTGTACTGCCCTCTTCCAGCGAGGGAGAAAGTGGCCTGGGATATCGGTTCATGAATTACGACGGGTTTCGAACGATGGGGCATACCGGAGAAAATATCGGATGGAGTGCTGCCCTCTTTTTGCACTTACCCACAAACAGTGGTTTGGTAGTGCTTTGCAATGGCTCAAATGGCGACCGTGTGTGGTATCCTGTTTATGAGCGTTGGGTGAATGCTGTAAAAGCACAACAGGCGATGGCGAATTCATCCACTCCTTAAATTTCCGCCCCCTGCAACCGCTTCAAAATAACCTCCCTCAACCGCCCCTCATTCTCATCCGCCCAATTTCCCAATGTAGCAATCACAGGGATCAGCGTTTTGCCAAACTTCGTTAAACTATACAGCGAAGCCTATTCCAATTGTTTTACCGACACCGCCATAGTGTTCGACTAAGGAAAAACGCACACCGGAAAAACAGCCATAAAAAACTGGATAGACGAAGCCAACAAAAAATACCGGGCGTTAATGAAACCCCTCGCCTGGTCAGAAATTGAACATACCTTAAAAACTGACGTATCAGGTACGTTTCCCGGAAGCCCGTTGGTAATGACTAATCATTATGAATTTAAAGATGGGTTGATCCAATATTTGAAGATCGTGTAAAACCAATATGACTGCCGATAGCAGGTGTCGGCAAAGGGCTGAAGTATAATGCTTCGGCTTTTTGCTTTGATGATGAGCATTCCTTTTCGAATTTATTTCAATTGTAGCTTTTTTGAAACGAAATAGCCGCATTGCTGTAACATTTAACCTTACATCTCGTAAATACTTTGAGTAGTACGTGATTTTACACCAACACTTGTCATAAAATTCAAAAAATAGTACATGAAAAATATAATTGCCATCTTTCTTTTTCTTTTCTCAACAAATGTATTTTCTCAAGAGCAAAATATCCAGTTTGCTACGGAAGCAAAAAGAGGTAAACCGAAATTAGGATCAGTGTATGTCGATGAAATTGATTCTTTAATGACAAAAGCTTATGAAAGAAGTTTATTCAATGGAAATGTGCTGATAGCTAAGAATAATAGAATTATTTATCAAAGATCATTTGGGTTTACAGATGAAACGAGACAAACTGCTTTAAACAAAAGATCAATATTCAACATTGGCTCCATAGCAAAGGAATTTAATGCTGTTGCCATCATGATCTTAGTTGAACGTGGCCGCCTTCATCTTGATGATACGATATCCAGGTTTAATTTAGGATTACCCAAATGGTCGGAAAAAGTTACCATAAGGCAGCTTATTAATTATGCGAGTGGTATTCCGCGAATCGACCCGTCAACACCCAAAAATGACGAGGAGGCCTGGAAGATCTTGAGAAACACTGATACCTTACTTTTTGAACCAGGCACCGGTTACAGGTATGATAATAGTAATGTCTTTTTGCAAAGACGAATAATTGAAAAGGTAACTGGTGAATCATACCAGGAATTTGTCACTAAAAATATAACGAAGCCTTTGAAAATGACAAATTCAGTATTTGATCCAAAATTTGGCACTAAAAATCGTACGTCGTGTTATGATCTTGACAATACCCGCTGCCCGGAAATGCAGTTTATTAGTGGATGGCTTTGGGTAGACATAAATGATCTATATAAATGGATTGAAGCGATGAATTCTAATCGATTAATTTCCAAAGAATCTTTTCAAACTATTTTAAAAAATCCATATGCAATTGACGAAGGCGGATCACTTGGCAGATATTTTGAAAAAGATGAACTCCAGAGGCATAATGGAGTATCGTATAAATTTGAATCCATTTTTTTGAACGATTTTAAAAATGATATTACGATAATTCTATTATCCAATAATCTGAATAGGGTTTGGGATCTGGGATATGCCATTCACAACTTAATGTCGGGAAAAAATTATGAAATTCCGAAAAAATCCATTTACCAGGAACTAAGAAAAGAAGCGCTCAACAACGTAAATAAAGCTATTGAGAGCTATTATTTACTCAAAGAAAATTATGAAAAAGAATACAGCTTCGGCAACCCAAACGAGCTGAATAAATTGGGATATGAATTATTAAGACTTGGAAAAATCAATGAATCAATAACAATATTCAAATTGGCTACAAAAGAGTTTCCTAAAGATGCAAATCTATTCGATAGTTTAGGAGAGGCCTATTTTACAGCTAAACAATATGACTTAGCATTAGATAGTTATAAAACAGCAATAGATCTTGGTGGAAGCAAGGGTAATGCAGAAGCGATGATAGATAAAATCGGGAAAATAATAGGTAAATAATAATTTTTTATTTTCCTGCCCTCGCGATGCGGATTACTTCTATACCAGCCTTCGACAAAATCAGGCTGACAGAGTAACTCTATGTGGTGTTTCCACTTTAAATAACAAATTTCTCTTAGAGCTATCCGTCAGCCGCGGCCTAAATGCCCCTTATCGCTTTTTATCAAACTCATCCTATTGCCTTGGTTCGTGGCACACGAACCATTCTGATTTCAGTTCATGTGCCACGAACCAAGGCGTGAGGTTTTACGCTACCCTCCTTTTCTCCAGGCCTGCGGGGTAAAGCATTCATCCTGCCCGTTTAACCACCACCTCCTCCTTTTCTTTAGGTCCATATTAATCACTTCTGTCCTTCCTGACCGGGGCCTCAAACCAACCTGCAAAACAGTCTTTTTTCCGCCCCAAAAAATATTTTCAAATTATTTTCCCTCCTAACCCCCTCACCCTCAACACCAATGGGGGTTGGCCAACCGGTTGGTCAACTGGTCTGGCATTCCGCGATTTTGTTCCTTTGTTCTCAGAAAGGAAATAACGGTTCGCAACAACTCATCGAACACATCAAAAGGATTAAAATAAAAAGCGAAAAAACTGTGACAGGCGGGGGAACCCATGATGAACCACTCACAATTTGTGAGTGATTGAAAAAGGCTTTTGAAGTTGCCACAAATTGTGAGTGGTTTGAAAATGGAAATAGAAACTGTCACACAAAAAAGCAGCAAATGAATAGCATAGCAGCCAGCAGAAAATTTATGGAGGATTACGACCTCAGCCATTCCGAGCTTGCTACCCTGCTCAATATAAGCCGCAGCATGGCTTCGATGGTAGTGAGTGGCAGACGGAGCCTGCCGATAGATGCCGAGATAAGGATCTTCGAACTGATCCACCTGACCAAGGGGAATGGTGCACCAACTGCACGAAAAATGGTACCGGTACAGAACAAGTCTGACGAGGAAATGCAAAAACTGAAAAAACGATTGCACCGGCAGTATGTAGATACCACCTTGAAGCTGATCAAAATGGATGAAACGATCCGGAATTATGAAGAAACCTACCGGCATGCCAGCAGCATACTGATGAATATTGAAGCACTATCGCCGGTACTGGCTCCCGGAAGTGCAGAAGCCTACCTGCTGGAAGCGAAACGAAAAGACAAACTGAACAAAATGAACCGGAGCAACGAGGCAGTACGTCTTGAGCTCCGGATAAAAAAAGAGTTGCTTTTGGCCGAAGCAAAAGTGATATCACAATACCTGGCAACCAACACATGACGATGCGAAGGTTGCCAAACCGGAAACGACGGTTTCCACGGCAGGTGGGGCGACGGCCCTGCACGCCAGACGGAATTTTATTTTTTAATTTTTAAATCTACAACCATGTTATATCAAGTAGAACTGCTAACCACAATAGCAGACTGTGACCAAAAACTGGCGGAAACCGCCAAGGAAAAACAAGATCTGGAAGTAAAAAAGATCCAGACGGAAAGAAAATACGAAACGGCAGGAGAAAACACGCCAAAGATAGAAACCGACATCATCGGCACCGAAGCCGAGATAAACGCTATCGCCCCGGCGATTGCCTCCCTGCCCGAAGGTGACCTTAAAAAGTCGTATGAAAACAAGCTGCGTACGCTGCAGAGCAAATTGTACACGCTCAACCTGCGCCTTGCCAACTATAGCACCATGGCATTGCTCGAGCAGGCCTTCCAGATCAACTGCCTCGAAAGGAGCATAGTGGAGGCAGATGCGTTGATAGCTGCTGTAACGGCACGGAAAGCGCAATTGTAGCTGTCTGCCGGCCGTCGTACTGGTATTTCGGCCAACTACGATTCAAAGGTCAACAAATGCCATCTTCTTATGCAGCACCAGGGTAATACCTGTAACAAAAGTGCTGTGAAGGGGTAAACATTTAGTAAATAGAAAGCTCCCGTTTGTTCGATCGTTGTATCGGGCGGCGGGGGCTTTTTATTTGGGGCTGGTGTGGATGGTACTGTTTGAAAAATGTTTCAGTATATAGTTCAGTTTAGTAAAATAACGCCCTAAAAATTGATGCGATCAGAATGTGGGATGGAAATGGCGATGCCCGTGTAGGGGGCCATGGGAGGGTAATGAAAGGGTCGTGAGGAAGAGGGGGATTATTATATGATGAAATAGTTTTGTTATTTGGAAATGCACTTATTCAAAAACAAAAAGTTATTTCGAAATATCTATCCAAAAATGTCTAACCTGAATTGTATCTCCAAATATTCTGGAAGATGAAGATAAATACTCGGAAATATTACCTTTTAGAGTACTGCGGATCAGGTTGTCGTGATTCATCCATTTTAACCTTGTATCACTTGGGCTTTTAACTTGTTCTTTTATCCATTCATTTACTTTTGCAAGCCAGTGCGTTGGAGAATCTGTTTGAACATAGCCTATAATTCCCGCATTTATCACATCTTTGCCGTGCCTCCCATTTTTAAACCGTTCAATACCACCGGAATTTTTCACACATTTGCCGCCTATATACTGCCCGCAAACATATTCCTTTTCTCTTATTGCCGGTAAAGAAGAATTCAATCGCTTTGCTTCAAACTTAATAAGTGAGGGCGAATCTTCATTATCATTTTCCTGCGCATAAGCGTAAGTGCCAAAGACAGCAAAGTCTGTAGAGGTGTTTTCTTTTTCGTTTTCTATATTCTGGTGATGAAAATAGAATGGATATTCTGATGGCTTTTTAAAACTTAATGTTTTACATAAACGATTAGTTATAGCATTTTCATTTTCATCATTCTTAGCGCTAAAGCCAGATAAAATGAAGGAGATATAGCCGTAAATAGTGTTGACTATAGCATTGTCGGGGGCACTGCTAAGCGTTCCAAAGATGTTATTCGTTTTTTCTCCCATTACTTGCCTTGTTTATATAAGTCAACAAATGTTTCGTCCGCATCTCTAACAGCAATGGAAGGAAGCCAGTATCTTTTTTGATTAGGTTTATATAAAAAAATGATATTCTTGTGGTAAACCTTTATAATTCGTTTAACCCAAAGGTTGTATCCTTGTTTTGTATTAATTAAGCCTCCTAATTGAGCCTCAACACCTTCAATCGAAGCCGGAATATCTAGTTCGGAAATATCACCTAGTACGAATGGATAGGCAATAAATTCATTGCTAATTATTGGCGCAAGTGGTTTGAAGTCTTTATACACGGAGTTGAGCACTCTGCAATATAGTTTTCCAAACGTTTCAAGATCCGTTGCATTTATAGGTTTAAAAACGACACTTTTTTCGCCAACTTTTCGAAAATCTGAATAGTAATTAAGGATATCGGCAAGTAGTTTTTTCTCAATTTCGTCAAAATTAGTTTGAGGATACGGTAAGTTTAGAATATCTCCTTTTAGTGGCACCCCCTCTCTGGATGTTAGCACTTGTCCGCTAAGCAGCCACATTAGCGGTACACAGGTATCACTTTTTAAGCATTTTTCCAGTTTCAGTAACAGTTCTAAGTCTTTTTTAGGTCCATGAATGCCCAGTACTTTGTCTTTAAAAGTTAGGTATTCTTTACTTAAAACAATTGGAATTTTTTTACCTGTTACGCTTTCCTTTATCAAAAGATGAGGTGGCTGAAAGATTTCTTTATTCTTCTTGGCTGATCTATAAAAATATTCTTTGTCACATTTCTTTATGGATCCAATACCACTTTCCGTGAACTTTTCAGTTTCAATGTAATTATGACCTGTAATCCAAGGAGCTTTATGTTTTTTTTGTAAGAAAGCCAACTCATTATTTTCTTTGACTGATCGAACCTCTTTTTTTAGCAAGTTTTGTATTCGAGCTATCGGTTTTGCTTCTAATGATTCAATCCACCCTTCCCCCACTTTCCATCCATTATTTTCAACCATGTCGTCTAAATATAGCCCTAAGGTTTTTTCTTCAGAAACCTTACTCATTAGTTGATGCAATCGCCCACCACCCATAAAATTTGCCTGCCAAACGTTAGCTTTGGCAATAGCCGTCTTATGCGTTACATTATGAATATCGTAGTGATCAATTTCAAAATCAATCTTTTCACCCGAGGCCTTTGTTCTTCTAAAAATGTAATGATGAATAACTCTATTTTCCGGCTTGGCTTTTTCAGCGAATACTGAAACTACTGCTGGCTTAGCGCTTGAACTACTACCAATAAAGAGCTTTGCCCTTAATGGGGTAAAGTCATATAACCCTTTAAAATAGTAAGTTTCAAAAAGGTGCTTTCTAAAGTTGTGTGCATTTGTATTATATAAAACAGGGCCTGATGGTAGCACCAGGCAACATTTACCACCTGTACTTAATAATTTGAATGATTGTTCTAAGAATAACAAAGCAATTTGATTATCTGGTATATCTGGACGCAGAAGGTTGCTTTCTTTTTCTTTTCTGTTTACAATATCCGCCCATTCTGTAAACACCGAATTAAAAGGTGGATTTCCGATAACAAGATCAAAGTCAATACTTAGCTTGTTTTCATCCAAAGTTTTGAAGAAATCACCTTGAAAAAGATTGGTGCCAACCAAATTGTCAAAATGTACATTTCGCCAAATCTCCTTTGGCGACAATGCATCTAATAATGCAAGGCCAAGGCTAAAATAGGATAAAGTAACCGCTTCATCTTCTAAATCGCATCCATAAATATTATTTTGTAGTAATTGCTTTAATGCTTCAATATTTTCTTTCTTAGGCTTTTGCCAGTTGTTTTTAACTCTCCACCATTGAATCATTCTTTTGAAAGCTCCGACGAGAAAGATCCCGGAACCACAAGCAGGATCTATAACTTTAAAGTTTTCCTTGGCTTTTTTTAAGGGCATACATTGGTCAATAAGAAACTGAACCAAGTAAGGGGGTGTATATACTACACCCTTCTTTTTTTGTCCATTTTCATCCGCCAAAAAATCTTCGTAGATATGGCTTATTAGTTCTATCGGAAGATAATTAAACTGATATAGGCGCCACAAACTCATTTGACCAATACCTTGGTTGACTTTTGAAAAAATAGATACATCTCCTTTTACGAAGTGTTGGAATAAAGTAAGGTCGATTTTTTTCAGTGTAACACACTCTTCTTTACTCAAAGAAAAAATTTGTCCGTTAAAATGTTCTTTACTTGAAAGTTCATTTAATACTTTAATAAAAATATCAGCATTAGTAAGAACCCCCTCAAGAGAAGGATTTTTAGGGCTAAACGCTTTGTAAAAATCATTAGGATTCAATGCGCCATTACCATCTTCATCTTTACGCTCTTCCAGATACTTAATTAGTATAAGCATCATTAAGACTCTCTTTACAAGTGCAGCTTTATCTTTACCCACACAAGAGATGATATTTTCCTTGACTTTTTTTAGTTGAGTTAATAACTGTTCGTAAGCTCCATCTTCATACTTAAAATCTTTAGCAGGAATTGAATCCCAAAATAAGCCGGAATCAAATTGACGAACATTGTATTCTGTTAATTTATTATTTACCTCGCTGAGCAGACCAATTACATCGTGGGGTAGTGTCGTAAACTCTTCGCCATCATCACCCCACTTTGGCTTTTTTGCGCAATTATAAACCAGTATTTCCCTAATATTGAAAATGAAGCAAAATGGAACTATTCCTGCATTCCAAAGTTTGTGATGAATGTCTGCACTGGTAATATTATCTGCTATAAAGTCGGAATTATCGTAAATATAAATTTGAGGTCGCGGTGGACGATCGTCATTGTAAAACCTAAAATAAACGGCTTTGGCCCCAAAGGCATTTGCCGATTCTAAAGCAAGGTATAAATCAGGATCTTTTTCTTTAATTCTATCAGTAACAAACCGAATACCAGAGGATGATTTATCACTCATCCCCAACTTTTCCAATGCCCCCTTAAAAATTATATCTTTAGTTTCCGCCATTCTATTTATTTAATCCATAAAACATTATTATTTCATATTTCATAAAATAATGGATTGAAAATTTAATCGCTAATATTTTTAGCACAAAGTAATGAAATAAAAGAGAATTGGTAGATATGAATTTCTTGTTTTTTGCACGATTAAAAAAGTATATTTAACTCTCCTACTGGCCCCTCCCTTGGGTATAAGCGCAAGATATGTAAATCATAGGACCGCCTGATAAGCAATAGTAGAACATACACAGCGCTCGCCTTCTAAAAAATTATTTCTTTTCGATAAGTTTCTCAAGTTTATCTATCATCTCCCTTTGCTGCTGTAACATTCGCTCATACAATTCAACCATCTTATCAATGGGATTGAATGTACAATGAAAGTTCGCTTGTGCGCCTTCGGTAAAATTATTAGCAACGGCACTATCGTGAAAAGTGCTTGCAATAATATTCACCGCCTGCTCCTCATCAAAATTCTGAAACGCCTCCACCGGTATCTTCAGCACGGCAGATATTTCCTGCAGCAGCCTGGCATCGATGCTTTCCTTCTGCTCCAGCAGCGATATCCTTTTCTGGGTCCAATCATCACCCAGCTCCAGTGCAAGGGCTTCCTGCTTGATGCCGAGCATTTCTCTGAAGCGTTTTACATTGCGGCCTTCGTGTATGGTGCGATGAGTATTGGTACCGGACATGGGGAAGTTTTAAGTTAACCCGAAAGTTACTAAAAATTATTTCTCAAAGTACGTGTAAAATACCCGTTGGCAGAAAACGGTTTCCCGTAAAGTTTAATGTTCTCAACTCATTACTTTCAGGAATCAATAAACTCAATAAAATGAAAATAGAAGTTCACACGGTAGTGACTACCACGCCTGAAAAGCTTTGGCTTAAGATAAAAAAACTTATACACGAAGAGAAAATAAAAACCTGGTTAGTAGTTAAAGAAGCTGAGGGCGAATTTCTAACTCATACTCCGGCTGGCGGACAATGGTACAAGAAAGCTTTATTAGAGCCCTCTGTTTCAACTTCTCCGGCACGTTTGGTTTTTACAGTTAATTGGTATAACACATCTGTTCCCAATGAGTATACAAAAGGCTTATACATAGGCAGGTTTACCGAAGAACTGTTGGAACATTTTAGAACGGATTTTAGTAAACTTGAAACCTTTGCGTGATAGCCATAAGTCAACTAACCAGCGATTTTAGAAACTTGTATAATATTTTATAAATAGGTGCATTTGATTAACAATGAGTTAGCCCGAAGGTTTCTAAAAAGTTATAAAAGTTTCTAAAAAGTTGTACATTTGTATCAAATATTTGGATTGGGGTGTCCCCGGTCGGTAAAAGGTCAAGAGTCAAATCTTGACTTTTTGCTTTTAAGGGTATATCCTCACTCCTTCAACCTCACCACCCGCTTTGAAAATCTTACTTTCAAACACCTCAAATGCAGGGTTTGCCCTGTTTGGCTCTATAATATATCTCGCAATAGGATAAGCTACCAGGTCTGCCAGTTGTAAGCCGTTAATATTCTCTTTCTTGTTCCTGAATGTAAAAGACAGATTGAACGGTTTTATCTGTTCAGCTGAAAGAATCCCTGTACCTGCGCCCTGAATTTTTTGAAAATGATCGTCCAATTGTTTGTCCTCTTTTTTGCCTCTTCGTTCTATAATAATTGCCAATTCAGATTGAGGGTTGATCTTTTGTAAAGCAACGATTGCCTGTTCAATAACAAACGATAAAGCAATTTCATAAATATCATCTTGCAGTTTCCCGAATTTTTGTACAAATTTTTCTTTTTGGATAGCTGATGCTATGATATTGTAATTTGAAGTAGCAACGATTGTATTTATTTCTTCGTAGAAAATTTTCTTTAACTCAAGGTTAAATAATTTTTGAAACTCCTTTTCGCATTTCCGGATATCCCTTGAATGAATAATAACTTCTTTATTGTCCCAAATGGAATGCTTTAGATTATTAATATTTTGCCGGATAATTTCATATTCATCTTCTTTTATGAGTACACCGCAAAGCAAAAAAACCGGAAAATCCGGGTCAAATTTTGCAAGGCCGTGATCGCCACTTTCGTCAAGGAATAAAAAATATTTCATTTGCTTTTTACTTCGCTATCTGGGAGTGGAATTGTATTTGGTGAATTCTGATTACCTATATCCTGCAAAGGTTTAAGTATAGCGATCATTCCTTTTGAAAGTGCTTCATATTGGTTTGCTTCAGCTTCTCCCGCACGGACTTTATGATTAATACTGAAATTCATTTTTTGAACGGCTTCGCCTTTTGTATTTGCTCCGGCGGAAAAGAGTTTAATATCAAGCTTTCCTTCGGTCGATTCTGTTGTAGTTACTGTTATTTCAAATTGTATGTTATGTTCCAATTCCCATCCTTACGGCATAGACTGGTTTAACTCTTCAATAGCTTGTTTCACGAATGAGCCAATAGTATTTGACATTTTATAATATTTAATTTTAAAAAGCTATTGGGCTAGCTTAGAGATAATGCCTCTTAATTTCGTCCTTCGTGTATGGTACGGGAGGTGTTGGTATCGGGAGACATACGGAAATTTTTAAGTTTAATGGACGGGGAAGGTACAAAAAATTATTGCGCAAAATACGGGAGAAATGCCCGTTATAGAAAACGGTTTTCCGTAAGGTAAATCAGGTGAAGCTTCCAAAAAACCAGCGTACATACCTCACCGCAGTACCTTTATATAAAAGGACTGATTGGGGGCAGAAGGTCTGGGAGCGGGTACTTCCTTTTTGCTTTTAAGGAAGCTGCTACTTCAGCTTTTTCATTGCTTTATTTTCCACCAGCGATCTCATTTGAGTAATGGCCACCTGATTGAGCTGGGTCAACCTTTCTTGTTGCGACAATCCATGTTTTATAAGTAATGCATTAATGCTTTCTATATTGCTTAATACTACCAGCTGCTCCAAAGTTGCATAGTCCCTTATATTTCCGGTTTTTCCGGGATTAACGTCCCGCCATTCTTTTGCTGTAATTCCAAAAAGGGCAACGTTTAGCAGATCAGCTTCGTTGGCATATACATAACCTGCCTGCTGCTTCGTAATTGCCTGTGGTACCAGGTTTTCTTTAATGGCATCAGTGTGTATCTGATAATTGATTTTTGAAATTGTCCTTTGCAGGTTCCACTCCAACTGCAGCCGGTTGCTTTCATCATTTTTCAGTCGTTGAAACTCTTTTATGAGATAAATCTTAAACTGGGGGCTTATCCACATTCCAAATTCAAAGGCAATGTCGGGATGGGCGTAAGTGCCGCCATATCGTCCTGCCGTAGCTTTCAGCCCGATTGCGTTAGTTTTTTCAACCCACTCCTTTACACTTAATTTGTAATTGTTCAACCCTGCCTGACTTTTAATTATGGCAAATTCGCCATAATTAAAAGCGGGGTTATAAACCGTTTCCCATATCCCAAGATATTCAACAGTGTTTCTGTTTCGCAGCCAATCGGAAATAAAAACTCTCCGTCTTTGGCTTTAAGCATATCAGTAAGTGATATATACTCTTTTCATTGTCAAAAAGTATAGTTATCTCCTTGCCATCAACCTGTATTTTCTTATTTTTTGCCATATAGTCTCATTTACTTTGCTCAATAAACTTCTCCATTTCTTTAATCATTTCCTGTTTTTTTCACAAACAGGAAATTACAAAAATTATCCATCAATATAAATGTAAGTTACCATGTGCTGCCGGTTAAATACAGGTTTACTTTGTTGGATACAAAACCACCTTGCCGTCAATTTATGTTGGGTTATAAACCCCTATTTAACCCCCACGCATTAACCATATAACCCCTTACGGTTTGCCGTAAGAAAACAAAATATCTACGTATTAGTTTTGAATGCAAATTATTCCCCTCATCCAAAACTATAAAAAATGGAACCCTCACAAACATCGAAAAAGAAAATGTCGACCGGAAAAAAGATCCTTATTGGAGTGGTTGTTTTATTTGTACTCGGACTTATCGGTTCGCAATTAGACAAAGACAAAAACAGCAACACCAATAACACATCTTCTGCAGGCAATTCATCTTCAGAAACTGCTACAGCCACTACTCCCGCTATCGGCATTGGACAGCCTTTAAAAACAGAATATTTTGAAGTAACTATTTCCAAAGCCGATCTCACAAAAAAAGTTAATACAGGAAACGAATACTCGGATGTAGCAGCAGAACCGGGAAATCAATTTTTAATCATGACTGCTACTTTCAAAAACATCGACAACGAAAGCCGGATGTTAATGGACGGTTCTGTCTTTATAAATTATAATGGAAAAGACTACGAGTTTGACAAATCGGAAGTAGTAGCGGCAGAAGGATTTGGATTGTTCTTAGACCAGATCAATCCGCTCACATCAAAAACTACCAAACTTGTTTACAAATTACCGGCAGAAATTAAGGGGCCTGCCTATTACAAGCCAGGCAGGGCAAGCGATGATGAAAAAATATTTTTGGGCGACCTTAAATAGAACTTTCAATTTAACCGATTTTAACCCGCACCCTATCCCCAAAAGGTTTTCCTTCCGAAAACCTTTTATCTTTTTAATATTACAGCATGGAAACAATCATCTACCTCATTATCGGCCTGGCAGCAGGCGCACTCCTCGGCTGGCTGCTCGGCAAATCAACCGGCCGCAGCGAACATGAAAAGAAAACAGCGCTGCTGCAACAGCAATACGCAGAGCTCGATAAAGAATTCAGCAGCTACCGGGCCACGCACACCCAGCAGCTGAGCAACGCAGAGCAACAACTACAGGCAAAGGCAAATGAGTTGACCACCCTGCAACAGTCGCTCAAAGAAAACCAGCTTCAGCTATCCGAAACCAGCACATTACTGGCCGGTGCAAAAGCCGAACTACGTGCCGCCAACCAAATGGCCCAGGATAAAAATAAAGACGCCGATATCCTCAGAGAAGAACTGCAAACATTAAAACAAGACCTCTCCACCTCTCATCGGCAACTGGCCACCCAAACCGCCAACAACGAAGCACTTCAGCAGAGGCTGAACACGCAGAAAGAAGAAATGGAAGCGCTCAATAAAAAATTCAACACCGAATTTGAAAACATTGCCAACCGCATCCTCGATACCAAAACCGAAAAATTTACCGAACTCAACAAAGCCAACCTCCACCTCATACTGGAACCACTGGGTAAAAACATTGCCGAGTTTAAAACCAAAGTGGAAGAAACCTACGATAAAGAATCAAAAGAGCGGTTCTCCCTCGGCGAACGCGTAAAAGAACTGGCCGAGCTCAACAAAAAGATCAGCGAAGAAGCGCACAACCTTACCCGTGCCTTAAAGTCGGAATCGAAAACCCAGGGCGGCTGGGGCGAAATGATCCTCGAAAATATACTTGAGCGCTCGGGCCTTGCCAGGGGCCGTGAATACTTTATGGAAGAGCAGCTGCTCGATGAGCAGGGCAACCCGCTGCGCTCCCACTCCGAAGATAAAAAGATGCGCCCCGATGCCATCATCAAATACCCCGACAACCGACACGTGATCATCGACTCCAAAGTATCGCTCAACGCTTTTGCCCGCTGCGTGGATGCTCCCGACGAAGCTACCCGCCTGAGCGAACTGGCCGAGCACGTGGGCTCCATCAAAAGGCATATCTGCACGCTCAGCGCCAAAGGCTACGACGACTACAACAAAAGCCTCGATTTTGTGATGCTGTTTGTGCCCAGCGAGCCGGCCTACATTGCCGCCCTGCAGGCAGACCCGGACCTGTGGAACTATGCCTACGACAAACGCATCCTGCTCTTGAGCCCCACCAACCTCATCACTTCGCTGAAGCTGATAGCCGACCTCTGGAAACGCGAATATCAAAACCTCAACGCCAACGAGATTGCAGAACGTGGCGCTAAACTGTACGATAAGTTTGTAGGCTTTGTAGCCAACCTGGAAGATGTAGGCGCCCATTTGGATAAAGCCCAAAGCAAATACGGCGATGCTTACAAGCAGCTGACCAGCGGAAATGATAACCTGGTGTTGCAGGCTACCAAGCTGAAGGACCTGGGCCTGAAAACGAAGAAGCACCTGCCGGAGGAATTGATCAACGGATCGGGCCAATGATCGATCGCACAACGCGGCCAGATCGCGCAACGCCACGCCGCGGCGTTCGAAGCGGAAAGTTCGGTGGACCGGTCAGTTCTTAATATTGTTATTTATTCGCTGTGGTTGATACACTACGCTCCTCCATCACAACGCCACGCCGCGGCGTTCGAAGCGGAAAGTTCGGTGGACCGGTCAGTTCTTAATATTGTTATTTATTCGCCGCGGTTGATGCACTACGCTCCTCCATCACAACGCCCCGGCGTGGCGTCCCCGCCAGCCGGTGAGCATTAAAAAAGCCGCCGAAATTTAAAAACAGAGGATCGTGGCAGGCGGGGACGCCACGCCACGGCGTTCGAAGTATTTTAGTTGAGTTAGATGATGACGTATGTTTTAGTAAGACACCGGCGCCCATAGATTATCGCGGCAGGCGGGGACGCCACGCCACGGCGTTCGAAGTATTTTAGTTGAGTTAGATGATGACGTATGTTTTAGTAAGACACCGGCGCCCATAGATTATCGCGGCAGGCGGGGACGCCACGCCGCGGCTTTCGAAGCGGGAAGTTCGGTGGACCGGTCAGTTCTTAATATTGTTATTTATTCGCCGTGGTTGATGCACTACGCTCCTCCATCACAACGCCCCGGCGTGGCGTCCCGCCAGCCGGTCCGCATTAAAAAAGCCACCCAGATTAAAAAAAGATCATCGGGGTACCCAACGATTACTGCAATGACAGACCCTGCTAAAAAATGCCCATATGAAATTTTTACCCATTTTACTTTTCGCCCTGCAGGCTGCCTGCCTTACTAACCCTCCGCCCACTTCCGGCGAGGTGTATTTATGTATGGGATCGTGGTCGTACAAATATCATCTTTATAAAGATTGCCAGGGCTTCAACAAGTGTACCACCCGTGTGTATTCCGTCACTTTAAAAGAAGCCATCAAGGGTAACAAAAGAACACTCTGCAGCTGGTGCAAAAAAAGAAGCAATAAATAATATATCTCAATCCTATATATCATGTACCGCAAATACAAACGCCAGATCTATCTATTACTCGACCCCGCCGATGGCGGCACCACCGCCGACAAAGCCATCAATAGTTTTATCGTAGGGCTTATTTTACTCAACACCATCGCCGTTATCCTCGAAACGGTACAAAGCATTTACACGCCGTACCGGCAGGTGTTTTATATCATCGAATTATTTTCTGTCGGCTTTTTTTCTATTGAATATCTCTTACGCATATGGTGCTGCACTTGTATAGAAAAATATAAACATCCGGTAAAAGGCCGGTTAAAATACATGCTGTCACCGGGCGCCATCATCGACCTGCTGGCTATCCTGCCCTTTTATCTTCCATTAATGGGCCCGGGCGATCTGCGGTTTGTAAGAAGCCTGCGGCTGCTTCGTTTTTTCAGGTTCTTTAAGCTGGGCCGTTACCTCAATGCTTCGCGGGTGATCAGCAATGTGTTTAAATCAAAAAAAGAAGAGCTGGTACTGAGTTTTGTGATCACGCTGTTCCTTATAGTGATTGCCTCCTGCGTGATGTATTACGCCGAGCACGATGCACAACCCGAAAAATTTTCGAGCATCCCCGAAACGATGTGGTGGAGCGTGGCCACCCTCACTACCGTGGGTTACGGCGACGAATACCCGATCACCGGGTTAGGCAAATTTTTAACCGCGTGCATCTCTATACTGGGCATCGGCATGTTTGCGTTGCCGGCGGGCATATTGGCCTCCGGCTTCTCCGATGAGTTTAAAAAACTGCGAAAAGAAAAGAACTGCTGTCCGCATTGCGGGAAGGAAATTTAACAGGAAGGATCGTTGCTGTGGCGCATGTATACGTAAAGAAAATTGCCAAAGGCAAATATCCCGCTTTATACATTTGCTATTTAAATCAATAACCTTTAGGTTTGACAAACCCTTCGCTCACATGCACCGGCGGCGGGCACTCAATAGCAGGTATGGAAACAACGGGCATAGCCATAGTAGACGATCAGCAGTTATTCCGCGAGGGGCTGGCAGCCCTCATTGGTACTGTGCCGGGTTTTCGATTGTTGCAGAATGCCGAAACCGGCCGGCAGCTCCTGGAGCAACTGGCAGCAGGCCCTGCATTGCCCGACATACTGCTGATGGATATGAAACTGCCCGATACCAACGGCATGGAATTGAATGCGCTTCTTCAAAAAACATATCCGGCCATCAGGGTCATCGTGGTATCGATGTATGAGCAGGAACGGCTGGTATACCGTATGATAGAAGCCGGAGCCTGCGGCTACCTGGCCAAGAACTGCGACAAACAGGAACTGATCGCCGCCATCAACACCACTATGCGATCGGGCTTTTATTTTAATTTCAATACCATGCAGGCCATGCGCAAAGCGGCCACCTATAAAAATCAAACCCTTCGTACCGTTAATAATATCCCCTTTGAGCTAACGGAAAGAGAAGAAGAGGTATTACAACTCATTTGCAAAGAATTTACCAATGCAGAAATTGCGGCGCAATTGTTTATCAGCGTACGCACGGTAGATGGCCACCGCAATAATTTATTGATGAAAACGGGCTGCAAGAATACCGCCGGGCTGGTAGTATTTGCCATACGGTATGGGTTATTTGAAGTGGATATATGATGTTTTTTCTCCCGCAGATGATCGCAGATAAATACACGCAGGGTTATCAGCGGATATGTGCGTGTTATCCATCTGCAATCATCTGCGGGAAACCTTCCAGGTAAAAAAGCCTGTTTTCACAACCAGTATAATAGCGCTGTTGTAAAATTTTGGGTTGTTGTTGTTTTGATCTGTCAAAAACAATATTTAAACTTTAAAACTTACAACAATGGGACAGTCAGCCTCTATCAAAGATCTTAAAGCGCAAAACACCGAATTCAGCGCCTACCTCGATCAGTGCACCGCCAACCTGATGACATCGGCAGCCAACGACCTTGCGGCCTTTACCGCAGGTACTGATAGCTTTTACACCAAAAACAACTGGGACCAGCAGGAACTGGGCAATGGCCTCAATAAGAACTACCAGCAGGTAGATGAATTTTCGCTGGACAACGTGGCCAAAATGGTGAACGCCATTGCCGTGGGTATCCTCGGTCAATCTGCAGATCCGTCTACACCGGCAGGATCGGATGTACCGGCCGGTACCAATATGACGCCCCTCCCCGACGTAGCAACGGCCATGCTGGGTTTTGAAGGCCTGGCAGCCAAAGCCGCGGTATCAATCATTACCGATATCCTGAGCCTCTTTACCACCAAAACAACTTCCTCTTACAGCAACAACATCGTGCGCCAGTCGCTGGCCCCGGGCCTTACGCTGCACCTGTTTGCCTTCGACGCCAGCTTTCAGCAAAAAGGTTTCTTCAACAACAACTCTATCATCGAATCGTTTTTTTCGTACAAACTCATCTATTCCTTCCAGGAAGGAAAAACCCAGGGGGATGTAAAATATATGCAGCAGCACGAACAGCTGATAGCCAAGCTTTCTGCTACCCAGCTTTCTGTGCAGGATAAATACGATACGGCCCTTGCAGACAGTGATGGCTCCACTGCCGCCACACTGAAGATCAACAACCTGAAATCTACGCTCGACCAGATCACTTCCGGTATTGAAGAATACCGGACGGAAATAGATACGGTTACTGCAAAATACCCGGCTAAAAGCTAAACCCATCCATGCTACGCGGCTTCGCTGCTGCACAACCCGGTGCTGCCTGTGCGGGCCGCGTAGCTTTTTTTTGCTGGTTTATTTATTCATCCTTAAAAAATTTATGTCATGGGACAAACAGCTTCTGTAGCACAGCTGCTCCGCCAGAACGGGCAGTTCAACACATTTCTTACACAGGCAAAAACCGCCCTGCTTGCCAAAGCAGGCACCGACCTGGCCACATTTGACGCAGGCACCGATAACTTTTACAGCTCCAACGGGTGGGACAGGCAGCCGATGAGTGTGGGACAGTTTACCAACCTGCAGTTTTCAAACGAATCTGCCGCCGATATCATTACCGCTATGGTGAAAGCCATTGCGGCCGGTATTTTTGGAGATGGTAACGTGCCGCAGGGCGCTACCGTGGATGCAAAGGGCCGGGCGGCAGCAGCACCCGCTTTTGCCGGGCTTGAAGAGCTTGCCACACAGGCTGCCCTCGCCAGCGTGGCCGGCATACTTAGTATGTTTGCCAGCAACGACGACACCGGCTATAAAACCGCTACCGTTCGCCAATCGCTGACGCCTGGCCTTACCCTCCATATTTTTGCCTGCACCCAAAGAGTGGATGTGCAAACTTTTGGCAAAAGCGAAGCGCTTATGCTTATCTATTTTAATTATGAGCTGATCTATTCCTTTAAAGAAGCGCAGGAGCAGCAGGATATGGAATTTATAGCACAGCACCAGCAGCTTATCGGCCAGCTGAAAACAACGCAGGCTACCCTTCAGCAAAAATATAATGCCGCTATTGCCGGCGGAAGCTTTGCGCAGAACGCGGCTATCCTGCTTGGAATGATAAATATGATCACTGCCAATATAGCCGCTTACCAGACCGAAATAGATGCCGTAAAAGCAAAGTATGCCGGCAGCAAATGAACTAATGCAAACAATTATTGACCTGGAACACTTGCGACAATTACCTCCACAATGAAGTGACTAACTGCACTTTTGGGTAGCTGCTTTAGTATGGATCCGGGCACCGGAAATTTTTAACTGCTCATTATTCACCTTAATTAAAAAAAACAGCCATGAATATTTTATATATGAACCAAGGCGGCGGCGGCAACTGGGGCGCCATCCCGTACAAAAATTTTGACATCATCTGCCTGGCGGAAGGTTCGGTAGAAAAAGAAGGTTTTATTACCAATTACCAGAGCCATACCAAACCCGCCATGACCGTGAGCACCCGCGAAAACGAAGGCCGGCTCATCACCGCTGCCAGGGACCTGGATGAAGCGGTACAGGAAGTGCGGCCGTTTGTAACCTTCCAGGTACCGCAGGTGAACATACGGGTGGTGTTCTTTCATTTGAAATCGGGCAACAAAAAATATGCTACAGAGGCGCTCGCACATGCGGTGGAAAGGTTCCTGGTATTAACGGGCAATAATGCCGATGTGCCAACACTGTGGATCGGCGATTTCAACCGATCAACTTATGAGCCACTGTTGAAGCTGGAAATAAACTTTAAAAATGACATCCTGTTCATGGGCGGGGGTGTTTCCAAATGGGACCTCGACTGGGCGGTAAAAACGGGCGACTGGACAAACCTGGACGTAAAAGCCCGGGAAGCATCGAGGTCAGGCGATAACCAGCACGTTGCCATCGGTGTCAGTATCAACAGAAGGGACTGATAAGCTGATGGCAAACCCCCTGGCATTTCCCGGGGGGATGGCCCAGCTGGCGCCAATCATGTTGAGCCGGCTTTCGATATTCTTGATGCCCATGCCGCTGGCAGAGGTGCCGTATTCAAACCCGGTACCATCATCGCGATAGCTGATCTGCATGCCCTCACCGGCAGCCACCACGCCGATGTGGATGCTGCCGGCTCTGGCATGCCTGATGGTATTGTTAATGAGTTCGGCCAGCACACGGTACAGCGCCATAGCCGTGTTGTTACCCATGCGGTGCGGTATATTTTTTTCTGAAAAATCAAGCGAAACGCTGATAGCGCCGGTACGGTTCACTGTATCACACAGTTCATGCACGGCATCGTGAAACCCGAAATTGCCGCTGATATGCGGCGAAAGGTTGTGTGCTATCTGCCGTACATTTTTTATCACCTGGTCGATCATATTTTTAGATTGCCGGGTAAAAATCCCTGCTGCTTCGGAAGTTTCCGCAGCTGCATGTTTTTCAATGAGCATACGCAGTGATGATAAAACGGCCCCTACTTCATCATGCAGGTCGCTGCCAATACGGTTGCGTTCCGTTTCCTGCGAAGTGATGACTGCCTGCAACAATGTTTTCTGATGCAGTATTTCCGCAGCGGCTAGCTGTTTTTGCTTTTGCAGCAACTTATTCTGGTGGCGTACCTGCAGCAATATGAAACCGGTGATGATCATACCGATACCGGCTACGCTGATAACGATGAGGAGATAAAAGCTGTCGTTCATTTTTTATATTTACTGAAACCGATGCTGATAAAAATAAACATCAGTATGCTTAATGCCGCATGAATGTTCCAGATGAGGATGAAGTTTTTTACAGACACATATTCGAGCGCCATATTGGAAAATGTGAACAATAAAAACGAACTGGAGAAATACAACAGCAGCCCGCTCACGAACCAGTTGAGCGGTATTTCCGGCCAGGTATGCTGTATATCCTCGTCCTTATGCCACCAGTATAAAAAGCAACAAAGTATGATCAGCAACGATTGCAGCGAAAGTGTATAGGAATTAAAGGTGAGTATGGGCTGAAAAAACAGGCTGTTGATCAGCCCTGCAACCGGGAACAATATGATACCCCACAGGATATATGTTGCAAAAATCTTCTGCCGGAAGAGCTCATAAAAAAAATACAGCATGAGCATCGTTTCTACTACCGTGCCGGCGTGGTACAGCGGCGTGTTGGGAAGATGATAAAAGGCCAGCGCCGATGATGCGATGCTGATGACCGCATTTGCCAGCAGGTACCACAGCAGTACCCTGGCTTCTTTTGGAAGGGCCGGGTACCGCACTGCCCCCATCGCCACCGGCAATAAGATACATGCGGGAGCGGCCACATTCATGAAAATGTATTCAGGTTTCATAGCCTTGCGGTATCAGTAAAGTGTTTTATCCGTATCGCATAGTTTGGGGCAGGGCTGGGTGATATCGTAGATGGAAGATTTCTCGTCAACGATTTCGGTGGATTTTGTTTTAGCTGTAACGGGTGCCACCAGGTCGTAGGTAAGTTCGTTCTTATCCCATACGCCGGGTACGCTGGTGTCTTTCTGATGCTGGTATACCGGCACGAGTATCAGGTCTACCGGGTAATCTTCCGCGTCAATTTTATTGCCGGGGCCCAGCACTTCCAGTTCGGGAAGCGGAAAGGTAAAATAAGCCCGTACACCCACGATGTTGATCGGCTGTACCAGGGTTGTACCCGCCTCGGTAATGCTGGTGATGGTTTTGGCCATGCTCACGATCTGCGACAGATCGTCCAGCGGGATAAACGTTCCCCGGGGTATCTTACCGCTTTCATCTTTATAAAAATTGAGCATCAGTTTTTTAAAGTTGACCATGCGTTGCTTTGCATCGGCAGTGGTGAGTACACCGGTTTGGGGAGGGAGTTTTAACGGATCTAATTTTGGAATTGACATGGGCAGGGTTTGAGTTGTTATAAAATCATATTGATACTAGTGATGATAGCGCCGGAAACCATCAGAGTTTTATTAATATACTTGCAAATTTTTGCTCAATAAGTTTTTTTCGTTCTTCAACAAATAACTCAAAGTTCTCAACCTTCCATAACTCTTTATTTTTGGGTATCAGATGTAAATCAAGATAAGTGTTTGATTTATCAGAAAACCAAACTTCGGGCAAGATATCTGTCTTTCCGCTTGCTCCATTTTCTTGAGCAGTTAACAACATACAATTCCCGATCTGATCTCTATCCCACCATTTATATTTAAGTAAATCAAATCTTCCTGTACTTGGATTCTCATCTTTGATTTTTTTTAACTGGCTTTGAGGAAAAATGTGATCGACTTGAGGTTTGTTTTGTGAATAGGAAGGTTGATAATTAAAATTATACCACAAATTAAAAAGAAGATGAATTTCCTTTGACCCATAATAAGTCTGGAAAATGGTGTTTTTTGAAATCTCAAGATTTCTTCCGGCTTCCCTTATAACCCCAAAAATTTCATTTAGGTCAAACCCATTGATCTCGTTAATTTTATTTGTGCATTTATCAATTAATACATCAGGGCTACCACTAAAGGCACTGGCTAAAAGTGTCCTTAATAAATAGTGTTGAATATTTATCGCTTTGTTCCATTTATCTTTATAATGATATCTAAAGTATATTAAAGGAATCAAAACTAAATAAGATGGTAATGTTGCATCGGTCTTTATGAATGTCTTTCCATAAATAAAATCTTTTACGTCTCGAATTGCATCTGCAATATTTGTCCAATTATCAATTATACTTTGTCGGGTTTTAATATCTCTAAATTTTTCTACTTTATAAGCAGCCCCTTTACCAAAAACAGATAGGCAAGTTTTTAGAACAAAATCCCGATTGAACGAATATCCTGTTTTGTTGAGATCTTCCAACAAATCCTCCATTTTTTCGTCAGCCTCTTCCCACGATGAAGTTAGTAGTGAGAATAACAAGTCGGATTTTCCCAGTGGAGTTCCCCCAGAATTTGCCCTAATAAAAATTTCAACGATATCCTCTTCGGTATAAAGATCTGAATTGTCAACGCTATCTACTACCTGGTAAACTAAATTTTCCTCTGTACCAAAAATGCGAGTCAATTTTGCGACAATCCTAATTATTTTTTTGTTTTCTAATTCTGTGAGAGGGGTGTCAAATTTTGACTTTAGTAATTCAGCGGTCTCATCATATTCTTTATTGCTAAATACAATGTCTTTTAGTTTAAACCAGGGAGCTTTAATATCTTGATCGGCAATAAATTTAAATTTATACCGAATATCTTCTGGGGCAACTAATTCACCACTTAAAATGTTTAAACAAAGTTCCTTTTTTTCGTAGCTTCCAAGTAGCCCAATATACAATGATTGAAGTCTTTGCTGCCCATCAAGTACAAGCATTTTTTGTTTTTCATCCTCCGGTATATAGAAATCAGTTAATTTAATATCAAGCTTATAATTATCTATAAATTTTCTACGCCTGATTTTGCTTTTTGTTTTCCAAACTAAAAGTGTTCCGATCGGATATTCTCTCAAAATACTATCGAAAAGTCTCTCGATTTGATCTTCTTTCCAAACAAAAGGACGTTGTATATTAGGTAGCCAATACCCCCCATCTTGATCTGTATTGTTTAAATAACTAACAAATTTTCTAAAACTTTCTTTTGAATTTTTCATTTTACGTATCGTTTATCAAAATGTTTAGAATAGGCTTCAGTCAAATTTCCTATTTACAAAATTTACATCTTTACCAACTTGCGTGTATTTTTTCTGAAAGCTGTGTCAAGGAGGCATACTCAAAAAATACAGCAAAACCATCAATAGTTTCGCAAATACCAACCATGTGTTATTGAAAATAAATTGCAGCTAAGTGGAAGACATAAGGTTACGGTATAACAATACTAACAATTCCTCTTGATACCTGCAAATATTAACCCTCTAACTTAAAAAAGTAGCACGGCTGTGTTTTGGGTTACCGTAAGTAGGAAGGATATTGGAATAGGAAATTACCATCCTCATAATCACTAACTTTATACTGCAGTTAACCTAATTACCCCACACGTGGATATCATTACCTACTTTCCGCAAAGCAAATTATTGCAGCCGTTCATCGACCGCTATTATTTTTTAAAAACTACGGATGCAGCTTTCAGCAGCCGCTATTACGTATTCCCTTCCATGATAACGCCGCTGAACATTCACAAAAATGTAGATGTTCACATGGGCGATCATCATATTGCCGTAAAAGGATCTGCAGCCCATAACTACCCGCTGATACTACAGGGCATGCGCAAAAAGCCCCTGGCTGTGGAACTTGCAGGTGAGCTGGATAAGATCACCATCCTTTTTAAACCGCTCGGGCTGAATCATTTTATTAAAAAACCGTTTAGTGATGTATCCACCAAAAGCTCCCAACTATTTACCGAATGGGAAGATGAGGAAGGCTTCGAAGAATTCATCACCTCTTTTTATGCTACTGATGATAACAACAACAGGATAGATATTTTAGAGAACTTCCTACTTGGCATCTTTGCACCGGTAAAAAACTTTGCGGCCTTCAGCAAAGCCGTGCAGCAACTGGCCGATTTCAATGAAGAGAAACCCATTACCGATATTACCGCGGGGCTTGGCTGGAGCGGCCGCACATTCGACCGGCATTTCAAATCGCTGATAGGCATTACGCCCGCAGGCTTCCGGAAGATCGCCCGATTTCGCCACTCGATGAATAATAAAGTGTTGAACGAACGCTTCACTTCATTGACCGCCCTGGGGTATGAAAGCAATTTTTACGACCAGGCGTATTTTATCAATGTGTACAAGGAGATCACCGGCCTCAACCCGGGAACCTTCTTCAAAAAAATAACCACACACCCGGAAGCCGGACTTTTTTTCCAGTATTATTAAATTTGGCTGAAATTTACAATTTCAGGATCTTCCATAGCTTTTACTTTGTAAAAAAAGTAACGTATGTTCAGATTATTATTGGCACTCCTCTTTGTTTCCAACCTGGCAACCGGCCAGCGGGTAGATACCATCTCCATTGCCTCGAAAGTATTTAATGAAGAAAGGAAAATAAAGATAGCCTTGCCGGATGAGTATTACGATAAGCCGGATAACCGGTACATGGTGGCCTATTTATTCGATGCACAGTCGGAAGATTTTTTTAATTTTTATACGGCTACGGTGCGGTACCTTTCGGCACAGGGATATATTCAACCGCTCATAGTGGTGGGCATTGCCTCTACCAACCGGCAGTACGAATTTACGCCCGCGCCGCAGACTGCCGCAGGCGTGAAATATTTTCAAAAGAGTGGCGGCGCTCCATTACTGGCGCAGCACCTGGGCAGCGAAGTGATGCCGCTCATCGCGAAAAAATACCGTACCATTCCGTATAACATCGGGCTGGGCCATTCGCTGGGGGGTACTTTTGTTACTTTCTGTATGCTCAACGATCCAAAATTGTTCAATGCCGCGATATCCATCAGCCCCAATTACCAGTTTGATAATTTGCAGCTCGTGCATAAATTCGACAGCCTGGCCACAAAAGAAAAAATGGACCATAAGTTCTTTTACCTGGCGCATGGCAACGGCGATAATTACGAAGACAATTTTAAAATCGGCGCAGGTAAAATAGACAGCCTGCTCGTACAAAAAAATATACCAGGACTGCGTTGGGAATACAAAAACATGGATAATCATAGCCATGGCACTACACCCATGGAAGGTTTTTTTAAAGGCCTCGTAGCGCTCGACAGCCAGCTCAACCTGCCTTACGAAACAATGATGTCATTTTTTAAAGATACACAGGCTGTATTTATCGAACAGGTAAAGGCGTATTATAAACCTGTAACCGCGTGGGCGGGCATCGCCCTGCCGCTGGCAGACCAGGTGAACACGATGGCTTATAACTGTTTTTACAGCAACCAAAAAGCAGCAGCGATAGCGCTGCTGAAATGGGGCACTACCCTGCACCCCGACAACATCAACCTATACGACAGCATGGGCGAAATAATGCAGGATGGCGGTGATAAAACCGGCGCCGAAGCTGCTTATAAAAAAGGCCTGGAAGTACTGGCCAAGCAAAAAGAAAGATACGATACGAAGCGGTACCAATCGTTGCAGGAAGGGTTTAAGAACCGGCTGAAGGGATTATCAACGGGCAGTTCAGGGCATTAGCCAGTTGTAATCCTAACGCTATCGCCCCGCACTTGTAAAGGCCGCAAAAGCTGTGCTACCTGCCTGCATCCTCTTCTTTGTCTTTGCCTGTACCATCGCTGGCAGGTGCCGGCTCGCCGGGGTTGGGTTCGCCCTTTGCCAGGTCGCCGTCTACTTCGGCATCGGCGGTAGTATCCCTGTCCATATCCGCATTTTCTTTACCGCTTTTTCCGGGGCCGGTGCCCGGGGCTGGTGGCTGGGGGTGCTGTTGTGGATTGGTCATAATGAGATGTTTAACGTGAAATCAATATGTATCCTAAAGTATGCCAGATTAAGATGTATGATCTATGATGTATGATCTATGATCTCTTTTGGTTTGAAGTATGTTGTTATCTCAGTAACTCCTTTCCAATCGTGACAAACCCAGATCATAGATCTTACATTATACATTTCTTCCGCTTTGAAGTATGTTATTATCTCAGTAACTCCTTTCCAGTCGTGACAAACCCAGATCATAGATCTTACATCATAGATCATACATTTCTTGAAGTATGCTGTTATCTCAGTAACTCCTCTCCAGTCGTGAGAAACCCAGATCATAGATCTTACATCATACATCATAGATTGTCCTTACCTTGCCGACATGATACACAGCGTTATTGGCAGAGAAAAAGTAAAGGGCGACATAAAGCCCCTTCATTACAACAAACGTACTGCTCCCGAACTGGTAGTGGGCGGCGAATATTTTGTGTGTTATGTAAACAACGATACTTACCCCTGCGTGGTAACGGCCATTACCCACAACCCCACCGGCAAGGATAAGGTAGACATTGAAATTCCGGTGAGGGCGGAGTCGAAAAAAGGGTTTATAGATGCCGATGGAAATATATCGCATCATTGGGTGGCGAAAAAAACAGTATATGCCGATGAGATAGGCCTCACCAGGGAACATGCCGTGGAAAACAGGGTGATGAGGAAATGATGCTGTTTGGTTGGGGGGACCTTATCAACCTGCTTTACTTTCTGTAATACTTCTGTACTTCATCCAGCAACTTTTGCAGCCTTGCCTGCCTGCTCATATCTTCCGGTAAGGGCGCCCCGATATGAAAATAGTCTGTCTTTTCGGTGGCCCTCAGCACGGTGCTGCCATTATTGGCCGTATACGTACTTACTTCCTTCCCATCAAATTCAAGTATCAGGTAAAGGTCGTAGGCCACCCGGCGGATCTTGTTTACCGGCGCTTCTGTACGGGTAATGGTTACCGCACCGTCTTCTTTGCGATAGCTGATGGTTACCGATAATATTCCTGCTTTGCTGATAGCATAGGCAGTATCTACCGTCATCTTTTCTCCTTCAAAAGCCCAGTGCTGTTGGGTGGAGTGCCGGATGATATCATTGAGTTCGGCCACAAATGCGGCTTCGGCTTTTTGTTTTGTCTGGGCTGTTAAGGCCAGCGAAAAAGATAAACATACCAGCAGCAGAAAGGGTCTCATAATTTTATATTGATAAATAAAGATGAATAATATTTTGTTAACTCCTGTGTTTAACCAGGTGCCGCCGGCAAAATTTTTCCAATTGTTCTCTATATTGTAGCATTTACCCGCATTGTATAAATCAACCTTATGCCCGCCAAACCCTGCCTGTTCTTTTGCCTCCTGGCCATTGTATGTCTCTTTTCGTGTACCACCACACCCGCCGAGCGGCAAATGAAAATTCATGGCAACATCCGGAATTTCCCTTTCAAAAAAGTATACCTCACCGATGCCCACTACTGGCAAAAGCTGCTGGACTCTGCCACGGTAGAAAACGGTGTGTTTGATTTTGCCCTGGATACTTCGGCTTTTCAAACCCCGTTCCAGGCCAGCATTTATTATTTTGATCAAACCAACAAACAGCATTCCCTGCACCTCATCAACTACCGCAGAACTACCGCGAAAGATACTTTTGGTAATGGCAGCTTCATGCTCAGTTACGACTCGCTGGAGATCTCCGGCGATTTCAACTCCAGGTTTCAGCGGTTGCACATTAAACCAACCCCGGAGAACGATCTGTTCTTTGAAGAAAAAGCCATCAAAGTGGTGCTCTCTAAAAACGCCCAAAGGGTGGATGAACTCATTAAAGACCATCCCTCTTCTTACTACCTCCTTTCGGAAATAAACAACTGGAAATCTTTTTACTCCCCAAAAGAACTCACCCGGTTTATCAGCCTCTTCAACAACAAGGTAGCAGCCTCACCAATGGCGAAACTCATAACAGACTTTGCCGGTAATATTCCCGAAGACGGGCAACTGCCTGCCGCCATTATTTTTGAAAATGATCATCTGCAACCTGTCAACCTGTTTGAAAACAACAACAGCCCCCTGAAAATGATCATCTTCTGGGCCAGCTGGTGTGGCCCCTGCCGCCAGGAAATACCACAACTGAAAGAGATCTACCACAGCGCCGATCCATCAAAACTTACCATGATCAACGTTTCCATCGATGAGGATCCTGCAGCCTGGAAAACAGCGATGCAGGAAGAGAAAATGCCCTGGGGCCAATTGCGGGTGCCTGCTGCCAGCCTGGCCAAAACGCGGGCACAGTTTGGGTTTACCTCCATACCGCATATTGTATTTACCAACAAGAACAATAAGATCGTAAAAGTATTCCGCGGGTTTTACGCCGATAATATAGAGAAGTACACCGCCTTCATTCAATCGTACCTGGCGGCCAGGCAGCCATTTTGATTTGCGCTGCGCAAAGCCTACATTGTATATCATTTGTTGTAAAATAAACTGTTATCAACCATGCTGTACCCGATCTCACTAACCATCGGCATCATCCTGCTGGGCATTTCGCTTTACCTTTTTAAAGGATCGCTGGCTTTCATTAAAATAACGAAAGAACTACAGCAACGGTAGTTGAACTGATTGAAAAAACGGACTCAGACGGTACCAGCTATACCCCCATCTTCCGGTTTAAAACAAACGCGAACAGGGAAGTCACTTTTCGGTACCCCTTTTCCACGGCACCATCCAGCTGGGAGGTAGGAGACGAAACTACCATAGTGTACGACATGAACAACCCATCATCGGCCAAAGTACTCACTTACTTCGGCGTCTTCAGCTGGACGGTAGCATTGATGGCTATAGCCATGCCACTGATTGTGATTGGCGGGGGATATTATGTGGCACAGCATTTTTTGAAATGAGGGGGGCATTTACCGGCATACAACCTTTCTTTTTCTTAAAATAGACTGCAAAAGCGGAGCAACAATTATTGTAGTCATCCATACCTAAAACGGGTAATATGTAAGTTTAAACTTTATCACTTGCATTGCCTGGGGAAAGGGCATAACCCTAATTCTTCCGGATGTCTTTGTTAATAAAAAATGGTGTTGAATGTTCTATCCGGTTTCCGCTGGAATCTATCTGATAGATGATCTTAGCATCGCTCTTTATTAATAGTTTATCAGAAATCAGAAGTTTGTCAATATTTGCCCGGTCGAGAAAAATGAAACTGTCTTTTATGGTATAAGTTCCATGAGTGCTGTGTGAACTTATTAATGCACCGCTAAAAAACTCGTAGGTGTTGTCTGTGCGTAATACCAGGCCAGATCCCCCAACGCCCGGACTATATCCCGCCTGAATAAGGACAGGTATGTCGCCTGGTTTATTCATATGGTTTAATGTATATAGAGTACTGCTGATTATTATTACTACAATAGCTGTAGGTACAAAACTCCGGATCGATTTTGTGGTGCTGACCTTTACCATATCGGATAGCAGGATGACAATGGGTATGATCAATCCTGCAACTAACAACAAAATAAAAAGCATGAAGCCGATCCCGTCATCGTTTTCATTGGAGTTCAGATAAATCAGGCCCCCGGCTACAATAGCGAGTATTAAGACTCCTGTTTTGCTTGTTTTTGCTATCATAAGATTTTTAAAGAGTGAATACAACCGGATAGGCTTCAAGCATTCCAAAAAGTGTGGTCGCCATAGTAATGATCGCTATGTTCCTGATCGTTTTATCTGTCATCATGAAGATTTTTGTCGATATCGGGTTTTTCCATAAAGAAGCACTCCCCAAACTCAATTATTCTAGTTCCTGCATTTGTTTGAATTTCTATTTTTGTCTTTGTGGCTTCAATACGATTTCGTTTTGTTCCCCAGCTTTTAGTTACCTGTCCCATATTGATAATCTCCGAAATTGCAGGTTGTCCAAAAAATGGTATTTCGTCAATACCATAAAATGTAACGTCGGTAAATCTCAACACTCTTTGTTCAAATATATTGTCTTCCCAATTTGTGGGAAAATCTAACACGAAGTCAAGATAATGGTCTTGCGTATTTTCGGTAACTCCCAAAATTAGTGAGTCGTGAAATGAATGATCATCTATGTTCATAGTGTGCAGGGTAAAATTGCGTTATCAGTCCAATTATTTCTATTCATTTTTTATTGACATGTCATTTTAGAATGCCGCATAACGTTGCCGGGCCGGAGATGTTTGTTAAGTGCCGAACCAATGCCCGGCTTTGCAATTGGCTGATACTAACTTCTCCGGCCCCGGTTTGCCGCAAAGCTGACATTTTGTAACATTCTTCATTCTATAATTTCACTTTTCAGGTCCCCATTTAAAAAGTCGCAATCTAGTTTTACTAACGCATCCAACAGTTTTGCAGGAATATTCACGTCACCGAAATTCAACGGTAGTACCGGCCGTGCAATCAGGTCATATTGGTTTTTTGCAGTCAGCCTGTGTACGTCCTCGAAGTCAAAAGCGAACAATCCTTTTTCTGCATAAGAGGTCCAGTGGGAAACATTACGGGGGTCAGCCGTTGTCAAAACAAAAGAGGTTGATTTTGGTAATGAATTGATCAGCTGTTTTAACCCGATATAATTATCATAAGATTGTTTCACTTTGGCTGGAATGGGTGCATTCATTATTGCCGAAAACATTCCTATGTGGCCTTTGTTGTCTATTGCATACCAATCTAACTCATGCGCATAGGCACCATCTCTAATGACTTCCTCCCAGATTTCTTTTGTCATAAAATTATTGGTGTTATAATATTTATTAATAGAATTCAACTTTTTTGAGTTCCAATGCTTTAATTGGTTTTTTACTAAATTCTCCTGGCCCGATCTGTTTGTAACCATAATAAAACATTCTTGTCCGGGTGATTTTCACAATATTTTCGACATAGCTTTTTGCGACACTATCATATTGAATCAGCGCATAGAATTTTCGGCTTTTCCTCGTCACTTTTCCTTGATATATCTTAGGGTCGGTATTCGATTTTAAGATATATGTTGAATCATTTTTAATCTCTATTTCAAACGCCCCTTTTTTAGAAACAGGTTCATATCTATAAGTTCCTTCGATCTTCTGCGAAAAAGAATTACTAAAAGAAAATATCATTAAGCATACAAATATTGATTTTATTTTTTTTAAGTTAAAACTAATGATTAAGTTAACTACTAACATCCAAACAGAATTTAGTTAAGCCCGGTATCGCATAGTAGTGGTACAGCTGCTGATAGATATTCGGTCACCGACCTCAACTTTTAGTTATTCTCGAAATAAACTTCCAGATTTCTCTTCCTTTCATTGGTCTACGTTTTCAGGCAATCGCTGTAAATCATTCCCCGCATTGAACCTCCTTCATATAGATCTGCAATAGCCTTACAATGTGCTTCTTTATATTTTATCCAATTTCTTTGGGTTTGTATCAACGCTTGCTTCTGCTTTGTATCAGTTAACTTTTTCAATACCTTTTTGTACACCATGATCATTTCAGAATCGGCTTTTTGATATGCCGCAAAAGCTTCAGAGTTCATTTCTAATTGAGTTTGTCCAAACGCAACTATCCCGGAAAAAGAAAGTGTTATAATCAGTATTATTTTTTTCAAGCTTTGATTATTTAAAGGTTTGAGAGATAAAGCATAATGGGCAGCTATTGCCTATGGTGGAAAATTATTTTTTCATTCGCTTAAATTTACTGACAATAAACAGTCCGCCAGTACCCGGTAAAGAAGCAAGGGTCAAAATTATGTTTAGAAACAGATCTCCAACTGCAAACAAAATCGTCATTGCCTGGCCTTCCTAAAAACCTCTTTGTTTAGAACTGAACCATATTGAATAAAAAAGCCCTGTCAGCAAAAGCGAAACCAGGAAAGTCAGAAATAAATTTTGTAATAGCTTTTTCGTCACTTTAAATTTTTAAGGTGTGTCTTTTCACATTGCCGCTAACGTCCGGTGGCGTTGCGATGCTGTGTGGCAATTGCGAAAGGTCAGTTGGGTTTTGTACTAAGTTAAATAGAAATATGGAAGTTGAGCATTTGTTCATCAGCCACCCTATTGCAAAACCTTTAGCTAACTGCCGCTCATTCGTCAGCATTTTTGAATTGCCTTATAACCCAATTAATGTTGTCTATTCTTTGATACTTTGAATAAATGTAACCTTTGCTGATCAGATGATTTTTGTGGTATGGTTGCAAGCATCCATAATTTTTACCCCCCGCTTCCTATCTTCGCACCCAATGAAACCACTCCTCTCCTTCTTAGCAGTACTGTGCATGCACATGGCTGCTGCACAAACAACCTCCTCCACCTCCCGCCTTGCGGGTTATATTAAAGTATGGGGATTTGCCAAATATTATCACCCGGCCATGGGGTCGGGAAAGGTGGATGCGGATAGCGTGTTCCTGGCCAATATTGATAAAGTCCTGAAAGCCCCTGATACCAAAACTTTCCAGGCGGTGCTGTCGGGCATGTGGCAACAACTTGGGGCCGTGCCTGCCGGTAAGGCGAAGTACAGTACCGCGGGTTTGTTTACCCGCAACCTGCATACCGGCTGGATCGATACCGACAAACTTTTACCAACCGATGTGCGCCTTCAACTGCGGCAGCTCCGCCTGCAGGGTTATGCCGATACGGTACACCGCTACCTGCCCGAGAATTTTCACGAAGGTGATATCCCGGCCGAAGCAGCTTATAAAAATATCAGCTACCCATCCGTGCCTTACCAGCTGCTGGCGCTTGCCCGCTACTGGAATGCCATCGAATATCTTTATCCGTATGCCTACATGCTGAAAAAGCCGTGGGATAAGGTGCTGGCCGAGCAGCTGCCCGCTTTTACACAACCGATGGCCCCCACTGTGTTTGAAAAGCACCTGCTGCAGCTCAACGCCGCCATCACCGATTCGCATGGCGGCATTGTATCGGTGAAGAAATCCTCGCTGCTGTATGGCAGTTATTTTCCGCCGTTTGCTTTCCGCTTCGCGGGCGATACCATGGTGGTGACCGACTATATCGATACGGCCAGCTGCATGCGGCAGGATATCCACATTGGCGACCGGATCCTTACCGTGCGCAACAAGCCGGTGGCAAAAGCCCTGCAGGACTACGATGCCCTGGTGTCAGCTTCCAACAACCATAAAAAAAGGGCACTGTTCAGTTCCATGCGGCTGCTGTTGCCCTTCCGCGGGTTCGACAGCCTGGTACAAACCGGCATCCTGCGTTATGGTAAGCTGGTACAACAGCCGCTGCTGATGCAACAGGCCAGCCCCGCCTACCTGGCCACGCTTACCCAGCTGTACCAGCGGGAGACCGGCAACGGCACTACCACCAAAAACGATTTTGTGCTAAAGTCCATCAGCAACGACATAGCCTGGTTAGACGCCGCCAACCTCTCTATCCTTTACAACAGCAGCAACGACGACCGGCCCGTAGACTCGGTACTACAGCTGATGCTGCAGCACAAAAAAGCCATTGTGCTCGACCTGCGCTGTTATGCCACGCAGGCGGTTTTTTATAATAAGTTTCTCCCGGCCCTGGGCCGCAAGCTGCAGCCGTTTGTAAGGTTGCTGGCGCATGCCCCTCATTACCCGGGTGCTTATTACGAGTATGATATTTTTAGCGGTGTCAATCAGCCGCCCTTACTGCCAGCATACACCGGCAAACTGATCCTGCTCGTGAACGAAAACACCCACAGCCAATCGGAGCTCATCAGCATGATCCTCCAGGCCAGCGGCCCCACGATTACCGTGGGGACCCAAACCTCCGGCGCCGATGGCGACATCATCAACATGCCCATACCCGGCGGTTACACCCTTACCTTTTCGGGCAGGCACGTGAGCTACCGCGATGGTACGCCTTCGCAGCAAATGGGGGTGAAACGCGATGTGAAGGTGGTGGAAACTACGCAGGGTATTGCGGAAGGGAAGGATGAAGTGCTGGAAGCGGCGATGGGATTGTTGAAGCGGTAATGCTTTACAATAGCTTATCTGCTGGTCGTAAAATCAGTCACATAATCATACGAGGGCCACAGGTAAAATACAGAGCTCATCAATGGGTGTATATCGATGCCTTCTACATACAAATTTTTTGTCTTAATAACACCGGCCGGCCGGTTCCATACCAGGTAGCGCATATTCTTTGATCATGCGTGTGGTTACGGTAAAATAATTAAACCCCCGATAAAAAAAATTGCATCTACAAGGTTTTAGTTAAACCTCATAGATGCAATCGTTCTTATTTTATACATCTCATTTCTATTTCACCACAGTAAACTTCGTCACCTGTATATTTTCTCCATTTTTATCCGAGATCTTCAGCACATACACACCAGCGGGTAACTGGTTCACCGGAATCTGCAGGCGGCCGTTGGTTATGGTGTTAGCCGTTAGCTTAGTGCTGTAGCAGCTTCTGCCGTTCATGTCCACTATGGCTACCTGGGCGGTCGTATTGCTGCCGGTTGGTTTTATGTAGAGGTAGTCGCCCGTTGCCGGGTTAGGATATACAAGAAATTTGCCGGAGGGTTTATTTGATACTGTAAAGGATACCACCGAAGAGTAGGTGAAGCTGCCATCCCTGTCACGCATTTTCAACCGGTAAAAATATTGCGTGCCTGCTCCCATGTTGTCATCTACAAAAGCGTATCTGTTGCCAGCCTGCGACGGCACATCGCCGATGGCAACAAAACCACTGCCATCTACAGATCGTTCCACGTCGAAGCCGGCAGTATTTATTTCATTGGCCGTGGACCACTGCAGTGAAATTCCCGCAGGTACTTCTTTTCCTGTAAAGCTCAGCAACCTTAGTGGCAGGGCACTGTTTGTATTGCCCACTCCAAAAGGAGAGAACGTGGTTACATTGCTTAATGAAGTACTGTATGGACCAACGCCTGTGGCCGCACTTACAGGTGCTGGCATCCACAAGTTGCCGGTGTAATGAGAAGCACGGCTACCCGATCTCATAAAGCCCGGCAGCTCATCGCCACTGTTCCACTGGAAGCCGAGCGTTACGTCCGATCCGCCTGCTACGGTTTCTTTCACTATCCATGTTTTGTCCACATTACTGGTCAGCTGTACCGTTCCTGTTGGAACATCATTTACATCATAGGCATCAAATACATGATCGATTACACGTACAGTAAACTCATCGGCTGTTCCGGTATTGTTGATGGAAATAGGGGTAAAGGAACTGGCCGATCCTACAGGGAAGCTGATGGCCCCTGTTCTGCCTGCGGCACCAATTCCCTGTTGTTTCAATGCACCCGTTCCGTTGATAACGATATAAGAAGATGCATTGGCCCCGGTGATACTACCGCTGGCGGCTACCTGCAGATCAAATGCTCCCAGCAATAAAGTTCCGCTGGTAAGGGTAAGTGTATTGGCAATGCTTACTGGCCCCAGCAATGTTTTTGCCGAAGCACCGTCTATTTCCAATTGTGCGTATGCCGCACCGGGAATGGTTTGTGTGGTGCCAGAGAATTTGGCTTTGCCCGGCACTGTAAAAGTACCTGCGTTGGTGGCGGCGCCTTTTATTTCCAGCATGTTGCCGGTGCCGATGGTTAATACGGCCCCTGCTGCAATGTCGATGTTATTACAGATGGCATCGGTAATATCTACCCATGGCATATGGGTTACCGCTGAAGGAATGTATACGTTGGAAGTAACCACCGGAATTATTCCACAACTCCAGTTGCCCGGCTTCGACCATAAGGTATCGATAGCGCCGGTCCATGTGCACCTTGTTTGTATATAAGCGTTGGCACCAATATCTGTAGGCGTTAAAGCAGACCGTAACTGTCCGTCAAAATCATCTGTTATCCCAACGTTGGTGCCTTTGCCATCAACCAGCGATGGTTCAATTTCTGCGCTGATCCGAAGATCAGCTACAGTGTTGGCGGGATCCTTAAAGTAAGGGTCGCCGGAGTTGCTGCCTGCATCCTGGGCTGTGACGGTTTTCCAACCATTAAGGTCGGTAATATCCGCATTATTAAAGCGGCCGAATATAGCGCCCGATTGTGCCGAATGATACAGGTTATAATCAATAGTAAGCCCGTTTGAACCGGCTAATGATATAGCGTAATGTTTACTGGTTGCGCCTGCCGCATTGTTTCTCACATTTTCAAAAATATTATTCTGAATGCTGCGGGTGTTGGCGGTAAGTGTACTTGAAAATGCTGCGCTGTAAATAGTGGCTGCTCCGGTGGCCGGGGCACCTCCTATATATACACTGTTGTGCAGGAAGCTGTTGGTGCCTGCCGTTTCGTTGAACCCTGTTATATTAACCGGGGTATTGACATTGGCTCCCACAGAGATCATATTATTTTTATACAGCCCCGTTCCGTTATCGATACGAATGCCTGTTAAGGTTGCTCCCTCTGAAGCAGCAGAAGAATTCAATCCGTACACGAGGGTACGCTCTATCGTATTGGTAGCTGAACTATTCACTTCTATCCCCAGCACTTCCGTAGTGGCAGTAGTGGTAGTGGAAAGATTGTATACCTGGTTTTGCGAAAGCGCCTGGCTACCGGCCCCTGAAAGATTTACACCTATCATAGCGGCATTTATACCTGTGCCTGTTCCGCCGGCGGTGGTCATATTGCGGATGATATTTCCGGTAAAAGAGCCGTTTCCGCCTGAATTGTATATACCATTCACTTTTGTTGCGGCAGCGGTAGCGGTAACCATGATAGAATTAGCGATGCTGCCCCCGATGATATTGTTGTCACACTGCCACGAAGTGGTAGTCCCGATCAACCTGATACCGTAAAAATTTCTTGCAAAAGTTGTGGATGTATTTACAGCAACCCCTCCCATCACATTATTATTCACTACCGGGTTGCCGGCAGTATTGTTTACCAATATGCCCGCCACATCAGCCACAGAGGTTGCTGAAGAAGTATAGGTTATACTACCTGTTGCCAGCGTATCGCCAATGATATTCCCCTTTATATGGCCGATGTTTACCAAACCGTTGGCTACATAAATACCCTTGAAAGGAGCGCCGGTACCTGAACCCGAGCTGTTACCACTTATAGTGATGCCTGCAATGGTATTTCCCTGCACGCTGCTGGCAGCAGTAGTGCCTACATTTAAATATATAGGAACAAAACTAGCTGTGGTTGAAGCAGTATTGCTGAAAGCAAATGTGTATTTGCCGGTTGGCAGGCTATCTGCATAACCAATGGTATTGTCTGTTACCTCGTAGCCATTACCTGCCAGCGCATCAATGCTGATGGCACGATGGAACAGGTTTACGGATGTAAATGTCCTGGTAGCTGTCTGGTAAAATTTATTATTCGATATCACTACTGCACTGCTGCCGGCGCTGATATCTACGGCTGCCGAGCTTAATGTTGTCCTGAAAAAATTATAGATATTATTGTGGTCGATGATCAACCCGTCATTTTCTTTCCCGGTGGTTCCGCCGGCATAAATATGGCGGGTGGCCATTGAAGTAGTGCTTGACGATGTGATGTTACAATATGAAATGGTATTGTTATCATTACCGGTTGTTGTTGCCCCGCCAAAAACAATGGTTCCGTTGTTGCCGGTAGAAGCGATCGTTGCCGCCGCATTACCCATGATGGTACAGTTGGTCACTGTGTTGTTGCTGGCATCATTGACAAAGCGGATGGTAGCTGTTCCTGCAGAGCTAGCTACACTGGTATTAATAAACGACAAGGCGTTTCCACCGGTATTCAACCCGTCGATGGTCACATTATCTGCGCCGTTGAGATCGATCAATGGTAAGTTCGACAAGCCGCAGGCGATACTGCGTGCTGCGCCACCCGAAGGCTGAATGGAAATAGCTGTATAAGAAGCCGATCCGGTGCCGGATGCATTCAAGGTACAGGTAGCTGTTTCGGTGCTGTTAGCTGTAATGCGGATATTGATACTTCCCGTATGTATGCCATTATTGATGGCATCAAATGCTGCTCTGAGGCTGGAGTAACAAGCCGCTGCACCTGCTGTAGAAGTTACCGTTATGGGATTGGACGTTATTACCTGCGAAGCCGACACGGTACAACCAATGCCATTGGTGATGCTCACCGTATAAGTACCAACGATACTGATAGGATTGCTGTTGGCTGTTGTACTACCATTGCTCCAGTTGTAAGTTAACGGCCCTGCTGTGCCCGCTGCATCGCTGGCGGCAAGGATAATGGAACTTCCTGCACAAAAATAATTACTGCCGGTAATGGTGGTGGCCGGCGAAGCGTTCACGGTAGTAATTACCTGCGATTCGGTGGAGGTATTTCCACAGCTGTTGGTAATGGTAACGGTATATGTACCGGGCGCAGTAACAGGATTACTATTAGGTCCTGTGCTGCCATCGCTCCAGCTATAAGATGAAATGAACTGCCCCACACCCGAAGTATCCGCTACTTTAAGAGTGTATCCGCTGCAGATGGCCTGCGAAACTGCACCGGTAATAGCCGCTTTGGGAGGAGCGCTTGTACAGGTAGCAAATATCCATGCAGCGCCAACGCTGCTGTTGTCGTAAGGGCCGCCCATGATAACGGTGCTGCCGTCGGCAGAAATAGCCGACCCGGCTCCAAGCTTACCTACACCTACCTGGTCCCCTGCCCGCATTTTACTGCCCGATTGCGTCCATACTCCACCTGTACGGGTATATAACCAGCCACAGCCAATGGCGGAATTGTCGTTCCAGCCGCTTACCAATGCCCTGTTACCATCGTACGAAAGAGACACCGTTGAACCTTGCTGTACAGTGCCTATATAATCGTTACTTACCAGTTTGCTGCCTTGTTGGGTCCAGTTGTTGCCAGAGCGGGTGTACACCCAGGCGGCACCCACATGGCTATTATCCAGGTATCCGCCTACAATGGCGGTATTTCCATCACCAGACATGCCGACTGAAATCCCCTGCCACGACTGACCTACTGCATCGTTGCCCGCCAGCTTACCGGCCGGCTGCGACCATACGCCGGAAGAGCGTATCAATACATATGCTGATCCTATATTACCATTGTCATTTTTTGCCCCTACAATAGCCGTATTGCCGTCGTATGAAAGTGAGACCGACTGGCCAAAAGCGGTGGTACCCACTCCTCCGGTAGCTGTTATCTTATTTCCCTGCTGCGTCCATACCCCACCTGTACGGGTAAATGCCCATACGGCGCCTGCATAATTATTGTCTCCCTGCCCACCTACCAGTATGGTATTGCCATCGCCCGAAATGCCGACAGACCAGCCTTGTATAGGGCCGGTGGTCGAGCCTGTACCAACTAATTTGGGGCCCTGCTGGCTCCATACCCCGGCGGTACGGGTAAACACGTATGCCGCCCCCATAGGGTTGCTATCAAGATAGCCACCCACTACAGCCGTATTGCCGTCGGCAGATATAGACACAGAATAGCCCTGGTGGGGTGCACCTACGGCATCTGTAGCAACCATTTTGGGGCCCTGCTGCGCCCAGTTTACACCCGTACGGGTATAAAACCATACTGCTCCTACATTGCCATTGTCCTGGTCGCTACCCACAATAGCCGTATTGCCATCGGCAGAAATTGCTACCGATGTCCCCTGTGGGCTATAACCTATGGGGTTGGTGCCTACTAATTTATTTCCCTGCTGGCCAAGCAGCTGGGCATTGCTGATGCCTGTAAAAATGAAAAGGAACATCGCCAGAAAAATAGCTTGCAACTGCCATTTGGCTTTCAAAAAACTGATCGGTTTTCTCATGGTGGTTAGTGGGTTAAGAGGTAACGTATAGTGATGATAGATAAGAGTGGGTTATGTTTCGGGCATTACGGGTATGCCCGTTTCGCCGGCCGCCGGCCGTGGTATTTGCAGAGTATGGTTTGCTTCATTGTTAGATTTTGGATGCGGCTACCGCCGCCCGGCATTTATTAAGGTATACTGAATAACGCTTTATAAAAGAAAATAGTATGCAGAAATCATTGATTACAAAAAATCGGCTATAAAGTGGATGAAAGTGCTTTTCAGGTAGATGAAAAACAGTATCAGGGGATAAGAATGTGCTCCTCTTTTCTTAAAACCAACACCCTATGGAGCACCCGGGTCAGGTATGATCATTGATCCATCCTTTTACCACCGGGCCAAAAAGCTGGAAGTGAACGGTACTGTAAAAGCCAATACCATTGCCGTAGCAAGGGGCAACCAATATAATGTGCTGAAAACAGGGGCAGGCTGGAATTACTCTTGACGAAATTTTAAAACAACTGACAAATACTTTTTCTTTACAGTAAGAATAATGGATAAAAAAGACAACTTTGGGATTGACTCTTCTTCCCCCTCTGAGTTAATTCGGCCATTTATTTCTCCGAAAAATCCCATTGCCTTCCGTTGTTTTTCCCCATGCCACACCACCCCCATTCCATAGTTTTGAAAAAAACTGGTTATGTCAACATACAATTCCAATAAAGCAAGGTTCATATATTTTATTATAGAAAAAATGATACGCCGGATGGGCGATCATGATATTGTGACATTGAACGATATACAAAAGATCATAACCAACTCGGGCGAACTGGATGACAGCACAATAAATGACCTGGCCGAAAAAGCAGTTTTGTTGTTTCTCCCCGATACGCCTTTCAGCGAAAGGGTTAACTGACCGATCAACAAAATCGCGAGGGATACCGACAAAAAAACAAACATTGTTTCATTTAAAAAGTTTTCTATTAGAAAACTTTTTATTTACCTTTACAAAAAGTGTTTAATATCATTACAAGGCAAACATTACTGGAGTA
>NZ_RJUB01000136.1 GCF_024343615.1 Ferruginibacter sp. HRS2-29 | reverse complement strand
TGTTGTAAAGTGTTTTATCGTTCAGGGATTGAAAATTTGGAATATGGAAGTTGCTGAAATTTAAAAATCACCATACCTTAAACAGTTCGAGGGTTTGACTATTCACCATTCACTATTTTTCTTCGTGAGCATTCGTAGAATTTGTGGCCGGGTATTTTAAAAGAGAACCAGTGAGCCACGAATAGCACGAAAAAGGCCCGAATGAAATTTGTTGTAAAGTGTTTTATCGTTCAGGGATTGAAAATTTGGAATATGGAAATTACTGAAATTTAAAAATCACCATACCTTAAACAGTTCGAGGGTTTGACTATTCACCATTCACTATTTTTCTTCGTGAAGATTCGTGACATTTGTGGCTGGCTGTTTTTATAAAAAATAATTATGCACGAAACAGGGGAGATACCTTTTGCAGAGGAACAGTTTGACCACTGGGCCGAAATAATTTTGCCACTGGCAGTGCCCATCGTGTATACTTACGCTATTCCTGCTGATCTGCTCGCAAGGGCTGTGATCGGCTGCAGGGCGGAAGTGATCTTTGGTAAGAATAAAAAATATGCCGGTGTGATCAGGTCTGTAAGCACACAACAGCCTGCCTACAAGACCAAAGCAGTGTTAAACATACTCGACGATTCCCCTTTATTATACCCGCAACAATTACAGCTCTGGAAATGGATCAGCGATTATTATATGTGTTCGGAAGGTGAAGTGATGGCCGCTGCTTTACCGGCAAATTTCAAGCTCAGCAGCGAAACCATCCTGATCTTCAATGAAGAGATGGGCGAAGATTTCCAGCATCTGTCTGACGAAGAATTTGTAGTAGCCGAAGCCTTACTCGTAAAAAAACAACTGCACCTCACCGAAGTGCAGCTGGTGCTGGATGCAAGGCATGTGTACCCGGTTATCAAAAGCCTGATAGAAAAAAATATCTGCTTCATCTGGGAAGAACTCAATGAACGTTACAAGATCAAAAAAGAAAATTATGTGTTGCTTCATCCGGCCGTAGACAATGAAGATTCGTTGAGTGCTTTGCTCAATGAATGGAAAGGGGCGCCAAAGCAAATGGAATTGTTGCTTGCCTTCCTGCATCTTCAAAAAACGGAAGCGGAAGTGGTACAATCCGCTTTGCTGAAGAAAGCAGGGGCTACCGCAGCCCAATTGAAAGCCCTGGTGGAGAAAGGTATATTGACCGTTGAAAAACGAAGTGTTGATCGCATCAGGTCAATCGCTAAAAATATCAACATCGATTTCGAACTCAGCGAAGCGCAGCACAAAAGCCTTGGGGAGATCCGCGAAGCGTTTACCACAAAAGCTGTTTGTCTTTTGCAGGGCGTGACTGGAAGCGGTAAAACGCAGTTGTATATAAACCTCATCGAAGAGTATTTTAAGAAAGGCAAACAGGTATTGTACCTCCTGCCTGAGATTGCGTTGACAACACAGATCATCCGCAGGCTGCAAAAACATTTCGGGGGTAATATCGTGATCTATCATTCGAAATTTAATGACCAGGAGCGGATAGAATTGTGGAATAAGATACGTACTGGTGAAGTGAAGATCGTATTAGGCGCCAGGAGCGCTTTGTTTCTTCCTTTTAAAGATATAGGTCTGATAATAGTGGATGAAGAGCATGATCCTTCTTATAAGCAACAAGATCCTGCACCACGTTACAACGCAAGGGATGCTGCTGTTTTCTACGCTTCTTTGTTTAAGGCGAAAGTTTTACTCGGTACGGCTACACCTTCGCTGGAAAGTTATTACAATGCGTTGCAAAATAAATATGCACTGGTAAAACTGAATGAGCGTTTCGGTGGCTTGCAATTGCCCGCCATCGAGATTGTAAACACCAGCCAGGTGGCTCAAAAAGGAAAAGTGATGATCAGTCCGCAGCTGAAAGAAGCGGTACAACAAACGGTGGAAGCCGAGAGGCAGGTGATATTGTTTCAAAACAGGCGTGGCTACAATCCTTACCTTATCTGCGGTACCTGCGGGCATATCCCTCAATGTGTGCATTGCGATGTATCGCTGACGTTGCATAAATTCAGCAACAAGCTGCATTGCCATTATTGCGGCAGCACTTATCCGAAGCTGGTTACCTGTCCCGCCTGTGGTAGCAATACCTGGCTGGAGAAAAATTTTGGGACAGAAAAAATCGAGGAGCAACTGGAAGAAGATTTTATTTCTTATCGCATTGCCCGCATGGACGTGGATAGTGTGCGGGGCAAAACGGCGCACGACAGCCTCATACAATTATTCGAGCAACATCGCCTCGACATATTGGTAGGTACACAAATGGTAGTGAAAGGCCTCGACTTTGAAAAAGTAAGCCTGGTGGGTATCCTTGATGCAGATGGGCTGCTGAGCTTCGCTGATTTCAGGGCCAACGAACGGGCATTTCAGCTTATGGAACAGGTTAGTGGCAGGGCAGGACGAAAACATGAGCAGGGCAAGGTATTGATCCAGGCCATGAATGTGAAACATCCGGTATTGCAACTTGTGCAGCAACATGACTTTGAAAAATTTTACGCTTTTGAGATCGTCAACCGGCAGGAGTTCTTTTATCCGCCTTTCAGCAGGCTGGTGATGATAACATTGAAGCATAAGGATAAAACGGTGGTGACAGATGCGGCAAACAAATTAGCATTATTGTTGCGGCAGGATCTGAAAGATTATGTAGTAGGGCCTGCGCCGCCGGTGGTAGGGAGGATACGCAACCTGTATCTTATGGAACTGATGATCAAACTGCCCAAGGAGCCGGGCATGAGCCTGAATTATAAAAAAGTCATCCGTAATCATATCAACCTGATGCTGGCGGAAAAAAATTACAAAAGCGTTCATGTTGTGGCAGATGTTGATGCGATGTAAACAATTACGAATTAATAATTACGAATTACGAATGAAGAATTTAAAACAGGCCAGAAAAAATGATCATTTGCGTTACTTATAGAATAACGCCGTTCCGTAGGAACGATGTGTTGGTAGAACCGTAAATGATTAACCGTTTCGTTCCGTAGGAACGATTTGTGGATCGGAAATCCGAATGATAAATTATGAGCAAGACAATCATGCAGGAAAATTTTTCTTTAAAAACATATAACACATTCGGCATTGATGCCAGCGCAAAATATTTCGCTGCTTTTAAAAGTATCGATGAGCTAAAGGAATTGCTGAACGAAAAAAAACTTTCCACTTTCAATCATCCACTTTCAACTACTATTCTCGGTGGAGGGAGCAATATTTTATTTACAAAAGATTTCGATGGACTTGTTCTAAAAAATGAGATCGGTGTAATATCCATCATCAAAGAAGATGCGGATCATGTGTATGTAAAAGCGGGTGCGGGCGAAAGCTGGCATGGGTTTGTGATTTTTTGCCTGAACCATGGATTAGCAGGGGTTGAAAATCTTTCGCTGATACCGGGCAGTGTAGGCGCATCACCGATGCAGAACATCGGCGCTTACGGCGTGGAAATAAAAGACGTGTTTCATTCACTCGAAGCGCATCATCGCTATGATGATACCACGGTTTATTTCAGCAATACCGATTGCGAATTCGGCTATCGCGAAAGTATATTTAAAAACAGGCTAAAGGATCAGTTCGTGATCACGAATGTGATCTACAGGCTCAATAAAAAACCACGTTTCAATACATCATATGGCGCCATCGAACAGGAGCTTGAAAAGATGGGAGTACAGGAACTCAATATCCAGTCGGTATCACAGGCGGTCATCAATATCCGCCAGAGCAAATTGCCTGATCCGAAAGTGATCGGTAATGCCGGAAGTTTTTTTAAGAACCCCGAGATAGCTGCGGAAAAATTTGAACAATTAAAAGAAGATTTTCCTTCGATAGTTGGTTATCCATTGCCGAATGATAAGGTAAAACTTGCCGCAGGCTGGTTGATAGAACAATGCGGCTGGAAAGGTTACCGCAAAGGAGATGCAGGTTGCCATGCAAAGCAGGCGCTCGTGCTGGTAAATTATGGCCATGCCAATGGTAACGAAATATTGCAGCTGAGCAATGATATCATCAACAGTGTGCAGGAAAAATTCGGCGTGATGCTTAACAGAGAAGTGAATATTATTTGAAGTATGATGAGAGATGTATGATGTTTTCGGCAATGAACACTTTTCAACCCTTGGAAATACTTACGAATCGAAAGAAATCATACATCATACATCTCACATCATACATTTAATTAAAATCTTCTTCATTAAAATCATCTTCCCCATAATGCTGCGTACCTAAGTTCAGCATACTGCCCATCAGGTCCTTGAATTCTATCCTGCCATCAATCACTTTTTTGCTGATCAGTGAGTAGGCTGCAAGCCCGTGCAGCACCAGTTCCATCAGTAAGGCATTTTCCTTTTCGCTTCCTGCATTGAAATATTTTTTCACCAGGGCATGCAGCCCGCTTACTTTGTACAGCATCTGCACTTTATCATCGTCTTTTATTTCGAGGAAAAGATTGAGCGAATTGCCGCCGTCAAACCAGGAGGTGATGGCTTTGTAAGGGTTTTCGGCAGCTTCTTTTCCTTTCTTTTTCTTCAGTGTTTCAGGATTCGGGAAGTATTGAATGAACTGTGTGCGGATAGCTTTTTCCAGCAGGTTGTAAGCTACCTGGAACGGGCCTTCCTGTTCGCCTTCATACACCAGTTCTATTTTTCCGGTGATGGAGGGGATGATGCCCACAAGATCGCTGAGCCACACCTGCGTGTTGCTTTCGCCATTGATGATGGCACGCCTTTCAGCAGCGCTAACAGCATTTTCGTAGGCCGAAATGGTCAGCCTTGCACTTACACCACTTTTTTTGTCTACCAGTTCACTTTCCCTTGCTTCAAAAGCGATCTGCTCAATCAGTCGCTTGATGAGATCGCTTACCACCACCGTTTTTTTCTGCTCGTCGTTGATAGCAGCTTCCTGTTCGGTGATCTGCAAAGCCGTCTCGATCGATTTTGGATAATGCGTCAATATCTGGCTCTGTATCCTGTCTTTCAAAGGTGTTACGATGCTGCCACGATTGGTGTAATCTTCAGGGTTGGCGGTGAAGACGAACATAACGTCGAGGGGTAAACGAAGTTTGAAACCACGTATCTGCAGATCGCCTTCTTCAAGAATGTTGAATAACGAAACCTGGATACGTGCCTGCAGATCGGGCAATTCGTTGATCACAAAAATGCAGCGGTTGCTTCTCGGGATGATGCCGTAATGTAATACTTCTTCATCCGCGAAACTCAGTTTGAGATTAGCTGCTTTGATTGGATCGATATCGCCGATAAGGTCGGCAACGCTTACATCAGGCGTTGCCAGCTTTTCACCGTAGCGTTTGCTTTTGTGCAGCCACTCGATCGGTGTAGCATCGCCCTTTGCTTCAATCAGGTCCCTGGAATATTTTGAAATAGGATTAAACGGATCGTCGTTGATCTCGCTGCCCGAAACCACCGGTATATATTCATCCAGCAGTTCGGTCATCTGGCGTGCCATACGGGTTTTAGCTTGTCCGCGTAAACCGAGGAACAGAATATTATGCCGGCTCAGCAATGCCCTTTCGGTATCGGGTATCACCGTGTCTTCATATCCCATGATGCCGGGAAAAGGATTTTCTTTCGCCCTGATCTTGGTAAGGAGGTTTTTCCTGATCTCTTCTTTGATCGGCAGTGAAACATAACCGCTCTTTTTTAATTCGCCTAATGTTGTTGCTTGTTTTGTGCTCATATTTTATTCTGCTATTGAGGTTTTAATTTTTTTTTGCCGGGAAGACGGGAAGAAATAGAAATCATAATGTTTTTTTTTCTCCCCGTCATACTGATACTTTTTCTCCTGTTGAAGGTTTAATTTTTTTTGCCGGGAAGACGGGAAGAAATAGAAATCATAATGTTTTTTTTCTCCCACGTCATACTGATACTTTTTCTCCTATTGAAGTTTTATTTTTTTTTGCCGGAAAGACGGGAAGAAATAGAAATCATAATGTTTTTTTTCTCCCACGTCATACTGATACTTTTTCTCCTATTGAAGTTTTAATTTTTTTTTTACCGGGAAGACGGGAAGAAATGGAAATCGTAATATTTTTTTCTTCCCGCCTTCCCGGCAAACTATTCGATACAATATCTTCTCGTCCCGTCTTTAATCCATCTTGCATTGAAGTTGATCAAAAAACCAACATGCAACCCGCTGAGTTTGATATGACTCATGATCTGCGCCTGCCAGATCGGGTTGACAGTTTCAACCGCTTTGAATTCGCAAATGATCATGTCGGCAACCAAAATATCTATTACAAGACCATTATCAAACTCAAGGCCGTCATAAACTATGGGCAGATGAACTTGCCTCTTGAAAGGTATCCCACGCTTTTTAAGTTCGTGACAAAAACATGTTTCGTAAACCTTTTCTAATAAACCAGGCCCAAGTTCATAATGAACTGCATAGGCGCAACTTACTATCTCTTTACATAGATACTCTTCTTGTTCGTTTAAAACATACATGATATTTATTTTTCTGATGAGTAAAATTTATCAGAACTAAACTATCACGTATACAATTAAAACAAGAAGAATTTTCATGCGTTTTTACCGGCTAAACGAAGAGATTATTACCAGTAAAACTTGTTGTGTTGCCGGGAAGACGGGAAGAAAACAGATTTTATTTTTTTTCTTTCCGTCTTCCCGGCAAAATTTTTTAGTACACCGTCTTCCTTTTCCCACTCTCAAAATCTTTGAATATAAATGAGCCAAGCTTATCCAGCGATGCAAAAAACGCTTTCCCATGATTGGCCTCGGTAAATTCCTGCACAAATTTTTGTAAATACGGATCGCTCGCTATCATGAACGTAGTGATCGGTATCTTCAGTTTTTTACATTGTGTAGCCAGGCTCATGCACCGGTTCAATATTTTGCGGTCGATACCAAAACTGTTCTTATAATATCTTGCGCCCACTTTCAGGCAGGTCGGTTTGCCATCGGTGATCATAAATATCTGCTTATTGGGGTTTCGCCTGCGGCGAAGGATATCCATGGCCAGTTCGAGCCCGGCAACTGTATTGGTATGATACGGCCCCACCTGCAGGTATGGAAGATCTTTTATCTCGATCGTCCAGGCATCGTTCCCAAACACCACGATGTCTAATGTGTCTTTCGGGTACTTTGTCTTGATGAGTTCGGCCAGTGCCATGGCCACTTTTTTCGCCGGTGTTATCCTGTCTTCACCATAAAGTATCATGGAGTGGGAGATGTCGATCATCAGTACCGTAGAGGTCTGCGATTTAAAATCGGTTTCCCTGATCTCCAGGTCGTCTTCCTGCATCCTGAAACTGTCGATACCGTGGTTGATCTGCGCATTGCGGATGGAAGAAGTGAAATCTATCTGCTCCATCGTATCGCCAAACTGGAAAGGCCTTGTTTCAGGATTGATCTCATCGCCACCACCCGGCTTAAAAGTATGATGATTGCCTTGTTTGGTCTTTTTGATCTTTCCGAAGATCTCTTCGAGGCTCTTCTTGCGGATGCCTTGTTCGGTCTTCGGCGTGATCTTTATTTCCCCATTTTCCTTGCCTTCATCGATATAGCCTTTCTGTTTCAATTCTTCCAGGAAATCACCGATGCCATAATCATCGTTGGTGAGTTTATATTCTTTATCCAGCTCGTTGAGCCATTGCATCGCTTCGCCAAAATCGCCGCTGGTATAAGTCAGCAGTTGCATGAACAGATCAAGCAGCTGTTGAAATTTTGTCTGGGCATTTTGTGAAGGATCGTATTTGGAGAAGTTGAAGCCTTTCATAATATTTTATTACACAAATTTTGAAACAAGAATTACACGAATTTGGAAGTTACTTGGCTCTGTCAGCCTGAGCTTGTTGAAGGCAGATAAGTATTTAAACCGCCTTCGACAAGCTCAGGCTGACAGATGGGCGGCATTCTTCATTCTAACGCAATTTACATAACAAACAACTGGCCGATTTGTTAAATGCGTAAATAAAAAGCCCCGCTTTTCAGCAGGGCTTTTACATATTCGTTTATTGACTTATTTGTTGGTATCGGTCGGTGGAGGAATGGTGGTGCCGGTTTCCTGCGGAATAGCCGTCCTTTTGGAGAATTCCTGTTTGATCTGCTCCAATCCACGCAGGAAATTTTCATTCCTGGCTTCTTCTCTTTCCAGGGCTTCCCTTTTCCATCCTTCGAGGCTCTGGTAGTATACCTGCTGCTGCTCGATGTCTTTTTTCAGGCTGGCCGTCACTTTTTCCACCAGTTTCATATCTTCTGCTTTGTAAGCAGCAATGAGGAACTGGAAGGAGATCTGGTTGTGCTGTTGTCCGCGGCTGGTATATCCGTACGGGAAGTTGCCGTCGAGCATCATCTGGTCGCAACGGTTCAGCATTTTGCGGGCTTTTGCTTTGCCTTCTTCACCGCCTTCGGCAAGATTGCCCGAAGCCTGTGCATAAGCCAGGCGGATGCTATTGAGGTGCCTGCGGTTTTCTTCGTCAAAATAAACACCTGCTTTGTCTGCCCCACCAAACACGAATGTGTTCATCAGCTTGTCGAAGATCCAATCCTTGTTCACATCATTCGACATATTCAGTACCGGAACGAGCCTGTAAGAAAGCCCATCCTGGCGCAGGTAATTCTGGAAGCCAAGATTATCGTACGGAGAAGTGAAGTAGATCGGGCGTTTCCATTTGTTGGAAGCGATGATGTTCAAAATAGCGGCATCATTTTTATACAAAGCCGATTTCGGTATTTCAAATTCCAGTTGTTTTACCACGCTGTCATTTGCATTCACGGTTTTGTTCTGCCTTACAAAATTTTCGTCTACCGGTACGGTCACTTTCCTGGTAGGGAAGAGGTTCAGGGTAGAACCTTCCCTTACCATTACTTTTGAAGGGTCGTCGCTGCCGGCGTAATCTTTCATCATGGTATAAAGGTCCATCGGGCGTGAAGGGTCGGTGCCTGCTACCGGGGCATTGTACACCACATCGCGTTTCGAACCTTCGATCTGTTCTGCGCTCCAGATCGGATCCATCGGGTCGCTGTCGTTTACTTTATAACGCAGCTGGTTGATGTACCAGTCGGTACCCAGCAGGCTGCTGTTGATCACCCTTACATCGGTACGGATGCCCTGCACTTCCTGTGCGTACCAGAGCGGGTAAGTATCGTTATCGCCGAATGTGATGAGGATAGCGTTCTTTTCGCAGCTCTGCAGGTAATCGATCGCCAGATCCCTTGCCAGTACTTTTTTGCTCCTGTCGTGGTCATCCCATTCCTGGCTGGCCATCAATACCGGTACTGCCAGCAGGCAAACCAATGCGGCTGCATAACCCGCGGTCTTTGCATTTTTTGTAGCAGAGAAAAACAGGTCTTTTACATACAGCACGCCCAATCCGATCCAGATGCTGAATGCGTAGAAAGAACCTACAAACGCATAATCCCTTTCCCTTGGCTGGTTGCCCGCCATGTTGAGGTAAAAAGCAATGGCGATACCGGTAAAGAAGAAAAGCAAGCCAGTTACCAGTGCATCGCGGTCGTCTTTTTTAGCCTGGTAAAACAGGCCAAGAAGCCCGAGGATGAATGGAAGGGCGAATAATTTATTGTTCGCTTTGTTATTTTTAAGCGTATCCGGAAGGGTGCTTTGATCGCCCAGCCTGATCTTATCGATGAAACCGATGCCGGTCTTCCAGTTGCCATCGCGAACATTGTTCATATAAACACCCTGGTTATCGTTTTGTTTGCCGGCAAAATTCCACATGAAATAACGGAAGTACATCCAGTTCATCTGGTAGGCCATGAAGAATTTGAAGTTGTCGCCGATAGATGGTTTGGCTACTTCGCCATCTTCTGTGAGGTAATTGCCATCGCTGTCTTTTTTGAAAGAATCGGTGCCGGGGTTTTGCTGCAGCCCCATCCAGGCGGCGTAATAATCAGCCCTACCCTGGTCGTTGCTGGCATCCCACATTCTTGGGAAGAAATGTGTTGCGCCGGGCGCATATACGTAAGATTCCAGTTTCCTTCCGGAAAGTTCATATTTATCTTTTCCTTTTACATAGGAATTAACCATTTTATAATCCTGTACCTGATCGGTAAAATCCTGTCCGTACAGGATCGGCCAGTCGCCGTATTGCTCGCGGGAAAGGTAGCTTAAGAAGTTCACCGGGTTATCTACTTCGTTCATATCCAGGGCTACGTTGGCGTTACTGCGAACAAGCGTGGTGAAATATGAAGAGAAGCAACCCAACAGTATGAACAGGAAGCACCACAGGCTGAGTTTCAAAAATTTGAGGTTGGATAATTTTACAAAATACGTACCTGCTACCGCTGCACCGATAATGATGATCCGTACAAAGATCCTTCCGCCCAGGCCGTCATCGCCTGAATAAAGGATGGCAGGGAGGATCAGGAATGCAATCAGGGATCCGAACCAGATACCCATTTTGGCCTTGGTCACTTTTTCTTCCCTGAACCTCAGCCCGATCAGCAACAATAGAACTACTACGATGAAATAGAAGGCGAAACCGGAGAAGAAAGGCAATCCGAAGTTATTTTTGAAAAGGATATCCAGGTTGCCCGCATCTTTAACGGTCCACTGGATAAGGGCCTTCTGCATGAAACCGGTGATGACACAACCGATGATGAATGCGAAGAAAGTCCTCCATTTGGTTACCCTGTACCTTTTGAAATAATAGATCATTACGATCGCCGGGATGGTAAGCAGGTTCAATAAATGCACACCGATCGACAATCCCATCAGGAAAAATATAAGGATGATCCACCTGTCGGCTTTGGTAAAATGGCCTTTGATACCGGCCAGTTGTTCGGCGGTAACATTGTTTTCCCATTTCAGCATCAGCCAGAAAAGCAATGCGGTGAAGAAAGAGGAAAGAGCGTATACTTCGCCTTCTACAGCGCTATACCAGAATGAATCGGAGAAAGTATATGCCAATGCTCCCACAACACCTGCAGCCATGATGGCGAACAATTTTCCTCCATCGGGTTGTTCGTTATCTTTTACCAGCAGTTTTTTTGCAAAATGAGTGATGGTCCAGAACAGGAATAAGATGGTAAAACCACTGGCGAGCGCACTCATCAGGTTGATACCGGTGGCGGCATGTTCAGGGCCAAATGGCGCCATGAAAAGCCTTCCTATTAATACGAAGAAAGGTGCACCCGGCGAGTGCGGAACCTGGAGCTTGTAGGCACTGGAGGCAAACTCGCCACAATCCCAGAAGCTTCCTGTAGCTTCCATGGTTAAAATGTACACTGAACAGGCAATGATGCAAACTACCCATCCGGTAATGTTGTTGATGCGTTTAAAGGTCATATCTGATAGTTGATTAAAGTGGGCAAATATAATAAAGTTTGGTTAAGAGTTTAGGGATTAGGGATTAGTGGTTATTTGCAGGTGCGTGCCTGTGGTGCGTACATCATGCAGGTTTAAATATCAGGTGAAAAAGATTGTTGGGTTTTAGAGAAATATAAGTGCTATGGAATGTAGTATTTTTGCAGATATAACAATTCTAAAATAACAAAATAAAGTACGCGCCACAGGCACGCACCTACAAACCAATTTGAAGAAAGCTTTTCTACAACTCCATGCAGCCGTATTTCTAGCCGGATTTACCGCGATCCTGGGCAAACTTATCGAACTCAACGAAGGCCTGCTGGTATGGTACCGCATGTGGATGACGGCATTGATGCTGGGAATATGGTTGCTGATACGGGGACAGCTGAAAAAACTCCCTTTCCGCGATGTGGCCAAAACAGCCGGGGTGGGACTGGTGATCGCGTTTCACTGGGTGGCTTTTTATGCCAGTGTAAAATATTCAACCGTATCGGTAGCGCTGGTGTGTTTTTCGGCTACGGGGTTCTTTACGGCAGTTTTTGAGCCCATTATGTTGCGCAAGCGGATCGTCTCGCAGGAATTGCTGCTCGGCATGCTCGCTATTTCAGGTATATATGTGATCTTCGATTTTCACCCGCAATATAAAGTGGGCATCGCTTTCGGCATCATCGCGGCTATGGGCAGCGCACTATTCCCGGTGATGAACAAACAATTGCTGCTCCGGCTGGAGCCACGTACGCTTACTATTTATGAAATGGCGGGCGGATGGGTGCTTTTCAACTTATTATTGCCGGTTTATCTTCATTTTTTTCCGGCCACCTATTACATACCCACCGGCGCCGACTGGGGCTGGCTCATCATTTTATCTGCGCTCTGCACGGTGGTATGTTTTGACCTGCAATTGAATGCGTTGAAAAAGATCTCCGCGTTTACGGCAAATCTTACCTACAACCTGGAGCCGGTTTATGGGATCATCCTGGCGTTCATTTTCTTCCAGGAGGGAAAAATGCTGAACGAATGGTTTTATCTCGGGCTGGGGCTGATCATGCTGGCGATAATATTACAGATGATCCGCGTGTCGCGGAATAAGAAATAAGGAATATAAAATAAGAAATAAGGAATCAGGAATGGGGCGAAAACCCCGTCAGCGGTTGAAAACCCTGACGGCGGTTTAAGGCAAGGAACCGCCGTCAGGGTTTTCAACCGCTGACGGGGTTTTGTTTTCTTATTCCTTATTCATACTTTATCTCCGTCTCCACTTTGGCGAAAGCCTTAAACATCGCCATTACCCCACAGTATTTATCTTCCGACAGGCCTACCGCCTTTTCCATTTTGGACCGGTCGGCTTCTGTCAGCTTTATTTTATAAACAATTTTCACCTGGTGGTAGATTCGGGGGTGTTCTTCCGTGAGAAAACCTTCCACATCCATGGTGAAATCGGAAAAACTAACTTTCATTTTGTTGAGGATAGACACTACATCAATGCCGGTACATCCTGCCAGGCTGGTGAGCATCAGCTTTTTAGGCCCCGGCCCGCTGTCGATGCCGCCTTCGGTAGGGGAAGCGTCCATCAACACTTCATGATCGCCGATCCCGGCATTGAAAGCCATGCCGCCTGTAAATTTTGTGGTAATAAAATGACTTGCCATAGAGATTATTTGGGTGTAAATTGCATGAAAATTAGGAGATTGGAAGTTATTTACAGGGGTTTTGTAAAATAATTAGATTTTATTAGTTGTATATGAACATTTTTCATTACTTTTGCCGTCCAAAATTTTAGGACAATGGCTAGAGTATGTCAACTTACAGGAAAGAGACCAATTACAGGTAATAAGGTATCACATTCCAACATCAAAACAAAGCGCAGGTTTTTACCAAATTTGCAAACCAAGCGTTATTTCCTTGCAGAGGAAGACACATGGGTGACCATGAAAGTTTCTTCAGAAGCTATCAGGACCATCAATAAGAATGGTTTGTATTCTGTGGTTAAAGAAATGCGTGCTGCAGGCGTAAAAATCTAATTTAAGCGTTTTTAAAATAAATAACAATGGCAAAGAAAGGAAACAGAGTACAGGTAATTCTGGAATGTACGGAGCACAAGACCAGTGGTCAGCCCGGCACAAGCCGTTACATCTCTACCAAAAACAAAAAGAACACTCCTGAGCGTCTGGAGTTAAAGAAATTTAACCCGATCCTTAAGAAAGTAACTGTTCACAAAGAAATCAAGTAATCAATCTGCTGATCATCGAAAGATAGTTAGCTGATTATATATCATTACAATTTTTAAATTAACTACCAATGGCAAAAGCAGCATCAAAGAACGCTAAGGTTAAGGATTTGAAAGCAGCAGCAGATGCGAAGAACTGGACAAAAGTGATCCGCACTGTACGCAGTCCTAAGACTGGTGCGTATACTTTCAAAGAACAGATCGTTCACAAGGATAAGGTTACCGACTTCCTCGCTAAATAATCGTCTTATTTTTTGATAAATTTATAGAAGCTGTTCCGTTTACGGGATGGCTTTTTTAGTTTCTCAAATGTAAGATCTATGATGTATGATGTATGATCTGAAGAACGTTCTAAGGGTCATACGTAACGTATCATACATCATACATCTTACATCATACATTATGTTATCTTTGCCCTCTAAAACAACCACCACCAATGGGTCTTTTTGATAAATTATTTGGAAAAAAACAACAGCAGGAAACCATCGACCAGGGGCTTCAGAAGACCCGGGAAGGTTTTTTAGGAAAAATCACCAAAGCCATCGCCGGCAAGAGTACTGTAGATGCTGAAGTGCTTGACAACCTGGAAGATGCACTCGTTAGCGCCGATGTTGGGGTAGAAACTACCGTACAGATCATAGAAAAGCTGGAAAAAAGGGTGGCGAAAGATAAGTACCTGAACACCGCCGAACTGAATACCATCCTCCGGCAGGAGATCCAGGACATCCTGGTGGCTGCGCCGGGCGATACCAGCTACGAAAATTACGAGCTCCCCAAAGGGCATTCGCCACATATCATATTAGTAGTGGGGGTAAATGGGGTGGGCAAAACCACCACGATCGGCAAACTGGCGCATAATTTCTCCAAAGCCGGCAAATCCGTATTACTCGGTGCCGCGGATACCTTCCGTGCCGCCGCGGTAGATCAGCTGACCATCTGGAGCGAACGCACCGGCGTGGATATCGTTAAAAAAGAAATGGGCAGCGATCCTGCATCCGTAGCATATGATACCGCCATCAGCGGCGTTGCCAAAAAAGTGGACGTGATCATCATCGATACCGCGGGAAGGCTCCACAACAAGCTTCACCTGATGGATGAGCTTACGAAGATCAAACGTGTCATACAAAAAGTGATTCCCGAAGCACCCCATGAAGTGTTGCTGGTGCTCGATGGCAGCACAGGGCAAAATGCACTCGAACAAGCCAAACAATTTACCGCTGCCACGGAGGTAACAGCACTTGCCATCACCAAGCTGGATGGCACCGCAAAAGGCGGGGTGGTGTTGGCCATTGCCAATCAATTCAAGATACCGGTAAAATTTATCGGGGTGGGGGAACAGGCAACGGATCTGCTGGTGTTCGATAAGCAGCAGTTTGTGAACGGGCTTTTTAATCAACCGATATAAAGGTTCAAAAGTTCAAAAGTTCAAAAGTTTACTACACTTCATTAGAATGTTAAGCTTTTGAACCTTTTGAACCGGCTACAAAAAAAGAGGAGCCCCCAAGACTAGGGGCTCCGTTTACCAAAACTAACTGCTTATGAGAAATTCTTAATTGTAATATTGAGATACAAATCTCGCAACATTGAGCAACATTCGCTGTTAATAAATAGCCAATGATGTATTAAAGGAGCGTTAAGAAAGTCAAAGACGATCACCGACCAACGGCAACAGGCCACAGCCGATATATGCAAAAGGACTTTCGAATGAAAGTCCTTTTGCATATATCGGCTGTAGTCCGTCGTCCGTAGTCTGTCGTCGTTCTTTACGAAAACGTTTTCATCAGCAGTATCACCAGGCCATATACACAGGTAAGTGCGAATATACCTTTAGCCGTTTTGTCCCTGCGGCCATTGATGTAAACGGTGAAGAGTATAGCATTCACCAGCAAAGCCAGGCTGAGCGCTACAGATATGGTTCTGTGCCCCTGCTCCTTATACATATATTCGATCGTGTTGGCGAAAGTAAAAGAAGAAAATTTTGTGAACTTGAATATCAGCAATCCTACCAACGGGCCTATGAAGCCCAGGATAGCCCCGAAAATCAGGTTGTCTTTTTTAAAGATCATTGGAACAGTTTTGATTTTTCTAATTGTTTTTTCAACTCGTAATTCGTCAGGTCGAATTGTACCGGTACTACACTTACATAATTATTTTTGAGTGCCCATACATCGGTGTCTTTACCCTTGTCGAAGTTTTTGAATTCACCGGTAAGCCAGTAATATTTTTTCCCGTGAGGGTCCAGCCTTTCCGAAAAATCTTCTTCATATTTTGCATAAGCCTGTTTACAGATCTTGATGCCTTTTATTTTTTCAGGCGGAGCGATCGGGATGTTCACATTCAGCAGGAAATGTTTGACGAGTTTCTTGTTTAAGATAGCGCTCACCATTTTATGTACCACCTGTTTGGCGGCCGTAAAATCCGCGTCGTATTTATAATCCAGCAAAGAAAAACCGATGCTCGGAATTCCTTCGATGGCTGCTTCCATAGCTGCCGACATGGTGCCGCTGTACAACACGTTGATGGAATGGTTGGCACCGTGATTGATCCCGCTGAGGCAGATATCCGGCTTGCGGTGAAGTACTTTGTCTACCGCCAGTTTTACGCAGTCAACAGGCGTGCCGCTGGTTTGCCACGACTCCACATCATCTCCAAAGAAATTCACTTTATTCATCCTTAGCGGAAACCCGATCGTGATAGCATGTCCCATTCCGCTTTGCGGCCTTTCGGGCGCTACTACCACTATTTTGCCAAGCCCGCGTACAGCATCCACGAGGCTGCGTATACCCGGGCTGGTGATATCATCGTCATTGGTGATCAATATGATGGGCTGTTCTTTTTTTAGTACTGTTTTTTTTGCAGCAGCTTTTTTTGTCGCCATAAGTTTTAGTTTAATTGAACCACCTGAAAAGTGGTCTTGCTATCTCGTTACGAAACGGCCATGGAATAGAAATAAATATGATCAGTAAGGCAATGCCAAAAAAGATCAATGTCTTTTTGTGTTTTGCGGCAGAAGTGGTAGCTCTTTTTGCCGATGCCCGCCCGATGTGTACAAACACCAATGCTATCAGCATCATGGCCGCATGCTCTACGGTAAAGAACCGATCGTAGGCATTTTTCATGGTGGCACCCATGCCGTTTGTTTTGATCTTATCCAACCAGGAGTTGAGGAAGAACAACAGCAGGCCGAATAACAACTGAATATCGCAAAATATCATGAACAGTAAACTGCTCCTGTTATCACTTGCCGAATAAGGCCGTTTGGATGCAACTCCTGAAATGGCGCCAATCAAAGCCCATAGCCCGAAAATCAATACACCCCAGCGAAGGATGTTGTGTAAGATCAAAACTGTTTGCATAAAAATATTTTTTGCAAAAGTAATATAAATGATCTGTAACTGGATGCAGGTGCCGCCATCGTATATTGCCCCTCCCCTCAAAACTTTAAATATACCAAAAGCACCTGGAGTGTATCGGCGACATGGCTATGATCGTTTATCACTTGCCCCCATACATTCCGTTTTCAATAAACTAAATATAAAAAGGGCCGAAGCCCCTTTTTTAGATCAGGTAACGATATGATTTATTTTACAAAAGGAACCGTTTCCTTTGTACCATCCTCAAAAACAATGATAAGGTAGTAGCTTCCTGCAGGCAGGCCCGCGAGGCTGGGGGAGAGCTTGTTAATGCCTGGTTTTACAATAACTTTCTGCCTGATGAGTTCTGCACCTGCGGCGTTGATGATCTTCAGGTCGCCCGTAGTTTCTTTCACACTGCTGATGACCACAACAGAATTATTTGATACCGGCACCGGTTGGATCTTTACTGCAATATTCCTGTTTTTGCACGCACTTACTCTCTGCACGGCAGAAAAGGTAAATGAGCCATCTGCGTCAACAGATTTCAGGCGATAGTAATTTACCCCACCAACAGCGGAGCCGTCGGTAAAGCTGTATTCTCTGCCCACACTGCCGCCCGATGGCACCTGCGTATTTATATCATACCATTGCGCAGCGTTGGAACTGCGTTGCACTACAAATTTTTCCATATTGATCTCTTGTGCTGTTTTGAACCTGATGACAGTGTTGTCATGCTCGCAGGATGCAGTAAACGAAACGATCAAAACAGGCAAAGTGAAAGCATCACTTGTTAGTGTAAATCTTGCAAAGCTGTTCACGTTGCTTTTATTTACAAAATTGGAAGTGGTGTTCCTGCTGTTGAATCCTTCATCTGTAAAGCTCACACCGTTGTTGGTACTTTTGAAGAATTTGAGGCCGTTTTCATCAATGCCATCCAACTCCGCATCCAGGTAGTTGATGCGGAATATGGTGCCAAGGTTCACATTATTAGTTGGTGTGATGTCGTAATACCTGAGAATGCTTTTGCCGGGCCCTGCGACCTGCTGCTTATGCCCACGCCTGATGACTACGTTCCCAAAATCTTCCGCGGAAGTAAAGGTGGCTCCAAGGTTGCCCGGATTTTCAGCCAGCGGGCCGTTCAGGTTTACCGTAAGCCCGATCGTTCCGCCCAACGGTGAGATAATCCTATTGGTTTCCGTTTCACCGGCAAGGCTGCCTGTAGGGGAAAGATTTATATTTTTTCCGTTGAGGTCCAGTATACCTGCCTGTAACACTACCTGGTTCTGCACTGCGAGGTCGTTTCCTATTTTTGCAGTGCCCGCAGTTTTATTGATGTACAGGTTTTGAATGCTGAGCGGAGTAGTACCGCTTAACATTCCATCGGTAGTGCCGCTGAGAAAAATGCTGGAAGATGTTATGTCACCGTTACCGTTGTTAACAAGATTACCGTTGTTAACAACAATGGAAATATTGCCGGTTGTTCTTAATGTGGCACCACTCTGGATCGTTAAGCCCTGCGCCAGTGAGGCCATGGCAGGCAGCATCAGCAGGGCAGTAATGAGTATTTTATTTTTCATTTTACTGTGTGCTTTTGACTTATTGGTTTAAAGAGGTTCTTACAGCGTTGATGGATGTTTCTTTTGCAGCGGCTATCTTGGCATCGTTCAATTGCTGCTGCATGGCAATGATCTGTTCCTGCATCTTATTGATTTTTGCGAGCTGATCTTTCAATGCTTCATTTTCCTCTTTCACTATTTTTAGTTCAGTTGCCACGTCTACGAGCCGCGTTTTGAGTAAGGCATTTTCTTCCTTCTGTACGGTAGTTCTTTTTTCAAGTCCCTGCAGCATGATCATCATGATGCCGTCCATATCAGCCCCTGCAAGTAATGTATCGCACCCGATATTGCCATATTTATCTTTACCGAATGAAGAGTAAATCTCCTGCGCCATTGGCCCGTAATGCCTGTAGGCGGCAGCACCCTTATAATTCCAGGAACCAAGTTTCAGGTTTGCAAGCCTGTTTAAAAAATATTCTTTGTCAGCTGCCGCAAATTTTTCTTTTTTAGTAGAATCCGATATGGATGACCAGGAGTTTCCGTTTGCAGCAAGCACGACGCCTGTTGCAGCGGTACCACCGGAAGTCAGCGCGCTGTAAAACCGGTATCCGCCGGCATATCTTGCTACAAACTGGTTATCGGCCAATGCCCTTACGGAATCAGTAGTCGATTCATCACCCATTACCATTGTTCCTGAATGGCCATTGTTAGTGGCGCGGTACCCTAAAGACACACAATAATCCTGTAAGGCCGTACAACGATAGCCGATTGCTACAGATCCCTGTCCGCCCGCTTTATTTGTATACCCGATAGCCGTGCCGCAAAAGCCTGACACGGTGTTGGATGCCCCCGAGCTGAAACCTGCCGTACCGGTAACCGTTACCGCAGAGCCAAATCCAACGCCTACTGTAGATGTAACATTCACCTGGTCTCCATAAGCAAAAGCGCCATACCCGCTTGCCCTCACCTGGTTGCCTCCGGCAAAAGTAAAGTCGTCCAGGTTAACATCATCCCATTCCGTACCGGTTGCACGCCCAAACCTCAGGGCGCCTCTTGGTGCAAACCACATGAACCTGGTGCCTGGTCCGGTGACGGGGATCTTGTTAGCAGCGCCGGTTGTATTGCCTACATCGAGTACTTTACCTACCGCAAGGATATTACCTACGGTATCGAAGCGAAATGCTTCGGCATCAAAAGTGATTCCATTCACAATGTTTTTTGTCTTGATGCTCACGCCACCGTTATCCAGTATCCTGATGCCGTTGGCAGTACCAGTTTTTGAAATATAATTGTTGCCAGCAACAAGATTCTGGAGCATTATGTGATTGCCCAGGTGATCCTGCATAGGTCCCCATGTGCTTCCGTTGTAATAATAAAATCCCGGTGTATTATCTGTCTGGTAAATGATAAGGCCGGTAGCAGGTGAGCTGATAAGGTTTCTTGCGTTGAGGTCCATACGGGGGATCAGTAATCCTTTGTTCGCGGATTTTACATCCAGGACCGCAGATGCGTCAGCAACGGTACCGTCCGTATTGATAGCAATGCTTTGAGCACGGACGAAAGATACGCTAATCAATAGCGCCGATAAAAAAAGCGAGAACTTCTTCATTGGAATGAGTTTAGCCGATTGGCGGTGAAAATTAGTTTTTAGAAGCAATTTACTTTGCTTAATACTATCAACCAATACCCTTTTTGGGTTATTAAATTTTTGCGATTTGCCCGGCCGCATGGGCGCATTTACCCGGTTTCCCCCGGAGGCTGATTTTTCTTCCGGCATGATATTCCCAAAACATCCATCGCATTGTATTTTTTATTTTTGCCTTTGCGCGAAATTCGGTGTGTATCTGCAATAAAAAATATCCTCAAAATTTTGTTTAACTAAAAAAATTAGTATATTTGTACTAATCAAATTAGTTGTCATGTCACAAGCCGGATTAAATTTGAAGTACCTGCGCAAGTTGCGTGGTTGGACGCAGGAAGAATTTGCCAATAAAGTAAACATCAAACGTTCGTTGGTAGGCGCTTACGAGGAAGAGCGTGCAGATCCGCGGCTGGATGTACTGGAGATCGTGGCCGATATTTTCAAGCTAAGTCTTGATGAACTGTTGCTGAAGGACCTCAGTAATCAATCCGGCAGTTACCTGATGAAAAGGCGTCAGCAAAAAATGATGACCGCCGACAGGAACGTGATCCATTTTGTACCGGTGAAAGCGGCTGCGGGTTATTTAGCCGGTTATGCCGACAGTGAATTCATCGACGAGCTGAATACATTTACCCTGCCGATGCTCAGCGGGGGCAACTACAGGGCTTTTGAGATCATCGGGGATAGTATGCTTCCTACTCCAAGTGGCAGCATCATCGTAGGCGAAAAAGTATCGGGTGGCATAGATGAAGTGAAATCCAATGCGGCCTATATAGTGGTGAGCCGCAATGAAGGGATCGTCTATAAAAGGATCGTAAAAAGTAATAAAACAAAAAATAAAGTCTCCCTGGTCAGTGATAATCCTACCTATCAGCCTTACCAGGTAAATACGGAAGATATCATCGAATTGTGGCAGGCACAGGTAGTGATCGGGAAAATAGCCCAGCAGCAACGTTGGGATGTGAATTCCCTGGCCAGCCTGGTCAATAATTTACAGGACCAGGTAAGCACATTGAAAAAGAAAATGAACTAAGTAGTGAATGGTGAATGGTGAAATCATCGTACTTTATAATGTGATAGTAGGCCCTGAATTGAGAAAAAAGTTACTTCTCTCAATAAGAGCCACGTTGTATGAGAAGTTCTTTGTACAATAAACGTTGGAATTTTACAAACTGCATTTAATTCGTGTAATTCGCGAAAATTCGTGTAATTAGTGTTAAGAAAATATGCATAACCTGTTCCGCCATTCTCAACATCTGTGATTAATTTTAAGGCAAAACCAGATACATCGATTAATAAACAATTCCGGCTGATCATCTGATGATCAGCGGGAGCAAAATTCACAGTTATGATTAAGTTACAAGTGATCGGCAACCTCGGAGGAGATTGCATTCAAAAAGAAGTGAACGGTAAAACCGTTATCAATTTCAATGTGGCGCACAGTGAAAAATTCAAGGATGCCCAGGGGAATTTAAAAGAAAGGACAACGTGGGTAAATTGCGCCTACTGGACAGATCGTACCGCGATCGTACAATATCTCACAAAAGGTAAAACCGTTTATGCCGAAGGAACACCCGAAGCAGATGGTTATACAAATAAAGAAGGCCAGGTAACCGCCACCCTTCGCATGAGGGTGCAAAATCTGCAATTGCTGGGTGGTAATCAGCAAGGCGAAGGAGGAAGTAATGCAGGGAATGTTTCCAACGTAGGGTACAACAACCCACCGGTAGCAAGAACACAACCATCCACGCCTTCACCGGCACCGGCATCAGTGTCATTGGATGATGACCTTCCGTTTTAAATTTTATCCGAAATGGCAAAAAATAAAAAGGCGTCCCGAAAACTTCGGGACGCCTTTTTATTTAATACTTTAACTATTTACGTTGAATAAGCTTAGGCCGTAGGATCCTGCACCGCGGCCAGGTTATTTTTCGTGTAGAAATTATCCCGGTGTTGCTGAAATTCTTCCACCAGGGTCCCCATAATTTCTATACTGGAATCCACCTCCGTATGTATATCAGGCAACTTATCATCCAGTATCGCTACCCCAAGATTGATATTGTCCGCTTCTATCTGGGCCAGCTTCTTTAATACGGAAGTCTGGCTGTTTTTCAGGTCATCCAGCTCCCTTAAAATCTTATCCATCAGGTCTAATTGCTGTAATTTTTCCATGTCTCTTTTTTTTAGTTAACACAGACTATCAAACAAGAACCATGCGGGGATCTATGATCTATGATGTAAGATCTATGATCTCTTAAGTATTGAAGGACTAACTATTAGCAGTTACTTCAATCCATACGTTTTACAGATCCCCGTTCGGACTATGTTCACCCGGGCTGGCCATCATACATCATACATCATAGATCATACATCACAGATATACGATTTTCTCTTTCACCACTTCCGCGGTTTCCACATCTTCGATCCTGAGTATATACATTCCTTTGATCATGGCAGCAGTTCGTGGCAGTTGTAATTTGCTGTTCCCATCTGCCGTGAAATTTCTGTTGCCGATCACCTGGCCAACTGTGTTGATAAGGCTGATCCTGTAATTATGTTTCCTGGTCACTTTGAAATCTATCGTAAGCATATCCCTTACCGGGTTCGGATAAATGCTGTACCATTTTTCTTCTTTATCATTTTGCAACATTACCACGCTGCTGTAAGTGATGGTTCCGTTTTTATTCACCAGGCGCAGGCGATATTGATTGGTTCCTTTCGACGGATTAACATCAGTGAACGAATAGCTATGTTCCGTACCGGTAGACAAAGAAATATCCGTTCTTCCAACAGGGGTATAAATTCCGTTGCCATTCTTTCTTTCAATAGTATAATGGCTCAGCGAACTTTCATCGGAGGCTTCCCATGTCAGCAGGTTGCCCGCGGCTGTTACCTGCCCTTTGAAATCCTGCAGCTTCACCGGAAGTACGATGTAACACAATCCATCGAGGTGGAACCAATAAGCCCTGTTGATACATCCGGAATTTACCGATACATAACATACATACCAGCCGGTTTCAAACAAGGTTACTTCAGGTATATAATAACTTGTAGCCGAGCCGATATAAGTGCTGTCCGCACTGTTGATCGTAGTTTTTTTATACCACGAATAAGTTGCATTGAGCATCGGGTCTATGCTGAGAGTAGTAGGTTGGGTAAAACAATTGCCGGTAGCTTCAATGCCCGTCATCGCCAGAGGCAGTATGCTGGCATCGCCTAAAGTGGCATTGCCACAGGCATCCAGCGCACGCAGCCTGATCAACGAATAGGTAGTGCCATTGTTGATATTGAAAATAGGGCTTGCTTGCGGGACACTGATGATCGACGGGAATGCCGGAATGCTGCCGATGATCTCGTAAGTAAATGGCGGCACACCACCCGAGGCGATAGCGCTCACACTAAATCCGTTTACATCACATTGATAAGCCGAAGACCTGCTCAGGTTGGGGAACTGGTAAGGCTGGATCGTGATGGTATCGCTGAATTTTTTATTGCAGCTATTTTCCGATGAAGTAAGAATATAAGTCCCTGGCCCCAGATCAGTGAAGGTGAAAACACCTCCGGATACTGAATTCGGAACAAGCGCCGGTGAATAGGTTACGCCATCTTTTTTAACGATACGGACAGTCAAGGCACCAAGGTTGGTATTCACCGCTATCTGGATATCACCGGACCCGTTTGCCCATGATGATCCCGGGCATTTTGGCAATACGGCAGGAACATGCGTGAAATAACTTGCCGGAGCGCCAAGCATTAATGTGTCCTTATTGCCACAATTATCAGTTGCGATGATGGTGTAAAAATTACCGGTAGGAATGCCCGGAATACTATCGATTGTAACACTGTTGGTGTTGTAGGAAGTGTCCATCAGCAGAGTGCCATTCGGCCTGATGATCCGGATGTTTACCGGTAAAGTTCCGCCACCCATGTTCAGGTTGAATTTGGCATATCCGAATGAGCAGGATCTTCCGCCACTTCCGTTAAGTGATACCACCACAGGGGCTTTTGAAAAACATTTGGTAATAGTGGTATCGTAACACCCATCCTTGACTTTTACGCAATAGCTGCCATAAGGAAGATCGTCGAATGTGCCCGTAAGGTTGCAGCCGATCAATACATTGTTGTTATCGTATAAACAAAATTGAGGATCGGTAAAATTGTTCATTCCGGTTACTGTTGCAGAAAAAGTACTGCACGAAGGATGATGCGTACTCACACTGGCATTGATGGCTGGCAGGGGAGGGGTAGCGCTGAAACAACGGATCAGCGTTGTATCCGGGCACATCACGCTGGCCTTGATGCAATAATCTCCATAAGGAAGATTGGCGAATACACCGGTACTGTCGCAAGCCAGCAACTGGTTGTTACTGTTATACAAACAATAGTTAGGCCTGATAAAATTATGGCTGCTTGCGGTAACGGTGAACGTGCTGCAGGTCCTGTTGGTGATGGCCGTCACCATATCATTGCTGATGGTAGGCATTGTTATCGAAAAGCAGCGGGTGATGGTGGTGTCCGTACAATCGTCGTGAACACTTACGCAATAATTTCCCAATGGGATGCTGTCAAAAATCCCCGTGTTGTTACAAACGATCACCACACCCGCGGTATCCAGCAGGCAATATTGCGGAAGCGTCATGCTATCGCCGTTTACGATGATGCCAAATACCGTACAGGTCACGTAAGCCGGGATGATCACATCCGGTAATACCGGAATGGGCGGTAATGGCTCGAAACACCTGGTGATAGTGGTGTCGCGGCAATTGTCTTTTGTTTTGATACAATACGGCCCGTAAGGAAGATCGGTGAAAACGCCCGTGGTATTGCAGGTTAACAAAGAATCAGCTGCATTGTACAGGCAGTAATCAGGATTGGTAAGGCCTGTCTGCCCGGTGATGGTGGCAGTGAAAGTGGTACAGGTCTTGTTGGTGATCAGCACAGTATTATTCACTGAAATGGGTGGTGGCGTAGCGGTGAAGCACCTGCTGATGGTAGTATCTGTGCAGGCGTCATGCGCCTTGATACAATAGTTTCCGTAGGGGATGCCCGTGAAAATACCGGAGCTGTTACAACTGATCAGCACATCCGCTGAATCGTAGAGGCAAAAATCGGGCGTGAAGAAATTCGTAACAGACAGCGATGCGGAAAAGCTGTTGCAGAGATAATTGTAGGTAGTGACAGTGCCTGCTGTGGATGGAATGAGCACCAGGGTTACCGTAGCTTTTTTGATGAGCCCGCAATTATCTTTCACGATCACATCAAATGTATTTTGCCCCGCCAGCGAAAAGGCGAATGTGGCATCTGCTGACCAGATGGTATCTCCCGGCGAACGTACGATGCCGTAAGTAAAGCCGGGTATGCCGCTTACAGTGCTGATGTTTCCGCGGCTATCCATCACCTTGATGAAACCAGTAGCTTCATCGCAGGCGGTTTTTGTAAAGGAATAAGAATCTATCCACCAGCTGTAATTGCCCACAGTGATCTGCCTGGTTTGTATACCGCCGCAGGAATCGGTGAGCCGGATGCTGTAATCACCGGCTATGAGGCCGGTGAAGATTCCGGTATCATTGCTGGTGCCGATACCCATCGGCGAAGGTGCTACAATGCTGTATGTGAAAGGCGCGAGCCCGTATTGCAATCCATTTACCGTGATGCTTCCGTTGTTGCCGTTGTCGCAGGTAACATCCTGTTTGCTCAACGTAAACCGCGGATCCTGGTAGTTGCCCAATACTTCCACATTCGGAATGCTGATCGTACAATTGTTGGTAATGTCGTTGACAGTGATCGTGTAAATTCCTGCAGATAGGCCGGTGATGGAATCGGTGGTGGTGTAATTCGTGTTCGTTGGCCCCGTTACTTTGTATTTATAATCCCCCGAGCCACCGGTTGCCACGATCTTGATAGAACCTGTAGCGGCACAACGCGATTCGTATGTACTGAATACAGCCGTTAAAGTGCTGCAGTCCTGGCTCTTGCCAAGCTGGGGCAAGAACAAAATGCCGAGTAGGGTGAATAAAAGTTGGGTGTAAAGTTTTCTCATAGTCAGAAATTAATGCCGGAAAAATAACCCGGAACCGTAGGGTTGAGCAGGTTTTCTTACCGGAGGTTGCAGCCGGATCGTATTTCGAAGTGCTGTCCGGCTGGTTTTTACAACGTGTGACTATGTACTTTTAGTATCGCAGGGTGGATAAATCGCTGAAACTGTTATTGGTACTACATTGTGTAGAATTTGGACTACACATTTCTGATGGTAAATTCACGGTAAAAAACGTGAAAAGGTTAAGATAGTTCAACAGTTCAAGAGGTTTAAAAGGTTCAACAGTTCAAAAGGTTCAAAAGGTTGAAAAACGAAGAGATTCAAATGCCCGGTCTGCTCCATAGTACCCCAACTTTTTGAACCTTTTGAACTGTTGAACCTTTTACACTGTCTTGGCTTTTTTCTTGAGAATCAACGCGGAGATCAGTGAGACCAGTAGGCCTATCGGCAGTATTTCCGCATAAGTCATCAATATCCTGATAAGCGGATTTTTATACATTTCGTTCATGTTGTTCATGTCTTTGATCTCTGCAGCGATCTTTGCCTCAGAAGCGCCGGAGGCTTTCAGGTCGGCGATCACATGTGCACTGTATTTTTCCAGGTAGTCCGGCACAAAAAATTGAAAGTCTATCATCCATACCAGCACATAAATGGACGAGCCGATCAGGCAGATGAATAAACCGATCTTAAATGCTTTACCAAAACTGATGATTCCCTGGTTGTACTTATCCCGGTAATTTTTTACCGCTACAAATATCATGGAGAAGGATATCAGCATGCCTGCATATCCGACCACCATGCTACCTTCGTAGTTATCGCCATTATAGCAGAGGTTAATGGATACGATCAGCAGGATCGTGAGCAATAAACCTGAAATAAGTCCGAAGACCAATACGTTTCTTTTCATTTTATTTTTGTTGAGGTGAAATAACGATGTAAAAATGCGGGCAGATATTTTACAAGCGTTCATACTTTAGTATGATTTTGAAAAATGACCGCTTTTTTCATTCCAAAGGATGAATATTTCAGGCGATCAGGCCTGTTTTTTTTGCTTTTTCAACTGCCTGTGTCCTGCGTTTTACATCCAGCTTTTCAAATAAGCGGGCAGCATGTGTTTTGATAGTGCTCAGCGAAATGAACAATCGCTCCGCGATTTCCTGGTTGCTCAATCCTTCAGCCATCAGCTCCAGTACTTCCAGCTCACGTTTGCTCAGGCCGAGTTCCGCAATAGCTGTTTCGTTGATGACAATATTGGGCTGTACTACCCGAACTTCTTTTTCAACGATCACTTCTTTTTCGAGTATGATGGTTTCGGTTTTGGGTCTTGTCAATTTTAAAGCGAGCCAGATCCCGAGGGCGGTAAATAATATCGAAATGCATCCGATATAAACGTCCATGGCATGATTGAATATGAGGAAACGGAGTTCCAGCCATTTTAAGAAGAACAATAATACAGCCAGCAGGAGGCCGTATAACAGTACATGTTTGTTCTTTAAAATTAAATTCAACATAATTTGCTCCCGTTCATCAGTAGATTTGTAAAAGTAAAAATCTAAATCACCATGAGGAAATATATTTTTTTGCTTGCGTATGTATTCGTTTGTATGCGTTTGAATGCGCAGGCAGACCTGACAATTGACCAGGCCAACTGGTTGGCTGCATTACCCATGAAATGCATGCAGCAGCAATATCCCAACAAACTCAGCCAGTTGTTGAATGACCCTTCCGAACTGCTTTCGCCCAAACAATTGCACCCGGCGTTTTACGGCTGTTTCGACTGGCACTCTTCCGTTCACGGGCATTGGTCGCTGGGATACCTGCTGAATAAATTTCCTGCTTTGCAAAACCGTGATTCGGTGATTCAAAAACTCGCAACGAATTTATCGAAGGAGAATATCGATGCGGAGGTTGTTTATCTCAGTAAAAAACACGAGAAGTCTTTTGAACGTACCTATGGCTGGGCATGGGTGCTGAAACTACAGCAGGCACTGGATGAATCGAAAGATAGTTATGCCAAACCACTGGCCAGGAATCTCCAGCCGCTGACGGATCTGCTGGTACAACGTTACATCGAATTCCTTCCCAAACTGCTATATCCGCTGCGCATCGGCACACATGCCAACACGGCTTTCGGTTTGTCGTTCGCGTATGATTATGCGGTACACACCCATAATATCCCGTTGAAAGAATCCATTGCCGTCAATGCAAAAAGATATTTTTTGAAAGATGCCGGCTGCCCGCTCAATTGGGAGCCGAGTGGCACCGATTTTTTATCGCCTTGCATGGAAGAGATCAACCTGATGGAAAAAGTGTTGCCGGCAAATGAATTCATCGCCTGGGCAAAAAAGTTTGCGCCACAATTATTCAACAAAAAATTCGATTGGGAAGTAGCAAAAGTATCCGACAGGGAAGACGGTCATCTGGTTCATCTTGATGGATTGAACTTTAGCAGGGCATGGTGTTTCTTTTTGCTGGCGAAAAAGTTTCCTGCACAGCTGGGGCACCTGAAAGCGTTGGGTGAAAAACATTTCAATTATTCCATCGGCTCCATCACCGATGGGAATTATGAAGGGGAGCATTGGCTGGCTTCATTTGCGCTTCATACATACGAAGTCAGTATGCCTTGAAGATTTTGGGTTGTGTTCAGGAAAGGTAGTCAACCCGTGGTAGTCTACTCGTGGTAGTCAACTCCCGGTAGTCAACTCCCGGTAGTGTACTCGCGGTAGTCAACCCGCGGTAGTCAACCCATGGTAGTCAACCCATGGTAGTCAACCCATGGTAGTCAGCTATCAACCTTCTGCCCATTTTTTAAAATCCTGCACACGCTCCCGGCTTACAATGATCTCTTCGCCGAACGAAATGTTTTTCAGCGATAATTTCAGCCGGTTATTATTGTAAGGTTTGATCAGTTCTATCCCTTTGCTGTGAACGATCATCTTCCGATTGATGCGAAAGAAATAATGAGGGTCAAGAACTGATTCTAATTTTTCTATGCTGTAATTTATAATGAACCTGTTATTGTTTTTATCTACGAGGAAAACAGTTTTATTGTCAGCAATAAAACAACATACGTCTTCTGTTTGTATAAAAAATGTTTTAGCGCCTATCCTCGCCAGGAACCTGTCTTTGTACTGAATGCCTGTTATGCCTTTATACTTCTCCATCCATTCTGCTTCATCATATTGCGGGATGCGGCTGTTGAGTGCTTTATATTTTTGTATCGAACTCGCCAATGACTCCGCAGTTACAGGCTTGAGGATGTAATCGATCCCGAAATTCTTGAAAGCTTCTATGGCAAAGTTGTCGTAAGCAGTCGTAAAGATCACGGGGATATTTACGGTCGCCTGTTTGAATATTTCAAAACTATGTCCGTCTGACAATTGAATATCCATCAACAAAAGATCCGGGTGTTGGCGGGTTTTAAGCCAGTCCACTGTTTCTTCAATACTTTCGAGCGATCCAAGGATATTGATGGAAGGGTCATACCGTTTTACCAGTAACTGAACCCTTTCGGCAGCAAGCACCTCGTCTTCAACGATCAGGATATTCATCTTGCATCAATTATTATGGATTAATGGAATGATCACAGAAAAATCAGCCCCTCCGTCACTGATGACCAACTGCCGCTCGCTTACAAGACTGTAACGTTTGATGATATTCCTGAGACCTATTTCTGTAGAGGTTTCCGGCGTTTGTTTTGGTTGCAGGTTATTGGTGACCCTGATGGCATTCCTGTCGATCACCTGCAAAACAATTTTCAGGGGTTTGCTCCTGCTTACCACATTGTGTTTGATCGCGTTTTCAATGAGCATCTGTAATGCCGCCGGCACTACCAGGTATTCACTGAATTCCGCCGGAACATCTATTGTGACATTCAGCCCCTCGCCAAACCTTTTTTGCAGCAGGAATACGTAAGGGTTGATGTAATAAAGTTCGGTCTTCAACGGAACTAATTCCTTTTGATGATTCTGGAGAATGTACCGGTATACCACAGAAAACTCTTCTATAAAACGGTTCGCCTCCGAATTATTCTGCATCACCAGTGAGGCCAGCACATTCAGGTTATTAAAAAGGAAATGGGGATTTATCTGGTTCTTGATCAGCTGTAATTCTGCCTGTACCTGTATTCTTTTGAGTTCTTCCGTTTCGATACGCGTAGAAGAGTATTCCTTGTAATAAAAGATCACCGCATTGATGAGGTGATAGAGCAGGTTCACCAGCCACGCATACGTGAGGTTCAATTTAAGCGGGATGATATTCTCTTTAAAAGAAAATGAATGTAACCCCATTCCTACCGCGAATACCATCGCGGTGGAGATTATGGTAGCCGCAATGCTTCCCGAAATGAAAAAGAATCCAAGAAAGCGCAGCTTGTTTTTTTGAGGCAGAAAAAATTTGCGGATGAATTTTTCCAGCAGCCTGTTGACTTCCAATATGAACAATGTGGTGACCAATATGGTCCCAAATGCATACCATGCTTCTATCCTTATACCGAAATGATCGTAAAGATTACAGAATTCCGTATTCAGGTAAGTGTATACAGACAGCAAAAAGACAAATAAGTAGCGGTATTTGTGCGTAAACATATCTGTGAATTAAATACGTCAGCAGATACAGATCTGCTGACGTACATATTATCCGGGTGAAATAGTTTTATTGGAGCACTTTGTCTATCAGGTGTACAACACCATTTGTGGCAATAATGTTTACGCCGGAAGGTAAAATAATGTTGGAAACGGCATTGGCACTGCCGGTTATTTTTACCGACGGAGGGGTAAGGCCGATCGTAAGTGATGTACCGGTTTTAATGGTATTGGCAGTACTTCCCGCAATAAGATCACTTGAAAATACAGTGGTTGGCAGCACATGGGCCGTAACGATGCCGGTAACCGCCGCAGCGTCAGCTGAATTGATGGAGGCATCCGTAGGGAACCCGGCTGCTGCAAACGCGTCATTGGTCGGGGCGAATACAGTGTATTTTCCCGGTCCGCTGACTGCACCCGCTAATCCTGCTTTTACAACTGCCGTAAGCAGCCTGGAGAGCGTTGGTGTTTCGGCTGCGAGTTGAGCAATGGTTTTCGTTGGAGGCGTCAACACTGTGGAGATCACATGGATAGTACCGTTAGCCGCGGTAATATCAGCGCTTTTCACTTTGCTGCCATTTACAAATACGCCATTCGCATTTCGGGAAGCGTACAGGTTTTTTCCCTGCAATGTTTTCACCGTATCACTAACGGGTACGTTGGCTGCTTTAACATTCGCTGCTACCACGTGGTAGGTGAGCAGGTTGGCAAGATCGGCTGCCGAGAGTGAATTGATAGTGGCGCTGGTAATACCCGCAGCCGCAAAAGCCGCATCGTCAGGGGCGAATACAGTGAGGGTGCCTGTAGATAAAGCATCTGCCAGTCCGGCTTTGATCACTGCAGATTTGAGCAACGAAAAATTTGGATCGCTGCTTACGATCTCTGTGATGTTTTTTGCCGCCGGTGCCGTATCGTCATCTTTATCGCAGGAAGATGTAGTGACGATCAGGGATGTTCCCAGGGCCGTTGCCAATAAGAATTTCTGAAAGGTTTGTCTGATTTTCATGTTATGAAGTTTTTATAACATGATCAACAATTTTTACGCCTGAAGGATGTGCGATCGGTATGAACCGTAGCAAAAACGGGTGTGAGTTGTATTTCTTTCTGCGTTTATAAAAACCTGCTTTTGCAGAAAACAAAACTGCCCGGGTAAGACCGGGCAGTTGAGGAAATAAATTTACACGTAGATTATGCTGTTTCTTTTTTATTGGTGGCCAATTTATAACCAAATAATAAAAGATGGAGAATGGCGATGCCCAATGAAATATGGAATAACTCGTCTTCGGTACCTGCCGGCAAAGAAGAATTATGCAGGTAGGCAACTGCTACCAGTATCAACGAAAGGATGATACCCGTAATGTTGGCGATCCTGGTCCCTTTACGATTCGTTGTACCATCACCAAGGATACTGTATTTAGCGCCATAGAAAAGATAGATATCGAAACCGATCAGCATCCATACGATCAGCCTGATCCAGGTATCGGCAGGCAAAAATACCATCATGAATAAACAGGTAGCAACACCCAGCAACGGGATCAATGGTACCAGCGGTGTTTTAAATGCACGCGGAAGATCCGGCTGTGCTTTTCTCAGCACGATCACCCCAACACATACGAGGATGAAGGCGAATAGGGTACCGATGCTTGTCATTTCACCTACTACACGTGCAGGAACAAATGCCGCGAAAAGGCTTACGAAAAGCATGAACAGTAAATTGTTTTTTGAAGGCGTCCTGAATTTCGGATGCACGGCGCTGAATACTTTTGGTAAAAGCCCGTCTTTACTCATGCTATAGAATACACGGCTCTGGCCCATCAGCATCACCAGGATCACGGAAGCATAACCACCAAGGATAGCGATGATGATAGCTTTGTTCAACCATGGATAATCGGCGTGCACCAATCCATCTGCGCCAACTTTACCCATATGTTCGATCGCTACCGCAACCGGAGCGATACCATCCTGGCCCTGGAAACTTTTATAAGAAGTAACACCGGTCATTACGTGAGCGAAAAGGATATAAAGAACTGTACAGATAGCGAGTGAACCCAATATCCCTATAGGCATATCTTTCTTCGGGTTTTTAGCTTCCTGTGCGGCAGTACTTACTGCATCAAAGCCAATGTACGCAAAGAACACGATGGCCGCAGCCCGTATGATCCCGCTGAAGCCGAACTGACCGAAAGTGCCGGTGTTTTCAGGGATATAAGGAGTATAATTTGCAGTGTTGATATAACCCCAGCCCAGTGCGATGAAGATGATCACCACCAGTACTTTTACCCCCACGATCACCGCGTTTACTTTAGCGGATTCTGAAGTACCCCTGATCAGCAATAAACTCATCAGCACGATAATGAATACCGCAGGAAGATTAATGATACCGCCATCCCATGGTCCTACGGTGAAACGATGATCGAGATGATAACCGAAAGATTCGAGGAATTTGACGAGGTAACGGCTCCAGCTGATACCAACTGTAGCGGCACCTACTGCGTATTCCAATACCAGGTCCCACCCGATGATCCATGCGATGAATTCACCCATGGTGGCATAAGAATACGTGTAAGCACTTCCGGCAACAGGTATCATGGAGGCAAACTCAGCATAACACAAGCCCGCGAAAGCACATCCCAACGCGGCAACTATAAAAGAAATGGTGATAGCAGGTCCGGCCTGGTTGGCAGCGGCACCTCCGGTGATAGAGAATAAACCGGCACCAATGATCGCGCCTATACCCAATGCTACCAGCGACCTGGCGCCAAGGGTTTTCTTAAGGCCTTTTTCTGTATCGGCAGCTTCTGCCATCAATACATTCATTGGCTTTTTTACAAATAAACTCATACAGTTTGGTAATTTTTATGATCAATAAGGACGGAAAAATAAGCAATAAAATATAATAAATACCACCATTAGTACATTTTTTATAACGGGTTGTACACAACAAGGTTTAAATGCTATATTGCAAAATATATCATTTGCATATGGAACATCAGAAAACGAAACGCAGCCGGCTCACATTATATATAGGCATCGCGTTGGTATTAGGGATCGGGTTGGGGTTCATATTGAATAAAAATTATGTAGGTAAGGAAAACACAGCCATAGCAAATGCGGAACTCATACAGAATGGATTGCACCAGAAAATGAGCCCCTATGAAATACCTTCTCAAAAAGCATTATCCGGCCAGCTTACGAAATTGAAAGAAGCCGCTGCCGCCCAAAAGAAAGCGGCTGAAAAAAATATACTCGCCGATAGCACATCTTCTTCCGCCATGGAGGCAGTCAATCGCTGGTCCGATTCCTTGAAACAGCTCAATGTACAACTGGCCTCTCTCACCGATACCGGCAATGCAGCGTACAAATCGCTGGTAAAAGAAAAAGAACTGGTGCTGCTTCAAAAAAATGAAGTGGTGAAAGCCCGCGATAAAAAACTCGAATGGTTCAGCCTGATGGCAGATATATTTTTAAGGCTGATCAAAATGATCGTAGCGCCACTGGTGTTTACCACACTTGTAGTGGGGGTGGCCAAATTGGGCGATATCAAAGCCGTGGGCAGGATCGGTGGAAAAACCTTGCTCTGGTTCATCAGCGCTTCTTTGATGAGCCTTCTGCTGGGGATGATCCTCGTCAACTTTTTTGAGCCCGGCAAAGCGATGCATCTTCCGCTGCCGGAAAGCAGTGTGAACCTTGGTATCGATAAAGCCGCCCTTACGGTGAAAGATTTTTTCTACCATGTATTCCCTGCAAGTTTTGTAGACGCCATGGCAAAGAATGAGATCCTGCAGATCGTGGTATTCGCGATCTTTTTTGGCGTAGCCGCGGCGGCATTGGGCAAAGTGGCCGACCCTGTGGTAAAAGCGTTGGATGCGGTAGCGCATATCATCCTGAAAGTGACCGGTTATGTAATGAACTTCGCCCCGGTAGCGGTGTTTGGTGCCATGACGGCCATCATTGCCAAGCAGGGCCTGGGCATATTGAAAACGTATTCCATCTTCATCGGCGAATTTTATTTTGGCCTGGCCATTCTTTGGACGGTGCTGATATTGGCCGGTGGTTTATTCATCGGTAAACGTATACTTACGCTTATTAAACGAATAAAAGAGCCTGCATTGATCGCCTTCAGTACTTCCAGCAGCGAAGCAGCATTTCCGAAAACGATGACCGAACTCGAACGTTTTGGTTGTAAGAATAAGATCGTAAGTTTTGTATTGCCACTGGGTTATTCCTTCAACCTCGATGGCAGTATGATGTATATGACATTCGCATCGCTGTTCATTGCGCAGAGTTATGGTATCCATCTGGACATCGGCACACAGATCAGCATGTTGCTCATATTGATGCTCACAAGCAAAGGGATCGCCGGTGTGCCAAGGGCTTCGCTGGTGGTGATTGCCGGTACGCTGGCTACTTTCAATATCCCGGAAGCCGGACTGGCATTGTTGTTGGGCATCGATCCGTTGCTGGATATGGGCCGCAGCGCAACCAATGTTGTGGGCAACAGCATCGCCACAGCAGTAGTGAGCAAATGGGAAGGAGAACTTACCGAGGGGGCATAAACCTGGAAAAACCCCGGAGGTTTCTTTCACCCTCCGGGCGTTTGCACCGGGAAACGCTCCGGGGTTAGTGGAAAACCCCGGAGGTTTCTTTCAACCCCCGGGAGTTTGTGCCGATCAAACGCTCCGGGGTTAGCGAAAAACCCCGGAGGTTTCTTTTCACCCCCGGGAGTTTGTGCCGGGAAACGCTCCGGGGTTAGTGGAAAACCCCGGAGGTTATATTGGAAACCCAGCAGGCTGATTTTATTAACGTAGAAAAGTTCAAGAACGAGAAAACAGACATGAAAAAATTAAGCATATTATCTATAGCCCTGCTTTACGCCATCACCGGTTTTTGCCAGGATACTGTCACTATCAAATTCCGTAACCAGTACAAAGCAGAAGTGAAATCGGCGGAAGTCAGTTTCCACGATTCTATCTTTAAAACAGACGATAAGGGAAATGTAAAGCTGTATCTCTCAGGATCGGATTCTTTTTCGGTGAAAGGAAAAGATTATGATGCCCGGTATTTTTCTCTCGCAAAAGCGGATAAGGATAATACGATCTACCTGCACAAAAATTTTACCTGGACAGATCTGCTTACGCCGATGTTCTACATCATCTTCGGTGGCATCTGGTTCATCGTGTTTGTGGTATTTGCTGAAACAGGTTTGTTTGCAGGGTTCTTCCTTCCCGGGGATTCCTTGTTATTCGTAACGGGCATTTACAGTCTCGAGTTAGTAGAGTCGGGGTTGGGCATACAGGGTACAGGTGGTTTCTTAAGCCTCATCATTTTAGGGGTCATCATTTCGGCCGCGGGTATACTGGGGAATTTTGTGGGGTATTGGTTTGGTAAAAAAAGCGGCCCGTTCCTTTTTGAAAGAAAGGATACGTTCTTCTTCCGGAAAAAATATTTACTGCAGGCAAAAGATTTTTACGAAAAACACGGGGGCGGCGCTATCGTGATCGCCAGGTTCCTTCCCATCATCCGCACATTTGCGCCCATCGTAGCGGGTATCGTAGGAATGGATAAGAAAAAATTCACCTTCTATAATTTTGTCGGATGCATCGCATGGGTATTTACGATGTTGTTTGCAGGGCATTACCTGCAGCAATTGTTCCTGCGCTCATTCAACTTCGATCTTCGCGAACACCTGGAAGTGATCGTGATCGGCATCGTGCTGGTCACCACATTACCCATCATCATAAAATTATTTTTCTCTAAAAAGAAACCTGCCGAAACCCTGGTTGAAATTCAAAAAGACCTGGAACCATGATCCAAAAGCAATCACATCCTATTTTCAATATCACCGTGCTGGTGGCGGCACTCGGATATTTTGTAGACATTTACGACCTGCTGTTGTTTGGCATCATCCGCGTACCAAGCCTTGAAGCTATGGGGCTTTCACCTGCGATGATCACTACCGAAGGGGAGAAGATCATTTCCTGGCAGATGATCGGATTGTTGATCGGGGGAATCCTCTGGGGCGTGATAGGCGACAAAAAAGGCCGGCTCTCTGTTTTGTTCGGTTCTATCATCTTGTATTCACTGGCAAATATTGCTAACGGTTTCGTACAAACGACAGATCAATATGCGCTCGTAAGGTTTATTGCAGGCATTGGCCTGGCAGGCGAACTGGGTGCCGGGATAACCCTGGTAAGCGAACTGACCCCGAAAGAAAAACGCGGCATCGCCACATCATTGGTAGCTGGCGTAGGCCTTACCGGCGCTGTGTTTGCATTTTTTGTAAAAGAAAATGTAGATAAATGGCAGCATTGTTATTTTATCGGCGGCGGGCTCGGGCTTGCACTTTTGTTGCTGCGTATTTCAGTCTTTGAATCAGGATTGTATAACGAAGTAAAAAAGACAACTATCCGCCGTGGAAATTTCTTTCAGCTGTTTACCCGCTGGGCGACTTTCAAAAAATATCTGCAAAGCATCATGATCGGTTTGCCCACCTGGTTTGTGATCGGGGTGCTGGTTACCTTTTCAAAAGAATTCGGAGCAGCTTTTGGTATCAGGGATAAGATTGATCCTGGTAAAGCCATCATGTTTGCCTATGCCGCCATCGCCATCGGCGATATTCTCAGCGGATTGGTAAGCCAGTGGATGCGTAGCCGCAAGAAAGCGCTGCTGGTATTTTATGGCATCACCATTGCATTCATCGTATTGTTCTTTACAGCTTTATATAACGGATCTGCCATGTCGATGTACCTGGTATGCGCCGGACTCGGCTTTGGTACCGGTTTCTGGGCGATATTTGTAACGGTAGGTGCGGAACAGTTCGGTACAAATATCCGTGCCACTGCGGCCACTACAATCCCCAATATGGTTCGTGGAATGCTGGCGATCTTCATTCTGCCGGTGTTTAAAGCACTCAGCCACCAAACGGATTATGTAAGCGCCGGCTGGATCACCGCTATCATCGTAATGAGCATCGCGATCTTATCGGCGGTAACCATCAAAGAAACATTTGATAAGGATTTGAATTATGTGGAGGAATGAGGAAGACGACTGACAAATGACCACTGATGACAGACGAACGACGACAGACTGCTGCTGGTTTTCAATTTTTGAAGATTGGGTTTGAAGGTTGTCTTTAAAATAATTCGTGTAATCCCCCGCCTTTTGCGGGGCAGGCTGTGTAATTCTAAAAATTCCTGTAATAAAAAAAATGCCTAAATTTCTCATCATACGTTTTTCTTCCATAGGTGACATTGTACTTGCAAGCCCTGTATGGCGTTGTATCAAAAAGCAGGTACCCGATGCGGAGATACATTTCCTTACCAAAAAATCTTTCCGCGTTGTAACGGAACATAGCCCTTACATCGATCAATTTTTCTATTACGAGGATAATATGAAAGAACTGATCGAAGAACTTAAAAAGGAAGACTACGATGCGGTGATTGATCTGCATAAAAACTTTCGCAGTTCAAAGATCAAACGAGCCTTAAAAAAGAAATCTTACACGATCGATAAATTATCCTTACAAAAATTTCTGCTCACCAAATTATATATCAACGTGATGCCCAAAAGGCATATCACCCAACGCAGCCTGGATACTGTAAAGCCACTGGGGGTGAAGGATGACGGGCTCGGGCTCGATTATTTCATTCCTGAAAAAGATGTAGTTAAAAAAGAAGATATCCCAACTTCTCACTGGCTGGGTTATATTGCCCTTGTGATTGGAGCATCTTATAATACCAAAAAAATGCCGGTGCACAGATTGCAGGAATTGTGCAGGAAGATTGAACATCCGATTATTCTATTGGGAGGAAAAGAAGATGCGGAGGCCGGAGAACAGATCGCTTCCGTGGATACGACCAAAATTTACAACGCCTGCGGTAAGTTCAACCTGAACGAATCTGCCGACCTCATACGCCAATCTAAAATGGTGGTTTCGCACGATACAGGTTTGCAATACATCGCCTGCGCCTTCAAAAAACCGGTATTGGCCATCTGGGGGGCTACCACGCCGGCGCTGGATGTAGAGCCGTATTACGGTTCGGCTTACCTGCAGCATAATGCGATGCCATACGAAAATATCTATCTTAAACTTGCCTGCCAGCCATGTAGTAAATACGGTACAAGAACCTGCCCGCTGGAGCATTTCAATTGTATGGAAAAACAGGACATAGATTCCATTGTTGCGAAAGTGTATCAAAGGCTCGCTACTGTAAAAGGTTAGAAATTACGAATTACGAATTACGGATTTTTGCGAATGGATCATTACAATCAAACCTCGAAGGTTTCACTATTCACTATTCACTATTCACCATTCACCATTCACTTTGTTAATGTATTTGTAATACTTAAATTCTTAATGTTTTATTTAGAGATTACCACGTTCTTTTGTCGACAGGAGATCCGCTATGAGGTATATTTTTCTTTCTTTCATTTTATTTTTTTCAATTGCTGCGCAGGCGCAGATAACCACCAACATTAGCTGGACGGAAAAAACTTCCATGCCGGCATCGCAGGTCATTTATTACAATCCGTCGAAAAAATTACAATGGCCGGATTTTAAAGGTGAGCCTAATACAACAGGCATTGTTGCTGCTATCACCATGTCGGGCTTCGGTTACAATGCTTCCATGAAACGCAATGGGAATAAAGGGGAGATCAACATTTCGGTATATTGTTATTTCAGCAAGGATAAATCATGGGTGAAGCCAGGTAAAACGACTGCTTACATCCTGAACCATGAGCAACATCACTTCGACATCAGCTTCATTGCCGCGAGTATTTTTGTAAATCGCCTGAAGGGAATGGAGATCACCACAGGCAATATCAACACCGTGTTGCCCCGTTTGTACAAAGAATGCTGCGACATCATGAACAAGATGCAGGATGATTACGACGGACAAACAAAGAACGGTCAGCTGAAAGATATCCAGGCAGACTGGGACCTTAAATTACAGGATAAACTCGCGGAAGTTACAAAGTAACCACCAGCACGGGAACCTTGAGTTCATGTCGTACAGCATTTACCGTTTCGCCATACAAAAGATCTTTCAGCCCGGCGTGGCCATGGGCACCGATCACCAGCATGTCTGCATCATTTTCCACGACTATTCGCACGATCTCTTTTACGCGGCTTCGAAAACCGATCTGTCCTCTCACATGATACCCTTTTTCGGATAATTGCCTGACATATAATTCCATCCGCTCCTTATCTTTCCTGGTCTCATAATCATCACTTTCCTTGCCATGTAATTTTGCGGAAGCACTCTCTACGATGTGCAGCAGCAAATAATTGGTATCACCCGATCCTTGTCCGAAGGCAGCGGATAAGATCTTCGGATCATTCTCGCTGAAATCCAATGCCACCGCGATCTTTTTGTATACCGGGATCGAAAGTTCAGGTAACAATACATTTTCATTGTGCATCGCGATGGATTTCTGCAATCGTTTTTTATTGATGTAAGGAAAGAATATTATATAAAATAACAGTCCTCCAAAGAACAGTCCGGCTGCTATGAGGGCGATCTTACTTGCTGTTGCATCCGTTGAAAATACAGGCATTGCCTGATCTACCAGCATTTTTACATTCAGGAATACCAGCACGCTTGCTATCAGCCATGCGGCAATCTGGGTAATGGGCCTGATGACGAATTTTCCCATCGTTTTTTTATCACTCACAAAATGAATAAGCGGAATGATGGCGAACCCAAGCTGCATGCTTAACACCACCTGGCTCATGAGAAGCAATGCTGTCACTTCATCTTCTCCATAAATAAGTATGACAATGATGGCGGGTGTGATGGCGATGAGGCGTGTGATGAGCCTTCTCAACCAGGGATTGATGCGCAGGCTGAGATAACCTTCCATGATGATCTGCCCTGCCAGTGTGCCCGTGACCGTACTGCTTTGCCCGGCAGCGATGAGGGCCACTGCAAAGAGGACTGGTGCCGTGTTGCCTAAGAATTTCGGCAGCAACTGGTGAGCATCTTTTATTTCAGCGATGTGTGAATTGCCGCTGGTGAAGAATACGGATGCTGCCAGGATAAGTATCCCGGCATTAACAAAGAACGCGATATTAAGTGCGATGGTGGTATCGATCCTGTTGAACTTCAATGCCTGCCTGATACCAAAGTCGGAACGGTCGATCTTTCTCGATTGTACCAATGCCGAATGCAGGTAGAGGTTGTGGGGCATCACGGTGGCGCCAATGATACCGATGGCAATAAAAAGCGCCTGCTTGTCGGGGATCGACGGAACAAATCCTTTCACCACATCTTTCACTACAGGCCCGGCCTGTATTACCTGCACAAGAAAGGCAAGTGCAATGATGGCCACCAATGCGATGATGAATGCTTCCATTTTACGCATGCCCAGTTTTTGCAGGTAGAGTAAAAGAAAAGTATCCAGCACCGTGATACTTACGCCCCAGATCAGGGGCAGGCCGGTGAGTAATTGTATACCGATGGCCATACCCAGCACTTCTGCAAGGTCGCAGGCGGCAATGGCAATTTCGGCGAGGATGTACAAAATAAAATTCACATATTTCGGGTAGGCTTCCCTGTTAGCTTGCGCCAGGTCGCGGCCACGTACTATTCCCAATCTTGCTGAAAGCCCCTGCAGCAACAATGCCATGAGGTTGCTCATCAGCAATACCCATATCAGTGAATACCCGTATTTACTTCCACCCGCAAGATCGGTGGCCCAGTTTCCCGGGTCCATATATCCCACACTTACCAGGTAAGCCGGCCCCAGGAAAGAGAATATTTTTCTCCAGCCTTTTTTCGGAGAGATGGTATCTACCGTTCCGTGTACTTCTCCCAGCGAATTGTCGTATCCTATATGCGTTATCTTCATATCGTACAGAATATATTTTTTGCAACCTGTTCGCTCAGAATGGCGGCAGGCACTTTCTCCATTTTAATTTCTACAGATCCGTCAAACTCAAAACGTTTGTTGATCCTGAGCCTTGTTCCGATGCTGATGTTGTAATGTTTGAGCAACTCCAGCATCTCATTGCTCTGGTCCCTGATGGAGGAAACGGTAGCCATCTTTTTTAATGGCGTTTCGATAAGATTTTTTTGTTTGAGTTGTTTTATCCTTCCGTTCTTATCAGGTATAGGATCGCCGTGCGGATCAAAAGAAGGATTGCCGAGGTAGTTATCCAGCCTCGTGATCAATTCCTTGCTGCTGATATGTTCCAGTTCTTCAGCAATATCGTGTACTTCATCCCAGTTGAATCCCAGTTTGCTGACGAGAAAAAATTCCCACAGGCGATGCTTGCGGATGATCTCCAAAGCTGTCTTCACGCCTTTATCCGTGAGGGTGAAACTTTGATACGGTTTATAATTCACCAGCTTTTTCAACTGGAGCTTCTTGAGCATATCCGTTACGGAGGCGGCCCTGGTATTCACCGCGGCGGAAAGCAGGGTAGCAGATACTTTTTCATGAGTTATCTGCAGGTGGTATATGCTTTTGATGTAGTTCTCTTCGGCTTCCGTAAATTTCATTGGTTTAAACTAAATATTTAGACAAATCTAAAAATTATTTTTCGTAAATAAAAATTATGGATAAGGCTTGTTTCGTGTAATTTTTACACGTTTGCCTTTTTATTACCTAAAAATGCAAAAACGTTTTATATTGCAGCCAAATCAATATTAACTAGTATGAATTTTTCTCAATTTCAGGTGCCTTATTCGGTTGATCCGGCTTATGCGAAAAAAGTTGCTTATTTTTCTATGGAGTTTGCAATCAAGCAGCCATTGAAAATTTACAGTGGCGGGTTGGGGTATCTCAGCGGTTCTCACCTCAGAAGCGCTTATGAGTTAAGGCAAAACCTGATCGGTATCGGCATATTGTGGAAATACGGGTATTACGACCAGGCCCGTAATTCTGATCAGACCCTGCAGGTACAATGGAACGAAAAAATATACAATTACCTGGAAGATACAGGTATCAAATACCAGATCGATATTCACGGACATGCCGTTTGGGTGAAAGCATTGTACCTTAATCCGGAAACCTTCAAATCGGCGCCTTTATTTTTGCTGACGACCGATCTTCCGGAAAATGACCACATGTCGCAAACCATTACTCATCGCCTGTACGATGCCAACGTAGCTACTAAAGTAGCGCAGTTCATCCTGCTGGGAGTTGGTGGTGCCAAACTGATCGATCTGCTGAATTACAATCCTGAGTTGTATCACCTCAATGAAGCACATGCGATCAGCTCTGCATTTTACCTGTACAAAAAATTCGGGAATGTGGAAGACGTGAAGAGAAGGATGGTGTTCACTACACATACCCCTGAAGAAGCGGGTAATGAAAAGCATGATATTTACCTCTGCGATAAAATGAGTTATTTCTGTGGTGTGCCACTGGAAGAAGTGCGTAAGATCACCGGTATTAATGACGATCAGTTCAATCATTCATTGGCGGCATTACGTTTTGCACATCTCGCCAATGGTGTAAGCCAGCTCCATGGCGAAGTGAGCCGTAAGATGTGGAGCAAGTACAGCGGTATTTGTGAGATCAAAGCGATCACCAATGCGCAGAACTGGCAATACTGGGCTGATAAACAATTGTACCGTTTTGCCGATGAAAATAATGAAGATGGGTTCATCGATCGTAAAAGATACCTGAAAAAACGTGCATTCGATATCATTGCCGATCAGACGGGAAAATTGTTGAACCCTGATGTTCTCACGATCGTGTGGGCACGCAGGTTTGCCGGTTATAAAAGGGCCGCGTTACTTACAGAAAATATCGAACGTTTCAATGCATTGCTGGGCAATACCCGCTACCCGGTGCAGATCGTATGGGCCGGAAAGCCTTATCCTGTTGATTATCCTGCTATCAGTGATTTCAATCACCTGGTAGATCTTAGCAAACGTTACCCGAACGTAGCCGTTTGCACAGGTTACGAACTGGATCTCAGCAAGCGCCTGAAGCAGGCTTCGGACGTGTGGCTGAATAATCCACGTGTACCAAGGGAAGCCAGTGGAACCAGTGGTATGACTGCCGCGATGAATGGCTCCGTGAATTTCAGTACCAACGATGGCTGGATCTGCGAATTCATCAACCATGGCAACAACGGCTTTGTGGTTCCGCCGATCGACTATGAAAATGTAAGCGTTCACGAGCAGGACCAATACGACCTCGAAAAATTATACGAGATCCTGGAGAATCAAATTCTACCTTTATATTATGACAATCAGCATGTATGGCGCGACATTGTGAAGAATGGCATGAGGGACGTACGTTGGCAGTTTGACAGCAACCGCATGGCGAAAGAGTATTATGAGATTTTATATAAATGATGATTTATAAAAAATTTTGAAGATCCTTTTCGATTGGTTGCGGAAAGGATCTTTTTTATTTATTAAAATACTAATAATGGAATTTGAAAAGAAAGTAGAGCTGCGTTGGTCCGACCTGGATCCCAATTTTCATGTGCTGCATTCCAAATATTATGATTTTGCTGCCAATTGCCGGATGGCATTTCTTACCGAACATGGGTTCGGGATGCCGGTGATGATGAAGTACCAGATAGGCCCGATCTTATTCAGGGAAGAAGCGGTGTTCAGGAAGGAAATACGATATGGCGATGAGGTGCGGATCAACCTGAAAGTGAAAAGTGTGACGGCAGATTACAGCCGCTGGTCGATGGTACATGAATTATGGCGGGATGCCGAAACACTGGCGGCCGTCATCACCGTAGATGGTGCATGGATGAATACCGCTTTGCGGAAACTTGCAGTGCCACCGGAAGAAATGAAAATGGTGTTTGAAGCAGCACCAAGGACTGATGACTTTATGATTATTTAGAATCCAGAACAATGATTGCAGCTACAGCAAATTTATACAAACAGGCATACAGCGGACTTACGAGGAAAATGTGGCTGCTCAGCATTGTCATGCTTATCAACAGGAGCGGCACCATGGTATTGGCATTTATGACCCTGTATTGCAAACATCGTGGATATAGCATCGAGCAAGGGGGATTTGTGGTGGCAGTGTATGGAGTAGGTTCTGTTCTTGGAGCACTGGGAGGAGGAAAGCTTGCCGATAAGTTCGGGTTTTATTATGTCCAGTTTGGCGCACTCTTTCTCGGGGGGATATTGTTCATGGTGCTCGGGCTAATGGATTCGTTCCTGTCTATTTGCGTTTGTACGTTCGCGTTAGCGATGGTGAATGAAAGTTTCAGGCCGGCCAATTCCTCTGCCATAGCCTATTATAGTACACCGCAAAACCGTACCCAGTCTTTTGCATTGGTCCGTCTTGCCATTAATCTCGGGTTTGGTGTAGGGATTGCTTTGGGCGGTTTCCTGGCTTCCATCAATTATCATCTGCTGTTTTGGGTAGATGGCTTTACCAATATTTCCGCGGCATTTTTGCTGTTGCTCATTTTACCGAAAGTAACACTGAAGCAACAGCATTCAACGATCACTTCCAAAACAGAAGTGAAATCGACGAAGTCTGCTTATACAGATAAAAATTTCTTGTGGTTTCTCTTTTTTCAATTAGTGTTTGCCATCTGTTTCTTCCAGTTGTTTACTACCATTCCTATTTTTTTTAAAGACGGGTTAAAACTGGATGAATTCTGGATCGGGGTGGTGATGTCGGTCAACGGGATCATCATCGCTGTGATCGAAATGGTGCTGGTCTTCAAGCTTGAAGGAAGGCGGCCATATCTTTTACTGATGAGTTACGGCTCTGTGTTGATGGGGCTTTCGTTCCTGCTCCTTAATATACCATTGTCGAGTGGTTTGCTGGTAGCGCTTATTTCAACAGTGGTGATCACTTTTTCTGAAATGTTGTCGATGCCTTTCATGAACTCGTATTATATTTCCCTGAGCACGGAAAAAAACAGGGGGCAGTATGCAGGCATGTATACGATGTCGTGGAGCCTTGCACAAGTCATTGGCAGCAGCACGGGCGGTGTGTATGCAGAAAAATTCGGGTTCACAAGCCTGTGGACGCTTGTGTTTATCTTATGCCTGGTGGCCGCGGGCGGTTTCTATTTGCTTCAACGCAGGAAAAATCTAACCTAAAAGGGGGATTGGACAAGGATATTTATTATTTTATCTTACGCGCCGGATCTTCATCGTAAAATCAAAATAATAATAAATGAAATTCTTATTTACCATCGGAGCGTTTTTTCTTTCCTCATATTTATTTACTGTCAATGCACAAACCGGCAATACCGGTATCGGAACTATAAATCCCGAATACAGGCTGCATGTGATCGACACAGGTGCTGCTGCCAAACGGAATACCTTGTTTGGTGTTTTAACTGCACTGCCGCCTACAACCGTTATCACCAGTGCAACTATCTACGGCACTTCCACTACAGGTATTGGATTATTGGGCGTAAGCGAGTCGCAGAGTGGTATTTATGGCCTTACTTCAGGGGGCTATGGTGGTGTTACGGGGGTAAACAGCGGGGGAGGTTATGGGGTTTGGGGCGTTTCTACCGGATCCGGAGCCGGCGGGTTTTTCGATGGTGGATCTGGCGCACGAGGTATCATCGTCAATAATGGTGCTTCTGGTTTTGGTACAACTACTCCTTTTGGAAGGTTGCATGTAGTTCAACCGGCAACGCCTGTACCGGCTGTCGACACTTTCGCCGCTATCATGGCATATTCCTATACAGCGCAAGGCTGCCTGAAAGGCGCACTGCAGGGAGAATACAATACGAGCAACTATGGCACAGGTATCCAGGGTATCGGCTATAATGGGATTAATAACCAGCAGGCAAATGCCGTATTTGCGTTGGGCAATCAGGACCTGGGCGTATATGGATCGGCTAACACAGCAGGCGTGCAGGGGGTGTCTGTTAATGGTATCGGTGTTGCGGGATATAATAAGAATGCTTTTTTTGCAGCAACAACCGGTGGAGGAAACTCTTATGGCGTATATGGATATGCCAATACCATTGGTGGCGCTGCAGTGCCAACAGCGCGGTACGGTGTGTATGGATTTGCTACAGGAGCCGCCACGAACTATGCGGGTTATTTTTCGGGTAATGTGCAGGTAACCGGATCTATTGCAAAAGGCTCGGGTACGTTCAAGATCGATCATCCGCTCGACCCCGCCAATAAATACCTCTATCATTCTTTTGTGGAAAGTCCCGACATGATGAACATTTACAATGGCAATGTAACTACCGATGCACAGGGAAAAGCTGTAGTAACGCTGCCTTCCTACTTTGAAGCGGAAAACAAAGATTTCAAATACCAGTTAACCATCATTGATGAAACACAATTCGTGCAGGTGCGTATTGCCAAAAAAATTACGGGCAATACATTTGTGATCATGACGGACAAGCCGAATATCGAAGTAAGCTGGGAAGTGACCGGTGTGCGGCAGGATAAATTTGCCAATGCGCACAGGGTTGTTCCGGAAGTAGAAAAAGAAAAAGAATTCAAAGGTTATTACCTGCATGCTAAAGAGTGGGGATTGCCCGACGAAAAGAGCATCGATTACCTGACACGGCCGAATAAAGCTACGTTGCAAAAAGATAAATTGGCAGCTGATGACAAAAACATCACCAAACCGGGAGCTGCAAAAACAACTAGTTCGGCAAAAGATAATACTCCTTCCTCAACGACTGCTGGTGGTGCTGAGATTAAAACAATAAAATAGCAATACGGCCATAAATAAACAAGCCCAGGAATTATCCGGGGCTTGTTTATTTATGGTCACAAAATTATTACTGATAGGTAGATTCAATCGTAGTCTTGCTTGTAAATGGTATATCCTGTCCCATTGCATTCATCGACCCTTCGATGTTGGCAGCATTACTTCTTTTTTTCACCAGGCTGGTTTTGGTATCTACAGTGATGGTGCCTGTAGTGGTAGTTTTCATCTTCATTTCCATCGACTGGCCTTGTGCTTCCATATTGGAACTTCCGTTGGCGGAGCCCACAGTTGAGATGGTAGCAACCCCATTATCGATCTTCTCGATCTTATAGGTATTGATGGTCTTGATCCCTTCTATAGCAGAGCTGTCAGTCCAGGTGGCACCTGCTTTCACTTCACCAGGTATCACAAAGAATATACTCGATACGGTGGCAGCACCGGTGTTTTGCGCAGCCCCGGTGATCATACCCTGTAAACCATCACCAGGGTTTGACCCTGCATTTCTTTCGGGGCTGAGGTCTTTCGCTTCACCTGTTTTTATATCAATCAGTAAAGTATCGGTTTTGTCGAGTGAAGAAGCAAATTCTTTCCCGTTATCTGATTCCCTGTCTTCTTTTTTATCTGAGTCAAAAGCGATGGTTTGTCCCATCATGCTGCCATCTACCACCAGTTTGCTCAATGTGCTTGTTACGGTATAATTTTTTGCATCGGCCTCCAGTACTTTTATTTTATAAGTGCTGGTGCTGTTGTTGGTCATCGGCATCATCATGTCGATCGTCATTTTGTTGGCCGTAACGATCGTGAGTTCCTGTCCCTTTTTAAGAATGGCCGCGTTGTTGTTTTGCGCATTAGCGGCAGCGGATAAAAGAAGGCATGATACCAGTAAATATTGCTTCATATGTAAAATTTATTTTTTGTAAATGTAACAGAAAATACAGCTATGGAAATGAATAATTTGTTAGTATATGGATAAAAAAAATGGGTTACTGTTTTACCAGTAACCCTTAAGAAATTTAAATGATTTTACATTTATCCTACAACTGTTACATTAACAGCATTCATTCCTTTTTTACCATTCTGCAGTTCGAATTCAACTTTATCACCTTCTTTGATGTCGTTGATAAGTCCGCTTACATGTACGAAAGTTTCTTTGTCAGAATCGTCATGTTTAATGAAGCCGAAACCTTTTTCAGAGTTGAAAAACTTAACGGTACCTTGATTTTTAGTGTCCATTTTAAATTTGTATTGTATTAATAATGTGCAAATATATGAGTTTTATTGATTAAAGCCGGCAAAAACTTATTTTCTTACAGCCGGATTCTTATAGGTAACTTAGTATCAACGTGGTAAGTGATCATATCATATTTTGTCTGTTGCTGATAACCTATTGTTTTTTGCATAGCGCCCTGGCTGCAACGGCGGTCAGGAATGTCCTAAAGAAGAAATTGAGGTTGTCGGATCGTGCGTATCGGCTGGCTTATAACCTGTTCGCCCTGGCAGGGCTCATCTGCATGATCTGTTTTTTGGTCACCATCAAAAGCCCTCGTATTTACACACCCGGTATGGCCGCATATATTATTTTGGGTATTTTGCTGGCTACGGGCCTTTCGGGTATGACCATATGTGTAATGAAATATTTCCGGCAAATGAGTGGTATCCGGTTGAATGGCCAACGCGAAAAGCTGGAAATATCAGGCATACATCGTTATGTACGTCACCCACTCTATCTCGCTACATTCCTGTTCATTATTGCCATAGCCGGCTATTTTCCTTTCGTGTCTAATGTGCTCGCTGCTGTTATCATCATTGTTTACACAGTAATTGGCATCTACTTTGAAGAACTTAAACTCGTGGATAAGTTCGGAGATTACTACAGGAATTATCAAAAGCGAACGGCCATGCTGATACCGGGTTTGAAGAAAAAAGTATCCGGTTAATGCACTTTATAATTTAATTTTAATCTTTAAATCACGCGATATGTCATCAATAAGAGCAGTAATAACCGGTACGGGAAGTTTTGTTCCGCCGATAATAAAAACGAATAAAGATTTCACCATTCATAATTTTTATGCGGAGGATAATGTGCGGATCGAAACGGATCCGACGGAAGTGGTAAATAAATTCGAACAGATCACCGGTATCGCCGAAAGGCGTTATGCCACCGCCACTATGGATGCATCTGATATGGGAGCTATTGCCGCAAGGATAGCACTCGAAGATGCCGGCTGCGACCCGGAAACTTTAGACCAGATCATCGTGGCTCATAATTTTGGTAACGTCATAAAACATACGATCCAGACGGATGTGATGCCGGCACTGGCATCGAGGATCAAACATGCTTTGAATATCAAAAATCCGAATTGCGTGCCGTACGATATCCTGTTCGGCTGCCCGGGGTGGATACAGGGAGTGATACAGGCGGATGCATTCTTTAAAGCAGGCATCGCAAAAAAATGTCTGGTAATAGGAACAGAAACACTCAGCCGTGTGCTCGACGATTACGACCGCGACAGCATGATATTTTCTGACGGAGCCGGGGCATGCGTGCTGGAAGCAAAAGATGAAACGGAAAGCGGGATACTCTCTGCTTCCGTACAGGCGCATTGCCTCGACGAAGTGAATTATTTGTTCATGGGCAAATCGAATTATCCTGATAGCGACCCACGCATCCGTTATATAAAAATGAAGGGGCGTAAAGTATATGAATATGCCATGAAACATGTGCCGATGGCAATGAAAGATTGCCTGGATAAAGCAGGTGTTGATATCAGTGTATTGAAAAAAGTTTTCATTCACCAGGCGAATGAAAAGATGGACGAAGGGATCATCAAAGCGATGTATAAATTATACGGCAGCACACCTCCGCCAAAAGACATCATGCCGATGAGTATCCATAAACTCGGCAACAGCAGTGTAGCCACGGTTCCTACCTTGTACGACCTGGTAACGAAAAATGAAATGCCCGAACATAAACTTGAAAAAGGCGATGTGATCTTATTCGCTTCAGTAGGGGCAGGTATGAATATCAACGCTGTTTGTTACAGGTTATAGGAATGTTGTGGGATGTAAGTTGATAGATGCCAGATGTAAGATGAGAAAAATTTAAATAAAATAGCCGCTCGTATTTTTAAGAGCGGCTATTTCATTATTTCCTCCAGGGAGAACGGCCATGAGGGCGTTTGTGATTTTTTTTATGTTTGTACCAGCCTTTATGTTTGCCGTTATCATGACGGTAATAATGTTTACGGTCATTACGGTTGTAGCGGTTGTATGAATTTCCCCTGTGACTGCTGTTTTTAGTACGGAATAACCCGTCGTTCCTGTTTCTTTCCGGGTTTTTAGCAATCTCGCTTTTTCTGATGGTATTATCCATTGCTCCCTGCAATCCGCTCTGGGCAAAAGCTGTCGATGAAAATAAAGCCATCGTACAGGCAATCAAGAGGGTTAATTTGATCTTTTTCATAACACTTGTTTTTTGTACGATACATATACAAATAACTGTGCCATGATTTTATCCGGTTGTTAAAAAAAATAACGTCCCATAGTTACAGGACGTTATTAAATTTTTTTTAAAGTGGTAACACGAATTACACGAAAGTGTTTGTCTATTTACTTCAAGAGTATAAATTCAGCTTAAAGTAAAAACTTCGAAGGTTTCACTATTCACTATTCACTATTCACTATTGACTATTCACTATCTGCATATGCACTGGTTGGCTCACAGGTGCAGATCAGGTTCCTGTCACCCACGGTATTGTTCACCCTGCTTACCGAAGGCCAGAATTTGTTATCCTTCACGTATTCCAGTGGATATGCGGCCTGTTGCCTGCCATAAGGCTTGCTCCATTCATCCGCTGTAATGATCAGTTGTGTGTGTGGCGCATTTTTCAACACATTATTTTGTTTGTCTGCAGATCCATCTTCCACCGCTTTTATTTCCTTACGGATATTGAGCAATGCATCGCAGAACCTGTCCAGTTCAGCTTTGTCTTCACTTTCGGTAGGTTCTATCATGATAGTGCCTGCTACAGGGAAACTTAATGTGGGCGCATGGAAATTATAATCCATCAGCCTCTTGGCTACGTCTTCCGCTTCGATACCGGCGCTTTGTTTGAACGGCCTCAGGTCAACAATAAATTCATGTGCGCAGGTTCCGTTCTTTCCGGTATACAATATTTTGAAATCATTCTGCAACCTGGCCTTCATATAGTTGGCATTCAGAATGGCATACTCAGTGCTTTTTTTCAATCCCGATGCACCCAGCAATTTTATATAAGCATAACTGATCAGTAATATGCTGGCGCTGCCGAATGCGGCTGCGCTTACCGCGTGAATAGCAGTACCCGGATTTTGTTGAGAAACATGCCCTGGTAAATACGGAGCGAGTTTTTCATTCACACATATCGGTCCCATGCCGGGGCCGCCGCCGCCATGCGGGATAGCGAATGTTTTGTGGAGGTTCAGGTGGCATACATCGGCGCCGATGAAACCGGGGCTGGTCAGTCCGACCTGCGCATTCATATTCGCACCATCCATATATACCAGGCCACCATTATCGTGAATGAGTTTGCATATGTCGATGATGCTTTCTTCAAATACACCATGCGTACTTGGGTAAGTGACCATCAGGCCTGCAAGACTGTCTTTGTATTTTTCAGCATTCAACCTCATGTCTTCCACGTCGATATTCCCCGCTTCGTCACATTTGGTAACCACCACCTTAAAGCCTGCCATTACAGCACTTGCGGGGTTGGTTCCGTGTGCGGAGATAGGTATCAGGATGATGTTCCTGTGTGCTTCATTCCTGTCGGCATGGTAGGCAGCGATGGTGAGCAGCCCGGTGTATTCACCCTGTGCGCCACTGTTAGGCTGAAGCGAAGTGGCTGCAAAACCGGTGATATTGCTCAATGCATTTTCCAGTTCGGTGATGATCCTGCGATAACCTTTCCATTGATCTGCAGGAGCAAAGGGGTGGATGGAGTTGAACGCAGGCCAGCTAACCGGTATCAGCTGTGTAGCGGCGTTCAGCTTCATCGTGCAGCTGCCCAGGGAGATCATCGAAGTATTCAGGCTGAGGTCTTTGTTTTCCAGCAGCTTGATGTAACGCATCATTTCAGTTTCGCTCCTGTGCGTATTGAAAACCGGATGAGTAAGAAAATCCGACGTCCTCGTAAGATTGGAAGGAATATTTTCCAGCAAAGTATCTGCGTTGAAATTAGCAGTGGCAGTATCACTGTTACGGATACCCGCAAACAGATGGATGATGTTCAAAATATCCCTTTGAGTAGTAGTTTCATCTACTGAGATACCTACTGCATTTTCGAAGTAATGGAAATTGAGTTCATTGTTGAGGGCAAGTTGTTTTACCTGCGCCACATCGTCCACTTTTATTTTCAGTGTATCGAAATAAGCCTTGTTTATATTTTCAAAGCCGAGTGCATCCAGCTCATGGCTGAGTGTCTGCGCCAGCAGGCTTGTCCTTTTCGCTATATTTTTCAATCCTTCGGCGCCATGATATACAGCATACATTGCTGCCATGTTTGCCAGCAAAGCCTGCGCCGTACAAATGTTGCTTGTCGCTTTTTCGCGGCGGATATGTTGTTCACGGGTTTGCAGTGCCATACGCAGGCAACGGTTGCCCTGTGCATCCACGCTTACGCCGATGATACGGCCGGGGATATTCCTTTTGAATTCGTCTTTGCAGGCAAAGAATGCGGCATGCGGTCCGCCAAAACCCATTGGTACGCCGAAGCGTTGTGAGTTACCGATGGCCACATCCGCTCCCAGTTCACCCGGAGGGGTAAGCAGCGTAAGTGCCAGCAGATCCGTAGCCATCACTACGAGCGCATTTACAGCGTGTGCATCGTCAATGAATTTTTTATAATCGCTTACCAGCCCATTGCTGTTGGGATATTGCACCAATGCCCCGAAGTAAGTTTCGTCCAGTTGAGCCGTAGCGTAATCGCCAAAAACAAGTTCAACATGTATCGGCAAAGCCCTGGTGATGAGGATATCTTTTGTTTGAGCAAAGATGGCTTCATCCACAAAGAATTTCGGCGAAGTGATATGGTCGGTATTTTTATTTTTATGATTGAAAAGCATCGCCATCGCTTCAGCGGCTGCAGTGCCTTCATCGAGCAGGCTGGCATTGGCGATCGGCAGGGCGCAAAGGTCGCTTACCATGGTTTGGAAATTCAATAAGCTTTCGAGGCGCCCCTGTGCAATTTCGGCCTGGTAAGGGGTATATTGAGTGTACCAGCCCGGATTTTCAAAAACCGTTCGGAGTATCACACTCGGAACGATGGTGCCGTAATATCCCTGGCCGATGTATGTTTTATAGATTTTGTTCAGTTTGGCCGTTTCAGCCAGTTGGGTGAGGTAGGCAAATTCGCTTAACGGGGCGCCGGTGTTGAGTGGGGAATGGTTTCTTATCGCTGCCGGAACGGTTTTGTCAATCAATTCATCTATGGATGAAACGCCGATCACTTTTAACATGGCAGCGGTTTCAGATTCATTCGGCCCTATATGCCTGGAAGCAAACTCGTGCTGCTGTTGCTCGAAAATATTCATAGTAGGTTATTATTATGAAGGTTGTGCGGAATTGTGTAAAATAAAGACGCCGCAAAATTACGTTTATATAATAACATTTCAGCACTGAAGAAAGATTAGTGGATAATAGGTGGAAGAGTAGGAGTTTGGAGGTTTAGGAGTTTAGGAGGTCTAGGGAGTGACGCGGGAAAACGTGTAGTGTGCCAGATTTTTTTTTGTATAGAGGAAATGGCACAAAAAGCGTGTCAAAAATGAGTTGGGCCTGCTTAATTGGCACAGAATAATTTTTTTCTTCAAAACCAATGTATTATAAAAAAAGTGCCCCATTACTGAAGCACTTCCATTATGAATTTTAATAATCTATATAGCTTTCCAGGCTTCTAAACCTCTAAATCCTAATCTCTAAACCTACTCATGTACTGCCAATACCGGCACTTTACTCTGGTAGATCATTTTCTTCGTATGCTGGGTCTTGAATAATTTTTCGTAGAAACTATGGTGTTGTGGCCCGATGATGATCATATCGATGTTTTTATCGTGGGCAAACAGGTTTACCGATTCGTGAAAATCAAATAAACGCATGAAATAAAATTCCGGCTTGAAGTCGATCAGCAGGGCCTCCATTTTATCCCTTTCCGCTTTAAAATCAGTGGTGAGCGAAATATAATGGCTTTCATCTACATTGAGGATGTGTACGGCCGGCCTGAAATCAGTCAGCACGCGTTTTACCGCCAGCAAAACCGGGGTATCTTCCACATACTTCATCTGCGAAGTGATCAAAACGTTGCTGATGCTAACATAAGCGGCATCTTCGGGCACGATCAATACCGGGCAAACGTTCTTTTCAGCCATCTTCAAAGTATTGGTCCCCGAAAAGCGTTGTTCCAGCTTCGTTTTTCCGGTCAGCCCCATTACGATCATGTAGGCTCCTTTTACATGTGCGAAGGCGCTCAGGCTGTCGATGAAATTGTCGCCCGATTCGGTTACAGCCTGGGTAAGGGTAGTGGAACCCACGGCAAGCTCGGCCTGTAGGGTATCCAGGTAGTGCTGCGTGATTTCCTTATCTTCGGCAGCATGATAAAAATGATAGAGTATCAGCGCTACATCTTCGCGGTCCTTATACATATTGGCCGCATAATGTGCAGCATTGAAAGAGGTTTCAGAAAAATCCAATGGAACGATAACTGTTTTCATTTATAGTATTTTGATAAAAATAGCCATAAAAATTTCATTGTCAACATATCAGTGAAAATTTTTAAAGCGATATTTGCAACAATGGAAAAAGACCTGCTGAATAACTGGCAAAAGAAATCGGGTGACCGGCAGAAGCTATATACCAAGTTTTTGCATCGGGCCGATAAGAACAAAACGCTGAAGGTTTTGCCTGACCTGCATGAAGAGGCATTCAGTAAAATCGATTGCCTGGATTGCGCTGCCTGCTGCAAAAATTATTCTCCGAGGTTCAAGACGACGGATATAAAACGGGTTGCCAAACATCTCAGGATCAAAGATGGTGACCTTATCAATAAATACCTGAAAGTAGATGAGGATGGCGACTACGTGGTCAATTCAAAACCATGCCCTTTCCTGGGCGCCGATAATTTCTGTAGTATCTATGAGCACCGCCCAACGGATTGCGCCCGCTTCCCTTACACCGATGAAGACGTTTTTTTGAAACGGCCAAAGATCACGCAGAAGAACTCTACGTTTTGCCCGGCGGTGTATTATGTGCTGGAGAAATTAATAGAAAAGTAAATAATGGATAATGTTTCCTGTTTGAATCATTTACTGTTCTGAAACTCTTTACTGACGGAAGCATTATCCATTATGCCGTTATCCATTAATATTTTTCTTCTTAGGAATAGAAAGACTCTCAAACTCTTCCCCCTTCAGCATTTTGGCTATATACACAATCTGCCCCACATGCGAAGCATGATGCGCCAGTTGCCTGTTGATGGCATCCAGTACGGAATGCGCTTCTTTGCGGATGTAAACAGTTTCGGAAAGCTGCCCCGGCTGCAATTCATCCAGCGCTTTGAAAACGCAATCCCATCCTTTGTTCCATTGTTTTACCAGGTCAAAGCGGTTGTTGATCACCACTTCAAATTCCTCCTCCCTGTTGCGCCATTCCTTTTCTCCATCTGTGGTGAGAAAATCCGTAAAACGGGAGAGGAGGTTGCCTGCCATGTGTTGCACAATGATGGCGATGCTGTTGCTGCCCGCCGCCGGCGAAATGAATAGTTTTTCTTCTTCCAGTTGCTCCATGGCTTTTTCGGCCATCAGCTGGTAGGTTTTAAAATGTTTGATGGAGCTGGAGAGATAAATTTCGTTTATAGAAGACATAGAATGAATAATGAATAATTAATAATTAATAATTTTTTCGGAGTGGGCATTTAAGTGAATGACATTTTACTTTAAGAAGGAATTTTTTCTTTTAAATAATATGAACGTTGATTATTTATAAAAGTATAAGCCTGGTAACCTGATTATTAATTATTCATTATTAATTATTAATTGAAAGCGTCAGTTCTTCATACGCCGCTTTCAACGGCCTGTCTATCCCATCGCCTTTCCATTCAGGAGAACCGGGGATTTCTTTCGTGTTTTTTACAATTTCATCCAGTGTTTTTCCTGCTTTGATCTGCTCACCCGTATACTTCAGCACATTGGAAAGATAGTCCCTGAAAGCCAGCACATCGGCTTTTGTCAATACCACATCATATCCTTCGCCGGAGTGGCCGGAAATGTAGGTTGTCCTGGCCTTAAACGTGGAAGTGGCCTTTTCCAGCACAGTGATCCAGCTGCTGATATTCGCCCCGGCGGAACGGTCAACAAACGGGTGCCTGCGATTGAATACCAGGTCGCCGGCGTGTACGATGTTCGCTTTTTTGAAATGAACAAAAGCATCGCCGTTGGTATGGCCCGGGCCAAAATAACGCAGGCAGATATCCTGTCTGCCGATCTTTTCGCACCATACCCAACCAAAGATCTGGTTGGGATACAACTGTTTGTCTTCCGTTTTATTTTTTACCGCCACTTCCTGCTGGTTCTTTTTCGAATTTTCGTGAGCGAGTACATGCTGTGCCAGGCCTTTGAAAGCGATGTTGCCGCTGGTATGGTCACCGTGATGATGGGTATTGATGAGCAGCCGGAATGGTTTATCCGTTTTCTTTTTGATCTCGTCTATCAGGTGCGCCGCACTATCCGGAAACTGGCTGTCTACCACCACAGTCCCTTCTTTGGTAAGCATGAATAAAATGGTACCGCCTTTTTCTGTAAAAATGCCGATGTTATCCGTCAGCATCCTGATCTTGAAAGCAGGATCAGCAAGGAATTGAGCCAGTGTATCAGCATTCAGGAATGCCAGGGCGCCTAATGTGAGGCCGGTGTTTTTGAGGAAAGATCTGCGTTGCATGATAGAAACTTTAGTCTTTGAAATTAATAATTAATAATGAATAATTAATAATTCCTCAGATAGAAATGACTATGAAAAGAATGAAGGTTATAATGACAATAATTATTAACTATTAATTATTCATTATTAATTAATACTCCATCTTTCTCAAACTCGGTGCTTTAAACCACGTCGTCACCACAACACCCACCGTCATACATCCGCCAAAGATCACTGACGGTACCGTACCGAGAAGCCTTGCCATTACGCCACTCTCAAATTGACCGAGTTCATTGCTGCTGTTGATGAACATGCTACTCACGCTGAGTACACGCCCCCGAAGTTCGTCAGGGGTTTTCAGCTGCAGGATAGTGCTTCGTACGATCACGCTTACGCCATCCATACAACCGCTTAATACAAGCATCATAAATGAAATCCAGAATACTGTGGATACTGCAAATGATATCATGCACAAGCCAAAAATCCCGACCGCAAATAATAGTATTTTTCCCTGCCTGCGTTGCAAGGGCCATATGGAAAGAAAAGTAACGGTGCAGATAGAACCTATATCTGTAGCGGCATTCAGCCAGCTAAAACCTTCGGGGCCTACGTGCAATATGTCTTTTGCAAATACCGGCATCAATGCGGCAGCGCCGCCGAATAGTACCGCAAACATATCCAGCGACATAGCGCCGAGTAATTCTTTGGTTTTGAAAACATATTGCAAACCTTCTTTCACGCTTTGCCAGGTCTTGCTTTCTTTCATTTCAAAAACAGGCTTTACTTTTAGTTTTGAAAAAAAGAAAATGGAGGTGCTTATGAAGATGAGTACGACATAAAAAGTATTGTGTACACCGAGATGAGCGATAAGAAAACCTGCTGTAGCATGGCCTATGATAGAGGAGATCAGATAACCGGAAGAACTTAAGGAAACCGCACCAGGCAAAATTTCTTTTGGAACGATCTGTGATATCATCGCCGACATAGAAGGCCCCGAGAATGCCCGCACAGCACCAGTGATAGCAATTATAGTACACATGATGCCCGCTATTACCCAATGATTCAGCACGCTCCTGGTGTAATCGGTGGAAAGAAAGAACAATACTCCCATGCAGCATAGATAAATCGTCATGCAGGTAAGTAAGAGTTTTCTTTTTTCATTGCGGTCGATATAATGTCCGGCGTATAAAGCCAAAGAAATGGCGGGTATCACTTCCGCCAGGCCTACCAGGCCGAGCGCGAGCGTATTGTTGGTCAGCTCATACATCCACCATGCAATAACACCGGTTGTCATACGAATCCCCATTGTGAAAATGAACCGGCCGATGATGAAGTGTTTAAACTCTGGTATCCGTAAAGCTAAATATGGATTCTGTTTAGTGAACGAAGGCAATTTGTTATTCTTTTGAACAAAGATAAAGAAGAGAGCCGATACGGGATCCTGATTACCCGATGCCGGATGTTCTTTGAGATTAAGTTTCGTTTAAATCTTCGCCACGATATCCAATAATCAGTAACCTGTCTTAAGGCAGCGTAAGATAATGTTGCCCAACTTCATATTCCCTATCCAGCGCATCCACGATCACCTGCAGATGCTTTTCATTCCCGAGAAAATCGGCATTGCTCGCATCCACGAAAATGGTCTTGATATTATGTTGCTTGATATATTGCGTGTAGGTTTCCTGCAGGCTGAAGAGGTAGTCGTTCGGGATGCTCAGTTCGTATTGGCGGTTCCGTTTTTTGATATTTTCCTGTAATTTATTTACCGGGGTATGCAGGTAGATGAGGATATCCGGCTGTACGATCTGTGGGTTGATGATCTCAAAAAGTTTCTGGTATAATTTGAATTCTTCATCGGGCAGGTTCACTTTTGCGAATAGCAGGCATTTGGTAAAAAGGTAATCGCTGACCGTGATATTCTGAAACATATCTTTTGTCTGCAGCAATTCTTTCAGCTGTTTGTAACGTTCCGCCATGAAAAAAAGCTCCAGCGGAAACGCGTACTGCTCGGGACTTTCGTAAAATTTTGGCAGGAAAGGGTTGTCCGCAAATTCTTCCAGTATCAGCCTTGCGTTGTAATGTTTGCTCAGTAAATGTGCCAGCGTGGTCTTGCCCGCGCCTATGTTCCCTTCGATCGTTACAAAATTATACTTCATTCGGGCGCAAAATAAGAGGAAACCGTTTATCCGCCATCAAATTTTTTTCACATCCAGTTTGTCGGGGCAAATTGTGAGTAGTTGGTGAATTGTTTTATTCAATACCGGGTGTTTCATATTCGGCGACAGTTCGTTCAGCGGCACCAGTACGAACCGGCGGTTGGGGATTTCAGCATGCGGTACGGTCAGCGCAAAATCCTTCAGAACCAGTTTGCCAAAAAAGAGTATATCGATGTCGATGATCCGCGGGGCGTTCTTCACCGTACGAACGCGTCCCATCGCAGATTCTATACCGAGACAGGCAGCAAGGGTTTCCCGGGGCGACAAAGCAGTTTCGATGATGATAACCTGGTTCAAAAAGTCAGGTTGCTCCAGCATTCCCCAGGCGGCCGTCTGGTAAACGGACGATTCGCGGTGGATGCTGCCCACGGCTTTTTCGAGTTTCTTTTTTGCGGTACGCAGATTTTTAGCCGGATCGCCTTCGTTTCCCCCCAGAAGTATGTAGACTTTATTCATGGACTTGAAAATGGATATTAATGAATGGATAATTGGATAACGGATAATATTTTTCGCGAAGATAAATTATCTATTATCCATTATTCAATTATCCATTCTCTCTTATAAAGATACTTCCCCTATTACACATCCGCCGGATTTTATGATCTTTTTGCGATAGCTTTGCTGCATTAAATTTCATTTATGAGATATAGCCAGCTTACCGCGATGTGGGCGATCACCAAAGGAAGCCTCAGATCGATCACCCGCAGCCCATCTGCCGTGATCTTCAGCTTTGCTTTTCCATTTATTTTCATCCTCGTATTTGGATTTATCGGTAACAATGGCGGCGGCAGGTCTTATCGGATCGTAATGGATAAAAATTCGGACACGAATAATATCCTGTACACGGTGATGAAAAATTCGGATGCGATCAAAATGGTTACTTATCCGACTGAAAAAGAAATGCAGACGGATATTCAAAAAGGAAGGGTAGCAGGGATTATCAGCATAACAAAAAGTACCGATAGTGCGGCACCTTATAAAGTAAGCATGCACACTACCAGCGCCAGCGACGATCAATGGCCACAACTAAGGGTCGTGCTGGAAGGGATGATCAATAATGTAAGCAACCAGGTGTACAAAGGAAGGCCGGTATATGCAACTTTCAAATTTGATCCGGCTAATAAAGCCGACAGGGAAGTGGTGAGGGAATACAAAACGATCGATTTTATTTTACCCGGCCAGTTAGGGTTTTCCTTATTGAGCTCAGGTGTGTTCGGTGTGGCATTCATGTTCTTCAACCTCCGCAACCAGCTGATCTTAAAACGTTTTTTTGCCACTCCTATCACCAAAACATACATCGTTTTGGGGGAAGCGTTGAGCCGTATCATATTCCAGATGATCACTGCGGTGGTCATCATCCTGGTTGGATATTATTTCTTCGGATTTACACTGGTGCACGGTTTCCGCACATTGCTCGAAATGCTGGTGCTGAGTTTCCTGGGGCTGGTGGTCTTCATGGGTTTTGGCTTTATCGTAAGCGGATTGGCAAGGAGCGACAGTTCGATCCCGCCATTCGCCAACCTGATCACGCTGCCACAATTTTTGCTGGGAGGCACATTCTTCTCCATCGCGGCATTTCCAAAATGGCTGCAGCCGATCTCAAAAGCATTACCGCTTACACATCTCAATACTGCCATGCGCAGCGTAGCTTTTGAAGGGCAAAATCTCTGGCAGGTGAAAGGCGAAATCGGGATTTTATTATTGTGGGGCATCGGTGTGTATATAGTGGCAGTTAAAGTTTTTAAATGGGAATAAGATGAATAAGATAAAAGGTGTTTTAGTAGTGTTGACAGGGCTTTTCCTGCTCGTGACAGTCATGTCGTTGTTCATACCATCAAAAGTGGTAACCGTCCGCGGAATGCCGGTGCATGCGCCAGAAGCCAAAATACTGGCACAGGTAACCGACCTGAAAGCCTGGAAAAACTGGCACCCGGTTTTCATGCAGGACAGTAACGCCGTTTTCAGCACACCATCTTCCGGCGCCAATGCTTCGGTGCAATGGAATACGGCAGGTAAAACAAATACGATCAGGATCACAGAGCAATCCACTTCGGGAATAAAATTCTTACTCATCCGCCCCGGGGAAAAAGATGTGGAAAATATTCTTTCACTGGCACCTCTGCAGGATGGCAACGGTTACCAGGTAGAGTGGCAGGCGCTCACACATTTGAAATGGTACCCGTGGGAAAAATTTGCAGGGATATTTACCGATAAGATGACGGGGCCGGGGTATGAAGTGGCGCTGGAGAGCCTGAGGAAGAAGATAGAAAATTAAGAATTACGAATTACGAATTAAGAATTAAGAATTACGAATTACGAATTACGAATTACGAATTACGAATTACGAATTACGAATTATTTTTTTTAACGGTTCACATTAGCCCGAAGGGCTTTAATCTACAATAACCACGGGTGAAACCCGTGGTTATTGTAGATCCCTACTCAACTTCTTAATTGGGAAAACTGATCTTTCCCATCGCGATTGCCGGGAAATTTTTGATCCCCGACACAAAACTATCCGCATTTCCTGCTACACATTCATTGGCCAGGATGGCAAACAGGATCGCTTCTTTCGCATCAGGATGGATATTTTTTTCTGCTGTGGAATCTATGGTGGCGTTCCGGATATTTTTTATCAGGTGCTCCATCAGCAAAATGTTGTGCATGCCACCCCCGCTTACGTATACCTTCGTTTTGCCTTTTCGTGAAGAGAGCTGATTGATCGCATCGCAGATGGCATCGGCGGTAAATTTATTGAGCGTAGCCATTGTATCGTTGATGCTGATGGAAGATGTTCCCGATTTTTTTTGCGCAGCGTACAGGTAATCCAGGCTGAACAATTCCGGCCCGGTGGTTTTTGGAAAAGGCAGTTTGAAAAAATCATTTTCTTTCAATGCGGATAACAATCCATCATGTATGTTGCCTGCTCTTGCGATGAAAGCGTTTTCATCAAATGAGAACATGGAAAAATTCTGTTGCATCCACGCATCCATCAGTGTGTTGCCCGGGCCGATGTCGGTGCTGAACATATGCCCTTCTATCGGCAGGTAAGTAAGGTTGGCTATGCCGCCAATGTTGAGCAGTATCACATTGGTGTCTTTTTCTTTGAATAACAGGTAGTCGCCGTATGCGGCCAGTGGTGCGCCTTCGCCGCCAGCGGCGATGTGTTTTTGCCTGAAATCGCTGATCGTGATGATGCCGGTCTTTACCGCTATATGATCCCCATCGCCGATCTGTAAAGTGCCATTGCCGAATTCATCCTGTGGATGAAGATGTTTGGGCGCATGATAGATCGTTTGCCCATGGCTGGCGATAAGATCCACTTCTTCTTTTTTTACGCCCCATTCTTCCAGGCAATGGTTCACTATTTCTGCATGTTTTTCGCCGAGCCATTCATTCAGCAGGCAGATGGTTTGCAGGTCTGCCTGTCGTTGCGAAAAAACTTCCCGTACCCTCGCTTTGAACGTGGCGGAATAATTTTTAGTAGAGAAATTTTTCAGTATGAGCCGGGTGCTGGCCCCGCTTCCTTCTATTTCGCAAAGCGCCACGTCCAGCCCATCCAGCGATGTGCCGCTCATGAGGCCGAGTATGTGGCGTTTTTTCTTACCAGCTATCGCGTAAAGTTTTTCTATCTGTGCATTCATAATTATACATTGATTTGCCGGATGAACTGAAGGTTTCTTTTGATGCCGTTGAATTTGGTACGTTTGATAGGGGAGTGCCTGAAGATTATTTTGAAACTTTCTTCCGTCAGCTCTTCCCAGTCATCCGGGGAGAAATGTAATATCTCCGGATTGGCTTTGAATTTTGCTTCCTGCGTGGGTTGCGAAAAACGGTTCCACGGACAAACATCCTGGCAGGTATCGCATCCGAATAACCAGTCGTCGAATTTGCCTTTCATGCCTTCCGGCAACAAAGCTTCTTTGAGCTCGATGGTGAAGTAGGAAATACATTTGCTGCCATCCACTACTTTGTCGGGAAGGATAGCTTCTGTGGGGCAGCTGTCGATGCAGCGGGTGCAGGAGCCGCAATAATCTTTCGCGTAGCCGTCATCGTACGTCAGTTCCACATCAACGATCAGCGAAGCGATAAAAAAATACGAGCCTTGTTGTTTGTTGATGAGGTTCCCGTTTTTTCCGATCCAGCCCATGCCTGCTTTTTGCGCCCACGATCTCTCCAGCACCGGGGCACTGTCTACAAAACCACGCCCCTGTATCCCGCCGATCTTTTCTTTCAGTAAAAAGAAAAAATGATTCAGCTTTTCCCTGATCACTTCGTGGTAATCGTTGCCATAAGCATATTTGGCTATTTTGGGGGCATCTTTATCTTGTATGGTTTCGGGAAAATAATTGAGCAGTAAAGTGATCACCGATCTGGCCCCCGGAACAAGTTTGGTAGGGTCTACCCGCAGATCGAAATGGTTCTGCATGTAATGCATATTACCATGCATGCCTTTGCTGAGCCATGTTTCCAGCCTTTGTGCATCCTGGTCGAGAAACTGTGCTTTCGCGATACCGCAAAATTCAAACCCCAGCATCGCGGCGGTTTGTTTTACAAAAGCGGTATGTGTTTCTGTTGCATTCATTGAGGTGTAAAAATACAAAAGCCGTCCGGATTTTTCCATTTGAAAATCAGCTGTCAGCCTGAGCTTGTCGAAGGTAATTCCGGTCTATCCCGCCTTCGACAAGCTCAGGCTGACAGTATAGTGAGCTAAGGGTGGAAGAACTAAAAATCCCTGCTGTTGTGCAGGGATTCTGATAAAAAACATATTTTAAAAATTGATATCGTAGCCAATCAGTCCAATCAGTTCAAAATAGCCGAAACCTTGATGAACCCTGCTTCCTTTCAGCGAAGCGGTGTTGGCCAGCGCATTTATGTAATGCACATAACCACTTTTTGCCGTGCCTTCGATGAACAATCTTTTCAGCGGATAATATCTTGCACCCGCTTCGGCACTCAGGTTGTACCCGGCGATGTGGAAATTATTGTTCAACCGTTCGCCTCTCCAGGTAAAATCTGTACGGGGGATATTGATACCGGCACCGGCCTTCCAGATGAAATTCACCAACGGCCTGCTTTTGTCGCGGTTGCTTACCAAAGTCTTTTGCTCCACATAATTGATGTGTAATAAATTTCCGCCATCGGTGTGTTCCAGGTGCAGGAATGTAGCTGGATTGAGGATGCTGTCGCCATTTACCTGCACGCCATCGATCTGGCCGGTAACACGGGCCTTTTGAAAATCGGTCACTACATATTTGATGTGATCGAAGTTGATCTCGATTGCCCTGGTACGGCTTTTATTGAGATAAAAACCAAAACGATAATTGTATTGCGGAATGGAGATCTGACCCGGTTCTTTCAGGATGGCATCCATATCAGGCTTGTCATGCGCTTTCACATGATGAAGCGTGAATTTATTTCCGTTCCCCATTTTGAAATGAACATTGCTTTTGGTATACCATTCGGTATTGTACCCCCATTGAATATACATCCCTTTGAAGAGCGGGCCTTTGTTTTGGGCATTTGCCAGTACAGCTATATTGAGCAGCAGTAGTGTTAGTAGTATTTTTTGCATGATGATGCTTTTGCTTGACGCCGCAAATTTACATCAGAAATATAGAAAAGGATGTAATTATTTGAAAGCAGGAATTTGAGGGAAATCCTTTCACAACGAAGAGTTTATATATAAAATTACCCCGGATGGTTACTTTACTCCGTAAGTTCTGCACCATTTATCCAGTAAAAGTGGTTTGCCATGAGGATCGGAGATGGCTTTATCAATGATCTCAAATAATTCAGGAGTTAACAACACAGCAGCTCCATCATTACCACCATTATATAAAAATACCCGTTCGTCTTTTTCCTGTAAAAAGAGCTGTTCATTTACAATTTCCGCAAAAGCCTTTGCTGCTTCGCCCCAGCCATAGCCAGGAAAATCTTTAAAGATGACATAATCTTTTCCATTTACGATCATACTGTGATTGACCTTTTCGAGATCTGCTTCTTCAATATGGTTCGTGACTTCAAATTCAAGGCCGATAGCATCAAATACATATTGTAGATATTTGAAGGCATCTGTAAAACCACCATCTTCAAAAAGAGTTTCACCATCAAGCATGTAATAGCGGTAATCTTTCGAATGGTTAGCGAGAGTGTAAAAATGAGCGGTATTCAAATAATTATTCCGTAAGCCTTCGCGCAATTCTTCTTTTATTTCCGCAATATCTTCCTGCGCTGCATATTTGAAATAACCGGCTTTTTCCAATAGTTCAATGACATCGTTGTTCTCCCGTAGGTTGGGCGTTTCGGGTACTTGATCCATTTGTGACGGTTCAGTTATTTTCTTTTTCTTAAAAAAATTAAACAGATTTATGCATGAATTATTTTGATTTCGGAATACCCGTAATTTATCTTTTGATGACCGATTTGCCAATAAAAAGAAACAATGCCGACATGGCCAAAAATCCCACCACCAGCAAACCCGAATTGATGAGCACCTGCCCCATGCCAAACCTGCTCACATTTACAAAAGGATAAGGATAATAATTGGTGGAATTTCCATAAGCTAAGGTGTAAGCGAGATAGAGTAACGGGTAGATCGTCCATAAGAAGATCACTCCGTAACCCACGGGTTTGGAGCGCTGATACATCACCCAGAATACAAGCGTCAGTATCGGCAGCAGCGTATGCAATAATTCATCGGCCAGCATGTCCCAGCCATGCAGCTCTACCAGTCCCCTCAGCAGGAACTGGTACACCAGGAATACCGTGGTAAGATATACCGTGACAGCAGTATGGGTAGCAGGTTTCACATTTTTGCCGAAGGCAACCGCGGTGAAATACACGGCTGTCAGCGTATTCGTCAGAATCGTAAAAAATCCAAAGTAGCGGATAGTCGTATCCAGCGTGCTGCGGCCAGGACTGTTTTTTAAAATAAGTATATACTGAAGTACGAGCGCAAACCAACCGATCAGCCCAAAGAGCGTTGCAAGTTTTGTTTTCATAACGCAGTTTTATTCTTAAAGGTAGAAAACCTCCGGGGTTTTTCTCCCAACCCCGGAGTGTTTTGGATCAAACGCCCGGAGGTTAAAAGAAACCTC
>NZ_RJUB01000134.1:2095-5815 GCF_024343615.1 Ferruginibacter sp. HRS2-29 | reverse complement strand
TTCGATGGAATTATACTTAACATTACCTAATAACGTGTAGGTATAGCCCAATTCGACACGATGATTTTCATTATTTGTATCTAATGTTCTAAGTGCATTTACAAGGTTTTCTTCAGCACCATATAGATCTCCAAATTGCCATTGTATCTCACCCATAAATTTGTATGCTGAGCCTTTTTTTAATGTATCGTCGGCATTATTAACATAGCGGTTGAAATAATAGAAGGCAGAATCAAAATTATCATAATACCAATAGTTATAACCGCGGTCGTAATCTGTGTACTTATCCGCCTTTCTTTGTGAAAAGCAGCTAGAGCTCATAAAGATTGAGAGGATTATAATAAACAAGAATGGGCAGGATGATTTCATGAAATTTGATTTTCCTTAAATATAAAAAGAAAGGCAGAGATTACTCTGCCTTTCTTTGGAGGAATTAATTCCCGCCACCTCCTGGAGGAGGGGGTGGGGGTGGTGGAACAGGTGGTTTTGGAGTGCCACCTAGCTCTCCTCCGGTATCCCCGTTGGTGGTTACTGTGCCGCCAACATGTATCAGGTTACAGTTGCCGTGATTTTGCAATGTGTGGGTCGGGTTAGGGCATAAGAGTCCTGCCAACCATATAATGATCTCTATCATTTTTCGTGATTTTAATTGTTAAGGAAATAGTTTGGCCTGCCAGGTTCGCGGGCCTGGTGCGGCAGTTTTTGTAAGTAGCGCTCCTTACATTTTGGCGGGAAGAAAGAGTGTCGGTAGCGGGGTGGGTTAACAACTTCCCTTGCTGGCTAACTTTGCCGCTACCTTCACACTCAGCAGATCAATCAGTTTTTTTATTTTGTTACCGATCGATCACAATGTAAACATACCATCGGCTAACAGCCTGGGTAGCATGTTATTCCGAAGATTCCTATCATTCCGAAGATTCCGGTTTTCCGTATCCTGAAATTCCGGCTTGAAGTATTTTTACAGGGAAACAATTCCAATAATTCCAATAATTGTATATTTAGTCTGAAGCAACTTTACTTATGCCCCTGGATTTTGCCGATTATACCAAACTGCTGAAACGAACTTATTATAAGAGGCGTGCAGACAACGAACTCTCGTTGTTATTGGCTCAATCTACCCCAGCCAAGATCAGGCAGGCATGTTTGCATGTGTATAAAGAGCGGTTTGAAAAACAAGATCTGCAGGCGCTGAAGAAAGATGAGCAGTTGCTGAAAGATTTTTTTGGGCCGGCAGAACCGGGCAAACGCTTTTTGAAATTAATTGAAGAATTTGAAGCGCATAAGTTCAAGCCACTGGATAACTATTTAAAAAAAGATAAGGGCAACACGGATAAAAAAAACCTGGAATTGCTGGCATGGTTAATCGATTTCAGGCACCGGCCATATGTGTTTGGAAAAAATTTTGAGCTGAACGAGGAGGAAAATCTGCTTTTGCAGGATGAACCAACGATGGTTCCGTCGGTGGACACTGAAGATGATTTAGGGGAAAGCCTGGGAACTGTTCAGCATATAAGTGTGGGTGAAAAAGAACCTACTGTTCCTTTTATAAAAGAAGAAAAACAACCTGATACCGGCAAGAGAAAGAAGTGGATAATAGCAGTATGGATGCTGGTAATTTTTACCGGGGCGGTATCCGCCTTTTGGCAGCCCCCAACGCAGGGGCAGGCAGAAATAGTGAATAATCTGCCAGAGCTGAAACCGATCGCGGATGATCCGCAACAAGAGCCGAAGCAAAAAGCAGACTCCCTCAAGGCAGATACTAAAGCAAAGCCGGTGAAACGAGACACGGGCCTCAAATTGAAAACAGCTTCACCTAATACCGCCAATCTAACAACCGGCCTGTGCCGCCGTATCACCAAAAAGGGAATGCCCTGCAAAAGAAAAGCGCAATACAAGGGTTATTGCTGGCAGCATGTGTAGAATTCCTTTCATCATCCTGATCTCCCGGGCCTGACAATCTCCCGTTCCGGTTTCCCGTAAAGCGGCTTTCCGTATATGCTTTAATTTTTCACTGTTAATTCCGAAAATTCCGGTTATTCCAATAATTAATAGAAGCAAAAATTATATGAGGCTAGTTTTCCTTGAATACGCCCGACTTGTTAAAGCAGAATACGAAAGAAAGAGCGCTAATGACGAGCTCCCGCGTTTTCGTGTTAAATCGACTACGGCAAAATTAAAAGACGAATGTGTAGCGGTGTTTAAAAGCCGGTATCATCTGAAGGATGAACAAACCTTGAAAAATTATTTTGATGTGGCAAATGATGAAACGGTATCGTTGCAATTGATCCGCAGAATAGAACCGGATAAGTTTAAAGCTTTGGATAAGTATTTGAAAGGAGAACCTGAGACCACCAATGAGAGAAATGTAGAACTGCTGGCTTGGCTGATCGACTTTAAACACAGGCCTTTTTTTCCGGGAAAGGATTTTCAATTAACGGACGAGGAGAAAGCTATCATAAGCACACCCAAAAGTCCCCCGGGTGGAACTAAAACTCTACCATACAATAAGCCAAAAGATACTATACCCGGAGTGCGGGACGACATTAAGGTCAAAGAAAAAAAGGAAGTGAGTGGCGGACTTTTTTTCAGCAGACCAGTGATGATATTTCTGATTGCCTTCATCGGCGTTGGAATTTTATATACAATATATTTGGCAACCAATCAACAAACCGGATGTATGTACTGGAGTGGCGATCAGTACGTGCCTATAGATTGCAATGAGGAACCTCTTGGCCGTCTTTTTTTACCCCTTGATCCTAAAAAGGTGAAGTATTTTGAAAGGATCACCCGAAAGGATACTATCACTGAGCAATCGATCGGGAAGATCTATTATATAAAAGATAAAAAACAGATAGACTATTACACCTATAGCGGTAATTACCCCCAGGACCTTAACCGCTACGTAAAAAGACTATCGCGGTACATATTCGATAAAGACAAAGAAAACAGGAGATCAACGCAAAAACCAGGATCCTGAACACACCATATTGCAGAAATTAACCGGAGAAATTCAGGCGATCGTTCTGATGAGCATCATTTACTGCATCCCGGTTCAGTAAGCGCTTTTTTGCGTTTTGTTGGATTTTTGAGTTTTTAAAAATCGGGCCTCCGTACCCACTTTTTTTTAGCGATGCTCTATAGGTACGGTCTGTACCCACCCTGTACCTTTAAAAAAAAGTGGGTACGGAGGCCCAGTTTTCAAAAACTACTTTTTTTAAGATCTGTATTTTTTCTCCATTTTGTTATGGCAGTCCGGGGAGGCTTCTACCAATGTGGGCACATTAGTTTTCGCCCCAGGTAAAGAAATGGTCTCTGCGCTCGTGGCAGGCCGGGAGGCCACGCCACGGCATTCAGCTGTCGAAATCTTTTTTGTCAGACTGCGGAGCCGTGGTTGGTGGCTGGGAGGTGCAACGATTGCAGATAATAAATAACCAGTTTATACAACGGCTCGTTCTTCCCGTCTTCCCGGCCAGCCGCGTTCCGTTTTAACAAACTTCCAATAAACTGATCGGATCGCTTCCGCCTTAAATATTCGGTGGCACCCATGGCAGGCCGGGAGGCCACGCCACAGCATTCAACTTGCGAAAACTCTTTTGTTAGTACTGCTGGCCGTGGTTGGTGGCCGGGAGGTGCAACCATTGCAAATAATAAATAACCAGTTTATACAACGGCTCGCTCTTCCCGTCTTCCCGGCAAAACCTCCCGCTAAATTCCTGGCTA
>NZ_RJUB01000134.1:0-2075 GCF_024343615.1 Ferruginibacter sp. HRS2-29 | reverse complement strand
TTCAGTAAGCGCTTTTTTGCGTTTTGTTGGATTTTTGAGTTTTTAAAAATCGGGCCTCCGTACCCACTTTTTTTTAGCGATGCTCTATAGGTACGGTCTGTACCCACCCTGTACCTTTAAAAAAAAGTGGGTACGGAGGCCCAGTTTTCAAAAACTACTTTTTTTAAGATCTGTATTTTTTCTCCATTTTGTTATGGCAGTCCGGGGAGGCTTCTACCAATGTGGGCACATTAGTTTTCGCCCCAGGTAAAGAAATGGTCTCTGCGCTCGTGGCAGGCCGGGAGGCCACGCCACGGCATTCAGCTTTCGAAAACTCTTTTGTTAGTACTGCTGGCCGTGGTTGGTGGCCGGGAGGTGCAACCATTGCAAATAATAAATAACCAGTTTATACAACGGCTCGCTCTTCCCGTCTTCCCGGCAAAACCTCCCGCTAAATTCCTGGCTAATATATCTGCGGTGGAAATTGCCCCTACGCCGCGGCGTGTCCTCCCGGCCAGCCGCGTTCCGTTTTAACAAACTTCCAATAAACTGACCGGATCGCTTCCACCTTTTTATTCGGAAATCAAAATTTGAGAGTAATTTTCTTTTCTTGATTTAGAGGAATTCCTCGCCTTAGTTTTTCTTCGGGTAATGTCATAAGAGAGAATTCAACTAGAGGGGATTGGTCATTAACACGCTCTTCCATCGACTGTTTAGTATTGATGAAGGAAAACAAAAAAACCGCTTTTTTTGATGTTGAAGTTTCATCGGAAGCGTCCAAAATCCATTTGCCGTTAGTAGGTTGAAACAAAGAGAATATGTACTTCCTGATCTGAGGATGTAATGGCGATAGAGAATTTTCTAAAATCTCAAAATCGTTATAACTACCATCAAGATTAACTGTAAATATCACGTAACAATCGTAAGAATGGGTTAGAAATGAAATTTTATCTTTACTCTGATTGTTAATACTGTCAAAATATGCATTCAAATTATCTTCGGGATAATCTTTCAAGGACAACCCATTATTTTTTTGGGCTAAACCGATAACAGTAAATAAAAAGAAAGAAATTAATAAAAAAGTCTGTTTCATAAGTTAGGTTTTAGCAAAAAGGTACTCCCAATATAGCTGCTCTATATTTTTGGGCAATATCTATTGCATTTAAAATGTTTTGAAAATAGGTTGTAATAGAAAAAGTATTTTTAATGGCATTTATTTCACCCGTACCTGGGTCACGGTAAGCTTCATCTAATCCATCCATTCCTAGAGCTATTGCTTCATGATCGTCTATTAAAGGAAACAATTCTTTTAAAGATTCTCTAATTGCCAAAGGAATTTTATTTTCAAACATATAAACATGATGATTTTTTGACGTTTGCGAGTAATTTCCTGTAACAGTTAAATCAGGACGCCGAACAAGAAGAATTCCATGCATTAACTCATGTAAAATTACAGCTGAAACCCATTCTCGTGAAGAATTCTGAAACATTGATGGATTCAAGGCAATTTGAATATTATTTGTCCCATCCGGTAATATGCTAATTGTGGTCTGTGCTGGCACCGGCAACCCATTATTTCCAACTAACGCATTATCCTCAGTGTAAGTTGCCTTAAACTTTTGTTGTGTCCCACTTGGATTTGTAAAATTTTGGGAATGATAGGTTCTTAATATGAAAGATTTATGTCCTATTACCCCCAGGGAAGTCAAAACCGCCGTGAGACATGGATCATCAATACCAGATAAATCAATGTTTGTTATTGTTGCTGGTGCTACATAAGGTGGCGGATCGTCTTCAACAGGAATAGGAGTCCACCCACCACCGCCTCCCCCGGTACAAGGTGTATTTCCCCTTGCTCCTATTGGGCCCCCACAAGGGGGAGGATTAGGGACTCCTCCGCCGCCGCCTCCACTTCCTCCGCTACCACCACTTCCTCCGGTTTCAACCATTCCTGTCCAGCAATACATTACATTTAAAAATTTTGTACAATAAGCTAAACAATGATCACAAGCTCCTCCGATACCCCTACACTGACCTGGATTAGGGCATGCGTTCCAGGATATTTCTGTAGGAGAACAATACTCTACTGCTACTAA
>NZ_RJUB01000133.1 GCF_024343615.1 Ferruginibacter sp. HRS2-29 | reverse complement strand
TTTTTTCTGAGGGGGCCCATTATGAGCAAAAGTCGTTTCCTGGTTTCAGTCTACCCGGTCTTTTTCTTGCCATCATCGCCCTGGTTAGGAGCATAGGCGTTTAGGATATTGGGTTTGGTTGGTTTTGCCATCATCGCTTTTTACGGCATAGGCTGGATATTGGTTCTTCTGGTCTTTCGTTGTCATCATCGCTTTTTACAGCATAGACAGGATATTGGAATCGGTTCTTTTTGCTATCATCGCTTTTGAGGGCATAAGCAGGATAATTGGTTGTTTTGGTTCTTCTCTTGGATATTAATGATCTTAAAACGTGCTATTAAAAGAAAAATTAGAAGTTGACTGATATTGAATTTTACGGTCTTTTTAATTGGATATTGGAAAGCTCTTGGTTTATTCTTTGGATTTGGATATGATTGATATTTAATCGATATCAATCAACTTCTGATACAAAGATGCGACGAAAAATATCCCTGCACAAGAGCAAAACCGCTCTTTATTTGAGGTGACGGAAATACTGCGGCAATAGTAAATCGACGGGAAAAACGGGGTAAATAGTACGTGATCAAAAATCGTAAAACTACGATAGTGAATAGTGAATAGTGAATAGTGAATGGTGAATAGTGAATAGTGAATGGTGAATGGTGAATGGTGAATAGTGAATGGTGAATAGTCAAAGCTTCGAAGCGTTTACTGAATGACAATTTCTTTTAGCCTGGCGGTCGTCTGTCGTCTGTGGTCCGTTGTCTGTGGTCTGTCGTCCGTCGTCTGTGGCCAAATAAAAACTCCCGCCACAAGGGCCAGGAGTCAATTCTTTTTCCAACATTCAGGGAATTACTTCTGAGGGGGCTCATTTATAATGTATCCTGTTTTCAGTCTGGTTTTTCGCTCGTGCCCTGGTTAGGAACTTCAGCTTAGGATCTGGTTCATTCGGTTTTAATTGGATTGGATGGTTGGTTTTGCCAGCGGATATTGGCCTGTTGGTTCTTTTGGTGGGATATTGGTATGCTTTAAAAGAAAAATAGAAGTTGACTGATACTGAATTTTACGGTCTTTTTGGATGGATATTGGAAAACTCGTGGTTTGTTCTGGATCTTTGGATAATGATTGATATTTAATCGATATCAATCAACTTCTGGTACAAAGATGCGGCGAAAAAAGCGACTGTACAAGAGCATAATTGCTCTTTATTACCGGTGAAGTAAATACTGTGGCGATCGTAAATTGAACAACTTTCTTGAGGGGTTAGTACGTATGACCAAATCGTAAAAACACGTAGCAATTACGAATTACGAATGAAAACCTCGGGCGTGAGCAGTGCTTAAGTTGCAGCCTTTGTAAGGCCGGCAAACAATTGCTTCTTTATTTCATATTTAAGGGGCGGTTAAAAACGGGATATGGCTATGACAGCGGATATGCTGAAAATGTTGCATGAGTGAATAGTCAATAGTCAATAGTGAATGCTGAATGGTGAAAGCTTCGAAGTTCTTACTGAGCAACAATTTCTTTTAACCTGGCCGTGGTCTGTAGTCTGTGGTCCGTGGTCTGTCGCCTCTGCCCAAATAAAAACTCCCGCCACAAGGACAGGAGTCAATTTTTTTTCCAACATTCAGGAGGAATTACTTCTGAGGGGGCTCATATTGTAAAAGTTAGGTTATCCTGGTTTCAGAGTACTGTTTGGTTTTTCGTACCTTGATTGTGGTCAATCATGCACAGGATTGATTTTGTGTTGTTTTTTAAAGGATTTGGATTGGATTGGATTGTTCGGTTTTGGTTTTTGCCATCGTCGCCCTGGTTAGGAGCATAGGCTGGATATTGGTTTTGTTTTTTGTCATCGTCGCTTTTTACAGCATAGACAGGATATTGGTTTTACTTTGGTTCTTCGTCTGGATATATGGATGTAACTATAGTTGTTTTAAAAAGTAGAAGTTGACTGATATTGAATTTTACTGATTTTTCGTAATTGGATATTTGGACACTCAGGTTTATCAGGATTGTTGGATAATGATCGATTTTGATATTTAATCTCTATCAATCAACTTCTGACACAAAGATGCGGCGAAAAACAGCCCTGTACAAGAGCAAAACCGCTCTTTGTTTGGAGTGAAAAAAATACGGATAGGGTAGTAAAATGACTGCCCTGTTTAGGGTAGGGCTACGCTTTTGGGGTACGTATTTTTACTATAACAAATTACTTTTTTAATAAAAATAAAAAGTAATTAATATCTGGAAACTCTTGGTAGGAAAGGATTTTAGCCAAATCGTAAAACTTCGATGCCCAAATCACACAATTTTTCAAACGGTTTTCAGTTGCGCCCCCCAAATAGGAGATGTACGTATAAAGCACTTTTCCGCAAGGACGAAAAAAATCCCGAAAGGGCTTTTTTGTTAATCATATTTTTAAAAACGTAAAAACCAAAGTCAATTACGAATTATCAATTACGAATTACGAATTATGGATTAAAAATTTCTCAGATTTATAATAACCCTTTCACCCGGAAAAATTTGTAATTCGTAATTCGTAATTGATGATTACTTCGTCAGGCTTTGTATAATATCATACTTCGTCACGATGTGGTAAAACCCGCTCTCATCCTTACTCAGTACCGCTCCGTTCTCTTTATTGATGAATGCGCTCAAACGCTCTACCGGTGTGTCAAAAGCCACTTCGGGGTAGGGAGGCTGCATCACGGTGTTTACCGGGGCATCTTTCACATCGGCATTGTTGAGGATCTTGTCAAACAGGCCGTTTTCTGAGATAGAGCCTACATTCGCCTCTCCGTCAAATACCGGGATATTCTCGATATCATATTTCTTCATCAGGTTGATGGCATCCATCACTGTATCCGACGGGGAAATGCTCATCGTTTTCTGCGTACCACGTCCGCTGATCAGGTCCTTGAATGTTTTTACATCCAGGAAACCACGCTCCAGCATCCATTCGTCGTTGTACACTTTTCCTACGTACCTGCTTCCATGATCGTGAAAGATAACTACCACCACATCGTCTTTCTTCAGCTGGCTTTTCAGCTGAAACACGCCCTGCAGGCAACTTCCGGCGCTATAGCCACAAAACAACCCTTCTTCCTTCGCGATCCGGCGGGCCATTACGGCACCATCTTTATCCGTTACTTTCGTAAACTCATCGATCACGCTCATATCATAATTTTCCGGAACAAAATCTTCCCCGAAACCTTCGCTGATATAAGGGTATACCTCTTTCTGATCGAGTTCGCCCGTTTCAAAATATTTTTTCAGCAAAGAGCCATAACTGTCGATCGCCCATACTTTTATGTCGGGGTTTTTCTCTTTCAGGTATTTTCCCGTACCAACGATAGTGCCGCCGGTGCCGGTAGCTACTACTAAGTGGGTAACTTTCCCTTCCGTCTGTTCCCATATTTCGGGGCCGGTCTGCTCGTAATGCGCCTGCCTGTTGGCCAGGTTATCGTATTGGTTCACGTACCAGCTGTTGGGAACTTCGGTAGCCAGTCTTTTAGATACAGAATAGTAGGAGCGTGGATCTTCGGGCTCCACGTTGGTAGGGCATACGATCACTTCGGCGCCTACGGCTTTCAATATATCCGCTTTTTCTTTCGATTGTTTGTCGGTAGTAGTGAAGATACATTTGTATCCTTTTACACAGGCTGCCAGTGCAAGGCCCATACCGGTGTTGCCGCTGGTACCTTCAATGATAGTGCCCCCCGGTTTTATTTTACCCTCGGCCTCCGCCACTTCCAGCATTTTGAGGGCCATACGGTCTTTGATGGAATTGCCCGGATTGAAGTATTCCACTTTTGCCAGTACGGTGCAGGGAAGGTCGCGGGTGATCTTATTGAGCCGGATCAATGGCGTATCGCCGATCGTCTCAAGTACGTTGTTTAGCCACATGGTAGTAATCTTTTGGCCGCAAAGTTAGAGATTAGAGATTAGAGATCAGGGTTTAGGAGGAAGAAGTTTGGAAACGTTTAGAGATTAGGGATCAGGGGCAGGTATACGTTGAACGATATACAACCTTATCAGGAATCCAGATCCTAACAATTGATTATTAATATTTTATAATGTTTCAGTAGCATCAAGACATACCATTTAGCAAAAACTTCTGTCTAAACCCTGATCTCTAATCCCTAAACTTCTATAGAAGAATTACTACAAATTAAGATACCCTCTACTACAAACAGCGTATTATACTTGCGTTATATTTGCAATAGAAATTCCAATCATCCTTCCGAAAGTAGCTATTAATTTATTTATTCCTATAGAAGTTCCCCCATATATCCATCGAAAGATTGTTCCTTAGAGTTTATAAGTTGTTATGTGTAGTGCATAACGAAGAACTGAGTTTATAAAAATGCTCCTGTTGTTTAACAGGGGCATTTTTATTTCCGATAGCCCGTAATTTTAGTTGTGTGAAAATATTTGTGTGAAACTAATTTCACACAAATATTTTCACACAACTTGTGCGGATTTTGTAATTTGAGAAAAAATCCACACAAAAATGAACAGACTAAAACAATTCCGGTTGCAATTAACGCTGACCCAGGAAGAACTGGCACAATACTTAGCAGTTTCACCCAGTGTGGTCAGTATGGCTGAAAGTGGCCGCAGGAAACTTCCCGACGATGCCCGGATAAAATTTGAAGAATTGAGGTATCATTACAACGAACACCTGAAACAATACCCCGATAAAACCGGTTTCCCCGATGCAGATAAAAAAAGGGACTCCGCGATAAAAAAGATTGATCAAACCCTCCGCGAACTTAAAATACTTGCACCGGCAAAACAACGCGGGCTTACCGCGATGACCCAAAATTATACGCTGGCTTCACACAAGTTTACTTCATTGGAAAGCCTGAAGGCTAAACTCGCGTCGCAGGCCAATAAAAAAGAGGATCTCAGCTGGGTAAACGGGCAAATTGTAAAATGCCGCAAACAGTTGGAGCGATACAGCCTCGCCAAACAAATAGCTTTACGCATACAGACCGAAGTGATGTACGCAGAGATCGATATTTTTGAACGGATACTTTCGGATAATAAACTATGAAATGGGCTGAAGGTGCCAAAAAAATGAGTTAAATTTCTTTGACTGAAGAAAGCCACTATTGAAATATGTTTTGTCTTTCTACAGTTTAATTTTTTTAAATGATGTCAGGCCCCCACAAAAATTTATCGTCACGCTGAATAATTACCGGAGTTTTGTATACGATATCCGTACAGAAGGGGTAGTAGATATTTGATTTTGATGCTTACCTCCCGAAAAACTGACCTACATCAAGTTTTTTCCGTTAAAACCTGTAAAAGTAGTATCTGCACTACATTTCTTTAATTCCCGCATCTACGTTTCAAAATGAAGCAATGGCCTAATTTTGCTTTATAAGCAAGTTTAGTTTAATTGCCAATATCCAAGCGAGCAGAACCATTCCAATTCCGATCAATTAAAATTTATACCTGATAAAACCCAAACTGTAATCCCCCAAACGAGTGATTTTAAAAGCCTTCCTGAAAATGGAAGGTTTTTTATTTAATTACGAATTAGCAATTACGAATTACGAATGCAAGCGGAGGTTGCCGCGGAAAAAATAATCGCAGATTTCAGAGGGATGAAGGGGATTACACAGATTATTTTGCTGGCGCAAAACAAAATGCAGTTTATGAGAAGTTGAAGTTTTTAAAACTCTTCAATTTGCTATAAACTGCATTTTCGTTTTTACGAAGTCAGAACAATCTGTGTTTCCCAAACGAGTGATTTTAAAAGCCTTCCTGAAAATGGAAGGTTTTTTTATTTAATTACGAATTAGCAATTACGAATTACGAATGTAAGCGGAGATTGCAGCGGAAAAAATAATCGCAGATTTCAGAGGGATGAAGGGGATTACACAGATTATTTTGCTGGCGCAAAACAAAATGCAGTTTATGAGAAGTTGAAGTTTTTAAAACTCTTCAATTTGCTATAAACTGCATTTTCGTTTTTACGAAGTCAGAACAATCTGTGTTTCCCAAACGAGTGATTTTAAAAGCCTTCCTGAAAATGG
>NZ_RJUB01000132.1 GCF_024343615.1 Ferruginibacter sp. HRS2-29 | reverse complement strand
AAACATATTATTATCTTGTATGTATGTGAAGGATTTTTTTTCATAAAAGCTTTCTTCAAGATACTCAATTTCGTCCTGATATGAACCTAACGAAGACATATTGTTGCCTGCTGGCTGCATTTTCGATCCTGCTATTTTCCTGTAATACCAAACGCACAGAAAAAGAGAGACAGCTTGTTTCGGATCCTGCTTCCATGGATGGTTTTGTGAGCAAAAATATTCGTTTGCTGCTCGAAAATGCCGAAGCCAATAAAGGAAAAATGGATGACAGCCTGCAGTTACGTTTTTTACCCGTGCTGAAATATTATTACAGGCAGAATGACTACACCCCCGTATGGAGCAGTTCGGAAAAATGGAAGCAGCCTGCGGATAGCCTTGTCGCATACCTCAAAGAGGCTGCATTGGATGGGCTGTTCGCTGAAGATTACCAGTTTGGTAAAATAAATAATTTCAAAAAAATGATGGATGCTGATTCGGTGAACAGAACCGATGCAGTTGCGTGGGCAAAAGCCGAATTGCTGTTTACCGATGCATTCATGCACCTGCTGCAGGATCTCAAACAAGGGCGACTTCAGCCGGATAGCCTTGCCTGGAAAAATAAAGAAGTGTTGTACAAAACTTATTTTACCCCTGAGATGGAAAAGATAAGAAATGGCGCTTCTTTCGCGGCAGTGACCACGGCATTGCAACCGAAAAATAAGGGCTATAGCCTGCTGAAATCGGGCATACGCAAGTTTGTAGACAGCATGGATAATAAGGTTTATACCTACATAGAATACCCTTATAAAAATGCACAGGACTCGTTGGTTTTCATAAAAAAGATACAGAAACGGATGACCGAAAGCGGTATCACTTCTTCTACGGGCCAATTCGATTCTGCAGCCCTGAGCAATACGATCAAACATTACCAGGCAAAAAAAGGATTGAAAGCAGATGGAAAAATTTCGACGGCCCTGGTGAGAATAATGAACATGACGGATAAAGAAAGGTTCAGGAGAATTGCGCTTACGCTTGACCGTTATAAACAGCTTCCGGAGAAAATGCCGGAGAAATATATCTGGGTGAATCTTCCGGCGTATTACCTGAAGTTGTACGAAGGCGATTCTGTTGCACTCGAATCGAAGATCATTTGCGGCAAGCCCGGCACGCCAACGCCATTGCTCACCAGCGCCATCACGGATATGATGGTTTATCCTACGTGGACAATACCTACCAGCATCATTTCAAAAGAAACATTGCCGGCTTTGAAACGCAATCCCGGATATCTTGCCCGCAAAGGGTTTTACCTCCTTGATAACAAAGGCGAGCGTGTGGATCCGTACAGTGTGAATTGGGCGAAATATTCCAAAGGCATCCCGTACAGGGTGCAGCAGGGGAGCGGCGACGACAATGCATTGGGCGTGATCAAATTTAATTTTGATAACCCGTACTCCGTCTACCTGCACGATACCAACCAGCGATACCTTTTTGGCAACAGCATGCGCAGCCTGAGCCATGGCTGTGTACGGGTGCAGGAATGGCAGAAACTGGCGTTTTACCTGGTAAGAAACGATAGCATTTTATCCAAACAACCGGATTCCTTGAAATACAACAGCGATTCTATCGTGAGCTGGATCGCGGCCAAAGAACGGCATAAGATCCCTGTGAAAAACAGGCTTCCTTTGTTTATCCGCTATTTCGGTTGTGAACTGGTAAATGGAAGCATCCGCTTTTACGATGATATTTATGGGGATGACAGGGCGTTGGCACAGAAATATTTTGCGGGAAAATAAAACAATGGATAATTGAATAATGGATAATTGAATAATGGATAATTGAATAATGGATAATAGGATAATTTTGGCCTTTGTAAATTCATTAAGGCATTCTGTAGAAAGCGTTATCCATTATCCATTAAAAATGATATATGATTAAAAGACTGATTCTGCTGTTTATCTGCTTCGGGATCATTGAAGCGGCGCCGGCCCAAAAACCTTCGATCACCCTCTATGGACAGGCGAGTTATTATGCCGCTAAGTTTCATGGGAGGCGGACGGCAAGCGGTGATATTTTCAACCATTCAAAACTTACCGCTGCCTGTAATTCTTTACCGCTGAATACCAGGGTCAGGATAACCAATCTCCGGAATGGGAGGTCGGTCATTGCAATAACCAACGATCGTTTGCATGCCAAAACAAGCAGGTTGATCGACCTTACAAAAACCGGGGCTGAAAGGCTGGGATTTGTAAAAGCCGGACTGACAAGGGTAAAAGTGGAAATATTACGTGAAAACGAGGTCGAATGATCATTTCCGCCGTAGGAATTTGCGTGTGAATGCCTTAATTCTGTTAATAATCTGTTTAATTTATTTCCTCATGTGAAACTAAGCAGCTATTTTTGTTGCGTTTACAAAACTGACATATATGAAGAAGTATATTCTTGCAATGCTGGCCCTGGTTGTATGCACAATCAGTTATGGCCAAAAGGATTACAAAAAAGCACCTGCCTTTTCAATTGCATTCATCCTCGATGATTTCAAATCTGCCGGAGAGATCAAAACATCCAGCCTGAGTACTGTATTGAGAAACAAGCAGTGGTACAAAACCAAAAGGATGAATCCGGGCCTTTCAGCAGGTTACATCCAGGGATTGACTGATCATATCGATTTTGCGGCTACACTGGCAGCATCTTACACAGTTTACCCTGTTCCAAATAAAATCATTACAAGGCAAAAGCAAAATCTTTTGCTGGAAGCTGCGGCTACAGCCAATGTAAAATTACTGACGGATAAATATGTAGTGAATCCTTTCTTTACCGGAGGTATAGGGGCTTCGAAATATAAAGGCTACTATAGTGCGTTTGTACCGGTTGGCCTTGGATTGCAGTTTAAATTCACCGATGAGATATTCCTGATCGTGAATTCACAATACCGCATTCCTGTAACTGAAAATTCTGCCGAACATTTCTACCATAGCTTTGGTTTCGCGAAGACTTTTCCAAAACCATTGCCTCCTGCTCCGGTAGAAGTTCCGTTGCCTGTAGTGGCTGACCGTGATGGCGATGGTGTGATCGATGCGGAAGATAAATGCCCTGATACGCCAGGTCTGGCTTCCCTGCAAGGTTGCCCTGACCGCGATGGTGATGGCATTGCTGATGGCGATGATAAATGTCCGGATGTAGCTGGCCTTGCAAAATATCAAGGTTGTCCGATCCCTGATACCGATGGTGATGGCATCAACGACGAACAGGATAAATGCCCAACCATTAAAGGTTTTGCCCGTTACCAGGGTTGTCCGATCCCTGATACCGATGGTGACGGTGTAAATGATGAAGAAGATAAATGCCCTACACGTCCTGGTCCGGCAAGCAACCAGGGTTGCCCTGAAATTGCTAAGGAAGTGATTGAAAAGATCAATTTTGCTGCAAAGAATGTATTCTTCTCTACAGGAAGCTACAAATTGCTGGCTAAATCAAATAAATCGCTGAATGCAGTGGCTGACCTGATGAAATCTGATGAATCGCTGATGATTGATATTGATGGTCATACCGATTCACAAGGTTCAGATGAAAAAAATCAGGTTCTTTCCGACAATCGTGCAGCAGCTGTAAAAAATTACCTGGTTAGCAAAGGTATTGCTGAAAGCCGCCTGAAATCTGCCGGTTATGGTGAAACCAAACCAGTAGCTGATAATAAAACTGCAGCAGGCCGTGCGAAGAACAGGAGGACTGAAATGACTGTAAGGAATTTTTAATCTATATTGAAGCATAGCTTCTACTCAAAAAAAGCCCCGGTCGCAATATCGGGGCTTTTTTTTGTGGTAGTCAACCTTCGGTAGTCAACCCGCGGTAGTCAACCTTCGGTAGTCAACCCGCGGTAGTCAACCTTCGGTAGTCAACCCGCGGTAGTCAACCTTCGGTAGTCAACCCGCGGTAGTCAACCCGCGGTAGTCAACCTTCGGTAGTCAACCCGCGGTAGTCAACCTTCGGTAGTCAACCTTCGGTAGTCAACCTTCGGTAGTCAACCTTCGGTAGTCAACCTTCGGTAGTCAACCTGCGGTAGTCAACCTGCGGTAGTCAACCCGTGGTAGTCAACCCATTAAAAAGCCCGGGTAAAACACCCAGGCTATATACCAGATTCAGCTGTCCATTATTTATACTCATACTCCACACTTCCCATCAGTTTCCGCTCTTTCGTAAAACATTTTTCCCTGATCCTTAACCCATTGTCGTAAGTATATTTCCACACAAAATAATCGTTACCGCCTTCTTCCGTAGCCGTCATCTGGCTCACCTGGTTGGCAGAGTTATATTCGAAGATATAGTCCGGGTGCAGGTTGGTGCGGAAATCATTCGCCTGTACAATATCTGTCAGCCTGTTCTTTGCATCGTAATAATAATAGTATTTGGAACCATTCTTCGTGTCCTTTTCAATCGCTACATTATTCCGCTCATCGTTGGCAAATAAAATTACGATGCTGTCGTAATTATTTTTCACCCTGATCATTTTCACCGGCTGATCACGATCATTGTATTCATAAATATGTTCTTCCAGGATAGCATTGGTAAAATCGTCATCCTGCGAACGGACAGACGACAGGATCGAACGGATACGATTCTTTGAATCGTACGAATAAATATTCTTTGTTACAGAAATTTCCGAACTATCGGTAGTGCTCGTCAGTTTACCCTCATTGTTGAAAAGCGAAACAAATACGGAGCTGGCCGAAATATTTGAACGCGTCAGCAGTTCCGATTTTTTGTAATCCCTGGAGATCCTCCTTTCGCAGAAAAAACCATCACTCGGACTACCATCGTCTTCAAAGCTTTTGATAATGACCGTCCTTACCTTATTTTCCTTATACCTGGCCATCGTGCTCACCAATTCATCATTACTCAGGATATCCTTGTAATAAAATTGAGCAAAGGCCGTGGAAGAAAAACCGGCACATAAAAACGAAAACAGCATGATTTTTTTCATCAGAAATTATTTGTATCAACAATGGGCGAAGTTAACAAGCTAACACATCTTAAGTTACTTCATCCAGTTAAACTTTATTATTTTTAACAAAAATATCTCCGTTGAGTCATTTAAAAGAAAGGAAAGAAAAAAATTGCCTGAATTGTAATGCTGTCGTAGAAGGGAAATATTGTAGCATATGCGGCCAGGAAAATATCGAACCCGCTGAAAGTGCCTGGCACCTGACCACTCATTTTTTCAATGATATCACACATTTCGACGGAAAATTCTTCAGCAGCCTGAATTACCTGATCTTCAAACCCGGCTTTTTATCGTCGGAATATAAACTCGGAAGACGGGCAAGTTACCTCAATCCGGTGCGGATGTACGTCTTCACCTCGTTTCTTTTTTTTCTGGTATTTTTCTCTGTTTACCACGTTGATGAACTGCATGTAGATACGAATTTCGATGCAAAAAGCTGGGAAGCCATCAGGAATATGGATTCCACGCAAATAAATAACTATCTCGCCACCCTGGAAGATACCAGCGTTCACACAAAGGATCAACTGATACAGAAATTGTCGGCCAGGAAAAAAGGCTTTTCCATCAGCAGCTACCGCGATAAAAAAGAATATGATTCGCTGCTGGCTTCCGGAGCCATCAAAGATGGGTGGTTGAAAAAGAAGTGGAATTACCGGCAGATCGCACTTAAAGAAAAATACAACGGCGACAGCAATAAGATGCTGCAAGCGCTGTTGGGTAGTTTCAGCCACCGGTTTCCGCAAATGTTATTCCTCTCGCTGCCTTTGTTTGCATTCATCTCCCGGCTGCTTTACATCCGGCGAAAAGAATTTTATTATGTCAGTCACGGCATTTTTGCCATTCACCTGTATATATTTACGTTCATCATTTTATTGGCGAACATTGGCGTCAATTCATTGATAGATCTGACTTCATGGGATTGGCTCAACTGGGTAAATGGTTTTCTCTATATCTGGTTGTTCGTATATCAATACAAGGCGATGAGGAATTTTTACGGGCAGGGCAGGGGCAAAACAATCGTTAAATTCATAATTTTGAACATAGCCCTCCTGTTTTTGATGGTGTTTATATTTCTCGGCTTCCTTGTCTTCTCTTATTTAAAAGTTTAATTTTATGGAACCTGTTTCAAATGAATTTCTTCGGTTGATAAAGATCATGGACGAACTGCGTGAAAAATGTCCGTGGGATAAAAAACAGACGATCGATACTTTACGCCACCTCACCATCGAAGAAACTTACGAGCTGGCTGATGCCATCAATGATAAGGACTGGAAAGGTATCAAAGAAGAATTGGGAGATATTTTGCTGCACATTGTTTTTTATGCAAAGATCGGTGCCGAGCAAAACCAGTTTACACTGGAAGAAGTTATCAACGGGGTTTGCGAAAAACTGATCGTGCGGCATCCGCATATTTATGGAGATGTGGTGGTAAATGATGAAGAAGATGTGAAGCAGAACTGGGAAAAAATAAAGCTGAAAGAAGGCAAGAAGTCCGTGCTGGGCGGCGTTCCTAAATCATTGCCTTCCATGGTGAAAGCCATAAGGCTGCAGGAAAAATCGAAGCAGGTGGGTTTCGAATGGGACAATACCGGGCAGGTGTGGGCAAAAGTACAGGAAGAGCTTGGCGAGCTGGAAGAAGCTGTTGCCAGCGGCGATCAGGATAAAATGGAAGACGAACTGGGCGATGTTTTTTTCTCACTGGTGAATTTTGCAAGGTTTTTGCAGGTAGATGCCGACAACGCTCTCGAACGTACCAATAAGAAGTTTATCAGCCGGTTTACCAGGATGGAAACTGCTGCACAAAAGGAAAATAAATTTCTCCATGATATGACACTGGAAGAAATGGATGCGTTGTGGAATAAAATAAAAAAAGAACCAATCACATAATTTACAAAACTATTGCCGCTTCTATCTAATTATCCCCGTTTCCTTAAAGACAACCTGTACCTGCTGCTTGTTGCGGCAATGCTATTCACCATTTCTTTCGTAAGTGATAATTACTGGTCGGTGAACTACAATCTGTCGTCCGAAACAAAACGGATGAACGAATATGTGATCGGGCACGAGAAAGATTTCAAAAAGCTTTTAACCGATAAGGAGATTTTTTTCAAGATCAGGAATGAGAAATCCGATGAAGAGTCGCTGGGCAAACTGATCTCGCAAAAGTATTTTGTTTTCTTCTACAAAAAGGATCCTGCCGGTATTCCGGTGCTGAGGTATTGGAATACACAATACATCCTGCCAGGCCCGGATATTCTTCAATCCCCTGCAAAGGCTGGTTTTGCTACACTTCCCAACGGGTATTATGTATGGAATAAAACTGATAGCGCCGGTATAATTTCCATTGCATTGATCCCGGTCAAATGGAATTATATCATCACCAACGAATACCTCGAAAATACTTTTCTCAGCGATGAGAACAGCAATAATAAATATGCCGTGGAAGAAGGGGCGGCAGCCAAAGGCAACGTGTATTCTTCCAACGGGACCGTGCTGTTTCACCTGAAGCAGATCTATTCGGGTAGCAGTTTTCAAAACAATCACCTTTCACTGGTCTGCAGGATACTCGGGGTTTTATTTATTTTCTTTTTCCTGCATGTGTGCGCTTCTTACCTGGTAGTGAGAACAAGGTTTGTATACGCCTGCATCTTTCTTTTTGGTTCCATGCTGTTCCTTCGGGTGATCAGTTACCTGTTTCATGTGCCGATGAATTTCAGGCAGTTTGAGCTGTTTGACCCCGCGGTCTATGGCTCCAATTTCATTCTCAAATCATTGGGCGACCTGTTGATCAATGCCGTGCTTTTTTTATGGTTCGTGATATTTGTGCGGTTTCATCTGCATGAAAAAAATCTGCGTATTTCCATTAAAAACGAATACAGCAAATGGGTGATGACAGGCGTGGGTACACTGATCATCCTGTTGGCAACTTTTACCGGAAGTACCATCATCCGCTCGCTGGTAGCGGATTCGCAGATATCGTTTGATGTCATCAATTTTTTCTCGCTGAACTTTTATACGGTCATCAGCTTTTTGATCCTGAGCGCTATCGCCATTGCCTATTTCTTTCTTTGCCAGATCATCTTGTTTTTGCTGAAACCACATTTTAAAAAACCATTCATCACGCTTTTTCTTTCCGTAACGATCATGGCTTTGTTCCTGCTCAGTTTTAAGATCGGGGATATTTCAGGCGGCTTCGAATTGTACGTGCTGGTATGGTTACTCATATTCCTTTTCCTGCTCAACTTCGATTATTTCTACCTGATCGCTTCTAAAATTGTAACATCAAAGCTGGTGTTCTGGATATTTTTCTTTTCGGTGTCCATTTCCGCCATCATCATCAAAGAGAATAACAGCAAGGAGATCCGCAACAGGCAGCATTATGCAGAAATACTTGCCACGAAGTCGAACCCTACCAGCGAGACACTGCTCAACACCATGCTCACCGATTTCAGGGCGGATTACCTGGCGGATAATTTTTACCGGTTTACGGAGCCGCAAGACAATCACTTTTTTAAGGATAGCCTTATCAATAATAATTTCGCCGGTTACACGGATAAATACGATACCAAGATCTTTACGTTCGATAATAAGGAATTGCCTTTGTACAACGTGGAGGAAAATAATTATAACGACCTTAATACCATTCTCAACACACAAGCCAAACCAACCGGGATACAGGGGCTGATGTATTACGACCAGGCGTATGATAAATTCAGTTATATCATTAAAAAAACGATCGTGGATACCAGCCGTACATTGATCGGTTATGTGTTCATCCTGGTAAACCCGAAATATGTAAAGAACGAAACCTTATCACCCGAGTTGTTTGGGAAAGGGCATAACAATGCATTGGAAAATTCCTCGGCTTATGCGTTCGCTATTTACAACAATGGCCGGCTGGTAAGCAGCCACAACGATTATCCTTTTGCTACAAGATATACGGATCAGTATTATGCGGGTAAACAATACCTCATGATCAACCGCAACGGGCATAGCGAAATGTGGTACAATGCCGGGGGAAGCAAACATGTGGTCATCGCGAAGGAAGACAGCCTTTCCATCGAATCGCTCACATTATTTTCCTACCTGTTTTGTTCGTTCCTGTTACTGACGGCGATGGCGTGGTTCCTCGATGTGATGTTGCGGTCGAGATTCAAGCTCCGTAATATCAGCAATTACTGGCAACTCAGCATCCGCAACCAGATCCATGGCACGATCATCTTTTTCAGTGTGGTATCTTTCTTCGTGATCGGTATTGCCACCATCGTATTTTTCATCAATCGTTATGAAAGTAACAACCGCGAAAAACTGAGCAGTACCATCCGCATCATGGAAAAGGAAGTCAGGAATTCTTTTTCAGCAGAGGTATTGAAAAATGATACGCTGGCGATGGCCGAACAAGGTAACCAGCAGGCGATAGAAAATAATATCAACCGGATATCCGAAATACATGGGGTGGATGTGAACCTCTACACATTGAACGGAGACCTCCGCGTTTCATCGTTGCCGTTACCTTACATCAAGGGGATCGTAAGTACCAAGATGGAGCCGCAGGCTTTTTATCATCTCAGCAATCAGAAAGAAGTACAGTATTTTCAGAAGGAGCATATCGGGAAATTATCTTTCCTCAGCAGTTATGTACCGGTGCTGGATTCGGCAGGTAACGCTTACGCTTACCTGAATGTGCCTTATTTCACCTCCCAGAGCAAACTCAGGGATGAAATATCCAACTTCCTCGTGACGATCATCAACCTCAATGCATTCATATTTCTCATCGCGGGTATCGTGGCATTGTTCATCACCAACCGTATCACCAATACATTCTCGCTGATAGGAGAGAAGATGAAAAAAATTAACCTCGGCAAACGCAATGAAGCCATTGAATGGCACCGCAGCGACGAGATCGGCGACCTTGTGAATGAGTACAATAAAATGGTGAGCAAGCTTGATGAAAGTGCCCAGGCACTGGCAAAAACAGAGCGTGAAGGTGCATGGCGCGAAATGGCGAGGCAGGTAGCGCACGAGATCAAGAATCCGCTGACGCCGATGAAACTCAGCATGCAGTTTCTGCAAAAATCCATTGAAAATAATGCACCGAATGTGAAAGAACTGTCTGCATCGGTAGCCAATACATTGGTGGAACAGATCGATCACCTGAGTAATATCGCCAACGAGTTCAGCCAGTTTGCCAATATTGAAAATGCAAAAATGGTGAGGATAGACCTCAACGATTCTATCCGGTCGATCAAACAACTATATTCCGGCAATGCAGATGTAACGTTCGACTGGAACATCGAGGAAAAACCCGTGTACGTATTTGCTGACAGGACACATATCAACCGGTTGTTTACAAACCTTATCCAGAACGGGTTGCAGGCGATGCCGGAAGGCAGGCTGCCACATATTACCATCACAGAAGAAACGGATGAAACGAGTGTGTTGGTAAAAGTGAAAGATAATGGCACCGGTATCGATCCGGCTATGCAGTCAAAAATATTTACGCCCAACTTTACTACCAAGTCGTCAGGCACGGGGCTCGGCCTCGCAATGTGCAGGCGAATCGTAGAGCAGACTAACGGCACTATTTATTTTGAGACTTCAGCGGATGAGGGAACAACGTTCTTTATAAGGTTCCCGCTTGCGGAAGTTTAATTACACATTTTTTTTAAAAAACTGCCCTCGCAACTCCCCGCAACGACTATTCTATTGGGGATTTGTATGATCAAATGCCTTTCAGTTTTTTTCTTTCGGCAATATAGCTTTCAATTTCCGCCAGGGTGAAGCTACTCAGATTCCTTTCTTTCGGCAGCAATGCTTTCTGCGCCACCAATACTCCATATTTATTGTAATCCAGGGCATCAATGCTATGTGCATCCGGATCGATGGAAATGAGTACATTTTTTTTCATCGCATAGGCAATGTGTTTCCAGTCGATATCGAGGCGGCTCGGACTGGCATTGAGTTCTATCGCTACATTGTTGGCTGCGCAGGCATCAATGATCGTTTCATGATCAACCGGGTAGCCTTCGCGACTCAACAATAACCTGCCCGTCATGTGGCCGAGGATCGTAGTATAAGGGTTTTCAATAGCAGTCATCAGGCGCATCATCGCTTTCTCCTTGCTCATTTTAAGATTGCTGTGCACAGATGCGATCACTACGTCGAACGAAGCCAGTACTTCATTGCTGTAATCAAGATTGCCATCGTTGAGTATATCGCTTTCGATGCTTTTGAATATTTTAAAAGGGGCCAGTTTTTTATTCAGCTCGTCGATCAGCAGATGTTGTTCGCGTATCCTTTCTTCAGATAAGCCTTGTGCATAAAAAGCCGATCTGCTGTGATCGCTGATCACGAGGTATTCCAGCCCGCGTTCCATGGCGGCTTTCGCCATTTCTTCAAGTGTATTGCTGCCATCGCTCCAGTTGCTGTGGCAGTGGATAATTCCTTTTATGTCAGCAGCTTGTATTACATCCGGCATGATGCCCGTGCGCAATAATTCAATGATACCCACATCTTCCCTTACCGGTGAAGGAATGAAGGCGAGGCCGGCCGCTGCAAAACAACTGTTTTCGTCTTCCAGTTCTCCTATATTTATTTCTTTCAAAAGTGCTTCGCTGAATTCTCTGGAGGAGGAAGTATTGATATAAGTACGTAATACCTCATTGGTATTTACTCCGTAAATGCGCACATTCAAACCAGAACTATTGTTATAGACCACGCTGTCGTCTTTTCTTTCTTTAAGAGAAAAACCTTCGATACCCAGTAAAGTTTTTTCAATAAATTCTTCGTCGGCCTCAATCACAAATTCAAGCTCATCGATAGTGGGCATCTGGCGTTTAAAATTGCCGGTGAGTAATACTCTTTTTCCGACAAAAGTATTCACGAGTATCTGTTCAATTTCGGGAACTATATTTTCTATGCTTGCATAAAGATGGCTGCCTTTATTCTTGAGATAAAATTCGATGATGTCGGAAACATTCTGTTGTGTTTTTTCACCAAAGCCTTTGTATAACTTCAACCGGTTTTCTTTGCAGGCATACAACAATTCGCCGATGCTTTCTATCTCCATTTCCTTCCAGATCGTATGGATTTTTTTTGGTCCGATGCCTTTAATATTTAACATTTCGACCACCCCCGGAGGAGTCAAAAAAATCAATTCGTGCAGGTTTTTTAGTTCCCCGGTCTCTAACAATTCAATTATTTTTTGAGCCGATGATGCACCGATGCCTTTTATCGAAGCGATATTTTCTTTCGGCATTTCACTTAATTGCGTCGGCAATTTTTCAATAGTGAAAGCAACGGAAGAATAAGATTTTGATTTGAAGCTGTTCTCTCCGTGTATGTCCATGAGTTTGGAAAGGAGAGAAAATGTATCGGCGATCTGATAGTTATCCATTTGTCAAATGTACCAAAATAAGGGAAATGAAATTTTCCGTTATGGCAAACAGCGGGAAGTGAAGTAGTTTGCCGTAAAAAACAAACTATCCTGAAACGCAGGCTGGTAGTACATTACAAAAAAAAGTCCCGGTATAAACCAGGACTTATTATTTTTTGCTCTTTTAGTAAGCTAAGCTTATTTCTTTTTAGGAGCTGCTTTTTTTGCTGCTGCTTTTTTAGGAGCTGCTTTTTTTGCAGGAGCCGCTTTTTTAGGAGCTGCTTTCTTTGCAGGAGCCGCTTTTTTAGGAGCTGCTTTTTTTGCAGGAGCCGCTTTTTTAGGAGCTGCTTTTTTTGCAGGAGCTGCTTTCTTAGGAGCTGCTTTTTTCTTTGTTGCCATTTTTTTAAATTTAATTGGTTAGTAAATAATACTTAAAAATAAATACTATTTTGATATTACCAAAAAAAAATATAAAAAAATTAAGCAGTTGCTTCTACTTCGCTGATAGAAACAAAAGTTTTATCGCCCTTTGCTTTCTTGAATTCTACAACTCCATCAGTCAATGCGAAGATGGTAAAATCTCTACCAACACCAACATTTTTACCAGGATGGTATTGAGTACCACGCTGACGAAGAATGATGTTTCCTGCAAGCGCCGGCTGACCACCATAAATTTTTACACCTAATCTTTTGCTTTGTGAATCGCGACCGTTTTTTACCGAGCCTTCACCTTTTTTGTGTGCCATTTTTTATAAGTTTTGAGTTTTAAGTTTTAGGTTTTAAGTTTCAAGTCATACTTATAACTCAAAACTTATCACTTACAACTTTCATTAAGCGATTGCAGTTACTTTGATGTGAGTATACTGCGTACGGTGACCGTGTTTTTTACGGAAACCTTTCCTTCTTTTCATTTTAAAAGCGATCACTTTTTCGCCTTTAACCAGGTCGCTGATGATCTCAGCTTTTACAGTGGCTTTTACACCTGTACTTACTACATCACTTCCGCTGCTTGTAAGTAATACATCAGAAAACTCTACTGAATCTCCTGTTTTACCCGCGATATGCGGTACGTATAAGCTGTCTCCTGCTTTTACTTTAAATTGTTGACCTGCGATTTTTACTATTGCTAACATAACCTAAATTTGGACGGCAAAGGTAAGGGTTTGTAGGAAATTATAGTAAGTTTTTTTGAACTTTATTTGCCCAAAGAGAAGAAAAGTGTATTCGGGGGCAAATTTACGTTGAAATTCAATCATTTGGAGCAGAGAAGTTACTGGATGCTGGGTGGAAACCAGTAAAGTAGTGGGAGATTCTTAAATGGTATAGGTGTAAAGTCCCAGAGGTGGTCAGTCGTCGGTCGTCGTTGCTTTTACGTAATTTCGTGCCCGGTTATGACTCTATTCAAAAAACTCATCGGATTCATTTTCAGCATATACGCATTCGCGACTTTCCTTGCTATCATGTTCATCCTGTTCCCGTTTGTGATCATCGCGTCTTTTTTCGGCAGGATCCGGGGAGGTAATATAATATATAATATATGCCGCCTATGGTCCGATCTCGCTTTGTTTCTCTGGGGTATCCGGCATAAGAATTATTTTGATGCCCCCAAAAGCACCGATCATGCCGTGGTATTTGTATTCAACCACATTTCATATATAGATATACCGTTCCTCCTGAAAGTTTTCCGGCGCCAGCCGATCCGTATTCTCGGAAAAGCCGAACTGGGAAAGATCCCTATTTTCGGGTATATCTATCGCAAAGCAGTGGTATCGGTTCAGCGCAGCAGCCCGGAAGCCCGGGGGAAAAGTGTAGAAACGCTGAAATCCATGTTGAGGAAAAACATATCGGTAGTGATTGCCCCGGAAGGAACTTTCAACATGACCCATCGCCCGCTCAAAGAATTTTACGACGGCGCTTTTAAAGTTGCTATCGAAACCCAGACTTCCGTGCAGCCGGTAATATTCCTGGATGCCTACGACCGCCTGAATTACAAAAGCATATTTTCGCTCAATCCGGGAAAGTCAAGAGCTGTTTTTTTAGAAGAAGTGGAAGTCAATGGATATACGTTGGAGGATGTGGGATTATTGAAAGCAAAAGTTTATGGTATTATGGAAGCAGCGCTGATCAAATACAAAGCCAGTTGGATTGAGGGAGATTAGCCACGAATAGCACGAAAAAGGCACGAATGAAATTTATTATAAAGTAGGTTTCGTTCCGGAATTGAAAATTTAGAATATGGAAATTTACTGAAATTTAGAAGTCACAATATCTTAAACAGTTCGAAGATTTGACTATTCACCATTCACTATTTTTCTTCGTGAGCATTCGTAGAATTTGTGGCCGGGTTTTAAAAGAGAACCAGTGAGCCACGGATAGCACGAAAAAGGCCCGAATGAAATTTGTTGTAAAGTGTTTTATCGTTCAGGGATTGAAAATTTGGAATATGGAAATTACTGAAATTTAAAAATCACCATACCTTAAACAGTTCGAGGGTTTGACTATTCACCATTCACTATTTTTCTTCGTGAAGATTCGTGACATTTGTGGCTGGCTGTTTTAAAAGAGAACTAGTGAGCCACGAATAGCACGAAAAAGGCCCGAATGAAATTTGTTGTAAAGTGTTTTATCGTTCAGGGATTGAAAATTTGGAATATGGAAATTACTGAAATTTAAAAATCACCATACCTTAAACAGTTCGAGGGTTTGACTATTCACCATTCACTATTTTTCTTCGTGAGCATTCGTAGAATTTGTGGCCGGGTATTTTAAAAGAGAACTAGTGAGCCACGAATAGCACGAAAAAGGCACGAATGAAATTTGTTGTAAAGTGTTTTATCGTTCAGGGATTGAAAATTTGGAATATGGAAGTTGCTGAAATTTAAAAATCACCATACCTTAAACAGTTCGAGGGTTTGACTATTCACCATTCACTATTTTTCTTCGTGAAGATTCGTGACATTTGTGGCTGGCTGTTTTTATAAAAAATAATTATGCACGAAACAGGGGAGATACCTTTTGCAGAGGAACAGTTTGACCACTGGGCCGAAATAATTTTGCCACTGGCAGTGCCCATCGTGTATACTTACGCTATTCCTGCTGATCTGCTCGCAAGGGCTGTGATCGGCTGCAGGGCGGAAGTGATCTTTGGTAAGAATAAAAAATATGCCGGTGTGATC
>NZ_RJUB01000131.1 GCF_024343615.1 Ferruginibacter sp. HRS2-29 | reverse complement strand
TTTGTTTTTCCAGCATTGCTAATACTTTCTGTTGAGATTTAATGATCAGATCACTCTCCTTGATTCCGATATTGCGGTATTCCTTAAGGCTGCATTTTAAAGAAGTTTTTTGTCTTACCAGGCCGGAACGAACTGTATTGAGCATTTTCAAGCGATCAAGATCTTTATCCACAGGAGCATGGGGTATTAGCTTATGTTGTTTCTCTACCCCATATAATGCGATCCTTCTGGCGTCTATTTTATCCGATTTCCCTCTTACTATGCCCTGGGATCTTAGTATTTCCAAAGCAGCCACCTTTACAAATAAAATCGAATACCGATGTAAAAATTCTTCAAACAGGTAACTGTAAAGTCCGGTATGTTCCATGAAGATACCTGCCTGGCAGGTGGATACGTTCTGTTCTTTAAACCATTGCAACAATAATCTAAATCCGCTTTCATTGTTTTCAATGCAATGGTGAGTGCCGGTAGAATGACAAAACACATCAATTGTTTTTTTGGAGAGGTCTGCTCCGATAATGTGCTGAACTTTCATAAATTTGTTTTTAAGCATTAATAAAAAGTTGCTTTGCCTAAAACCTTTAATTAGTCTTTAAGGACTTAATATTCTAATTGGGCCTTGCAACCGTGGAAGGCGATGGGGACTGATACACAGATTAGATCGTAAGTCTAGCCCTCTGTCAAGTTCACCCCATTTCCTTTCACAAATTTTATTAATCTTAATTACCTATCAAAGAGCTGTTTTCTATCTAAAGGTTACTCTGTGACCCCTGTGTCTCTGTGGTTCAAAAAACTGCTAAATTTGTAGAATAACTTTAACCTCATATGCTTACTCCGCGTTTTGTTTCGTTTTCATTCTTTATACTGTTTTCAGGTGTTACAGGTTTTGCGCAGCAACACACTCCTTATAATTATACCATACAAAAAGAGATCACCTGTAGCAAAGGTGCCGTAGCGTCCGCACATCCGCTGGCCAGCAAAGCCGGTGTGGATATACTGAAGAAGGGCGGCAATGCTGTGGATGCGGCTATTGCCACCCAACTTGCCCTGGCCGTAGTGTATCCCGGGGCGGGCAATATCGGCGGTGGCGGATTCCTGATCGCACATCTGAAAAACGGGAGAAATATAGCGCTGGACTACCGCGAAAAGGCGCCCAAAGCGGCTTCGAGGGATATGTACCTGGACAGCGCCGGTAATCCCAATCTCGATAAATCGCAATACGGCCATCTTGCCGCAGGCGTTCCCGGCACTGTAGCCGGTCTTTTTGCCAGCATGCCTTATGCAAAACTTCCCTTCGCCGACCTGGTAGCGCCTGCCATTGAGCTCGCGGAAAAAGGTTTTGTGATCACCAAAAGCCAGGCTGCTTCTTTTAATTCCGCCAAAACAGATTTTCTGAAATATAATACCGGCAGCCCCGCTTTTGTAAAAGACAGTCCATGGAAAGAAGGTGATACTCTTTTTCAAAAAGACCTGGCCAATACCCTCAAACGCATACGGGACCTGGGACAGAAAGGTTTTTATGAAGGCGAAACGGCCAGGCTGATCGTGGAAGAAATGAAAAGATCGAACGGCATCATCAGCCTCGAAGACCTGAAAGAATACCGGGCGGTGGAACGTAAAGTGATCGATTTCGATTATAAAGGGTATCGCATCATCACCATGCCCTTGCCGAGCAGCGGGGGTATCATCCTGGAGCAGATGATGAAGATGATTGAAAAGAGAAACATCGGCGCTATGAAATTCCAGTCACCGGCAAGTGTGCAACTCATCACCGAAATAGAACGGAGAGCTTATGCCGACAGGGCAAATTTCCTTGGCGACCCGGATTTTGTAAAGGTTCCGGTAAAAACAATGGTGAGTGAAGTCTACTTACGGGAACGCATGCACGATTTTGTTCCCGGGAAAGCCGGTAGCAGCGACAGCACCAAAGCCGGGCTGATAGATGAAAGCAAAGAGACCACCCACCTCAGCGTAACCGACAGCGAAGGCAATGCCGTATCGGTCACCACCACGCTCAATGGTGGTTATGGCAGCAAAACCGTGGTATCGGGCGCCGGTTTTTTATTGAATAATGAAATGGATGATTTCAGTGTAAAACCGGGCGTGCCCAATATGTATGGGGCCGTTGGCAACGAAAAGAATGCCATCGCTCCCGGCAAAAGGATGCTGAGCAGCATGACCCCGACCATCGTACTTAAAAATAATGCCCCTTACCTCGTGGTAGGCACCCCCGGCGGCACTACCATCCCCACCAGCGTATTCCAGACCCTGGTGAATGTGCTCGAATTCAACATGAGCCCCTCCGACGCGGTGAATAAACCGAAGTTTCACCATCAATGGCTGCCCGACCAGGTCTACCTGGAGAAAGGGTTCAGCGAAACAACGAAGAATGCGTTGATAAAAATGGGCTACAAAGTGACGGAGATCCCCCAGATAGGGCGGGTGGAGCTCATCAGGATCGGACTGAAGCCATCAAAAAAAATGGAAAAGATATTCTCTGCCGTAGCCGACCACAGGGGCGATGACGCGGCTGAAGGATACTGATCTTGCAGGATGTGAGATGTAAGATGTATGATATCTTGTGGGGCTAAATGGCCTTTGTTATTAACAAAAGCATAAAAAGTTCTGTAAATCATACATCTTACATCATACATCATACATTATTTTCTATTTTTACAGCTAATAACAGATTACATTAAATTCACTTACGTTTCCTGCGAAATTTCCTCAAAATATTATTAAGGGTCTTCCTGGCAATCATCTTGCTGGTGGTTATACTATACGGGCTCATCCAGTTGCCCTCCGTACAAACCTGGCTCATTACGAAAGTGGCCACCAACCTTTCCGAAAAATTACATACCCGGGTTTCAGTCGATAAAGTGAATTTTCGTTTTTTCAACCAGCTGATCGTGGAAGGTGTTTTGGTGGAAGACCGTAAAAAAGATACGCTTTTGTACGCAGGCTCATTGAAAGGTAACGTGACCGACTGGTTTATTTTCAAGGATAAGATTTCCATCACCAATGTAACGCTGAACGACGCGATCGTAAATATGCGCCGCTCCGATTCCGTATGGAACTACCAGTTCATCATCGATTATTTTGCTTCGCCCAAAAGTAGCGGCGGCAAAAAGAATGATCTCAACCTGGATATAAAGGAAGCGCATTTCAACAATGTCTATTTTAATAAAAAAGATGCCTGGATCGGCCAGGATATGCTGGTATCGCTCAAAAAGCTGGATCTCACTGTTGATTCTGTAAATTTCAACACCGGCATGATCGCTATCAACCAGTTGTTTCTGGATCAGCCTGTGTTCCTGCAAAGCGATTACGAAGGCAAAAGGCCTCCCGTGCAGGACCTTACCACGCAGATGGAAAAGATCCCGATCGTATCGGCCTTTAAATGGAATAATTCCGGCTGGGTGTTTAAGGCGAAAAACATCTCTATCAACAACGGAACATTTGTCAACGATAAATACACCGACCGTGAAGTATACCCCGATCGCTTCGACGGGCAGCATATCAACTTCAATCATATCAACGGGAGCCTGAAGAATATCCTCTTCATGAACGATACGCTCACCACTTCCATTTCGCTGAGCTCAAAAGAAAGAAGCGGCTTCGAGCTGAAAAAATTGCAGAGTAATCTGAAGTTTACCCCCGAACTGATGGAATTTGCCGACCTCGATCTGCAGGCCAACAACAGCCGGCTGGGAAATTATTTTTCCATGCAATACAAGGATTTCGGGGAAGATTTCAGCAGTTTCCTGCACAACGTAGTGCTGCAGGCCGATTTTAAGGACAGCCATCTGAGTACCGATGACCTGGCTTTTTTTGCCCCTGCGATGAGTACCTGGAAACGGGAATTCATACTTGAAGGAAATGCGAAAGGTGCAGTCGATAATTTCACGGCAAGAAAAATGAAGATCCGGTCGGGCAATTCATTTGTTGATGGCGATATCGCCATGAGGGGGCTTCCGGATATTAATGGCACGTTCATAGATTTCAGGTCGAATATCCTGCAGACGAATTACAACGATGTAGTAACTTTTGCGCCGTCATTGAAAAACGTGCGGAACCTGTCGCTTTCCAAACTCGGGCAGATCACTTACACCGGCAACTTCACCGGCTTCATCAATGACTTTGTAGCGTATGGAAGCCTGCGTACCAACCTTGGAGAAATAACGGCCGATCTGAACATGAAATTACCTACCGGTCGGGAACCGTATTATTCAGGAAAGATCGCTACCAATGGCTTCAACCTGGGCGCTTTCATCAACAGCGGTACGCTTGGCAACATTGCACTGAATGGAAAAATTACCGGCAACAGTTTCAACATCAATAAGCTGAAAGCCACTGTTGACGGGAATATACATCGCCTCGACCTGGGCGGGTATAGTTACCAGAACATTACCATCAATGGCGACTTTGAGAAAAAACTTTTCATGGGGCATTTTTCCATCAATGATCCCAACCTGAAAATATCATCCCTCGACGGGGCGCTTAATCTTGCGGAAAAAGAGATATCCTTCAACCTGGAAGCCAATGTGGAAAAAGCTAACCTGAAGAATATCCGCCTGATGAATGAGAACCTTTCCTTTGCAGGAAATTTCAGCCTGAACTTCACCGGCAACAACATCGATAATTTCCTTGGTACTGCAAGGGTTTCCAATGCATTGCTGCAGCACGACAGCACCCGGCTTTCCTTCGATTCGCTGACGGTGAATTCTGAAATGATCGGCGATCAGAAAAAACTCAGGGTTCAATCCAACGAGATCGATGCTTCTATCACCGGCAAATTCCAGATACTTCAGTTGCCGGATGCCTTCAAGATCTTCCTCGGAAGGTACTACCCTGCTTACATCGAACTGCCGAAACACCCTGTACAGAAACAGGATTTTTCGTTCGATATCAGAACGAATAACGTGGAGCAATACATACAGCTTTTTGATAAACGACTGGGTGGGTTCAACAACTCCACCTTATCGGGGAGCCTGAAGCTGGATAGTTACGAACTGAAGGTAAATGCCAGCGTACCGCAGTTCAGCTACGACGGAAAAGTATTTGAAAATACGGTACTAACGGGAAGCGGTAACCGCGATACACTTTTTGCGGATATAGCGGTGGAAGACCTGGCGCTGAGCGATAGTTTTCATCTGCCCGATTCAAAACTGAAACTGGCAGCGCATGACAATGTATCACTCATCAACCTTACCACGAGGGCTACCAAAACCCTGAATGAAGCTGAGCTGAATGCCAGCGTACAAACGCTGGCGGATGGTGTGAAGATCCATTTTTTCCCCTCCTCATTTGTGCTCAACGATAAAAAATGGCAGCTCGAAAAAGATGGGGAGCTCACCATCAGGAAGAATTATATCAACGCCAGTGAAGTGAAATTTGCGCACGACAATGAACAGATCGTGATCTCTACCGACTTCCCCGACGAAGGCGGCGATACCCACCTGGTAGCAAACCTGAGGAATGTGGTGATCGAAGATTTTACGCCGTTCTTTCTTACAACTCCTGAACTAAAAGGCAGGCTCAATGGTACGGCTACGGTGAAAGATCCTTTTGGAAAAACGGTCATACATTTTGAAGGTGCGGCAGATAGTTTCAGGATGGATGACCGCTACATCGGAAAAGTGAACCTGAATGCAAATGCGAACCTGAACACGGGGCTGATAGACTTTAAAGTAAATGCGGATGAAAAAGAATTTGATTTCGGACTGAACGGGTCGTACAATTACAAGGATACACTTTCGGAAAACCAGATGAACATCGATTTCCTGGCGAAAAAATTTAATATCAGCGTGCTGGAACCTTTCCTGGGTACGGTTTTCAGCCAGATGAACGGAGTGGCGGAGAGTAACCTGAAAATTTACGGCGGAGCCGGAAAACAATATATCACCGGCGATGCCACCATCAACGAAGGAAGCCTTACGATCGCTTATACCCAATGTAAATATTTCTTCGATAAACAAAAGATCGTTTTCGGCAAAGACCTTATCGACCTGGGCACCATGAACCTGAAAGATACTTTTCAAAATACCGGAACTGTACAAGGCAAGCTGCATCACAATTTCTTCAGGAATTTTTCTTTTGAAGGCATGCGTTTTGAAACCAACAAAATGCTTTTGCTGAATACGGATAAAGCAGACAACAGCCAGTTTTACGGAAGAGTGATCGGTAAAGCGCTTATGACCATGAATGGCCCGATCACCAACCTGCAGATGAACATCGACGGTGAGCCGAGCGCCACCGACAGCAGCCACATCTTTTTGCCGACAGGCGCCGGAAAGGAAAGCAATACGGTCGATTACATCGAATTCATACAGTTCGGTACGCAGATGGACGCGGACACCAGGATTGACCAATCGGCCAATTTTGTGCTCAACATGAACCTCACTGCCAACCCCGCCTGCCGCATCGATGTGATACTGGATGAAGAAACCAAAGATATCATCAAAGGCCAGGGAAATGGTAAGCTGAATATCAAAGTGGGGAACAAAGAGCCGCTGCGCATGACGGGCAGGTACGATATTACCAATGGGGAATACACGTTCAACTTCCAGACATTTTTGAAAAAACCGTTTACGCTCAAGCAGGGGTCTATCACCTGGAACGGCGACCCTTATGAAGCGATCATCGATCTGAGAGCGGAATACCTGGCAAAAAATGTTGACATCACCAGCCTCAACAGCAATGCGCTGTCTACCGGCGGGCTTGCTACCAGCCAGGTAAAACCGGTACAGAAATCGGATGTAACGGTGGTATCCAAACTTACCGGCAGCCTGAAAAAACCGGATATCAATTTTGAATTTGACCTGCCTGAATACAGCGAATACAGCAAGGATTATCTTATCCTGAAAAAGCTCGCTGAATACGAAGCCGATAAAAACCTGATGTTGAACCAGGTGGCGAGTTTGCTGCTTTTCAACTCATTCATTTCCGAAACGGAAAGTTTCATCACGCAACAAAATACCTTTGCGCTGGCCACCAATACCATCGGCGGTGTGGTGAGCGGCTGGCTCACCAGTACATTCAATAAGGAACTGGAAAAAGCTACCAATGGCAAGATCTCAACGTATGTAGATATCAGTCCCACCTTTGACCTGAAAGCCACGGCCGCCCAGCTCCAGGCCAATGTGCGCAGCGGCCTCAAGATATTACTCAGCGACCGGTTGAACGTACTCATCGGCGGTAATCTCGATTACAATAACCCCTATGCTTCGCAGCTGAACCGAAAAGCATTATTCACCCCGGATATCACCATCGAATGGTTGCTCAACAAAGACGGATCGATCCGTGTGGTAGGCTTCAACCGCACCAGCATTGACATCACCAGCGGCCAGCGAAACCGCTCCGGTGTACAGTTGTCGTACAGGAAGGATTTTAATAAACTGTCGGATATATTTAAAAGCAGGAAGAAGATTGATACGCTGAAAAATTAAGAATTACGAATTACGAATTACGAATTACGAATTACGAATTACGAATTACGAATTACGAATTACGAATTACGAATTACGAATTACGAATTACGAATTACGAATTACGAATTACGAATTACGAATTACGAATTACGAATTACGAATTACGAATTACGAATTGGAGCGAAGAACTTAGCGGAAGAATAATCGCAGATTTCAAAGGGATGAAGGGGATTACACAGATTATTTTTCACTACGTGAAAAACGAAAATGCAGTTTATAACACCTTGACTTAAGTTAATAAGTTGCGGTTATTATAAACTGCATTTCTGTTTTCTGTGAAGCAGGAAACAATCTGTGTAATCCTTTTATCTTTTAAAAAATCTGCGATTATTCTTTTCGCTTCATTCTTCGCTCCAATTCGTAATTCGTAATTGTTAATTCGTAATTGTTATAATCCGTTCAGTATCTCATGCCCCAGCTTATCCCTTTTTGTAAAAAGATACTTCTTATTATACGCATTGGGTTCCATTTCAATCGGCACAGTATCTACCACTTCAAGGCCATACCCCAGCAGTCCGGCACGTTTGCGGGGATTGTTGCTCATCAGCTTCATTTTTGAGATACCCAGGTGGCGCAGTATCTGTGCACCAACTCCGTAATCCCTTTCATCCATACCAAATCCAAGTTCGAGGTTGGCTTCCACCGTATCCATACCCTGTTCCTGGAGTTTGTATGCTTTCAGCTTATTGATAAGCCCGATACCTCTTCCTTCCTGGTTCATGTATAACACAAGGCCTTTGCCCTCCGCTTCTATTTTTTCGAGGGACTGATGCAGTTGCTCGCCACAATCGCAGCGGTAAGATCCTAGTATATCGCCGGTAAGGCAACTGCTGTGTACCCGTACCAATACGGGCTCATCTTTTTCCCAGGTGCCTTTTTTGATGGCCAGGTGTATATCACCGGTATTTTTCTGCTTGAAAGCGATCAGGTCGAAATTGCCGTATCTGGTCGGCATCTGTACACTCACTTCTTCCTCTATCAATGTTTCGGTTTCGAGCCTGTAGGCGATCAGGTCTTTGATGGAAATGATCTTCAGGTCAAATTTCGTCGCTATTTCTTTCAATTCCGGTAGCCTTGCCATGCTTCCGTCTTCATTCATGATCTCTACCAATACACCTGCCGGTGGAAAACCTGCCATACGGGCCAGGTCGATAGTGGCTTCCGTGTGACCTGCCCTTCTGAGCACGCCGCCGTTTTTGGCCTTTAACGGGAAAATATGCCCCGGGCGGCCGAAATCTTCCGGTTTGGTGGCCGGATTCACGAGCGCCAGGATGGTTTTGGAACGGTCGTGAGCCGAAATACCGGTGGTACAACCATTTCCCAGCAGATCGATACTTACAGTGAAAGCCGTTTCGTGAAGGGAAGTATTATCGGTCACCATAGGCTGAAGGTTCAATTCAGCGCATTTTTGCTCGGTGATGGGGGTACAGATCAGGCCACGGCCGTATTTGCTCATGAAATTCACGATTTCCGGGGTGGCATTATTGGCCGCGGTAATAAAATCGCCTTCGTTTTCACGGTCTTCGTCGTCCACTACAATGATCAGTTTGCCGTTCTTTATATCTTCAATCGCTTCCGGGATGGTATTCAACATATAGTCCTTTTTTATTACACGAATTAAAACCCCGGCGGTTTCCACCCCCCCGGGATTTATGTATTGCAAAGTTAATTACGTTTCCACGTATTTTATAGTAAGATTTCGGATTTCGAAAATATAGCCGCGGCAAATCGTCCCGATAGTAATTTTATCCTTCCAACCGCAAGACAACCTTCAACTTTGAACTTTTGAACTTTCAACCCCAAAGCAGCTATTACGAAATTGTTATTGCCTAAAAATTGTTAACAAATCTTAACAGTATTAGGGTTTTATTTAGTTTCTTTGCTCTGTTCAAAAAACCAAACTATATGCACTTGAAAAAACTTCTCCCGTTGATCCTCATGGTAATGGTGATGCCTTTCCTGGCGAAAGCCCAGGTAACCACCAGTACTATTACAGGTACGGTGTTGTCTGCCAAAAATGAACCTTTGGAAGGCGCTACTATTACCGCTACGCACACCCCATCAGGAACTGTTTACACAACAGTAGCCAAAAAAGGCGGGGCTTATACCCTTCCAAGTCTCAGGATCGGTGGTCCGTACGTAATAAACGTGACATCAGCAGGTAAGCAAGACCAGACGATCAATGATATCACTTTGTCTTTGGGTGAACCGTATAACCTGAACGTGACAATGAACGACAGGACTACGGACCTGGCGGCAGTGGTAGTAACTGCAACCAGTACACGTACGGCACGCGATAAAACAGGTGCTTCTACCAACATCAACTCCAGGTTGCTTACAACGCTTCCTACTATTTCAAGGAGTATCACCGACTTTACCAGGATCACCCCACAGGCAAGCGGAAACGGTTTTGCAGGAAGGGATCCACGTAACAATAACATCACAGTAGATGGTGCCAACCTCAACAACAACTTCGGTTTGAATACAGATCCATTGCCGGGCGGTGGTGTAAACCCTATCTCTCTGGATGCATTGGAAGAGGTTTCCATAAACATCGCTCCGTTTGACGTTCGCCAGGCTAATTTTACCGGTGCAAACATCAGTGCTGTTACAAAAAGCGGTACCAACACATTCAAAGGATCGGCTTACACTTACTATAAAGATGAATCTTTCAACGGCCTGAAAGTTAAGAATGTAAAACTTCCTGACCTGCAGAGTTCTTATAGCAAGATCTTCGGCGCTACCCTGGGTGGCCCGATCATCAAAAACAAATTGTTCTTCTTTGGTTCTTACGAGTATGAAGAAAGATCTGCGGTATTGAACTATTACACTCCTACAGGCCCTGGTGCCAGCGGAAGCGGTAATATCTCTGCAGTCAGCATCGATTCATTGAAAAAAGTAGCTGACTACCTCAATTCAAAATACCAGTTCGATCCGGGCGCTTATGATAACTTCAATACCGGCGTTCCACTGAAAAACCATAAGATCCTTGGTAAGATCGACTGGAATATCAGCAAAACACACAAGCTGACGTTGAAGTATAGCGAATTGGTGAGCACAGGTAGTTCATTGCCCAGCCAGAGTGGTGGTATCAATGGCGCCAACAGCTCAGGTATCATTACCCATGGCCCTAAGTTCTCTCCTACTGCAATGGCTTTCGGTGGTACCATCTACTCTACTGAAGATGTCGTTCGTTCAGGTAGCTTCGAGTTGAACAGTAATTTCAGGGGCAAATTCGCCAACCAGTTGCTGGCAACTTATACAAAAATTGAAGTAAATAAAGATCATCCGGGAGCACAGTTTCCTTTCGTTGATATCATGGGGCCAGCTATCGGAGATAAAACCAACTACATCAGCTTTGGTAACGAACCATTCAATGGTAACTACAATGTGGTACAGAATGATGTGCTGACCATCACCAACAACTTCACTTATTTTGCAGGCCGTCATACCATTACCGCGGGTGCTTCTTACGAGTATCAGAAAGTGGGTAACGGTTTCATGGCAGGTTCGCAAGGATACTATGTATTCGGGTCTGTGGATGATTTCGTAAACAACAGGGCGCCAAAATTATTCTCCCAGACCTATTCACTGATCCCGGGCCAGGATGCGGTTATCTCTGCCGAATTGAAGATCGGACAGCTGGGTATCTACGCACAGGACGAATTTAATGTAACCGACAAACTGAAGATTACTGCAGGTCTTCGTGTTGACAGGCCGATCTACCCTGATCAGCCATTGGAAAACAAAGCGATCTCTGCTTTGAACCTGTATGACCATGCCGGTAATCTTACAAAATACACTACAGGCCGTTGGCCAAAAGCGACTCCATACTTTTCTCCAAGAGTTGGGTTCCGTTGGAGCGTTCCTGACGAAAAAATGGTCGTTCGTGGTGGTACAGGTATCTTCACAGGCCGTATCCCATTTGTATACCTCACCAACATACCTACCAACAGTGGTATGTACCAGGTAGGTGCACTGGTAACTTCAGGTTTGCAGAACTTCCTGTTCAACCCTGATCCACACACTTACAATCCGTTCTACAACACTACCTTGAACCCGGCTCAGTTCCCTACTACAGCGGGTACCAACGTTCCAACCGGTGCTTATGCGCTTACAGCGGAAAAATTCAAATTCCCGCAGGTATGGCGTACCAACTTCGCGGTGGATAAACAATTGGGCAAAGGCTGGGGACTTACTCTGGAAACCATCCTGACCAAAGATATCAACGCGGTTTATATGTTCAACGCCAACCAGAAACTGGCTGATTCAGTAGTGATCACTGGCGGCGTTTCAAGGCCACGTTACACCACCAGTGCAGGCAGGAAACTGAACTCAGCAAGCGGTAACGCTGTTGTGCTTGACAATACTTCAAAAGGTGGAAGCCTTGCAGTAACTGCACAGATCAACAAGTCGTTCAGCAAAGGGTTGTACGCTATGGCTGCCTACACCTACACAGGTGCATGGGATGTTACAGCAAACCCGGGTAGCCAGGCAAACTCAGTTTGGTCTGCCAACCCTACTTCAAGGACACAAAACGATCTTCAATTGTCAAATTCCAACTTCAATACACCACACAGGTTGATCGCAACTGTATCTTACAGGAAAGAATACTTCAAACATTTTGCTACTACCATCTCCTTGTTTTACGAAGGTGCTTCACAGGGCAACATCAGCTATATCTACAATGGTGACCTCAACAACGATGGTAACTCTGCCGACCTGATGTATATTCCTAAAGATCCGACTGAGATCAGGTTTGCGAACCTTGCTGCTACAGGTACTGCTCCTGCATTCACTGCACAGCAACAGTCTGACGCGTTCTTCGCTTTCATCGCACAGGACAAATACCTGAGCAAACACATGGGCCAGGTAGCAGAAAGGAATGGTGCAAGGTTGCCGTTCTTCCACAGGGTTGACCTGAAGATCGCACAGGACCTTTTCACCAACATCGGCGGAAGGAAAAATACCCTGCAGATCACTGCGGATATGTTCAACGCATTGAACTTTATCAACAAAAACTGGGGTGTACGCCAGTTTGCAGTAGTAGCCAACCCTTTGAGGCTGACAGGTGTGACAGCAGGTGTACCTACTTTCACTTTGGCTACTTATATTCCTAACGGACAAACTGTTGCAAGGCTTGTTGACAGGACTTACATCAACAACTACTCTACCAGCAGCACATGGAGTATGCAGCTTGGATTGCGCTACATATTTTAATTGCGAATTAACAATTACGAATTACGAATTACGAATGTTCAAAATTGTTGGTTTAACATAAAAGCAAAAGCCCTCTAAAAATTTAGAGGGCTTTTGCTTTACAACAGAATTTTAAAAACTCATAAGTTCAACATTCGTAATTCGTAATTGTTAATTCGTAATTGAAAACGCCCATTGCAAAAAAACAGGAAACGCCTTCGCCCAGGTAGGTACATCGTGGTGTCCATCCTGCAGTTCCAGGTATTTTATATCGGTTTGTGGATCGTAGCCTTTTTGGGTAAGCTCTTCTATCAGGCCGAGTGTATCATCTATAGAATCAATGACGCCATTATTGTTGCGGTCGCCGGTTTCGTCCAGCGTACCCACTTCAAAGAAAAATTTCAGCCAGGGGCGATAGTCCCCTTCTCTCACCTGGCGGTGCATGATGCGATCGGTATCCTCATCAAAATCTTCCTCCTCCTGGTCTTTATCACGCCACCATAAAGAACCGCTGAAGATCCCCGCGAATACAAATTCTTCGGGATGGTTCCACACGATGTCCAGCGCACTCAGCCCGCCAAGCGAAAAGCCGGCAAAACTTTTATCCTTGAAAGAATAGATATGATATGTTTTGCGGAGAAAGGGCAGCAATTCCTGCATCACAAAAAAATGATATTGCAGCGCTTTCGCCCCCCTTCCTTTATAATCCAGCACTTTGGCTGTGCCGTATTCATTTTTCCTGTCTACCGAGCAATGAAGCCCTACACAAAATATGGGTTCAATTGTACCCGTGCCGATCAGCCCGTCGAGCATTTCATCAAAAGGCATCTTGGGAAGATCCTGCCCGTCGTTGATCAATAAAAGGCTGATGTTGAACGAGAGTCCTGGTATGGCCGGTATATAACAATCCACTTTCACATCCCTCTTCAGGTATTCTGAGTAGATGCTGTGATTTTCGGTGATGATAGCAGTTAAATTTTCTAAAGCCATGAGAAGCGAAAATAAGAATTAAGAATTAAAAATTAAGAATGCAGGCCCATAAGAAATCACTCACCCCATTTTTAATTCTTAATTTTTAATTCTTAATTGTTTTAAATATATTTGGTAACACTAATTTAAATGACACATTATGAAGAAAATCGGAATGTTGCATGGCAAGGAAAGAAGCTTTCCGGAAGCCTTTGTGCAAAGGGTAAACAGTAAAAATATTGATGGCATTATTGCAGAACCAGTCAGCATCGACAAAGTGATGCAGGGAGAGCCAACAGAGTACGCTGTGATCTTCGATCGTATCTCCCAGGATGTGCCATTTTACAGGGCTTACCTAAAAAATGCGGCATTATGCGGCACTGCTGTCATCAATAACCCTTTCTGGTGGAGCGCCGACGAAAAATTCTTTAATAATTGCCTGGCTACAAAAATAAACGTACCGGTGCCAAAAACAGTGATCCTCCCAAGCCGCGACCTGCCACCGGATACCAGTGCCGAATCTTTTTCCAACCTCGCCTACCCGCTCGATTGGGACGGCATTTTCAAATACATCGGTTTTCCTGCTTACATGAAACCATTTGCCGGCGGCGGGTGGAAGAGTGTTTACCAGCTCAACAACATGGATGAGTTTTTTGAAAAACACGCCGAAACCGAACAGCTCGTGATGATGCTGCAGGAAGAGATCAAATTTGATGAATATTACCGTTGTTACTGCATCGGCGGAAAACATGTCCGCATCATGCCATACGAACCACGCAACCCTCATCACCTGCGTTATGTGGCCGATTTCAAACCCAGCGCCGAACGTTATAAACTGATGGAAGACATCGTGCTTCGTATCTGTCAATATCTCGGGTATGATTTCAATACGGTAGAACTTGCCCTACGCGACGGTGTGCCTTATGCCATCGATTTCTGCAACCCTGCACCAGACGCCGAAGTAACGAGCGTTGGCCAGGAAAACTTCGACTGGGTAGTAGAAACTGCCGCCAACTTCGCCATCGAAAAGGCCCAGGCCCACGTGCCCGGCGCCGATAACCTCACCTGGGGTGAATACATCAAGCGCAGCGCGAATAAAGAAAAACTATATTAAATTACGAATGATGAATTACGAATTACGAATTGTTGCATTCAATTCGTAATTCGTAATTTGTAATTCGTCATTATTTATAACCTACTAATAATTTAAACGTCTCACATGGCAAATATCTCGTTCAAGCAATTCACCTTAGGTGTGGAAGAAGAATACATGGTGATCGACCCTGTAACCAGGGAATTGAAAAGCCATGAGCAGAAGATCGTGCATGAAGGGCATAAAGTGATCAAGGATAAGGTGAAGGCCGAAATGCACCAGGCGGTGGTGGAAGTAGGTACCGATATCTGCCAGGATGTAGATGAAGCATATGCCGATGTAGCCACCTTGCGCCGCACTATCAGCACTATTGCCGGCGAACTGGGGCTTTGGGTGGGCGCTTCCGGAACGCACCCTTTCAGCCATTGGGAAAGCCAGCTCATCACCGATCATATCCGCTACAGCGAGATCGTGAACGAATTGCAGGAAGCTGCCCGCAGCAACCTCATTTTCGGCCTGCACGTGCATGTGGGTATGGAAAACCGCGAACTGGCCATACAGATCGCCAATACCGCACGTTATTTTCTGCCACACATATATGCGCTCAGCACCAACTCCCCTTTTTGGGAGGGAAGGCTTACGGGGTACAAATCTTTCCGCACGAAAGTATTCGACAAATTCCCCCGCACCGGTATACCCGATTATTTCGAAAGCATTGAAGCATACGATAATTATGTGAAACTGCTGGTGAAAACCAATTGTATCGACAATGCTAAAAAGATCTGGTGGGACCTTCGGGTACATCCGTTCTTCAACACGGTGGAATTCAGGATTTGCGATGTGCCCATGACTGTGCAGGAAACCATCACCATTGCCGCATTGTTCCAGGGCATCTGCGCCAAGCTCTATAAACTGAGGATGCAGAACCTCAATTTCATCAACTATTCCAGGGCGCTCATCACCGAAAATAAATGGCGCGCCGGCCGGTATGGCATCGACGGAAACCTGATCGATTTTGGTAAGGAAAGCGAAGTAAATACCCGCATCCTGATCTACGAACTGCTCGATTTCATTGATGATGTGGTACCACAACTTGGCAGCCGCAATGCAGTCAATTATGTACACACCATGCTCGAACAAGGCACCGGCGCCGACAGGCAGCTGAAAGTTTTCGAAGAAAAAAACAGCCTGGTAGATGTGGTGGATTATATACATGGAAGCTTTCTGGCAGGACTGTAAGTCAATTACGAATTAAAAATTAAAAATTACGAATGTGGGACCTCGCTTGTAGCGGGGTCTTTCAGTTTGTTCGAAAGGATTTTCCGGATTTTACAAATGCAACGCTGTTGCATTTGTAAAATTTCTGTTATCTTTGCTGTATGGAAATAAAAGATCAGTACGATGTTATTATCATAGGGGGAAGTTATGCCGGGCTTTCGGCAGCCATGGCATTGGGCAGGGCGATGCGCAAAACGCTTATCCTTGATAGCGGAAAACCCTGCAACCGCTTTACTCCACATGCCCACAATTTTATAACACACGATGGAAAAGTGCCGGCAGATATCGCTGCTGAGGCAAGGGAGCAGGTAATGAAATATCCCGGCATTGATCTTATGGAAGGCATTGCTGTAAGTGGACGGCAAATGGAAAACGGGTTTGAGATCGTAACGGGATCAGGAAGATCAGTTTACTCAAAAAAACTGCTCTTCGCCACGGGCGTAACGGACGAACTGCCCGCTATCAAAGGGTTTGAAGCCTGCTGGGGCAAATCTGTCGTGCATTGTCCTTACTGCCATGGGTATGAGATCCGCGATCAGCAGCTGGGCATCCTGGCCAATGGTGCTATGGCATTTGAATTTGCCCGTATGATCAGCAACTGGAGCAGCAGGCTCATAGTTTTTACCAACGGCGCTTCTACCCTTTCGGCAGAACAGGCGGAAAAATTGCTGCAAAAGAAGATCCTTATCGTGGAAACCCAAATAGCCGAATTACAGCATAACAATGGTTATCTCGATAACGTCCTGCTGGAAGATGGCCACACCATTGCATTGAATGCGCTCTTTGCCAAAGTACCTTTCAGTCAATCCTCCAATATTCCACATGATCTTGGATGCAGGTTTACAGAGCACGGACATATAGAGGTAGACGACTTGCAACGTACCACCATAGCAGGAGTATTTGCCGCAGGCGATAATACCACGATGTTCCGTACTTTGTCAGCAGCAATAGCATCAGGCACAAAAGCCGGCGCCATGTTAAACAAAGAACTTACCGATGACAGCTTCTGATCCCTGAACGCCCCCGCGTTTCCCTCATGCTTAATTCTTAATGCTTAATTTTTAATTATTAAGTTATATTTGGTAACAACAAAAATCGATTGCCATGCCACTACAACCCACTCCGTTCTCAACAGAGATCGATGACCTGTATGTTACCACAAATCTTTTGTCTGTTGACCTTGCCAGTTTCATTCACCCTGTATCTTCCCCAAAGGAATGCGAATCGCCGCACACACACATGAAAGCGGTGTACAAGGGCGAGTCGCACAAAGAAATGGATGTTACCATCCACCTGGTGATCTGCGGTGCCGTACCTACCGATCAGCGCCTGCTGATGACAGGAAAATTTTCTGTAAAGAGTGATCGCGAACTTACTACCGGGTATGTAGGCGTACGGCTCATGCAGTATTCTTTCGATCTCATTCATCGTTATATCGAGCATAAACCATTGGCGGATAAGAAGGGGAAATTATTTGTAATGCCTGAGTTTGAATACCACGAAAAGCATTTTGAGAACCTGGCGGGGTAACGTGAGATGCTCGTTTCCGGATGCTGGATAACACAACACAGAATTAAACGAGGAATTTTAATCAGGATCGTCATTGCTGTAAAGGTTACAATGAGCCAACTCAAGCATCTGGCAAAAATCAACTAATCCGAACAGCAATCAACCAGCGGAAAATATCCAGCATCTCGCATCCAACAACCAGCGTCGAGTAACCAGCATCCAGCATTTCATCTACTTAAAACATACTTTCATACACTTTCGGCTGGTTTCTCATCAACTTTAGAAAAAATGAGCTGAAAGGTTTTGTACGTTTATACCGACGTACGATTATGGAAAGGACGGTTTTTAGAAATGCCTGAACAGTAAATAATAAAAAACCCTGGAAATAAAAGTATGTCAAAGGGGGTTTTACATAAATATCAATGAGAGGGAGTCTTACTTTGTAAGGCTCTTTTTTTAAGGAGTTACCATCTAAGAAATAAAAAAGGGGAGTCAATAAAGATGAACTCCCGTTTTCATTGGTAAGTGAATGGATTTTAAAGCGGATATTGTATTACTCAATCCGGAGCAGTAAGTATGCCACTGGAACTTCATTTTTGTAGTAAAAATTCTAAATCATTCATTTATATATGTCCGCAAAGCTTTATCAGTATTGACTTTCACCCAAAATACGAAAATCTCCAACCTTTTATAGATCACAAAACAGCAAATTTCCTGAACAGCCGATCACCAACCTGCTTTTTTGTAGATTTTAATCAACAAAAAACCCTTAGGCCATGACAATTAATGATCTAATAGGCTGAAAAATAAAATATTAAAAAACGTTTGCAGAAATAGATATTTCCTTATCTTTGCCGTCCAAAAATCAGTAACACGATTTCGGAATGGCTGCGTAGCTCAACTGAATAGAGCATCTCACTACGGATGAGAAGGTTTTAGGTTTGAATCCTAACGCGGTCACACTTTAGTACTAAGGGGTTTCAGGTAACTGAAGCCTTTTTCATTTGTAGTAGTGCATCGAAATGTGCATCAAATCGTTCCTTCTTATTCCTTTTGACTGTTTAAATCATTAATTTGATACTACGTAAAATTCATATCCAAAACATGGCTATCCATGGAAAAGTTAACTCTCCCCTCATTTTTCCAATAACCTGAATTATACAGACTATTTTTCAGATGATATTCCAAAGTATTTGACAGAATCCTGTTCACCTATATTTATGCTAAAAAACGCCTGACGTTTGCATCTGATAAACGTAGCGTTGTGATGCTTCAGATCCTGGTATTCATTGAAACTTAGCTCCACAGGCGTACATAGCACCTGGAGTAAAAAAGCATGTGTGAATACAGATAGAAGGTATTCTCTATCAGCATCAAAAAGTGTTTTTCAATTTACATGGAAATAATATTTTGGCTTTGGGTATCCTGAACAACAAATTGTGATAGTAGTTTTATTGATTGCGAGCGAACGGATGTAATTGAAAACCTACTTATTAATAACAAAAGATTTTTCATACGCATTTATAACTTGCCGAATTCCTCATATAGCATTCAAGAAGCCTGTATGTAATTCTCTAAAAATTAATGAATACTTGCCGTAATAATATTTTCCCGAACAAGCTTGATCTTTGATCTTTTAGGATCAAACCACCGCAACGACTGGCTGGTATGCCACATGAAATGAAAATCCCAGCGTTTTCCGAAATTTCCTAAGTCGTATACAATCACACGTTGCTTTTCCCTTCGTTCAACCGGCAACAATGAGCCTTGTTTTTGCGCAAGGTACATACTAAGGAAAACATAACGTTCTCCATAGACTTCAATCTCAAAAGTTGAATCTTTTGAAAATGTTACCAGTAAAGAGTCATTTAAATAGATATTGTTTTATTTATCAAACGCAAATTTCTGTTTATCAATCTTGAAATATTCACAGGAATTATCGTCATCATAACCGGCATAATATTTTCCGATCGATACTAGTTTTTGACTTTGAGCCACAAAGATTATTAATTGTAATCCTAAAATAATTATTGAGACACGAAACATACGAAGTTTTATTTTTTATTTGTGTAAAATGGACTTCGCCATTAGCAAGCATAGTCAGCCCAAAAGAAAAAAGGCTATCGTATTGACAGCTCTTTCGGAGGTCCCTAGCGGATTCGTGATTGAAAAATAACCACCAGAGAATCAATGCTTTAATTTTTTTGGTCTATTTTTTAGTCTATCAAATCAGTTTTCTCCATAAAATATAGTCCAACTTTATCTCATTTAATTTGACTTTACAAAAATACAAAATCCCATTTTTCTTCCAAATTCTTAAGTAATGATGTTTGAGTCTGTTAGCCAATTATTGAACGCTTATAGGGTTTATATCAGCCTTGATCGGTTACCAGCATTATATCAAAATCAAAACTATCAACGCTTCCTGATAGCGTGATGAAACAACGCACAGGAAAATCAATCTTTGCAATACCTTTTTCTATCAGGCTGTCCGGCAAAACAATATTGGGTGTCACAATAAAAACGGGTTGAAAATAATGCGGATCATTATATGTGGCTACTGCATAGCTCTGCGTAGCTACAATACCTTTAGCAGTAACCGCTTCTATGGTAAAATACAAACCATTTTGTGAAAGCCGCCTACTCCATTCATCCGGATGTGCCCATTTAAAAAGTGGTGTCAAAATAATTTTTTTAATCTGGAAAAATGCGCCCAGTTGTGGTAGGGTAAAATCCTTGACCCGCTCATTATTATTGAATAGCAAGCCAACATCTCTTTTCACCAGATCTGTTGCTGCTATGCTATAAGAAGTTGATCTACCTGCGCCATGAACTATAAGATTGCGTGCTGCTACAAGTTCTGAAAGCATACGCTTTACAGTTGAAGGTGGTATGTTTATTCTTTCTGCGATTTCACCGCTGCTGATACCAGGATTATTCTCGACTATCGTGTATACCAGTTGTTCCCTCATGCCGATGGTCTCTCTTTTTTCTTTTTCTTTTACTTTTTCCAGCAACTGTACCTGTATATTTTTTAGACAGTCCAAAAAGAAGTATACCCATTCAACCACTTCCTCGCCCGGCCGTTGGCGCTGAGCATTCATGAGATTTTTATAATATTCCTTTTTACGATGTTCTATCTCATGTTCAAAACTCACATATTCTATCCAGGCATAACCGCTTTTCAATAAGAGTAATGTTGCCAGTAAACGGCTGAGCCTACCATTGCCATCCTGAAAAGGATGAATACTCAGGAACTCATATACGAATACCGCTGCTTTTATTAGGAGGTGTGTTTTACTGTCATTATTATACCATTCCAATAAACTAGTCATAGCCTCCTGTGTTGGCCAACCAGGCGCTGATGTTTCAAAAACGGGGGTTTTCGTGCCATCGGCTTCCGTACGCTCAACACGATTCGGCGTTATTTTGTAATTACCCCTATGAAATTGATCTTTATCACTGTATTTCATCAACACATTATGCAGTTGCCTGATACTTCCTTCTGATATTGTGATATCAGCTTGGGATTCCGCAATAAGGTTTAATGCTTCATAATATCCTGCTACTTCCTGCTGATCCCTTTCACTTAAGTTTGAAATATCAAGATTATCTATCAGTATCTCTACCTCCTTATCCGTTAAACGAGAACCTTCAATCCGTGTTGAGGCCCCGATACTTTTTACCGTGGCCATAATTTTGAGCTCTTTTAATGTCTGCCTCTCTCTCCTTTCGATAGCCTGCCATTGAGCATCAAAACGATCCAGCTGCCCCAGTTCCTGGACCAACTCCATCCAGTTTTCCGGAGTAAAATTTAATGTATGTATCTTCATATGAGACGATTTGAGACACCAATATACGTTTATTTATTAAATATTAATACTATTTGAGACGATTCAAGACGCAAAAAGGCGAATTTATTTATTTTGGGACGAAGTGGGACAATAAGATACGATTAATATTAAGTGGATAAATGCGAAATTAACAGGATAGTGAGGGCAGGCTAAAAAAATCATCCAGTTTACCCATTTAGGAAATCATGTAATGCAGTTAAAATAAAATGTATTACAAATAGTTATACGTCAACAAGAAACTCTCTTTACACCACCTACAAATATAATAAACATGATTTCAATTGAACTCGCAACCAAGGAATTTTTATGCTATTGCAAATTTGAAAAACATTTAAGTGAAAAAACCTTAAAAGCATACACAACAGACCTGAAACAATTCAACTCATTTTTTATCACAGAAAATCTATCAATGGACGTATGTGACATCACCAAAACAGAATTACGTAGATACCTAGAGTCGTTAAGTACATTAAAACCGAAATCTATAAAAAGAAAAATAGCTACAATAAAAGCAATGTTCAATTATATGGAATTCGATGACCAAATTGACATGAACCCGATGAGAAAGATGCGTATTAAAATAAGAGAGGGGAAGATTATACCGAAGGTAATGGAGTTAAAGGAAATAGAGAAAATCCTAAAAGTCGTCTACCAAAGAAAAAACGTGATTTCAGATACCCAAAGCTACGCCTTTTTCGAAGCCCTCCGAAACATTGTGGTGATCGAATTGTTATTCTCAACGGGCGCAAGGGTGTCAGAGATATCGACGTTGAAAACAGAGCAAATAAATGTACGAAGCGGTGAGATAATGATTAAGGGAAAAGGTAAAAGAGAACGCATCATTCATGTTTGTAACCCTGAGCTGCTTAGCCTCTTAAAAACTTACAAGAATCTTTGCATTGAAAGAATGGAATCGGGGTGCAACAGCTTCCTATTGAACAGATTTAGTAACGAGATTTCTACACAATCTATACGGCTACTGGTTAATAATCTCTATAAAAAGGCAGGCATTAACCGGCATATAACCCCGCACGTCTTCAGGCACAGTTTTGCTACGCTTCTGCTTGAAAAAGATGTGGACATAAAATATATCCAGGAGATGCTGGGTCACAGTTCCATTGCCATTACCCAAATATATACACATGTAAATAAAACGAAGCAAAAACATCTATTGCGCACCAGACATCCGAGAAAAGACCTATTCTTAAGTGAATAATAAGCGGCTGTGAATAAAGGATAATCAAATATTATCCTTTATTCAAAACAGAAATATAGCATTTTTATTTTATACTGCCCATTGTAGTGATTATTTTATCTGAGTTGTGAGAATTGTGTCTTCAATACAGGATAACTATTTATTATCAATG
>NZ_RJUB01000130.1 GCF_024343615.1 Ferruginibacter sp. HRS2-29 | reverse complement strand
CACTTCAAATGGAACAGCACCGGTTACGTATATATTGGACGGCGGCATCACTAACACTACCGGTATCTTCACCGGCGTGGCCGCAGGGTCGCATACGGTTACTTTCACCGATTCGAAAGGCTGTAAAGGAACAATTACATCAACGGTCGGATCTGGTTCGGCCATCACCGGTACGGCCACTCCAACTGCCGCTGCTTGTCCGGGTATCAACAACGGATCGATCAGTGTTACATCTACCGGCACAGCTCCTGTAACTTATATACTGGATGGTTCGACCACCAATACCACCGGTATTTTTACAGGAGTTTCTGCAGGAGCCCATACCGTTACATTTACAGATGCCAACGGTTGTTCGGGCAACGCTTCTGCAACTGTAACTGCAGGTGTCGCTATCACGGGAACGGCTACCCCAACTTCTACTTCCTGTAATAACTCCTTAGATGGAACTATCACCGCAACTTCTACAGGCGTTGCTCCTGTAACTTTTACACTGGATGGTGGGGTAAGTAATACAACAGGCATTTTCACCGGTGTTGCCGCAGGCCTGCACACTATCAGTATTTCTGATGTCAACGGTTGCACCGCTACCACAACTGCTACTGTTCCTGCAGGCCCGGCGCTTATTGGCAATGCGGTTCCGGTATCTACATCTTGTCCGGGTATCGTCAATGGCAGTATTACTGTTACTTCCAATGGAACAGCTCCGGTGACTTATATATTGGATGGAGCAGCCAATAATACCACCGGTGTTTTTACAGGTGTTGCCGATGGTACACACACGATCACATTTACAGACAGCAAAGGTTGTACAGGCTCTGTATCCACTATTGTCGGAACAGGGGCATTGCTAACAGCCAACGCCACACCTTCAGCGGCTTCCTGCCCCGCGGCAGCAAACGGATCGATCACCGCAATATCTTCCGGTACTGCACCGGTCACTTATACATTGGATGGTATTACCAGCAATACCACCGGAATCTTTACAGGTGTAAGCGCAGGCGCTCATACCATTAATTTTACAGATGCCAACGGATGTTCAGGCGCCGTGAGCACTACGGTTACCGCAGGCCCGGACATAACGGGAACGGCTACGCCTACAGCAACATCGTGTAACAATGCAACGGATGGTTCTATCCTGGCAAGTTGCAATGGTGTAACACCAATTACATTCGTGCTCGATGGAAGCACTACTAATACTACGGGTATTTTCACCGGCCTCAGTGCAGGTTTGCATACAATTGTTTTCACGGATGCAAATGGTTGCTCAGGCACTGCTACAGCAACCATTACCGCAGGTAACCCACTGAACGGGTCCGCAACAACAGTCGCTACTTCCTGCCCGGGAATCAATAACGGTTCTGTCAATGTTACTTCAAATGGTACCACGCCGGTCACTTATACACTCGATGGAACATTCAACAATGCAACCGGTTTGTTTACTGGTGTTGCCGCAGGCGTACATACCATTACATTTACAGATAATAAAGGATGTACAGGAAGCGTGACAACCAATGTAGGCACAGGGCTTCCATTGACATCTTCTGCAACAGTAACACCAGCTTCCTGCCCATCGGCTGCAGATGGTACAGCCACTGTGACTTCCAGCGGAGTTTCACCGGTTACCTATATCCTGGATGGTGCGGTGAACAACACTACTGGTATTTTCATTCAGCTGACGGCAGGCACACATACGGTTACCTTTACGGATGCCAACGGATGTACAGGCTCCGTGCAGGCGATCATCACATCAGGACCGGCCATCAACGGTAGTGCTGTATCAACACCTGCTTCCTGCCCTTCTGTAAACAATGGGACCATCACTGCAACCAGCAATGGTATTTCTCCGGTCACTTATATATTGGATGGAACTGTCAGCAACACTACCGGCATATTCACCGGTGTATCAGCCGGATTGCACAACATTGTATTTACTGACAATAATGGTTGCCCGGGCACCACATCTGTTATGGTAACACAAGGTCCGGCCATAACGGGAACGGCTACCCCGGTTGCTACTTCCTGCAACAATGCTGTTGATGGAAGCATCACTGCTACCAGCACCGGTGCGGTGCCGGTAACATATGTTCTTGATGGAAGCGTTACCAATACTACCGGTATATTCAATGGCCTCGCAGCAGGCTTGCATAACATTACATTTACAGACAACAACGGGTGTTCAGGAACAGCCAGCGCTACCATTACTGCCGGTGCGGCTTTAGCGGCTACTGCAACCACTACAGGAACATCCTGCCCTGGTATCAACAATGGCAGCATACAGGTAACATCAAATGGTGTAGTTCCTGTGACTTATATGCTGGATGGTGCGACGACCAATACGACCGGCTTGTTCAGCGCCGTAACTTCCGGGGCACACACTATAACGTTTACGGATAGCCGCGGATGTACGGGTACTGTAAATGCCAGCGTGGCGCAGGGTTCAGCGATAACAGGCTCGGCAACAGCGACCACCACTTCCTGCAACAATGCGACGGATGGAACTATCACCGCTACTTCCAACGGTATTATACCTGTAACTTATGTGCTTGATGGAACTGTAACAAATACCACCGGAATTTTCACGGGAGTAGCTGCAGGCTTGCATACCATCACATTTACTGATAACAATGGTTGCCCCGGTACGGCTACTGCCACCATAACTGCGGGCCCTGCACTTACCGGGCAGGCTATTGCATTGCCAACTTCCTGTCCTACTGTCAACAACGGCCGCATTACTGTTACCAGCAACGGAACACTGCCGGTAACTTATCAACTGGATGGAACCGTGACAAATAGCACCGGTATTTTCACAGGAGTTAACTCAGGTTTACACACGATCACATTCACCGATGCAAAAGGCTGTACAGGCAGCGTAAGCGCAACAGTTAACCAGGGTGCCACTATCACGGGCACCGCTACAACAGTTGCAACTTCCTGCCCGGCCATCAACAATGGAAAGATCACTTTGATCACCACAGGAAACGGAACAGTCAGCTTTACCCTCGATGGAGCCGTTACCAATACCACCGGTCTATTCACCGGGGTGAGCGCAGGTCCTCACACAATCACATTTACGGACGGGAATGGTTGTCCCGGTTCTGTTACAACCAACGTAGCACAAGGTCCTGCCCCGCAATCTACCCTTACATTTACGCACCCTATGTGTGCGGCCAATAACAATGGCGGCATGACTGTAGTGCCAGGCAATGGCACGCCCGCATATCAATTCTTATTGGATGGCGGCACACCGCAAAACAATGGAAATTATACCGGACTTAATGCGGGCACACATACCGTTACTTATACGGATGTAAACGGATGTGGCGGATCGCAGACAGCGACGCTGGTTTATACTACAACAATTACAGCGACTCACACTACGGTTCAGCCATCCTGTTTTGGTGGCAATAATGGCAGCATCACCATTACGCCTGCAGGCGGAACGGCGCCATACACGTATGCTTTATCACCCTCCACTGTTTACAACAGCAATAATATAATAAGCGGATTGGCAGCGGGTTCACATATTATTTCTGTAAAAGATAATTTCGGATGTACCAACAATATTACTGTTGTGCTTGGGCAACCTACGCAACTGACAGGGACTGCTGTAAAAGTGCTGAATGAAACCTGTCTTGCCAATAATGGAAAAATAACTGCAACTGCTACCGGGGGTACATCTCCCTACTCATATTCGTTGAATGGAAGCAGCTACTCTGCGTCACCTGATTTCCTGGTGGCGGCGGGCACATACAGCAGCATCAAAGTCAAAGACAGCAAGGGTTGTATTGCTTTGGCAAATTCAGTGGCAGTGGGGCTTACCAATGATCTTGTTGTAAATGCCGGAAAAGATTCTACGATCTGCCAGGGAGCATCATTGGAACTATATCCAACGGCATCCCCTGCTCCTTCTAAATGGGAATGGAGTGCAGCGGGAGTTCCGTCCGGCACATTGAGCAATCCATTGATCCAAAAACCGATTGCAAATCCTGTTGATACGGCATTGTACACCATCACCGTTACAGCCGGGCCATGCACCAAACAGGGTGTGATGCGGGTGAATGTGTTGTGGAAACCGATAGCGCATGCAGGGCCTGATAAATTCGTCTGCCAGGGCGATTCCGCTTTACTGACTGGATCCGCCACCCATACTTCCGGCAGCGTTACTTATGCATGGACACCTGTTGCCGGGCTTAACACGCCAGCCTCGCCACAGACTTACGTACATCCGCCGGCAGGTACAACGGAATATACGTTGACGGTGAAGGATAATTACAATTGTAATTTCACCGTATCAGATATCGTGAAGGTAACCTTACAGCCACCCATACACGCTTTTGCAGGAAATGATACGATCGCAATGAGCAACCGCCCGCACCAGCTGAATGCCACTGGTGGTATAAAATATTTGTGGAGCAGCGCATCTTCGGGTGTTACGATCAGCAATCCTGCAATCAGCAACCCGATCGCCACTTTGACGGCCGATGCAAAATTCATCGTACGTGTGGAAGATGCGGTGGGCTGCCGGGCAAGCGATACGATCTTCGTCAAAGTGTATGAAGGGCCTGCATATTATGTCCCTAATGCGTTTACGCCTAACGGTGATGGAAGAAACGATATCTTCCGGCCAATCCCTGTTGGCATTGCCGAAACGGAATATTTCCGCATTTTCAACCGCTATGGCGAACTGGTATTTGAAACCAATCAATACCTCAAAGGCTGGGATGGCACTTACCGCGGTCAACGCCAACCGATGGGCGGCTATGTGTGGGTGATAAAAGGAAAAGACAGGAACGGAAGGGTGATCGATATGAAAGGAAGTGTGGCGTTGATACGTTGATAATGGATAATGTTATAATGGATAATGGATAATGGATAATTTTTCCGGTTTGAAGTTCTATTGCAAGAGCGAAAGTCTTTAATGCTGAAAACATTATCCATTATCCATTAATAAACCGTTATCTCTGTTTGCCGATATATTTACTGCTTTCTTCTGTACGATTGATCGGTGTATCGTAATTGTTTGAATGCCCCTTTTAATGACCTCATATCTTTTTCATCGATCTTTTCGCCAGCCATTTTCTTACGGGCTCATCGTAATATTTAAGTATCGCATACGATAGGGCCACACAGAAGATCAACAGCCCGATACCCACCAGCACCCCTTGTTTCATCGGGATATTGTTATTCGATACCCATCCATAAAATACGTAAGTAAAAGGAAAATGCAGGATGTATAAGGGATACGATATATCGCCTAAAAAGGTGCACAACCTTTTTGCCAGCTTATTTTTTACTTCACCGGTCGCACCAAGATAAATGATGGCGGGAAAGATCAGGATAATACTGAACGAATCAAACAAGCCGTTTGCCCACAGCTTTTCATGCCCGCCTACCCTGGGAAACGACATGACAGCAACGAGCAACAGCGCACACCATAAAAAGGTATTTTTTCCGCCTTCGGGCTTTACCAAACGGCGTAGCAACATCCCGGCTATGTAGGGGAACAATAGCCTCGTAAAACCGATCCTCAGTTGTGCAGGCTCTAACGACCAGCCACCGATGATATCACCATGGGTGACCGCCAGGTGAATGAGTGCCGCTCCGGCCATGAATGCCAGCAGGCCCAGCATCAGCTTTGATAATTTCCGTAAAATAAAAACATGCAGCAGATTGGCGATGTATTCGAAAAACAGCGACCAGGCCGGGCCATTCAGCGGATGCATTTCTGTCCATCCGCGGATATCCATCGATACGGGCAGCGGTAGCAAAGTACATCCGACCAAGGTTACCAGCAATAGTTTCCAGACAGGAGTTTGCGCAACATTGGGAAACACAGCGGATTCACTGAAATAAAAACAGATCGCTCCGAGTATCATGCCCGCAATGATCAACGGATGCAGCCGTATTACCCTGCGTTTCAGAAAATCTTTGGCAGTCATTTTATCCCAGCGATCGTCGTAGGCATGCGCCATCACATAACCAGAAAGCATGAAGAAAAAATCAACGGCCAGGTAGCCATGGTTAATGACCTGTTTTGTGTGATCGCCTCCGGAATATAGTTCCAATATATGAAAGAGGACCACAACGATCGCGGCTACACCACGAAGCGCATCCAGAATGACAAAATGTTTTTTGGAATCGGTAAATGCAGAACTGGATGATAACATCAATGGCAGTTGAAGTTTAAAGATGAAATGAAATTAAGGTTTCTGAAGCAATTTCAGAATTATTCATTCTCATCAATTATGTTGCACTTAGCTTACAGGTTTGTCTACCACTACCACCAGGTCTTCTACTGACACCGTCATCGGGATGATGCCTACCTGCAGGATTGCTTTCTTTCCGCGTATCTCTTTTACCACACCTACCTGGCGGTTCTGTTTCATCTTCACTTTATCGCCTACTTTTATTTCACCACCAACTTCATCAAATTTTTCGTTCAGTTTTTTCTGGTGTTTTTCTTTCTGCATTTTTTCTTTCTGGTTGAAGAGCAAAGCATGGATCATTTTTACTACACTGTCTTTATCATCGGCCTTGCGCCATTCTATCACCATGGATTTCAACCGGCGTTCCATATCTTTCATATAAGTGATACGCTCTTCCGATATCTTATTCTGCTGCTTCAGGCGCTCCATTTCCTGGTTGTGCAATTCCTTCGACAATACCCGCTGCATCTCCTTCTTCAGTTGCTCATTTTCTTTCAGCAGTTTATCCAGTGTAGATTTTTCCTTGTCGATCTTTTGAAGATCCTGCTCCGTTCTGTTCAACAATTTATCCAGCCTGAAATGTTCTTCATCCACCAGGTTACGTGCTTTGTTGATCAGTTTTTTATCCAGCCCTATCCTTTCAGCAATCGAGAATGTATAAGAACTTCCCGGCTTGCCGATCTGTAATTTATATAATGGCAAAAGGTTTTTCTCATCAAATTGCATCGCACCATTGATGATCCCTTTCACCTTGTTAGCCATCACTTTAAGATTGAGATAATGCGTTGTCACAATTCCGAAGGAATGTCTGAACGCCAGCTCTTCCATGATCACTTCGGCGAAAGCGCCGCCCAGGTTGGGATCAGAGCCGCTACCCAATTCATCGATGAAGAATAATGTCTTACCGTTCGCATGCTCGATGAAATGTTTCATGTTTTTCAGATGCGAAGAATAAGTGCTCAATTCAAATTCCAGGCTTTGCTCATCCCCTATATGAATGAACAGCTGTTTGAATATCCCCATTTCACTATCCGGACTGGCGGCCACCAGCAATCCTGCCTGCATCATCACCTGCGTAAGCCCTACGGTTTTTAACGTAACCGTTTTACCGCCGGCGTTTGGCCCGCTGATAACGAGGATACTGTTGTTGTGATCCAGCCTGAGATTGACCGGGATGGTCGGTTTGTTGTTTTTGTTATTGTACAACAGTAACAACGGATGATACGCGTTGATGAGATTGAGATGTGCTTTATCGTGCAGCAACGGGTAGCTTCCGTTGATATCGATCGCGAGCTTTGCTTTGGCACGGATGAAATCATATTCGCCGGCGATGTCATGGTAAGTTTTCAGCAGCGCTGCATAAATACTTAACTGCTGGGTAAGATTGCGCAGTATGCGGAACACTTCTTTTTGCTCTTCATATTCCAGCGAAAAGATCTCGTTGTTCAGTTCGGTTGTTTCTTCCGGTTCTATGAAACTGGTACGGCGGCTATCGCTTTCGCTGTGCAGCACACCTTTGACCATACGTTTTTGCTCCGCAAAAACAGCCAGCACCCTGCGTCCGTTCATGAAACTTTCTTCAATATCGGCAAGGTAACCTTGTTTGTTGAGTTTGGAAACGATGCGGTCGAATACCCGGCGTATCTCATTGCGCTTGCGGTAAAGTTTGAGGCGTATGTCAGCCAGTTCGCTGCTCGCGGTATCCTTCACCACCCCAACTTCATCGAGCACTTCGTCGATCATCTGGTTGATCGTTTTCTCGTAATAATTATTACTGATCACTTCGGCGAGGCCGGGAAAAGTTTCCCGCATTTCTACGGTAAACCAGCGGAAGATATTATTGGTATTGGACGCCAGCCTGCGGATGTGCAGGAACTGTTCGCCTGCAAGCGAAGCGCCGGGTATCCCCAACAGCTTCAGGTCTCGACTGATATTCTGAACAAAATCATTCGGGAAATATTGGCCGCCCTGCAGAATGGTTTTATATTCATTCGTTTGCTGCAACGCCACCTGGATATAGTCGATGCGGGTATGGATGCGCAACTGCGCTGCCTTTGCTTTGGCATATTCTGTGCGGGCATGCGCCGCAAGGAGATCTTTTATCTTGTCAAATTCCAGCTGCTGGAGCGTGGATTCGGGAAAAAACTTCATGTAGTCAATGGTGAATAGTGAATAGTGAAACCTTCAAAGTTGTTTTCATTATTCCATGTTTTTAAATCCAGAAGTTCAACTGAAGACTTTGCAGGTATTCAGCATAACTGAATGAAGAATAAAAATAATTCCAAGAGAATAAAGGTTCATACTATTTCAACCTTCATATTTTGACTATTCACTATTCACCATTCACTTCCTAGTCGTCCAGTTTCAGCACCGCTAAAAACGCTTCCTGTGGAATTTCCACATTGCCTATCTGGCGCATACGTTTCTTTCCTTCTTTTTGTTTTTCGAGGAGCTTACGTTTACGGCTGATATCACCACCATAACATTTAGCGGTTACGTCTTTGCGCATGGCGCTGATGTTTTCGCGTGCGATCACTTTGGCGCCTATGGCGGCCTGTATGGCTATCTGGAATTGCTGACGTGTTAACAATTCTTTCAATTTTTCGCAGAGTTTGCGGCCGAATTCATGGCTGCGGCTGCGGTGGATCAATGCACTCAATGCATCCACTTTTTCGCCATTGAGCAGGATATCCATGCGAACGATATCGCTGTCGCGAAAACCGATCGGGTGGTAATCGAAGCTGGCGTATCCTCTTGTCTGCGATTTGAGTTTATCGTAAAAATCAAATACGATCTCTGTCAAAGGCATTTCAAAAGTCAGTTCCACACGGCTCGGGCTCAGATAACCCTGATGTATCAGCATACCACGTTTGCTGATGCAAAGTGTCATGATGTTGCCGATATAATCCGGTTTGGTAATGATCTGTGCTTTGATGTACGGTTCTTCGATGCGTTCGGTGCGGCTCGGATCAGGCAATGTAGCCGGATTGTGCACGTCTATCCTTTCGCCTTTGGTGGTATGGGCGATGAAGCTTACGTTGGGAACCGTGGTGATCACCGTCTGGTTGAATTCCCTTTCGAGCCTTTCCTGGATGATCTCCATGTGCAGCAAGCCCAGGAAACCGCAGCGGAAACCGAAGCCTAATGCCTGCGATGTTTCGAGCTCGAAAGTAAGCGAAGCATCGTTCAGCTGCAGTTTGTCCATACAATCCCGCAACTCCTCAAACTTTTCTGTTTCCACCGGGAAAATTCCGGCAAATACCATCGGTTTCACTTCCTCAAAACCATCGATACGCTCCTGTGTAGGATTCAGAACATTGGTTAATGTATCCCCCACTTTTACTTCCTTCGCGTTTTTGATACCGGTGATGATGTATCCCACATCGCCGCAATGCACGGATTTTTTCTTTTCCATGCCCAGTTTCAGGATACCGACCTCATCGGCATAATATTCCTGATCGGTGCTGAAGAACTTTACCTTATCGCCCTGTTTCAGGCTACCGTTGAAAATGCGGTAATACACGATGATGCCGCGGAAACTGTTGAACACACTATCGAATATCAATGCCTGCAGCGGCGCTTCAGGATCCCCGCTCGGAGCCGGGATCCTTTCTACAATTGCTTCCAGGATGCCTTCAATGCCGATCCCGCTTTTACCGCTTGCCAGGAGGATATCTTCTTCTTTACAACCGATCAGCTCGATTATCTGATCTTTTACTTCAGGAATCATAGCGCCATCCATATCGATCTTATTGATCACCGGGATGATCTCCAGGTCGTTGTCGATGGCGAGGTAAAGATTGCTGATGGTCTGTGCCTGAATACCTTGTGTTGCATCTACCAGCAAAAGGGCGCCTTCGCAGGCGGCCAGCGCACGGCTCACTTCATAGCTGAAATCCACGTGGCCGGGAGTATCGATGAGGTTCAATATGTATTCTTCCCCTTTGTATGGGTAATTGATCTGTATGGCGTGGCTCTTGATGGTGATGCCTTTTTCGCGTTCGAGGTCCATATCATCCAGCACCTGTGCCTGCATTTCACGCTCGCTGATAGTGTTGGTTGTCTGTAACAGCCTGTCTGCCAGCGTGCTTTTCCCGTGATCGATGTGTGCGATGATACAAAAATTCCTGATGTTCTTCATGTAAACGTATACGTGTTTAAGGGCGCAAAAATAGGCTATTTTTTTGGATTTTCTGTAGGAAACGTGCCTGTGGCGCATTCATTAATACCGGAGGTATTAATCCGGAATTGAACCTGTGGTTCGATTGAACGCGCCACAGGCACGTCCCTACAAAGATTGAACGCACCACAGGAATGTCCCTACAAAGTTTATCCGGTAAAAAAGCATCATTTGCTGGTGTTTTTACCAAATTTCGAATTCGTTTAGCCGGTATTTTCGAAAATGGGTTTTAAAAAGCAAAAACAATATCGCTTGAGAGGCTATGATTATTCCCAGAATGGAGCTTACTTTATTACTATTGTAACGAAAAAAAGAGTTCCATTTTTTGGGTATATCGAAAATAAACAGATGCACCTGTCTCCTATCGGAGAATTTGTAAATCGTAACTTTTTGATGATCCAGGAAAAAATCAAATACCTCACGATCACGGAATTTACTATAATGCCAGATCATCTTCATATGATAATTCTGATTGATAAGAAATGTTCAGATGTATTTCAATCAGAAGTCACTAGCATATTTTGTGAAACAACTTCCTTATTCCCTTTAATAAAAGAATCTATTTCTTCATTCGCCAATCATTTAAAGGGTACCATCAAAAAATGGTGCAATAAGAACAAGTATTCTCAGTTCGAATGGCAGGAAAAATTTCACGACCATATTATCAGAAATGAAAGGGAATACAGGAAAATCGTTGAATACATCAGGAATAATGTAAAAAATTGGCCGTAAGAACGTGCCTGTGGCGCGTTCAATAATACCGGAGGTATTATTCCGGAATTGAACCTGCGGTTCGATTGAACGCGCCACAGGCACGTTCCTACATGTTGCTCTTTATCTTTACAAAAAAAATTCATGGAACTCAACCAGGTTACGGTGCCTGTTACCGATGTCGCCCGTTCAATTCAATTTTATCAGCAGATCGGCCTCCGGCTCATCGTGGAAGCCCTCCCCCGTTATGCCCGCTTTGAATGCGGGAAAAATCGGGCTACTTTTTCTCTCCATTTGGTGGATGAACTGCCAAAAGGCAACGGTGTATGGGTATATTTTGAAACCGAAAAACTGGATGAGACTGTTGAAGAACTGATCCGGAAAGGGATAGCTTTTGAAGAGATGCCGAACGATAAATCGTGGTTGTGGCGGGAAGCAAGGCTTCGCGATCCGGACAATAACCAGCTTATATTTTATTATGCCGGCAGCAATCGCCTTGATCCTCCGTGGAAGATCAATAAATAAAAGGAGCTTTGAGAGAAAATAATTTACTTTATCGAATTATAAATCGCCCCATTATGACTCCCCGTTCTTTCTGGAAAGTGTTGCTGAAAATCTCTGGCTTGCTTTTTTTTCTTAATTCTTTGCCGGTGATGATGCATACTTTGTCAACTATGTACTATGCGTTAACCATCGACGAAAACAGGGCTCTCTACCTGAGTCTTTATGGAATTTCCCTCTTCGTAATGGTAATGGGATTGAGTTACCTGCTCATTTTTCAATCGGATATGATCATCAATAAACTGCAATTGCATGAAGGTTTTACCAAATGGAAAAAGATCGCTGTGGTGTCGGACCAATCCGGTGTAGAAAAGTTCACCGATTTTTTCAGCGTACTGGTGCCCGGCGAAGCGAAAGGATTCAAGCCTGAAGAACTGGAAGAAGCAAAACAATGGATTCAATTACGAATTACAAATTAAAAATTACGAATGCTAAATTCTGTTACTTCGTTTGATCCTTTCGCGACTTTCATTTTTAATTCTTGATTCGTAATTCGTAATTGACTATGGGTTATCTATTTTTGGCACTCACCATACTTTGCGAAAGCATCGCGATCATCTTCATGAAACTATCGCATGGTTTTGAACAAAAATTTTATGCAGCGATCGCGTTGGCAGGCTTTTCCTTGTGTTATGTATTTCTTACGCTGGCCCTCAAACACCTGCCCGCAGGCCTTGCCAACGCTACATGGGCCGGGTGCAGCACGATATTGATCGCGGTGTTGGGCGTTTTTATTTTAAAAGAAAACATTAATACCGTTCAATACTTTTTCCTGGCGATGATCATCGTGGGGTTGGTGGGATTCAACTACTATCAGAAGGTTGATGGTTGAAGGTTGAAGGTTAATGGTTGTAAGTGTATAGGTGCAGGCTCCATTATTGAAACTGAAGGTTATCGATTTTTCACAAAAAAGCAATAAAAAAGATCCATCGAATGGATCTTTTTATTTTATAAACTTTTAATGATTACATCGTTCAAAGTTCTCACAGACTGCATTTCAACCTTCAACCTTCAACCTTCAACTTTTCACCCTCCGAATATTTCCTGCTCGTCTCTTTCTTCCACTGGTATTTTGCGGATGAAATCATCGTAGCCATCATCATCGTGATTGCTGTAAGCCCCGTACGCATCCATGCTGTATCCTACCAGCCCATCCTTTGCTTCTATAAGATAAATGATGGAAGAATCTGATGGATCAGAATCTCCTTCAAACCTGAATGTACGGATGATCTTCAGGTCTTCGGGATTGTACATCTTTCCGTTGGATGTGGTGAAGTGATTATCTTTCATTACGAACTCATTGTCTTGCTTCCTTACACGTAATTTTTCCAGGATGCTGCTGACAGTGGTCATATTGGTTGTCCTCGTTTGCATAAGTATTATTTTTTTGGTTAAATAACTACTGCATCAAAAACAACAATAATGCCTGAAAATCTAATCGGTTTCTAATTTCTATAAATAACTCTAAATTAAAATGGTATAAGGGTGCAAGGCTCAATAGCTGTGCCTCTGAAGAATCAACACAAGTGTATAAGTAGTGAATAAACCCGGAAAGCTGCCAGTACTTATTAGTAGCGGCAATTCCACAAATCGGGAAACAAAACCAGAAAAATAAGGAATAAGAAATAAGGAAGTGCGGAGTCCGTAAAACTTTTGGTTCTTTACAGGCTCCGCACTTCCTTATTTCTTATTAAAAATTTCTTATTTCGTATTTACAAAGTAAATCCATCCGGAATGATCGCTCCTTTCTTCAACACTACTATTCCATCCTTCACTGCATAAAGTGCATGATCCGAATCGGGTATCCCATGTCCGCCTTTGATCACCACATTGTTACCGATACGGCAATCCTTATCGGCGATCACATTAGTAAGATGGCAATTATCACCGATCCCTACCGGCGGTATGCCACGGCCAAGGTTGTAAGCTATCTCTTCAATGGTTTCGTAAAAATCGTTCCCCATCAGGTAACTGCTTTCGATGATGCTACCGGTGCCGATACGTGCCCTGATCCCTATAACGGAATTGGCTATACGCTGCGCTTTGATGATGGAACCTTCGGCGATGATCGCCTGCTCCAGCATAGTGCCACTGATCTTTGCCGGGGGCAACATCCGTGCACGGCTATACACCATTTTTTTATTGTCAAATAAATTGAAGGGTGGTATATCCAGCGTGAGCGCCAGGTTGGCTTCAAAGAAAGAATAGATGTTACCGATATCTGTCCAGTAACCATCGTATTGATAACTTTTTACTTTATACTTATTGATCGCGTCCGGGATGATCTCCTTACCAAAATCGGTTGCGGTTTTCTTTTCTTCTTCCAGCAATTGAAACAATAATTTCCTGCTGAATATATAGATCCCCATCGAGGCCAGGTAACGCCTTCCCTGCTGCTGCATTTCTTCACCGGTTTCGCTGGTCCATTCCGGCAATAATTCCTTTGCAGGTTTTTCAATAAATGAAGTGATGATATGTTCATCGTTGGATTTCAATATCCCGAACTCAGGCGCTTCCCTTTCCCCTACCGGAATGGTGGCGATGGAAATATCCGCTTTACTTTCCGCATGGTTTTCGATCATTTCCGCAAAATCCATCTGGTACAACTGATCACCGCTGAGTATAAGTACATAGTCAAAATCGTTCTTATCAATATGTTTCAGCGATTGTCTTACCGCATCTGCCGTTCCCTGGAACCAGCCCGGGCTATCGGGTGTTTGTTCGGCTGCAAGTATGTCTACAAACCCGCTGCTGAAGCCGCTAAACTGGTAGGTGTTTTTGATATGCTTATTGAGCGAAGCGGAATTGTACTGTGTGAGTACAAACATACGGTTGATGTTGCTGTTAATGCAATTCGATATAGGAATATCCACCAGTCTGTATTTACCGGCGATCGGCACTGCCGGTTTGCTTCGCGTTGCTGTAAGCGGGTACAAACGGCTGCCGGCGCCACCACCAAGTATTACGGCCACTACTCTTTTGTGTAACATAAATTGATTGTTTTATTGGATAGATGAATATAGGTCAATATATTTTTGGGCGCTTACTTCCCAGCTGTTTTTTATCTGCATCATGGTAAGCCTTACTTCATTCAGCTTTTTGGTTTCGGAATATAATTCCAACGCCCTGCGCATCGAGTGCAGGATGTCTTCTACAGAAGCATTATTGAAACAAATGCCGTACCCGTTTTGTTCGCCATAGTCTTTTACAGTATCGGCCAATCCACCCGTACGGCGAACCACCGGCACTGTACCATACCGCATCGCATACATCTGGTTGAGGCCGCACGGCTCTACCCTGCTCGGCATGAGTAAAAAATCGGCGCCGGCATACATCTGGTGGCTCAGTTTTTCATTGTATTCCATGCGGGAATTGTAATACCCGATCCAGCGGTTGTTCAGCAACATGAGTTCGTGCTCAACAGAAGGGTCACCGCTGCCGAGAATGAGGAAACTGAATTTATCCCTGTGCTCAGCATATGCCCTGATGATGGCTTCAGGCAAAAGGTCGGCAGCTTTTTCCCCTACCAGCCTTCCGATAAAAATGAACAACGGCAATTTGAAATCGAAACCGAATTCTTTGCAGAGTTGTTTTTTATTGAGCAGCTTACCCGCTTCATAATCTTTCTCGGTAAAATTGTCGAGAATATATGTATCGGTTTTAGGATTCCATACGGAATAATCGATTCCATTGAGGATGCCCGAACATTTACCTCTTTCATAATTGAATAACGCTTCTAGACCATTGGCTTCCTGCATCAGCTCTTCCATATAGCCCGGGCTCACGGTGTTTACCTTATCGGCACATTTGATGCCGCATGCTAAGGGGTTGATAGTATTGTCCCACTCGAGCAATCCCCAGCGCCACGAATCCCAGGCCGGAAGGTACACGCCTTTATCCCAGCCCATCCATCCCTGGTATTGGGCATTGTGAATGGTGAGGGTAACAGGTATGTTGGAAAGATGATGGTAATTATAACAAAACCGCAGCATGAACGGAATGAGTGCCGTATGATGATCATGCACATTGACCACATCGGGCCGGTGCTCCCAGCGGCTCAGCCATTCGAGCACGGCTATCTGGAATGCGGTGAAGCGTTCGGTATCATCATCATAACCATAGATCTTTTCCCGATCGAGCAGGCCATTGATATCTATGCAATAAAGATCAAAGTCAAGCTTATTGGTTTTTTCTTTAATGACCGTGAATTCGTAAAAGAATTGTCCCATGCTGAAGCTGCCTTTGTGCACGGTCTCCCATTCGTTGTCGTACAAAAATCTGGTGCGGTGCATCGGCATTACCACTTTGGCCACATGCCCGAGTTTGTTCTGGTATTTGGGAAGCGCTCCTACCACATCGGCCAGGCCACCGGCTTTTGCCATCGGGTAACACTCTGCGCTTACGTGTAATATTTCCATTGCGGTCAATTAATAATAAATAATGAATAATTAATAATGTATTCACTTAGCAATTCTAACCCTGGACTGTCAGCCTGAGCTTGTCGAAGGCAGATTCAGCAATCGGAACATCGCCTTCGACAAGCTCAGGCTGACAGTCCCTTTAAGAAATGAAGCATAACGAATTGTTCCCTTCCAAATTAAGAAGGATTTCGTTACCAACAAATTATGAGTTCTAATATTTTTTAAGTTCCTTAAAATAATATACTTTACAACTTCAAAACTTTAACTATGGCGATTGCACAAACAAATTCTTCTACTGCCAATGTAAAACATTCCGGTGTGCCCACCAATTATGGCGCGCTGGGAACGTTGGTTACCGTTTTTTTCTTTTGGGGATTCATTGCTGCCGGTAACAGTATTTTCATTCCTTTTTGTAAACATAAGTTTGGCCTTGATCAGTTTCAAAGTCAGCTTGTTGATACCGCATTTTACTTCGCCTATTTTATAGGTGCATTGATCTTATTCGCCTACGGCTCTTTCGGGGGAAAAGATCTTATTGGAAAATGGGGGTACAAAAAATCGATCATTTACGGGTTATTGTTTTCTGCCCTGGGAGCGGCAGCAATGATCGTGGCCGTAACATTGGGCACTTTTCCCGGAATGCTCGTGGGGTTATTCATTGTGGCGTTAGGTTTTTCCATTCAACAGACTGCGGCACAACCCTTTGCCATTGCCCTGGGTGATGAGGCAACGGGCACCAGCCGTGTTACGCTCGGTGGCGCCGTCAATTCTTTTGGCACTACCATTGGCCCCATCGTTGTAGCCCTTGCACTGTTTGGTACTACCGCGGCTATCACGGATGCACAGATCGCCGGATTACCATCCGACAAGGTTATTTTGCTGTATATCTGTGTGGGGGCATTGTTCATTGCCGCCGCCGCACTATTTTTCTTTTCAAAAAAAGTGCCCTCCGGCATAATGGAAGAAAAAACGGAAAAAGCCAATAAGGCTTTATATATGTTGCTTATAATGACCGGACTTTTGGTGATCATGTTCGTTCCGATTTTCAACAGCTACAAAACAGATCCTGCTTTACTGAGTGATGTTGAAAAACATGGCCTGGAGTCTTACAGGATGAAATGGCTTATCGGCGCTTTTGCCATTATCGTCATCGGACTGGTTGTTGCCAATGCCAGCGCACAAAAGAACCAGGAGGGCTGGGGGGCAATGAAATATCCGCAACTCGTACTCGGGATGCTGGCATTATTCTTTTATGTGGGTGTGGAAGTTTCTATTGGCTCTAACCTTACAGAATTATTAAAACATCCCGATTTTGGTGGTCTCCAGTCTTCAGAAGCTACCAAATATGTAGCTATGTATTGGGGAAGTTTAATGATCGGCAGATGGGCAGGATCGGTATCTGCTTTTAATCTTTCCAAAACAAACCGGACGATCCTTCAATTCATTGTTCCCTTTATAGCTTTCGCTATCATCATTGGTGTTAATATCATTTTCGGGTATAACATGCAGCCGTTATATTACTATGCGGTTTGCGTAGCTATCCAAGTAGTAGCATTTTTCATCAGTAATGATAAGCCTGCAAGAACGCTTTTGATCTTTTCTTTGCTCGGCGTAGCGGCTATGATCATCGGAGTACAGACCAAGGGTACAGTAGCTGTATATGCTTTCCTTAGCGGCGGTCTTTGTTGCTCTATCATGTGGCCGTCTATTTTCAGCTTATCTGTGGCGGGCCTGGGTAAATATACCACACAGGGTTCGGCATTTTTGATCATGATGATCCTCGGCGGTGGTATCATACCTCCTATACAGGGAAAATTTGCCGATTATCTTCAATCCAATTCGGCGGTGGAAGGAACGGGCATACATGCTTCTTACTGGATAGCGGCCATATGTTTCGCGTACATTGCATTCTTCGCTTTCGCCGTAAAAGGTATCCTTAAAAAACAAGGTATCAACTATGATGCGGCTAATTAATTAAATTTGATAATTTATACAAATGAAGAGAGATATATTTGCAGAAATATATCTCTCTTTTTAAAAACGCTTACCACATGAGTAAAGAAAAAGAATATGCAGTCGGTATAGATATCGGCGGAACCACCTGTAAATTCGGGGTTGTAAGCAGGGATGGCGTGATCATCACGCAGGACAGGATCCCCAGCAATGCTCATGAAGTGGTGGAAGATTTTGTGGATGACCTCTACGAAAAGCTGATGCCTATGATTGAAAAAGTCGGCGGCATCAAAAACTTTGTCGGTATAGGTATGGGTGCGCCAAACGGCAACTTTTACAGCGGCACCATTGAATATGCCCCCAACCTGAAATGGAAAGGCATCATCCCCATCGCGGATATCATCAGCAAGAAATTCGGACTGGCTACCAAGCTCACCAACGATGCCAATGCGGCGGCAATGGGTGAAATGATCTACGGTTGCACCAAGACCATCAAACATTTTATCACCATCACCCTGGGAACGGGTGTTGGCAGTGGGATCGTCATAGACGGTAAGATCGTGCTGGGGCATGACGGATTTGCGGGCGAACTCGGGCACACCATCATTCGCCCGGGCGGACGATTGCACAAAAGCACGCACATGCGTGGAAGCCTGGAAGCATACGCTTCGGCTACGGGTGTACGTGAGACTGCCATCGAATTGCTGACTGAGCATCCGGAAGAAGAAAGCCTCCTCCGCAATTATAGCATCAATGAGCTCACCAGCGAAACAGTATACGAGTGTGCCATGCAGGGTGATAATATCGCCAACCGTATTTTCGAATTCACAGGGCAATTGCTGGGTGAATCTTTGGCCAACTTCATCATGTTTTCCTCGCCTGAAGCCATCGTATTATTCGGCGGGCTTACCAAAGCCGGCGACCTGCTGATGAAGCCTACCCGCAGGCATATGGAAGCCAACCTGCTGCCGATATTCCAGAATAAAGTAAAACTGATCTTTAGCGAGCTGAAAGAAGCGGACGCGGCGATTTTGGGAGCGAGTGCATTGGTTTGGGATATCCCACCTGTAATTCGCTAAAGCGAATTACAATTAAGCATTAAAAATTAAGAATTAATAATGAGAACCTTCTATTGAAGGTTCTTTTGTTTTACGCGGGTGATAGATGAAGGATGATTTAAGCGAAAAGGTGATCGCAGATTTCAAAGGGATAAAAGGATTCCACAGATTGTTTTTACTCCGTAAAAACTGAAATGCAGTTTATAATACCTTAAATTCCTTTAGTGAATTTGAGAATTTATAAACTGCATTTGTGTTTTCTGCGAAGCAGGAAACAATCTGTGGAATCCTTTTATCCCTTTGAAATCTGCGATCATTTTCCCACTTCCATCTTCGCAATCATTCTTAATTCTTAATTATAAATACCGCCGGTACCGCCCGCTGCGTCCCCATCTTATCTGAAGGCACGATCGTTTCTTTCCCGTTTATAAGCATGCAGCTGCTTCCACCACCATCGAGGTTCAAAGCCTCTTTGCAGCCAAGGTCTACCATCAATTGCGCTTCCTGTGTAAGTGTGGCGCCTTCGGCGATGTTGGGAAAACGGCCCTGGATGGCCATTATGATCAATTTATTGTCTGCAGTATATCCCATCAGAGTGCGGGGATGCTTGTCGTTGATGGCTTTGCCGGTGAATTTGTTTTCTTGTTCGTTTGCAATTTCTACCTTTCCGTTTTGTACCAACACCGGCCCGCCGCCAACCGCGGTTTTCATTTTCCATTTTCGGAAAGCCGGGTAAAAGTTCTTTTTGCGAAACCTTCCATCATAGTGGAGTCTCTTACCATACCGTAATGTTTTTACATAATTAAAGCTGATGATATCGATTGAATCTTTTTGATAAGCTTCAGGTGATTGATTTGCGTATGCGCTTCTTTTAGATGAATCGGTATATAACCACGCAATATCCGCATCGCCCTTTCTGTTTATACCTATGGCACTGCCAAAAGCATGCTTGTACATCAATGTATCCTTACCTTTCAACGCGATGGAGTGCTGATTATAACTGACAAGCTTTCCATCTTTTATCACCACATTCAGGTTCCTGTTTGTTTCAAAAGAAAAAAACGTAGTGTTCACCACCAATAAAGGATGATTGTCCTTTTCATAAAACTGTGTGGGAGTCAGCCTTCTGCCGAGTGAAGTATCAACAGTAAAATCAAGGCTTTTGTCTTTCAGATCGGCGATGGCGTAGTAAGCAATAAATGGTTTCCCATCCAGCGAATCCGTTGTTTTAAAGACGTGCAAACCCTTTGGCAATGGCTGGTACAGCGAATCGACATTTATCCATTTTACCTGCGCTGATGAAATGTGGGCAGACAGGGGAAAAAGCAGGGGAAGTAAATATTTTTTCATCAGCATGATTTTGATAGACAAACGCTCAGGGGTTCTTGAAAACCCCTGAGCGTTTGTCCAACCTCCGGCGTTTATACCAGCAACCCAAAAACAGTATTTAAAGATACATAAGTCAAAAATAAAAAAGCCTCCACTCTCGTGAAGGCCTTCCCCTGAATACATTATTAATTATTAATTTTTAATTGTTTTTCCTCTTCCCATTTATTCCTCCCCCACCCTTGTATCACGTGTTTTTCGCTATGGTAAGATGAACGAACCAACGGGCCGCTTTCTACATAGTCCAACCCGAGTTCATAACCGATCTCACGATATTCTGCAAATTCATCCGGATGTATGAAACGGTCTACCGGGAGATGTTTTTTTGTCGGCTGAAGGTATTGCCCGATCGTCACCACGTCTACTCCGCTATTAGCAAGATCCTTCAGCGTTTGCACCACTTCTTCTTTCGCTTCGCCAAGGCCAAGCATGATGCCGCTTTTGGTACGCATGCCACCGGCTTTCAATATTTTCAAAGTCTCCATGCTCTGCCAGTATTTGGCTTGCATGCGCACCTGTTTGGTCAGTCTCTCTGTTGTTTCGATATTATGGCTCACCACTTCCGGGGCCGCATCGATGATGCGCTGGATATTTTCTTTTTCCGCCTTGAAATCGGGGATCAGTGTTTCGAGTGTAGTATCCGGGTTCAATGACTTGATAGCCCTGATGGTATTCTGCCAGATGATACTGCCACCATCTTTCAATTCGTCGCGGTCAACGGATGTCACCACCGCATGTTTCACTTTCATCAGGTGAATGGCTTCAGCTACACGCTGGGGCTCGTCCCAATCCACCGCTTCAGGCCGGCCGGTAGCCACAGCGCAAAAACGGCAACTGCGGGTGCAGATATTTCCCAAAATCATAAAAGTGGCGGTTCCTGCTCCCCAGCATTCGCCCATATTCGGGCAATTTCCGCTTTCGCAGATGGTGTGCAGTTTGTGGGTATCCACCAGGCTGCGGACATGTTTATATTCTTCCCCGATCGGCAGCTTTACACGTAACCAATTGGGTTTCTTTACTTTCTGTTCCTCTACGGCTGTATCGTTAGTACTGCAACTCATGATCTTTTCTCCTGTTATTTTTTTGTGAATGCAAGTTCCGCAATAATGCTGAATTATTCAAATTGCTGAGTAATGGATAATTTGATAGTGGATAAAGGATAATGCTTTAGATTGATCATCCATTCATTTCAAGAACCAACTTAATTTATAAACTTATTATCCATTATCCATTATAAAATTATCCATTAAATTTACTTTCGTCGTCCGAACATGATCCCGACATATGCGGCAAAGAAAAACTGTTTTTGTTTCTGGTAGATCATCTGTGGCACTTTCTTACTGTAAAAATCGGCGGTAACGCCCACTTCGATGGCGTTCACCATTTCATTGTATTTACCATAATCGAACCGCAGGGATCCTTTAACATAAGCGCCCGGGGTCATTTTTACATGGCTCCAGCCTTTGAAAAGTGTTGGCCCGCTGGAAGTCTGATCAGAAAGCGCACTCAGGTACATGGCACTGTCGGCGGACTCGTAAATGTAAGAAACACGCTGGTTGTTGACCGTCCTTTCTATTTCATAAGCCCTCAGCAAACCAAGGCTTACACCACCACCTGCGTTAGCAGTCACACTTACGCCATTTTTATTGCCTTTGTTGCCCAACAGGAATTGTTGCTGTACACCTAATTTTATGGGGTAGAAATAATTGATCTTACCAAAAATGAGCGGGCTCGAGCTGAATGGCCCGGAGATCTTTTCTTCTTTGGGATGTTTACGTTCGGAAATATCCAGTTGAAAAAGCAAGGCTCTCTTAACCGACTGGGCCCTGGCCATTTCCATGAAAAAACCATATCCATCTGAAGAAAGCTTGCCACCAAAAACGGTGTGTTTCCTGTATTTCAACACGCCCTCTTCCTCCTGCTTTGCAATGGCGTTGATACGATTTTTCCTCGCTTCTTTCTTTTCCCGTTTTTTGTCCTTTGAATCTTCCTGTGCCATTGCCGGCAGGATCACAACGGCCGCCAGCAGCATTAAAAATATTTTCTTCATGGATGGTATTTACTTAAGTAAATTTAGGCAAAAATACTATGTTGCGCTGTAAGTTAGATGCAATTATGAAAAGAACTGCTGCACAACAAGTTCATTCATCAAAAAAATATACGATATGACTGCTACTGTAGTTTACAAAGGCGAACTTCGCTGCGAATGCACCCATCTTCAAAGTGGTACTGTTATAGGAACCGATGCCCCCACCGACAACCGGGGAAAAGGTGAACAATTCAGTCCTACCGATCTGCTGTGTATATCCCTATCCACCTGTATGATCACTACTATGGGCATCAGGGCGGCAGATATGCAGGTAGACCTGAGCGACACCAAAATAGACGTTACCAAACACATGCTTTCTGATCCGAGGCGTATCGGAAAGATTGAGCTGGTAGCACATATGTCGCCAGTTGGCCTGGACGAAAAAGACCAGAAAATTTTGCAAATAATTGGCGATAATTGCCCGGTCATCAAGAGCCTTCACCCGGACCTGAAGGTGGAGATCGAGTATAAATGGAAATAATGTATGATGTATGATCTATGATCTCAGATCATACATTTTTCAGGATTTTATTTCCTATCGCACACTCCACACACCCCTTCCTGTCACAATAGTTTTTCTTCATATACAGCAGCGCCTGTGAATCCGATGCATTTTTGTTTCCAATGCCCAGGCACTCAAACCCATGCGTCACTTTATTCTTTTCTGCGCCTGTTTCTTCTATCCATTTCAGGGCTTTGATCTTGGAAGCTTCATGACCGGCAAGATGGCCGTAGGCAAATAGTACCGGTATGATCGTATTGATAAGGATATTATCGATCATTTGCGCACCGGTATTTTTTATTTTAAATGCAGATGGCTCGTCAAACATATAATGATAATGCCAGTAATCATTTGCCGGCACATTCAATAATTCCCGAACCTGCGAAAGTTTTTCCAGTTCTTTGATCGCGGCAAATAGTCGCTGATGTTGTGCCACCAGCATTGCCAGTTGCGCCAACCGGATAGTGGGAAAATTGGCAGGCCGCATCCTCAGGAAAAATAAAGGAAGGTGGATCTTTTTCAAACTGTATTTCTTTTGAAAATAGCGATATTCCTTCTGCAACATCTGCGGATAAGCTTCTGTAAATTTTTTATCCAGCATCCACGACTGTCCGAACAAAAGCGCCTCAATGGTATGCAGTTGAAATTTATTTCGCGAAAGTACATTGAGCGGCACTGATCTTGCGATCGCTTCAAATACATCACCATTTATCTTCGTACCGAAATTGCGGGCGAGCATCCACCACAGCACTTCTTCCCAATTGCCTTTATTCTCTTTTAAAAAACTTTCCACTACGCCTGTTTTTTCCTGGAGCCTTTCCACCAGCATGCGCTCTTTCCACGCCTGTATGGTAAGTTGTGGAACGGAAGCGATGTGTTTTTCGCAGGAAATGAACGAACTGCTTTGCATGAGTTCTTCGTAACGGCTCAGCAGCATATTGGGAATGCGGTTTTGAAGTTCCAGTGTAGGGAACGGGAAAATGGTATCCGGCGAATCATGCTTCCACACTACATGCAGGATGACATTGTCGTAATTCGGATCCGAACTATGTCCATGTGTTTTCCATTCCGAAGAATTCACATGAACTTCTATACTGCCCGCCCAGGTAGTGTTACCTACTTTGATCTTACCGTTCAGGAAGTCGGGCCCCTGGTTGGTATTATGGGTACCGGGATGGATGATCGTGAGCGGTTCTTCCTGCGAAGTAGACAAACCGGAAGGATTGTAGTACTGGAACTGCCAGATATATTGAAGGAGCTTTTCGGTCATCACACAAAATTTTCTACCTGAAAAGTAGAATTGTTTGATGAGGTAAAAAGGGGGAAAACAACAGATAATCCGGCTTTTTTTCTGATTGAAAGTTGTGCCTTCGGCACGCTTTTTTGAACCACAGAGCCACGGAGAACACAAAGTAACACAGAGGAGTTCGAAAATAGCGTTCTAAACCTAAACCCCTAAACAAGCTCTCTCACTACCCTGCTTACCGGCAATCCCATCACATTATAAAAATCGCCTTCGATACTTTTGATGCCCACCACGCCTATCCATTCCTGGATGGCGTAAGCACCGGCTTTATCGTAAGGTTTGTATTTGTCTACATAAAAAATGATCTGCTCCGTGGTAAGCGGATGGAAGGTCACGGTAGTGACATCCGCGAAAGCCTTTTCCTGTGTGCCATTCAGCAATACTACCCCGGTGATGACACGGTGGGTATTGCCGGATAAAGTGTGCAGGATACTGATGGCATCTTCGCGGTCTCTGGGTTTGCCGATGATACGGTCATTACAAACCACGATAGTATCCGCGGCCAGCACAGGCACCGCAGGATTTGCCGAAAGTGCCACTGCCAGGGCTTTGTTGCGGGCGATGTGTATGGCGGCATCTTCAAAAGAAAGTTCCGGCGGAAACGATTCATCCGTATCACTCACAATCACTTCAAAAGATATTTCGGCCCATTCGAGTAGTTGTTTGCGGCGGGGCGATTGGGAAGCTAAAATAATCATAGTGGGTTGAGGGGTTGAGAAAGTTTAGAAACCCTGTCAGCGGTCACAGACCCTTTCAGCGGTTATTATCGATCTAAAGATAAAATTTAAAAAAGATCATCGACAAAATACCAGAAAGCATGATGAGTTTTATCATCGTGCTGAGCTTATGATAATCCGCTGCAACCTTTGCCTGGTAAAGTTTTCGAAGAAACCATATCAGGGGTAGAATGATCAGGGTTATACAATATAATGCACTCATCCACCAGCTGATCTTCAGGGCGTAAAACTGGATGACAATGAGGATCGCGATCAGCACTACTGTCCAGACTGCCACAAAGACCTTGCTCACCGGTATGCCCCAAACGATCGGCATGGTTTTACAGCCGTATTTAGCGTCACCTTCCATGTCTTCCATATCTTTTACCACTTCGCGGATAAGCGAAATGATGAAGGCGAAACCGGCATACAAAATCGCGAATTTAAACAGTTTTGTTTCACCCAGCATATAGCCACTTTGTGACTCGGTGATAGCTTTTGTGCTGAACCAATCTTTCAGCGATGCCATATACAATATCAATATCGTCCAGGCTGTAAGCAGAGATATCAATACGTTTCCGATCAATAATTTCCGTTTGTAGGTAGTGGAATAAAGCCACAGGGCAATCACGCTCACCACATTTATCATGCCTGCAATGAAGGAATAAAAAGTATGCAGTCTGTAGCTTACCGCCAGGCTGATGGCGATACCGATGGCCGACAGCGCCAGGTGCCATACGATCCCCCATCTTCTTTTGATCACTTTGTCCATCACCAGTTTGTCCGGTTTGTTTACCGCATCAATGTGAAGATCAAAATAATCGTTGATGATATACCCCGCCGCCGCGATGAACACGGAAGCTACCATCAACAACATGAAAAGTGTGAAAGATAAAACCGGTGCACTATGATATTGTTCAAAAACCGGCAAGATGATACAGAAATAAAACAGCACCTGCGTAAGCGCAATGAACACCAGGTTGGGCCAGCGGATCAATCTGAAAAATGCTGCGGTTATTTTCATTTTTTTGAATTACGAATTACGAATTACGAATTACGAATTACGAATTACGAATTACGAATTACGAATTACGAATTACGAATTACGAATTACGAATTACGAATTACGAATTACGAATTACGAATTACGAATTACGAATTACGAATTACGAATTACGAATTACGAATTACGAATTACGAATTACGAATTGAAGGTCGCACGATCAGAATTCGGACTTAGACTTAAGAG
>NZ_RJUB01000129.1 GCF_024343615.1 Ferruginibacter sp. HRS2-29 | reverse complement strand
ACCAGTGGATATATTTGTGGTAACCGGCCAGCGTTTCATCTGCACCCTGTCCATCCAGCAATACCCTTACGCCATGTGATTGCGCCAGCCCGTAAACTTTATATTGCGCAAAAATACTCGAAGACGTAAATGGCTCTTCCTGGTGGTAGCAAAGCTTTTCAAAATCATTGACCAGTTCTTCCGCAGTTGGCGTAACGGTGAAATTTTTCAGGCGCAGCATGTCCGTAACCTTCTGTATATGTTGTGCCTCATCCTTTTCAAACCCGGGGAAAACTGCGGAAAATGTGGTGAAGTCACCCGCATGCCTTTTGCCCAAAGCCTTGTTTACAAAATAGGCGATCGTTGAGCTGTCGAGCCCGCCGCTAAGGCTGGAGCCCACTGGTACATCGCTTCTCAACCGGCGGTGAATGGAAAGTGAGAACAGGCTTTCAAAAATGCCCAATGCATCCGGCTTCTTTACCTGCTGGCGGTATTGTTTGTCGATCGTCCAGTAAGAATGTATCCGAAAATCCATTTCCGCGAAATTCAGCACCGCAAAATGTGAAGGGGGCAAGGAGAAAATATCTTTGTAAAAAGTCTGTGATTTATTGGAAGGGTTTTGCACATGCCCCAGTGAAAGATAGTTAAGCATTAATTTATGCTCGATGGTTTTATCAATCCCGATCGCCCACAACCCTTTCATTTCGCTGGCAAAGGCGAATATCTCCTGGTTTTGATAATAATAAAAAGGTTTTTCGCCAAAGCGGTCACGTGCGCAAAACAAGGTCTGTCTTTTTTCATCCCAGATAGCGAAGGCAAACATGCCATCGAAATGCTGCAGGCAACGCTCATCATAAAAATCGTAGGCGGCCAGTATCACTTCAGTATCGCTTTCGGAGGTAAAAATGTAGCCTGCTTTCTGCAGTTCGTTCTTTAATTCGATGTAATTGTAAATTTCACCGTTGTACACGATGGTGTAACGTTGCAGGTAGTGCATCGGCTGATGCCCGTTGTCAGTGAGGTCGATGATAGCCAGCCTGCGATGTGCAAAACCGACATGATTGGAGCGGTTGGTCCAGAAACCTTCCCCGTCGGGACCGCGGTGCGACAAGGCATCAGCCATGGCACTCAGCAACGGCCTGCTGATCATTGATTCGTCCCGCGTTATTATTCCCGCTATTCCACACATTGGTTAAAAAAGTTGAAGGTTCTAAGTTCAGAGTCAATAGTTAATAGTGAATAGTCAATGGTTCACAATAATGGAGCCTTTTCAATACTCTTTTGCAGTATCGGGCTTTACCTATTGACTATTCGCTATTGACTTTTTCGAAAAGTTGATGGGCAACACCGTTTTCACATTATCCCAGGCCATCAGGAGTCCTGCGCCTCCTGGTTCATCCATGAATACCATGGTAAAATCTTCCAGTGCCGGCGATTGGCGCTGCACAGGTACTTCCGTCCGCATTACATCTTTGCTGGTATCTGTATGCAATCCCCAGGTGTAAAGATTGGAATTGAGCACGATCGTCCATTTATCCGGCTCCGGGATACAATAGATGACATAGGTTCCTTTACTGACCGTTTTCCCGCCAATGATCACATTCCTGAAAAAATCGATCTCGGTCGCTTCATTGGCGCCCAGTCTCCACACTTTACCGAATTCTATCAGGTCGCCAAAAATGGCCCGGTTGTTCTTCTGCGGCCTGCTATAGATCACCCTTGCCATCAACGGCTCGGTCAGTTTATCCTGGATCTTCAGCAACGTGTAATTGTTAGGGTAATAACTGATGTCCAGCGGAGATTTATCTACCGCGGGTACAACGGCCTGTGAAAAGGCGGTTACACAAAATGCGAAGCTTAAAGAAACTGCCAGGAAAACTTTCTTCATAATTTTTTTGTTCAAAGATAAAAGAAACATCACTTCAATAATTGCTCCAACCTTGCTGCCGCAAATTTTTTAACATCGGGGAAAAACGCATCGTAGCAGAGACTCATGGCGGGCTTATGCCGCAGGAATATATCGTAGGCTATGGCGGTTTCTTCAATATAAGCGCTGCGCCGGCGTACCCCTTCCAGGCTTTTTCCAATGGCCCAGTCGAACTGGTAATTGTACAGCCAGTTCTGCGTTTTCATGTAGGGGAACATCATCCCGAACCTGTCTCCGAGCCATCCGCTGTTGTTTTCGAGTTGCGCATAACACTGCTGCGAAAAATCCATGAGCGCCTTATCGGAAGCGAACTGCTGTTTATCCAGCGCAAGAAAATGATCGTATACCACATCGGCAAAAGCGCCGGAATATAAGCGGTAATCGGCCCTGAAGAATTCTTTCAGCTCCCTGGTAGCATCGTGCGAATCTGTATATTCATCGATGGCCCTGTGAAGCCGGATGCCAGCCTGTATGATGGCCGGATAATCGAATTGTTTTTTCCCTTTTACAAAATCACTGATCATATTACCCGTAAGGATGCCGGGGTTGTTAAAGGAAAGATATGCGTGGGCGAGATAATTCATGATAATGGATAATGCTATAATTGAATAATGGATAATTGATACTGATAGAATGTACAGAAGTAAGAAAGTTTCCCCGAATTTAATCTATTATCTATTAAAACATTATCCATTATCCATTCGCCCTTGCCATCGCTACTTTTTAACATTCCCATCTCATTCTTTATATTTTTTTTAAGAAATAAAACCCTCCCCATAGTTTTAAGTATAACTCATCTACGAACAAAATCGTATTTTATAAAATTCGTTCTCCGTTCAACATAATTGGTATCAAAACGGCGCCCGTTTGACCATCGTTCATCATTATAAAATACAGGCTGATCTACATTTGTCATGCCATCGGCTGAGCAGCAGAAAGCTGACAGCCATTCAAAAAAAATTAAAAAAGTATAGTCATGAAAAAAGTAACCATCATCTTCACAGCACTCGTTTTATTTGCCGCTTCTTCTTTCGCTTTCGGCCCCGAAAAAGTATCCGGTTTCGTAAAATCTGCTTTTGAAAAGGATTTTGCCAAAGCCGAAAATGTAACCTGGACGAAGAATTCCAATTTTTATTTTGCCGAATTTACCCTTGATAACAAAACAGTTGGGGCTGCTTATGACGAAAAGGGGGAGCTTGCCGGAACTTCGGAAGTGATCCTTGCCAGTAATTTACCGGCCAATGTAAGCGCCGCCATCGCCAGGAAATATGCCGGCTACAAGATCAGCGAAAAAGTGACTTCGGTTTTGTATGAAGGGCAAACCAGTTATTTCTTTACGGCAGACAGCGACAAACAACGCCTTGACCTTGCCTGTGATTCGGAAGGGAATTTTACAGTGAGGAACAAGATCAAAAAATAGTAACAGCGAGGATCAGTGCAAAATGAAACGACGCCGGCTCCACAAGGCCGGCGTCGTTGTGCTATAAAACCCCGGAGGTTTTCAAAACCTCCGGGGTTTGCCGTTTAAAGCCCTCCCTGGCTTTTCAGCCATTCTCCCATGATTTCCAGCGCTACGGGCGAAAATGTTTCTTCCAGTTCGCCATATTCCTGCGGAGAACATTTTTTGCAGGTCTGGAACAAATGGTTAAGTCCCGGAATTTCTTTCACTTCATAATTTTTTGATTTGCTTTTTTTCAAAGCGGCTTTTATTCCTTCCAGATTTGATCTGGGCAAAACCTGCACATCTTTTTCGCCATTCAGCGCCAGCACATCACAGGATAATTTTGTGAGGTAAGGGGTGGGATCAAAGCCGGAAAAATAATAGTACCAGGACTCCAGCATGCTTTTGATCCGCCCTGAAGCGTAGGCGTTCCGAAGGGCATCAGTGTTAAGTTCCAGCGAATCGTATAACTTTTTATTGAATGAATAATCTTTCGCCAGCAGCTCAACAATTTTTTTGCGCATCACATTCGTGTCTTTGCTGCTATGCACCGCCATTACCGCCTGTTCGAATAACCTGGAGCCCAGTTTGCTGATCGTTTCATCACCACCATTGCTTTTGCTTACGGCATAAAATTGTTCAGACATCAGTGTTGTGATCGGTACGCCCGGCCCTGCCAGCAGTACGATGAACTTTACATCTTTTCTACGCGAAGCCACGATGGGTGCTATCATTCCGCCTTCGCTATGCCCCAGCAGCCCGATCCTGGTGCTGTCCACCTCTCCCTGTGTTTTTAAAAAATCTATACCCGCTTCTACATCCTTCGCAAAATCGGCACTGGTAGCACCCTGGAAATTTCCGCTGGTTTTTCCTACACCACGATCATCCACCCTCAACACGGCAAACCCTTTCCTGGTGAGGTAGTCCGCTATCACTGCAAAAGGTTTGTGCAGGAACATTTCTTCATCGCGGTTTTGCGGCCCGCTTCCGGTGATGAGTAATATGGTTGGGTAATTGGGTGGTTTGATATAATTTGTTCCCGGCTCTATGGCAGGTGAGGTGAGTGTTCCGGAAAACTTTACCGATCTGTCGGAATTGTAATATTCCACTTCCCGGGTATTGTAATTAAACGGAGCGGCCGGTGTTTGCGGCCTTTTTGTTGCCACAAAAACCGGCACTTTTGTAAGCACCAGCGGAATGGGGCCGCCTTGCACAAATGTTCCGTTGATGGTAGTGTCGTTGGTGAGTTTCCCGCTGAAAGAAATATTGAACATTTTTGCGGCAACAAAAATACTGTCGCCACGGGTGTAGGTAGTATCTGCCGGCAGCGGTTTCGGCGATTGGTCGGGACTTCTTAATATACCCGAGAGGACTCCTTTTTTATCCTCGTTGAACTCAAAGACCAGCCTGAGTGATATTCCCACATTTATCTTTCCTTCCCAGGTCCCGGTAAATTTAGTTTGCTGCGCAAAGGAATTGGCAGAATACAAGAAAAGAAACAAAGGGATTAATAATTTCATAATGAAAGCTTTCCGCAAAAGTAAATAAGAAAGATAAGAGAAGGAATAAGAAAGATAAGGAATAAGAACCTGCAGCACGTTGAGATGCCAACTTCCTCATTTCTTATTTTATCTTTCTTATTTCTTATTTATGCTGCTTATTTTTGCAACTCTAAAATCGACATCATGACACAAGGACCAGTTTCTAATTTCATAGAACACCACTATCGCCATTTCAACGCTGCCGCTTTGATGGATGCAGCCAAAGGATATGTAACTCACCTCAACGAAGGGGGGAAAATGATGATAACGCTGGCCGGCGCCATGAGCACTGCCGAGCTCGGGCTTAGCCTTGCAGAAATGATCCGCCAGGATAAAGTGGCCATCATCAGCTGTACCGGTGCCAACCTGGAAGAGGATATCATGAACCTGGTGGCGCACAGCCATTACAAACGCGTTCCCAACTACCGCGATCTGAGTCCGCAGGAAGAATGGGACCTGCTTGAGAACCATTACAACCGTGTTACCGATACCTGCATACCTGAAGAAGAAGCTTTCCGCAGGCTGCAGCAGCATATCCATAAGATATGGAACGAAGCTGATCAGAATGGCGAACGTTATTTTCCGCACGAGTTTATGTACAAAATGTTGCTGAGCGGTGTGCTGGAGCAATATTACGAGATCGACCCAAAGAACAGCTGGATGCTGGCTGCGGCGCAAAAGAACATCCCGATCGTAGTGCCGGGCTGGGAAGACAGCACCATGGGCAACATCTTCGCGTCTTATGTGATCAAAAATGAAATGAAAGCTACCACCATGAAAAGCGGTATCGAATACATGGTATGGCTGGCCGATTGGTACCGCAACAATTCATCCGGTAAAGGCGTAGGCTTCTTCCAGATCGGTGGTGGTATAGCAGGCGATTTTCCCATCTGCGTAGTGCCGATGATGTACCAGGATCTGGAATGGCATGATGTTCCTTTCTGGAGCTATTTCTGCCAGATATCCGATTCCACCACTTCTTACGGGTCATACTCAGGTGCTGTTCCCAACGAAAAGATCACCTGGGGTAAACTGGATATCCATACACCGAAGTTCATTGTAGAAAGTGATGCTACCATTGTGGCTCCGCTGATCTTCGCGTGGATACTGGGATGGTAAAGTCAATTAAGAATTAAGAATTAAAAAAAAGACGCAGTTTCAATTGCGTCTTTTTTTGATAACGTTTAGCTGCCGTGGTTGGTGTTTTAAGCCTTTGCTGGTGTTATCACCAGCAAAGGCTTTGTCTTGCCGCTGTTGGTGTTATCACCAACAGCATTCCAAATGGCTTTTATATTTTCTTTTCTTCTCCTTTGATGGTCTGCAATTCTTTCGCTTCTTTCAATGGCCGTATCAGTGCCAAAAGTATCAGTATTTTCACGAGAATGCCGCCAAATATAGCACGGAGTATATTTTCAGTGCCGCCTTCTATGAAGGAAAATACCGCACCCAGCAGGATCAGCCCGATGAATAAGATCAGTCCGAGGACGATAGCAGTGTAAGGTTTTTTTCGGGTGTACAAACCCAGGGCGATGAAAAGGCCGGCTTCTACCAGGGCGATCACAAAAACTATCCAGTTGAACTCTTGTAAACTTCTGTACATGGCGATCATTTCTCCGGCAAAAAATAATCCGCCCGCCCAAAACAATGCGTTCCTGGCTTTCTTTACACCTAATTCATAGCCTTCAATTTCGATCTGGCGGATATCGGCGTGGTAGTCGGCGATAAGATCCTGCGGTGGTTGGGGGTCTTGCTGGTTAGTTTCCATTTTTTAAAAGTAATTTAAGAAGAAAGGGTGAAAATTTTAAATATTCTTTTAACACACGGATAAATACATAATCATTAACTTGAATTATATGAACATAGACGAATTATACCTGGAATCCGAATCTGATATAAAAAACAACCTTTACGGTGAAGCCTTTAAAAAATGCGAATCCATACTTTACGAAGATCCCATGCACGCACCTGCGCACAATTCGATGGGCTGGTTGCTGAAGACACAGTTTGATGATTACGACCGGGCGGAAAAACATTTCCTTACCGCCATGAAATGTTCGCCGATGTACCCTCATCCATATTTTCATTACGCTACTTTTCTTACTGACCTCGAACGCTACGACGACCTGGTAACGCACCTCGAAAAATGCCTCACTATTCCTACGCTTGAAAAATCGTGGATACATGCCAAAAAAGGTATCATGGAAGAGTTGAAGATGAATTTTACGGAAGCCATCCAGTCGTATGAAAAAGCGATCCTGTCATCGCTCAACGATGATAAGATAAAAATGTATGGCGATGATATCGACCGCTGCAAAACAAAACAGGACATTGCGGGGCGCAATAAAATATAATAAAATCCCACTACCAGTTAAAGTTATTTTATGAGAATGAATAAGATCTTTTTGTTGTGTTGTTTATTTGCGGCAGATAACCTGCTTGCACAACAATTGCCGGTGCCGGCCAACATTGCCAATGCCTTTGAGACCGGAACCCGCAGCAAAGACGGAAAGCCCGGGAAAAATTATTGGCAAAATACCGCCACATATGATATCAACGTGAATTTTGACCCCGCAACCAGGTTGCTTGCGGGCTCTGAAACTATCCGGTACAAAAACAACAGTAGTGATACATTGAAAGAGATCCTTTTCAAACTTTACCCCAACCTTTATAAAAAAGGCTCGCCAAGGTTGCAGCCGATACAGCCCGAAGATGCGGGTGATGGCGTAACTGTCAAAACTATTTCGTCTGGCGCACAATCACTGAGCTACCGGACATCCGGCACCAACATGTCGGTTAAAATAAAACCTTTAGCGCCCGGGGGTGAGATCCCGTTCGATATCAGCTTTGAGTATATACTCAACAAAACTTCGCATATGCGTACCGGTGAGGTAGACAGCGGATCATATTTTATCGCGTACTATTTTCCGCGGATAGCGGTGTACGATGATATCGATGGCTGGAACCGCAATCCTTATCTCGGTACCCAGGAGTTTTACAACGATTTCTGTGATTTCAAAACGGCTATTACCGTACCGGCGAAATACATTGTGTGGGCAACAGGCGACCATACCAACAGCAGCGATATTTTTTCTCCAAAATATCAGCAACGCATCCGCGAAGCCGAAACAAAAGACGGATACGTAGATATTATCGACAGCGCTGACCTGGCTGCAGGCGGCATTACAAAAAATACAACCGGAAACAATACCTGGATCTTTGAATCTAAAAATGTAACGGATGCGGTATTTGCATTAAGCGATCATTATCTCTGGCAAAGCTCGAGCCTGGTGGTAGATAAATCTACCGGCCGGAGAACCAGGGTGGACGCGGTTTTTAACCCGCAGCATAAAGATTATTTTCATGTGGTAAGCGATGCCCGCAAAACGGTGGACGCGATGAGTTATCGTTTTCCAAAATGGCCTTTCCCTTACAACCACGAAACAGTATTTGATGGGCTCGACCAGATGGAATACCCGATGATGGTGAATGATAATCCGGTGGAAGACCGGGCGGAAAGTATCGAGCTGACAGACCACGAAATATTCCATACCATGTTTCCTTTTTACATGGGTATCAACGAAACCAAATACGGTTGGATGGATGAAGGCTGGGCTACGCTCGGCGAATGGCTTATCTCCCCTATGATCGATTCGTCCATCGTAGACCTGTATGGCGTGGCGCCTTACGCCCGTTCCGCAGGTACCGAAATTGACCTTCCTATTACCACGCTTACCACGCAGGAATATGGTACGAGCATGTTCCTGAATAGCTATCCGAAACCGGCGATGGGTTATTTGTATGTGAAAGATTTACTGGGGGAAGACCTTTTTTACAAAGCATTACACACGTACATCCGCAACTGGAATGGCAAACATCCTGTTCCGCAGGACTTTTTCAACAGCATGAATGCAGGCAGCGGCCGCAATCTCAACTGGTTCTGGAAGCGCTGGTTTTATGAGGATGGTGTTCCCGATATGGCCATTACAAAATTCAACGGCAGCGGCGCAAACAAACAAGTGGTGGTAGAAGCTCAGGGAGTGAAGCCATTGCCGATAGACCTTACCATATTTTATAAAGACGGAACGCAACAGGCCATTCACCGTACAATAGCGGTATGGGAGAAAGGGGCAAAATCGGTGACGATACCTTTTAAAGCTACAAAGGCCATTGAAAAAATCGTACTGGGAAGTGCGCATACGCCGGATTCCAATCCGAAGGATAATGTGTGGGTCGTAAAATAAATTACCACAGCGGCACAGCAGTCGCCTGCGGCGAATAAAAGATGCAATCCCGGATTATTAAGATGGGGATGATATTTATGCTTTATTTTATCTAAGAATCATAATGATCCGGGTTGCCTTTTCTTTATCGCCTTCGGCGATAAAGTTGTAATGCCGTGGTTCAGGCCTCGTGCATTTTCTGCTGTATTCCTCTTATTTCCAGATCCTCCATATCGTCTGGCTGTTTGCTTTCCGAAGTAATCATCAGGCCAATCATCATCACCAGTGCAGTAAGTATCATCACCTGTATCACCAGCGAATTATCTACCAGCGGGATACTAAGTGATACGGGCAGCGAGAGGAACAATAATATATTGATCAATCCCCGTGGGGCCACAAATACCAGCGGTTTTACCGGCAAGCCGGAAAGCTTCAATTGTACGGCCCTTACCAAAAATATCACGACAGTAATACCTGACGACCAGGCCAGGCTATGCGTGTTGAGCAGATCGGATGTGTTGATGAGAAATCCGAAGAGCAGAAAGAACAAGGCTTTTATCAGGAAAGTAATCTCCCTGATAAAATCGAGGAATTTATGCACTTCTGTGTCCAGCGAAACAGGTTTTAATTTTTGTATCCAGCGCATATGTTTCATTTCATCGAGGTTGCCAAGGAAAAGGCCGAATACAAGAATGAATACCAATGAAGGCAGATGAAAAACTTTTGATACTTCATAAATAAGTATCACCAGCAGGATGATGGGTACAAATTTTATTTCGTGTTCGATACGGCCCAGCAGGAAAGATAATGCGATAGTAGCTAGAAAAGATACGACGATGATGATGATGATCTGCAACAAAAACAAACCAATGGAGACGATGTTGAATACCGTGGTAAGCGCTACAAAATTAAAAAGGATCACGCCGAGTATATCCGAGAGGCTGCTTTCGTAAGTGACAAACTGCCTGTTGTACGAAGAGAGATTTTTTGCGCTCGGTATCGCTATCGAGCTGCTGATAACGGCCAGTGGAACCATGTTGGCCATCGACATCCGGAATTCGTAACCCATGAACTGCTGAAAAGCGAATGCGCCGAGAAAAGACAATACCAGCATAGGTACCAACGCTACCACAAAAGATTTTTTCACCAGTGGTATCTTCGACTTGTTAAGTTCAAGCTCCAGCGAACCTTCCAGTACAATGAGAATGAGCCCGATGGTGCCCAGTATGGGCAGGGCATTCGTAAGATTGGGAATGATGATATCAAACTGTGAAGCGCTTTGTTTTACGATCCAGCCCAGCAACAGCAGCAAGATCACCGAAGGTATTTTTGTAACCGACGAGCTGATGTCGAAGAGATAGGCCAGCAGCACCAGCACGCAAAGGGTTATTATTACCAAGATTGTCATTTCGGGTGATTTGGTCCAGGGCAAATTTACATTTTTTGAACCATAGAGAACCGAAGAGCACATAGAAACACAGAGCTTGTTATTGTAAAACGCAGATCTTTATTATGATCATGATTGATCTTAATTATCATAACAATCTGCGTTCCGTTTTATATCGCCGCAGGCGATCCTCTGTGTATTCTCTGTGCTCTCCGGTTCTCTGTGGTTGAATTACCTTGCGCCCTCAGGCAGCGGAATATCTCTCTTCAGCATTTCATCCCTGTTGGCGATATCCCATGCGGTGTGAAAGATCATCTTCACTCTTTTTTCATAAAGCGGCCACTCTATCTTGTCGATGGTATCGGTTGGTTTGTGATAATCGGCTTTCAGCATCCCGTCGTAAAAGAATAATACCGGTACGCCTTTGCGGGCGAAGTTGTAATGATCGCTGCGGAAATAAATGCGGTGCGGATCATTGGGGTCATCAAATTTATAATCCAGTACAAGATGGGTATATTGGCTGTTTACTTTTTCGTTGATGATGGGCAGGTCGCTGCTCAGTTTATCGTGGCCCACAACGTACACATAATTCATGGTGTCGTCTTTTTTACGTTCGGTATCTATGCGGCCTACCATATCGGTGTTGAGGTCAACGCTTGTTTTGGAAAGGGGGTATACCGGGTGCTCGCTGTAATATTCGCTGCCCCATAATCCTTTTTCTTCGCCGCTAACCGTCATGAATACGATCGTGCGCCTTGGCCCTTTGCCGTCCGCTTTGGCTTTGGCAAACGCTGCCGCCATCTGCATTACAGCAACGGTGCCACTTCCATCGTCATCGGCGCCGTAATATATTTTTCCATCACGCATGCCCAGGTGATCGTAATGCCCCGTAAGGAAAACATATTCATCTTTTTTATCCGTACCTTCTATCACACCCAACACATTGCTGGCGTTGATCACATTGCGGTATTTTTTTATACGGTAGTTTACAGATATTTTATTGGCCTGTGGAACTGCCGCAAAAGCTTCGCCCGCTTTCACCTGCCTGAGCAGTGTATCGAAATCGGGAAGAATGTTTTTTGCAAACGCATGCGACAATAAAGCGAAATTTATCGTTTTTTCTTTCTTTTCTCCGGGATAATAAACGCTGGTCTTTTTTGCCATATCGATCATGCGGGGCGAAAAAGTTTCAGCGGCCTGGTTGATGACCAATGCACCCACGGCGCCCTTTGCGGCAGCCGCTGCCAGCTTTTTGGCCGTTCCCGGAAAAGTCCATTCGGAAGCCCGCCCGTTGCCGGTAGTGTTGAGGAAATATTTGCCTTCTTTTTTCGGCTCGCCGTAAAAGAAGACCACGATCTTGCCCTTTACATTCACCTTGTTGTAATCGCTGTACGCGGCATCATCTATACCATATCCTACAAAAACGAGGTTGCTGCCTTTGAACGAGCCATTCTCATTGGCATTCAGCGGCGAGATGAAATCCTTGCCATATTCTGCAACGATATCTTTCACTTTCAGTTCGGAGCTGAGCAGGCTGTCCTGGTACAATGGATAAAGTTGCTGGTAACCCTTCAGTCCTTTCGGTTGCTGCAGGCCCATCGCTTTAAACTGGCTTTCGATGTAGGCGGCTGCTCTGCGCTGGCCTTCGGTACCGGTTTCGCGACCCTGCATTTCATCGCTGGCGATGATGGTGAGGCGGTTTTTAAGTCCATCGGTAGTGATCACATCGGCGTATTTAGCCGCATCCGTTTGAGCGAAAGCGCTATTGGCCGCAATGAAGAGGTAAGCGAGTAATAATATTTTTTTCATGCAGGAATATTTTTTACACGAATTAACTGGAAATATGGCAAACCTTGCGGGATATTTATTTGAATGGTGTGATTTGATGGCGGGTTTTTGCCATGCCGCTTTGTAATTTGTTGATGGTGTAATAATATTTGGAAAAATTACTAACGATAAAAGTGGCTTTATTAAAATACCTTACTTGTGCGCATTACTTCGTTCCAAAAAACACCTGGCCGATCCACAAAAGTTTAAATCCCTGATAGAACATTGATTTTCTTCATCCAGTAAAAAATCCTTCTTAATATTGCAGTACAAGCCCTTTTTACAAAACCCTTTTTCAACTTTTAATGCAACATGAAGAAATTAATTATTGCGACAGCAATTCTTTACAGCAGTGTATCCTTTGCACAAACTGCCAATAACATCCCCGACTCTGCGAAATTCAATAAGAAAGTAATGGAGAACACAACTTCATTTGTATTTGATGGACAAAAACCAACCGGCAAAGGCTGGGATATCCTGGAAAAACAGTTTGCAGATAACCAGTTTGTAGCCTGGGGAGAATATCATAATTCACCGGCCATATCGCAGTTGTCGGCGTACGCATTGGGATCGGCTTCAAAATATGGGTTTCGTAACTGGTGTGTAGAAGTGAGCCCCTTTGTGGCATCCGAACTCACAGGCATCGCTGCTTCTAAAAATCCGATCGATTCACTCAAAGCCATATCAAAAGATCATCCCGACTATGGTACTTTTCCGTTTTTTAAAACGACCGAGGATGCACAGATGCTGAGTATAGCTGCAAAAAATAAGTATAAGATATGGGGGATCGATCAGGAGTTTCAAATGGCTTTTCCTTATTGCATCACAAAAGCTTACGATGCCCAATCGCCGAAAGTGAAGAAAGCCTACAAAGCTGTATATGACAGTTTGCTCGCACGCTGGTGGATGCCTAAAGTGAGACTGATCGATAGTTTGAAAAATGCTACGATACAGCCCAGGTTGAAGGATGCTCTGGAAGATATAAAAATATCAAGGACTATTTATTATGAATCAGATAACCAGATGAGGGCAACGCTGATGAAAAAGAATTTTTATAACTATTATGATAAAACCACTACTAAAAACGAAAAGGTATTTTTCAAGTTAGGGGCCAACCATCTCGCAAAAGGGTTGAACCTGATGACAAATCTATACGATATCGGTAATGCGGCATATGAGCTTTCGCAACGCAACAAAACCGGTTTTGTAAATGTATATTTCGTCAACCGGTTTTATACGGAAAAAGGGAAGGTAATCGACGACCTTGATAATGAGGACAGCGAATACCCGAAAGAATTTTTGAAACTTTACGACAAAGAAAAATGGATGGTAGTAGATCTGAGGGCAATGAGGTTGCGGTATGATCACGATAAGACCATATCCGACGATGCATACAGTATTCTTTATAAATATGACCTTGTGGTAATATCCCCGGAAGTGATGAAGTAAATTGGGTATAACCCGCCGGCTGTGAAATTATTTTACATTCGCAAGCAGAAATTGAAAAACTACCCAACGTTTATCGGGAACGGAACGTAATAAGTAGATAAGCCTGCGTCGGCTCCCCTAAATTTATCATCATGAAATTATTTTATTCCGTCCTGTTCCTTCTTTCGCTGTTACTGGTATTTGCCGGCTGCAAAAAAGACGGTTCCCGGGCGCTCATTATCCCGGGCACATACACCGGAATGTTCAAAGTGGTGTATCCTTCTCAAACTCAAACCGGCCCGGTGACCGTTACTTTTTCAGCGGGTAACCGCTACAGCTCTACTTTCAACCCCGGCGGGGTACCGGGGGGCGGCTCGGGCACCTGCAGCATCAGCCTGGTGCAGGATAGTATCACCTTCAACGAAACGAACTACTGGACGGGCAATTTCGACTGGAACCTGGTCCTTACGGGAAAATACAGCTACTCATTCGATGGAACCCATCTTAAGATATGGGCGGATAAAAATGGGGTGGGGTATTACGAATACGATCTGCTGAAACAGGAGTAAGAATTTGGGCGGAGATCGATGCGGATAATCAGATCACAGATTTCAGAGGGATGGAGCGGATTACACAGATTACTTTTCACTTCGTGAAAAACAAAAATGCAGTTTGTAAATATTGGAATATTGCAACCAATTCAAGTATTTACAAACTGCATTTTAATTTTCTGCCTGCAGAAAATAATCTGTGTAATCCCCTCCATCCCTTTGAAATCTGCGATCCCCTTTCGTTTCGATCTCAACAGCCGATCTTATCTACACGATCCGCATGCCTTCCTCCTTCAAATTCCGTATTCATAAACGTATCGAGGATCTTTTCCGCATCTTCATCGCTTACAAAGCGTGCAGGAATGCACAATACATTTGCATTGTTGTGTTTGCGTACCAGTTCCGCTATTTCCACTTCCCAGCAAAGGCCGGCACGGATGCCCTGGTGTTTATTGGCGGTAATGGCCACACCGTTTGCGCTGCCGCAAAGTAAGATACCGAACGCCGCTTCGCCACTTTCTACCGCATTGGCCACAGGGTGTGCAAAATCCGGGTAGTCTACCGAATCCTTGCTGAACGTGCCATAATCTTTAAAAAGACGGCCTTCACCTTCCAGCAGGGAGATGAGGGTTTCTTTGCAGTCAAAACCGGCGTGGTCGCAGCCGATGGCGATGGGTTTATTACTATTGAAAACATACATGGTATTAAAAAATTAGTTATTGATGAGGCAAAATTACGAATTACAAATTACGAATTACGAATGCATAGACTTGTTACATCATTTTGATTGGGTACAAATAAAAAGGCTTCCTGCAATAGCAAGAAGCCTCCTATAGAAATTCTTAATTCTTAATTTATAATTCGTAATTGATTAACTCCATTCCTTCTCCGCCTGCACCTTTTGTTTATCCACCCTGCGTACGATCCATACGCTTATTTCGTACAGCAGCAACAATGGCAGCGATACCAGTGCCTGGCTTGTCCAATCGGGCGATGGGGTGATGATAGCCGCCACAATGAGGATGATCACAAAGGCATATTTACGGTAGGTACGTAAAAATTTAGCGCTGATGAGGCCAATCTTTGCCAGCACAAAAGCCAGTATCGGCAACTCGAAGGCGATACCGCAACCGAGGATGATATTGTTGATGGTATCGATGTAATCGTCGAGTGTAGGTTTGTATTCATACATTTTCTGGGTACCCAATGTGAAATTCCCCAAAAAGTTGAACGTGAACGGCGCCAGCAGGTAGTAACCGAAAGCACCTCCTATGATAAAACAAAGCGATACCCAAAAAATACTGCCGCGGCTGTATTTTACTTCTTTGGGAGATAACGCGGGTTTGATGAACCGCCACAATTCCCAGAACAGATAAGGAAAAGCTACGATAAGCCCTCCCGTCATAGCAATCGAAATGGCCGACATGAACGAACCGCTTACTGTATTAACAAGAAATGAAATTTTTACCGGGGGCATACAAAAGGCATCTCCAAGGTGCAGGGAATGCCCGAGATTGCAAAGGCCGCTGTAGGTAACGAAATTGGGATTCGCCGGAGCCATGATGATGTTGTCAAAAACCCAGTCTATCTTGATGAACACTAATATTACTGCTACTAACCAGGCCAATACCGCCCGGGCAATATGCCAGCGCAGTGCTTCCAGGTGATCGATAAAGCTCATTTCGTCCGGCGATTGTTCCGTCGCCTTTTTGCCTCCTATTTTTTTTAGAAAATTCTTTCTTCCGGTTTCTGTGCTTGCCACTTCGCTAAATTTTTATATTGGTAAAGGTAAAAGTATTTCTATATACGAGAAGTTGTTAGATGTCAGATGTCGGAAGAGTTGTGAGATGTCAGATGTGATTTGTCAGGAGTATATTCCCGGCCGATACTTTAAAAACTTCCATCCCTTGTGATCTTGTGATAAAACGTAAGCCGGTCAGAATAAACCGCTGACAACTAACATCTGGCATCTCATAGCTGTTTTACATTCCCCGTCCGTTTAAGCGCACCCCATCCCTGCAGCTCCCCTTTGATCGCTTTGTTGAATGATTTTATTAAAATATAATACATCAGCTGACGGTAGATCAGTCGTTGCGGGATCAGCCATACCAGTTTTCTATAATCTTCTTTTTCAAACGCGAAAGCCAGTGCGGCGCCGGCCACATCTACCAGTGTAAAAATGAGGTAATACAAAATGATATGCCCGATGCTGGCCGGAATAATGCCAAAACCCGCCGCCAGCAGGCTCAGCACCAGGATAATATCAGCCAGCGGCGCCAGGAACGGCAATATCATCTGGAATACCAGTATGTTCGGCATAGCCACCATCCCGAAATTTTTGTATTTCGGATTGAAAGTGGCATCACGGTGTTTCCAGAAACTCTGCATCACGCCAAAGCTCCAGCGAAAGCGTTGTTTCATGAACTGTTTCATGGTTTCCGGCGCTTCGGTGTAAGAAATGGCCGTGTTGCAATTACGCACTTTATAGCCTATCCGGTGCAGGCGCATGGTAAGGTCGCAATCTTCCGCAAGCGTATCGGTGGTAAATCCACCGGCTTTTATGATCGCTGTTTTCTTAAACGCGCCGATGGCGCCCGGAACCACCGTAATGCAATCCAGCAGGTCGAACGCACGGCGATCAAAATTTTGCGAGGTGATGTATTCGATGCTTTGCCAGCGGGTGATCATATTGATCTCGTTGCCCACTTTTACGTTGCCGGCCACAGCGCCCACTTCTTCTTCCGTATTATCAAAATCAAATTTTTTCATCAGCTCGGTTACCGCATCGTTTTTCAACTGCGTATCCGCATCTATACAAACCACGTATTCGCTGCCGGCGATGTTGATGCCGTAGTTAAGTGCCGAAGCCTTGCCGCCATTAGGTTTTGTATGCACCTGTACACGGGGATGGCCTTCAAATGCCTGCTGCACATTAACAAACGTGTTGTCTTTACTGCCATCGTCTACAAAGATCACCTGCAGCGCAGGGTAATTTTGCTGCAGGAGGCTTTCCACCGTGCGCACCGCATTTACCTCTTCGTTGTAGGCCGGAACGATCACCGATACTAACGGTGTAGGGTAAACGACTGTTTTGCCTGCCAGCAATGCCGCCGCTTTTTTCTCCCTCCTTACCTGTATGGAAGCAAACAGGCCCATCAATGCCATGCGGCCCACCGATAGCAGGATACCAATGATGAACAATGAGAATAAAATGTTGGTGCCCCAATACGTAGCTTCTACCACAAACCAATTGGCTTTGTTCTTCCAGGTTTGCGGCACGGGCGGCATCACATCGTCTTTGGTTTTACCCATCAGGTCGGCTACAGTGGTGAATTTGCATCCCCGGCTTTTGAAATAAGCGATGATGCGGGGCAATGCGTCCACAGTAGGCTGGCGCGTATTTCCACCGGCATCATGAAGCAGGATGATGCTGGCGTTGTTTTGCTCCGCAAAACGGATAGTGCGGTTGTAAATGCTGTCGGCGTTCATGTGCGGATCCCAATCGTTGGGATCAATACTTTCACCAACAGAAATATAATTGTCCTTTTTGCTCCGGGCGATAGGTTCTATCTCCTCATAGGTCTGCGGCTCACTATCCGCGTTGTAAGGTGCCCTGAAGAGGATGGTGGAATGGCCTGTCACGCATTCTATCAGCGAGCGGGTGGTCTTCATTTCCAGCTCGGCACGCTCGGGGCTCATCTTGGCGATGTTGCCATGCGTAAAAGTATGGTTTCCGATCTCATAACCATCGCGGTAAAGCCTTTGCAGCAGCGGTACATTTCTTTCGGCATTCAGCCCGATGACGAAAAAAGTTGCCGGTACTTTTTCCTTTTCTAAAATGGCTAATATTTTGGGCGTATAAATTTCATCGGGGCCATCGTCAAACGTAAGCACGATCTTATGGCCGGGGCTGCCGATCTCTGTTTTATCTTCTGCAAATTTTTCATACACATATCCCGAAGGAAGCTGCACGTACTGCTGTTCGGCAATGAGCATATCCGATTGATCCACTTCCAGTTTTATTTTTCCCGCCTGCGGCGAATAGAGTATACGCAGCAATTCACCCTCGCCGGAAGAAGTTGGTTTGGTTCCGAAATCGATGGGTACCACCTGTAGTAAGTTGAAATCGAACGGGGTTTTTTGCAGGGCCGACATGCTCAGTTGCCTGCCATAAAAATTCCAGATACGCGGATCTTCTCCGCCGAGCCGCCAGAGTGCCGTGCCCGCCGTGGCATAATCATCGCTGAAGCGTAAAATATTGAAAGTGGTGGCCGCATCGGTAAACCAGATATGATGAATGGTTTCGCCGGCGCTGTCGGTTTCGGGTTGTGTATAATCGTAATGAAGGTTGTAAGTATCGTTATCAAAGCTGATAGAAGCATTGATGATCTTTGCCTGGCTGATGATCTGCGCATAGGTAAGATCCGTAACTGTGGTGGTCGCGCTTTTCCCGTTTTTTTCAACAGCCCAGTCGCGGCCATAACCCGCCACGCCAAGGATGATCTTCGAGGCATCGATCCTGTCGTCCATCCAGTCCAGCTGCTGCTCAATCCATTTCTGGGCGCTGATAGGCCCCGGGCCGGTGGCATCACTGTACTGGTCGTAAGCCATCAGTATTACATGGTCGTTGTATTGCGACAGGCTTTTGAAATCGTAATCCTCGTTCATCGCCTGCACATCCATGCTCACCAGCAGGCCTTTCGGATGCAGTGTTTCGTACAGTTCCTTTTGAAAGCGGGTAAGCGGTTCGTTGGCAGGCTCATTGAGGTTTTCAAAATCCACATTGATACCCTGGAGTTGATAAAATGCCAGGGTGTCTGCAATCTGCCGTATCAGCCGGGTCCTTTTTTCAGCATCGGTCAATATCACGTGCAGCAGTTTGCTGTCGAAATACCCTTGCGAAGGATCCATCGTATTTGTATGGAAATTATTGAGGATGGGCTGTATGCTCAGGTGGGCGTTTTTCATGGCAGAAAGGCCTGCCGTATCTATCCTTGTCTGCAGCTGATAGGTAGTGGTATCTATGAAAAACCATTCGGGAAAGATCGTGTTGAGCTTGTCGGCATTTTTGATGAGATCCGGCAGGGCGTTTTTATCCCAGGGAGTATAAAATGCTGAGCGTATGGCGGTTGTTTTAACAGCATCCGACCGAAGGTTCTTCAGCGAATCTTCCTGTAACTTCTTTTCCAGGTAATCTTTAAAGCCTTTATATTTTTTATTGAGCCGGGAAGCAAAGGTGAAATTTTTAGTGGGGTCGAGTTTGTCCTGGTAAGCTTTTGCCCGGGCATCCATGACCGGCAGATCCGGGTTTCGGGCATTTATGACTGCCAAAACGGCTACCGCTATAAAAAAAATGGCTACTACCAGGATGATCCTGCTGGTCCATTTAAAACTTTTCCATCTTGTGCTGCTGCTGGTCTGGAATATCTGTGGAGGGTGTTCCATGAAATATGTAAATAGTGGGCAAAAGTCAGTAAAGAATCGCTACTACTAATATATCATTAATTCTAATAACAGAAGATTAACGTGGTGTGGAATTTTTTTCGGCGAAGTATTTCCCCATTTTGTGTACCGGCTATTGAGGTACAGGCAAAAGAAAGGCCCCTGTAGAAACAGGGGCCGTTTACCAAAACTAACTGCTTATGAGAAAATTTGAATTTTAATGTTTGATGTTAGGTATATTTCAAACGCTATGCCAAAAGACTTGTGTCATGTGTTAAGAAATTCCAAAAGAAATGAAGCGGGATTAGAGAGCAATTAGAGATCAGCAAACCCCGGAGGTTTTCAAAACCTCCGGGGTTTATTCCGCCTATTCGTGGAATCCGTGCAATTCGCCACAATTCGTGTAAAAAAATATATTATATTGTGTTAACATCACTTCGGTTCCTGCCATTCACTTCCAAAACAGACAGCATATGCAAACAAGTGAACTGTTGCGCTCCTACTTAGTGGATGTAAATACCTGGGATGAGATGTACAAGGATTCCGCTGTACGGGAACAGTACAAAAAAGCGGTAGAGTTCATGCAGCAGTTATCTGTGGAAGAACTCAACAAAAAGGAGGAACTCGCCAAAAAGCTTTTCATGAGCCAGGGCATCACCTTTACCGTGTATAGCAGTGGCGAGGGCATCGAAAAGATCTTTCCATTCGACATCATTCCCCGTATCATCACCGCTTCGGAATGGGATTATATCGAAAAAGGCATCAAACAGCGCCTAAAAGCACTCAACCTTTTCCTGAAAGATATTTACAGCAACCAGTTTATCCTCAAAGACGGCATCATCCCCACGGAAATGATCTACAGTTGTCCGCATTACCTCCGGGAGATGTACAATTTTGCTGTACCGTACGATATATATGTACACATTTCGGGCATCGACCTTATACGCGACAGCGATGGTACTTTCTACATCCTGGAAGATAACCTGCGTACCCCGAGCGGTGTAAGTTATATGCTGGAAAACAGGGAGATCACCAAACGTATCTTCCCCGACCTGCTGCCGAACAGCAATGTGCGTAGCGTGACGGAATACCCCAGCATCTTATACCGCAACCTGGTATCCCTTTCGCCGAGGCAGGTGAAAAATCCTACCATCGTGCTGCTGACGCCGGGTATCTACAATTCCGCCTATTTTGAACATACTACGCTGGCCAGGCTCATGGGGGTGGAACTGGTACAGGGCAGCGACCTTGTGGTTGATAATCATAAAGTCTATATGAAAACCACGAATGGTCTGCAACAGGTGGATGTGATCTACCGCCGGGTGGATGATGAGTTCCTTGATCCGTTGGTATTCAATCCGGGCAGCATGCTGGGAGTGGCCGGCATCATGAGCGCTTACCGCAAAGGCAATGTGGCTATTGTAAATGCACTGGGCAATGGGGTGGCGGATGACAAAGCTATTTACACATTTGTGCCGGCGATGATACGCTATTACCTCAATGAAGAGCCCATCCTGAAAAATGTGCCCACCTACCACCTCGACAGGCCGGAAGAAAGGGAGTATGTCTTCAATAACATTGAAAAAATGGTGATCAAAAAGACCAATGAAAGTGGTGGTTATGGAATGCTGATGGGAAGCGCTGCCACGGAAGAGGAGATCATAAAATATAAGATCGAGGTATTGCAGAACCCCCGTGAATTCATTGCACAGCCGATCATCAGCCTGTCGTCGTCTCCCTGTTATATGAATGGGATATTACAACCCCGGAGGGTGGATCTCAGGCCTTACGCACTTTGCGGTCCCGATGGTATCGAGATCGTCCCGGGCGGCCTCACCAGGGTGGCGCTCCGCGAAGGATCACTTGTGGTAAATTCGTCGCAGGGCGGGGGAAGTAAGGATACGTGGGTGCTTGGATAATTAAGAATTAAGAATTAAAAATTAAGAATGTTTTCGGTTGGAGTGTATATTAGTTCAGGGCAATCACTAAACGCTCTAAACCACTAAACCGGTACGCGCCGCAGGCAGGTACCTACTAAACCCTAAACCCTAATCTCTAAACTCTAAACGAATGTTGAGTCGTGTTGCCGATAGTCTTTTCTGGATGAGCCGTTATATCGAACGGGCCGATGGTATCCTGCGTATGCTGAAAATAAATTATGCCTCTTCGCAGGATGATGTGCAGGAATTCAGCTGGCGGCCGGTGCTGAAGATATTTACCTACCTGGAAGATGACAAGATAGACGTACTGGAAAATAATACCCGCGGGGTGCTGCAATACATGGTGACCGATAAGGAAAATCCTAATTCGGTATTGAATATTGTGACGCAGGCGCGTGAAAATGCCCGCAGCGTGCAGGATCATATCACCAAGGAAATGTGGCAATGCCTCAACGATTTTTATCATACCATGCGGGATGAAAAACTGGTGCCGCTGCTGCAAAAGGAAGACCCCGTTACCATCCTGGATATTTTGATCAGGCAGGGTTTACTGTATGTGGGCACAACGGATGTTACCATGGCACGCGGCGAAGGGAATTCGTTCATCAATATCGGGAAGTTCCTGGAGCGTGGTATACAATCCACCGACATTCTGGATGTAAAATTCAGCGTGCTGAATGCCCGCGATATCGATGAGCCATCTGATACCACCTATTGGAAATATATGCTCTTGTCGATCTCCGGTTACGAACTGTACCTGCGTACTTACCGCGGTGGATTTGAAGCGAAAAACGTGGTGGAGCAGATCGTACTGGGAGAAGACTTTCCGCGTTCGGTCATCTATTCCATCAGCCAGCTACACCGTTATTTTGAGCGACTGCGTTCCGATCGCAGCAATGATGCCTACGATCAGCTTAATTTCGTGATCGGCAAACTGAAAAGCCGGGTGAAATTCTCGACTTCCAATTCCATCATGCACGAAGGCCTGCATCAGTATCTTTATGAAACCCGCGCCGGGCTGGTAGAGATCGGTAATACTTTGAACAAAAATTATTTTGCATAACCAACATCATTTCCTTTAAAACATTATGCCTCGTTTTATCATTCAGCACGTTACAAAATACACTTACGAAGAACCTGTGACCGACAGCGCCAACCACATTCTGCTTTTTCCTGTTAAGGATGAATTGCAGGAGCTCGTTTCCCAGCAATTGAATATATCGGGTAATCCCAACGTGGATGTCTATAAGGATTATTATGGCAATCGTGCCGGATCGTTCATGAACATCGCTCCGCATCAGGAGTTGCGCATCGAATCAAAAGTGGAAGTCGTTACCAGGCAGCGGCCTTTTCCCGAAGACAGCGCCGCACCCGATATACAATGGCAGGCTTTACAGGCATTACGTTGCGACGGCGCTTTCATCGATTTTTTAAAACAGGAGCATTTCGCTGCGCTGGATGAAGTGAAAGCAGTGGCCGACAGCGGCTTTTACCAGGTAGTATCCGTATACCTTGCTGCGCAACAACTCACCGAATATGTGTATACCAATTTTAAATACATACAGGGCGTCACCAGTGTGGAAACCACGCTGGAAGAAATATGGAAACTGAAAGCCGGTGTTTGCCAGGATTTTGCCCACATGCTGCTTGTAATGTTACGGATCCTCAACATTCCTGCACGTTATGTAAGCGGGTATGTTTGTCCGCGGGATGCCGGAATGCGGGGCGAAGGAGCTACACATGCATGGGTAGAAGCTTACATCCCGTTTTATGGCTGGCTCGGCTTCGACCCTACTAATAATTGTGTGGTGACAGACCTTCACGTACGCCTCGCCATCGGCCGCAATTTTACCGATTGTTCACCGGTGAGGGGTACCTACAAAGGCACGGCCAGGCAAACGCTGGAAGTGGGCGTATCGGTAGCATATGAAGATGGAAGAGTTACCCAGGAAATGAATACGGTGCTGAAACCGCAGCCGGTAGTAGCCACACCGGAAGAGCCAGGATTGAATTCTTATCAGCGGCATATGGAGATGATGATGATGCAGCAACAACAGTAGTCAATTACGAATGTTTAATTACGAATTACGAATGGGGCGACTTGCATTCAAAGCCAGCATTCTGATCGTGCGAACTTCAATTCGTAATTCGTAATTCGTAATTCGTAATTCGTAATTCGTAATTCGTAATTCGTAATTCGTAATTCGTAATTCGTAATTCGTAATTAAGCTTGCGTCGTAAGTTTTTCGGCGTTTTCTGCAAACTGCAGCGCATCAATAAATTCCCCTACCTCGCCATTGAGTACACTATCCAGGTTGTAGACGGTAAGCCCGATGCGGTGATCGGTTACCCTTCCCTGCGGAAAATTGTAGGTGCGTATCTTGGCGCTTCTGTCGCCGGTGCTTACAAGGCTTTTACGCAAATGAGAGATGGCTTCTTCCGCCTTGCGTACTTCTTCATCGTATAATTTTGTACGCAGCATTTCCATCGC
>NZ_RJUB01000128.1 GCF_024343615.1 Ferruginibacter sp. HRS2-29 | reverse complement strand
CAGCCGGTCAATAAAACGAAGTAGCAAATCGAGAATGGAATCGTGGCTGGCCAGGAGGCCACGCCACGGCGTTCAAGAAGGGAAGTATTTTAAATTAGTAATAATAATAGCAGTAATTACCCCTCGTAAGTCGCCCCGGCGTGGCGTCCCCGCCAGCCGGTCAATAAAACGAAGTAGCAAATCGAGAATGGAATCGTGGCTGGCCAGGAGGCCACGCCACGGCGTTCAAGAAGGGAAGTATTTTAAATTAGTAATAATAATAGCAGTAATTACCCCTCGTAAGTCGCCCCGGCGTGGCGTCCCCGCCAGCCGGTCAATAAAACGAAGTAGCAAATCGAGAATGGAATCGTGGCTGGCCAGGAGGCCACGCCACGGCGTTCAAGAAGGGAAGTATTTTAAATTAGTAATAATAATAGCAGTAATTACCCCTCGTAAGTCGCCCCGGCGTGGCGTCCCCGCCAGCCGGTCAATAAAACGAAGTAGCAAATCGAGAATGGAATCGTGGCTGGCCAGGAGGCCACGCCACGGCGTTCAAGAAGGGAAGTATTTTAAATTAGTAATAATAATAGCAGTAATTACCCCTCGTAAGTCGCCCCGGCGTGGCGTCCCCGCCAGCCGGTCAATAAAACGAAGTAGCAAATCGAGAATGGAATCGTGGCTGGCCAGGAGGCCACGCCACGGCGTTCAAGAAGGGAAGTATTTTAAATTAGTAATAATAATAGCAGTAATTACCCCTCGTAAGTCGCCCCGGCGTGGCGTCCCCGCCAGCCGGTCAATAAAACGAAGTAGCAAATCGAGAATGGAATCGTGGCTGGCCAGGAGGCCACGCCACGGCGTTCAAGAAGGGAAGTATTTTAAATTAGTAATAATAATAGCAGTAATTACCCCTCGTAAGTCGCCCCGGCGTGGCGTCCCCGCCAGCCGGTCAATAAAACGAAGTAGCAAATCGAGAATGGAATCGTGGCTGGCCAGGAGGCCACGCCACGGCGTTCAAGAAGGGAAGTATTTTAAATTAGTAATAATAATAGCAGTAATTACCCCTCGTAAGTCGCCCCGGCGTGGCGTCCCCGCCAGCCGGTCAATAAAACGAAGTAGCAAATCGAGAATGGAATCGTGGCTGGCCAGGAGGCCACGCCACGGCGTTCAAGAAGGGAAGTATTTTAAATTAGTAATAATAATAGCAGTAATTACCCCTCGTAAGTCGCCCCGGCGTGGCGTCCCCGCCAGCCGGTCAATAAAACGAAGTAGCAAATCGAGAATGGAATCGTGGCTGGCCAGGAGGCCACGCCACGGCGTTCAAGAAGGGAAGTATTTTAAATTAGTAATAATAATAGCAGTAATTACCCCTCGTAAGTCGCCCCGGCGTGGCGTCCCCGCCAGCCGGTCAATAAAACGAAGTAGCAAATCGAGAATGGAATCGTGGCTGGCCAGGAGGCCACGCCACGGCGTTCAAGAAGGGAAGTATTTTAAATTAGTAATAATAATAGCAGTAATTACCCCTCGTAAGTCGCCCCGGCGTGGCGTCCCCGCCAGCCGGTCAATAAAACGAAGTAGCAAATCGAGAATGGAATCGTGGCTGGCCAGGAGGCCACGCCACGGCATTCGAGTAGGGAAGTTGAAACCTTTGCCCAAATGCTCCCCTGGGAGCCGGTGCTGCAGGAGCTGGTAGAGTACAGCCTGAGCAACTGCAGTATAGAAGGGAGCTACCTCATAGCCGAACTGATGCTGTGGAAGGCGCGGATGATGGCGGTGGTGGAAGCGGCGTGGCTGGTGGAAATGAGGGCGAAGAATTGAACCACAGCGACACAGCGGGCAGGCGTTTTCCCTTCGCGGAAAGGCGGCAAAGCCGCCCCGCTGTGCTCGCCATGCCGCTCTGCCGCTGTGGTTGCCCTACTTATCCCTCATAACTTATCACTTATAACTCATAACTTTCTTACTTTTGCGGCATTATGGCAGAAACCAACATTTTCCAGGAACTCATAGCCCATTGCAAAGAATACGGCTACATTTTTCAAAGCAGCGAAGTGTACGACGGCCTTGCGGCGGTGTACGATTACGGCCAGAACGGCGCCCAGCTCAAAAAGAACATCCGCGACTACTGGTGGAAGAGTATGACCCAGCTCAACGAAAACATCGTGGGCATCGATGCGGCCATCTTCATGCACCCCACCGTGTGGAAGGCCAGCGGCCACGTAGATAATTTCAGCGACCCGATGATCGACAACAAGGATAGCAACAAACGCTACCGCGTAGATCACCTCATAGAAGCTTTTGCAGAAGGGCTCGCCGAAAAGGACGGTACCAATCCCAATGGCGAAGCACTGCTTGCAAACATGGATGCTTTGCTGGCCAAAGATGATTTTGCCGGACTAAAAGCCCTGATAGAAAATAATAAGATGACCTGCGCCGTGAGCAAGACCAGTAACTGGACCGACGTGCGCCAGTTCAACCTCATGTTCTCCACCGAGTTTGGCGCAGTAGCAGATAAAGAAGGCGACAACATCGTATACCTACGCCCGGAAACGGCACAGGGTATTTTTGTTAACTTTTTGAACGTGCAGAAAACCGGCAGGATGAAGATCCCTTTTGGTATTGCGCAAACAGGCAAGGCTTTCCGCAATGAGATCGTAGCCCGCCAGTTCATCTTCCGCATGCGGGACTTTGAACAGATGGAAATGCAGTTCTTCGTGCGTCCCGGCACACAAAAACAGTGGTACGAGCACTGGCGCGACGAACGCAAAAAATGGCACGAGAGCATCGGCATCCCCGCGGAAAAATTACGTTTTCACGATCACGCCAAGCTGGCGCATTACGCCGACGCGGCACTCGATATCGAATTTGAATTTCCCTTCGGCTGGAAAGAACTGGAAGGTATCCACAGCCGTACCGATTTCGACCTTAGCCAGCATGCCTTGTACAGCAAAAAGAAAATACAGTATTTCGATAACGACCTCAACGAAGAAGGAAAACCTTACGGCAACTACACCCCGTTTGTGGTAGAAACTTCCGTTGGCCTCGATCGCCTTTTCCTCACCATCATGAGCCTGGCTTACAAAGAAGAAAAATGGACGAAAGAAGATGGTACGGAAGACAGCCGCGTGGTGCTGAAGATCCCGGCAAAGATCGCCCCTACCAAGCTGGCGATATTGCCACTGTTGAAAAAAGATGGCCTGCCTGAAATAGCGAAAGAACTGATGAACGAATGCAAGGGCGATTTCATGTGCTTCTACGAAGAAAAAGATGCCATCGGAAAACGCTATCGCCGCATGGATGCCGTGGGCACGCCGTTTTGCGTAACCATCGATCATCAAACCAAAGAAGATGATACGGTCACCATCCGCTACCGCGATGATATGAGGCAGGAAAGAATTGCGATCAGCGATGTGAGGAAGCTGGTACTGGAGAAGATTAGTTAGCGGGTTAGTTTTTTAGAGGGGAAGGCGCCCACCGCAGAGAAGGGAGAGAGCAGAGTTTTCGCAGAGATAAAATATAGCATCTCTCTGCGAAAACTCTGCTCTCTCCCTTCTCTGCGGTGACACCTACGCGAACGATCATACAAACCGCAACCCGTCACCCGCCAGGCGTCACCAACCAATCCTCTTTTGCAAAATATTTTTCTATATTTAACTATGAAGAAATATTTTTTGGTCTATACCTTATCTATCCTTTGCTGCCATTCCTTTGCCCAGTCGCCGCTCCCAACTTATCCCGAAGTATTGAGGCAATTCTTCACCCACTATACCGCCACCGACGAATACGACAATTACACCAGCTTTTCCAAAAAGAAAGATGGCTGGTATGTACAACAGGTGCACCGCCTTAAGTCCGACAGCCTGCTGAATGAACACCTCTTCTGGCCGATCGCTTCCAAAACATATTCCGACCTGTCCGATACTTACGGAACAACCCCGGCCGAAGACCCGGAGAAAAAAGTTGCCGGATTTTTAAATGATATTTCTTTTTACTCCTTCGAGCGATGCCGCTATTACGGCTACAATGGCTGGAACAGCGATATGATCAGGGATTTTGGTAGCGCACAAAATCTATCCGATACCATGCTGGAAGGTTTGTCCCGGGCGTATTCATCCTACGCCAGCACCTATCTTTGGTATCAATCCGGCGGCGCCGAAGAAAAAGGCGATACGCTTCAGCGCATGCTGGGCCGAACAGAAATACCTTCTGCAGAAAGAATAAATAAAGCATTATACAATATTGAAAAAAGTATCTCCACCTTGCAGGTGGTGGAAAAAAGGAACCCTGCGTTCGGCTTACTGGTGGGAAATGCACACCTGAAAGTTTTTAATGAAAACATGCATGGTTATATGCAGATGATGTTTGCCGACAGGGAAAAAGAGGCCCGCCATTTCATCGATCAGATAACGCTCGACGAACCTTACCGGGTGCAGGCCAGAAACTACCTCAATTCCTGCGACAGCAACGCCATCCTGTTTTCTTTCAGCGACAACGATACTTACCAGCTTTGGTACATACAGGAAAAAGAAGGTTACCGCAAAGATATTGCTGTGATCAATTCTTCCCTGCTGGGCCTGCCCATATACCTGGAAATGCTCAGGAGAAAAATGAGCGTAAAGATCACCACGCCTGTCCGCTTTTACGAAAAGGCTACCGGCGACGTAGTTTATTGTCTCGAAAATAAAGAGTATCAAGGGCCGTCTTCTGTTTCTTTTGCCACGTTGGAAAAGATGATCTATGAAAGACAGTTCCCGCTTGAAAATATTTACCAGGGAGAAGCATCGGTGGGTTATGCCAGTGTACCGGTAAAACAATTTTCATTTCCATTGGGTAAAGCTGCGGGCTTCCTGCAAAAGAAAGCCACGGCCACTTCGGCAATAAATATAAAGCTGCAATCGTACCTGCCGATGAACGACCTCCTGCTTCTTAACATAGCAGCAGACAACAGCAACTCAAGGCCGATCTATTTTACTTCGTTCTACGATTATTTTGAAGACAACCTGCTGATGCAAGGCATCGTTCGAAAACTGGTACCCACCAGCTTCACATCCGACTCTGCCGTAAAGAGGCTGGAAGCAAAAGGCCTGGAAGATTTTCTTGCAAATACATTTCACCCTGTGCTGAGCGATGAAAAAATAACTTCCTACGATGGTGATCAGGCTTTTGCAGTTGCTTATGCTTTGCTGGTATATCATTACGCAGAAAAAAAACAATATGCCGAGGCAAAAAAATGGCTACAGAAAGCAATTGACCAATTACCTGCTTATGATGCCGATCACATCCGCCGGTACGAATTACTGGCGAGGGTTTGTGTGGCAGCAAAAGACCGGGTGAATACGAAGAAATTTTATGAAGCTACCTGCCGGAAAGTTGTAGACAATTATTTTTACCCGAATGCCGTGCAGAGCTATAAAACAAAAGCGGAAGTACTGGAATACCTTCAAACCACTATAAACCTCTTCAGGGAAAATCAATTGGATACTTCGGTGCTGGATGGGCTGGTTGAAAAATTGCAGGTGGAGAGTTAACGATTTGTTTTCCTGTTACTTTTAACTGCGTTGATCTGCGTGCACTGATCAATAAACAGTAGAATAATGATCTGCTTCGTGATATAAATTATAAAGGCGTAGCGATTGCTTCGTTCCTCGCCGCCGCTGTACTAAGGCCAAACCCCGGAGGTTTTGAAAACCTCCGGGGTTTTTGCGCTCCGGTCAAAGTCCCCTTCAGGGATTTAGGGGTTACCCATACAATTCCTGGTGAATACACTTCCTGTCGTACCCCAGTTCCAGTATCCTCAGTTTGGCATCGTCGATCATATTCTTCCAGCCACACAAATAGAAATTAGCCGGCCTCGGATGTAACTGCCCGTCTTCACCGGTTTCCATATTCTCTTTCACGATCATTTCATACAGCGTGTGTACGTAACCGGTAGGCCCTTCCCAGTCTTCGCGGCTGAGCGTAGGCAGGTAGTGAATGTTGGGCATACTGTCGCTGAGCTCTTTCAACTCGTCGAAATAAAGCAGGTCGTTTTTGGTACGGCAACCAAATAAAAGATAAACACTCTTATGCGGAATATTGTGCAGTTTGATGTAATGCAGCATGCTCCTGAACGGCGCTATACCGGTGCCGGTGCAGATCAGAAACAGGTCTTTATCGATCGGGTCGGGCATGGTGAAAACTCCAACGGGCCCACGCAGCTGTATCTCGCTTCCCTCTTCTACTTCATTAAACAGGTATTGCGTCCCCACCCCATCTTCCAGCAATACGATGCAAAGCTCAAAAATATTACTCCCATCGGGCCAGCTGGCAATGGAGTAGCTTCGCCAGCGTTTGTTGGGCTTCTCGTGTATCGGCAGGTCGAGCGTAACAAATTGCCCCGGCTGATAATCGAATACTTCCAGCTCGGGTATCTGGATAAAAAAACGGCGGGTGGCGGGTGCCTGCTGCTCGATCTTTATTACACGCCCGGTGCGCCAGGGTTGAAGGGCCATATGGAGTAGTTTTAACTAAGTTAGTTAAAAAGGTTTAGAGATTAGGGATTAGGAGGTAGGTTTAGGGGTTTAGGGGTTAGAAGTTTAGTAAACCCGTCAGCGGCTCCTTAGCCCCGACAGGGCTGAAAGAAATCTTATAAAATAGTAGTACAACAATTCAAACAGGCGTAGCTTTTCATCAAAAAGTAACGAAGGTTTCACCATTCACTATTCACCATTCACTATCTTTGCGGCCGGATGAACCTGGATGTGTTGTTGAATTTTTACAAAAACGACGAACGCTGTTTACAGATAGCGAACGGGATCACTTTGTCCAAACCTCAGCACCTGCACCTGAAAGGGCTTCACGGCAGCGCTTCGCAATTTGTGTTGGCATCCGTTTTTTTACAACCGGTTACGGCGCAAACCAATCACCTCGTCATTTTACGCGACGCTGAAGAAGCGGCTTATTTTCATAATTCTTTTGAAAATATCACCAACGCGTTAGACATCTTTTATTTCCCTTCTTCTTTTAAAAACAAGAAAAATTACCAGCTGCTCAACAGCAGTCACGTGATGCTTCGGACCGAAGCGCTTACACGCCTCTCCTCCTCCTTTGGGGGAGGCCGGGAGGGGGCCAAAAAGATCATCGTTACGCATGCAGAAGCATTATTTGAAAAAGTAGTGCTTTCCAAAACCCTATCGGATAATATCATCAGTATCAAGCAGGCCGATGAGCTGGACGTGACGGGCATGCTTCAGAAATTTGTGGAGTATGGTTTTGTGCGGACTGATTTTGTGTATGAGCCCGGCCAGTTTGCCGTTCGTGGTGGTATCCTCGATATCTATTCCTTCGGAAACGAGAAGCCCTACAGGATTGAATTGTTTGGCAATGAAGTAGACAGCATCCGCATCTTCGATCCCGAAAGCCAGTTGAGCGAACGGAAATTGTTGCAGGTAAGCATCATCCCCAACGTGGATAAACTCACCGACGAAGCAAGTGAGTCCGGAGAAAAAGTTTCACTGCTGGATTTCCTGCCGGAGAATACCGTAGTATGGACAGAGGACTGGAATTTTATCCGTGAAAAGATTGAGCAGCAGGAAGAAGATCTTTCGCTGTTCATGGAGATGTTGAAAACGTTTAAAACGACAGACGACAGGCGACAGGCCACTGACAACCGTTTATCAACAGCGGATGATAGTGGGGAACTGAATATTAAAACGGAAGTAAGGCAAGAAGATTTTATTTCGGCCAAAGAAATAGAAGAACAGGTAAGGTTACGGCATATCATTGAGATCGGGAACAAATCGTATTTTGATGAGAATAAAACATTTTCTTTTCACATAAAAGATCAGCCGGCTTTCAACCGCCAGTTCGACCTGCTGATAAAAAACCTGCAGGAATACGAAGCGCAGCAGTACAACATTTTCATTTTTGCTGATAATCCCAAGCAGCTCGAACGTTTACACACCATCTTCACCGATCTGAAGGCGGAGATACAAGTGACGCCCATACCGGTTTCCATCCACCAGGGATTTATTGACGACGACCTGAAACTGATCTGTTATACCGATCACCAGGTTTTTCAACGATATCATAAATACAAGGTAAAACAGGCTTTCAGCAAGAACAAGGCGCTTACGCTGAAAACACTCCGCGAACTTCAGCCGGGAGATTATGTGAGCCATATCGATCACGGAGTGGGCGTGTACAGTGGATTACAGAAGATAGAAGCCAACGGCCGCATGCAGGAAGCGGTGAGGATACAATACAAGGATGGTGATCTGTTGTATGTGAATATCTCATCGCTGCACAAGATCAGCAAGTACAGCGGCAAGGAGGGAAGCATTCCGAAAATGAACAAACTCGGAAGCGATGTGTGGAGCAAGCTGAAAGAAAAAACAAAAAAGCAGGTAAAAGATATCGCTACCGACCTGATAAAACTATACGCTCAACGTAAGAGCCAGCAAGGCTTTGCGCATAGCCCGGATAATTATATGCAGACGGAGCTGGAAGCAAGTTTCATCTACGAAGACACTCCCGACCAGGCCAAAGCCAGTGAAGATGTGAAACGGGACATGGAAAAAGAAGCGCCGATGGACAGGCTCGTGTGCGGTGATGTTGGGTTTGGCAAAACGGAAGTGGCCATCCGTGCCGCTTTCAAATCGGTATGTGATGGCAAACAGGCCGCCATACTCGTTCCTACCACCATCCTCGCTTACCAGCATTACAAAACGATCGGCGAACGATTGAAAGATTTTCCGGTAACGGTGGATTTCATCAACCGCTTCAAATCGGCGAAAGAGAAAAAAGAAACACTCAAAAAACTGGAAGAAGGAAAGATCGATATCATAGTGGGCACCCACGCATTGCTCGGCAGTGGCGTGAAGTTCAAGGACCTCGGTGTGATGATCATTGATGAGGAACAGAAATTTGGTGTATCCGCTAAGGAAAAACTGAAATTATTACGCACAACCGTAGACAGCCTCACACTAACGGCAACGCCTATCCCAAGAACGCTGCAATTCAGCCTGATGGGCGCCCGCGACCTCAGCATCATCAATACCCCACCACCCAACAGGCAGCCGATACAGACTGAAGTGATGGTCTTCAACGAAGATGCCATCCGCGATATGATCTATTATGAAACGGAAAGAGGCGGACAGGTTTTCTTCATCCACAACCGCGTGAAAGGCCTGGCAGAAATGAAAGGGCTGATCCAGGGGCTTTGCCCCGATGTAAGCATCGCGTATGCCCACGGGCAAATGGAAGGCGATCAGCTGGAAGATACTATCCTCGATTTCATGGAAAAGAAATACGATGTACTGGTTTGTACCAATATCGTGGAAAGCGGTGTGGATATCCCGAATGTAAATACCATCATCATCAACAATGCACACCAGTTTGGGCTGAGCGATCTGCACCAGCTGCGTGGACGCGTTGGGCGCAGCAATAAAAAAGCTTTCTGTTACCTGTTGGCGCCGCCGATGAGCACACTGCCTCCCGACAGCCGGAAAAGGCTGAGCACACTGGAACAATACAGCGACCTTGGAAGCGGCTTCCAGATAGCAATGCGTGACCTCGACATCCGCGGAGCGGGCAATATGCTGGGCGGCGAACAAAGCGGCTTCATTGCCGAAATAGGTTTTGAAATGTACCAGAAGATATTGGATGAAGCCATCAAAGAATTGAAACGAAACGAATTCAAAGACCTCTTCAGGGAAGAGATACAGCAGCAGGATGATTTTGTAAAAGATTGCACGATCGATACCGATCTCGAAATACTGATCCCTGACAGTTATGTAGAAAGCATCACCGAAAGGCTGAGCCTTTACACCCGACTGGATAATTGTGAAACAGAAAATGAACTGACCGCATTTCACCAGGAAATGGAAGATCGCTTCGGGCCTGTTCCGCAGCCAGTGGAAGACCTGTTTACGACTATCCGTTGCCGTGAGACAGCCATAGAACTCGGCTTTGAAAAGATGTTCCTGAAAAATGAAACGTTGAAATGTTTTTTTGTGAGCAACCCCGACAGTCCTTATTTCCAAAGCGATACATTCAATGGCATCCTGCAGTTTTTACAAACGGCCACCAACAAAGCCAAACTCAAGCAGGTGGGCAAAAACGGCATACTGGTAGTGGAAGATGTGAGGGATATGGATACGCTGTGGAGGTTTTTGAGCAAGATGAAGAAAAGTTTAGAGTTTAGGGTTTAGGGTGCAGGGTTACTTTAAGATTGTCTGCCTGAGCCTGTCGAATACACGCCTGTCTTCCATGAAACTGCCTCTTGAACAAGCTCAGGTTAATAGCAGGAAAAATTTAACTTCCTTACTGCATTGCAAAGCAGCTATCTAGCCTTAAAATCCATAAATTTACGCGACTAAAAACCCTGCTATGCTAAAGTGCCTGCTAACCACATTACTGTCGGCTTCTATATTTTCTTCCAGTGTGCTGGCACAAACGCCTGAAAAAGATCTTGAGTCAGTAAAAAAAGATTATACCCGCGAAAGCATCTATTTCCATTACGATAAGGATAATTATGTAGCCGGGGAAACCGTCTGGTTCAAAGCCTACCTGTTTGCAGGTGTGTCCCCTTCGTTTTACAGTACTTCGCTGAATGTGGAGTTGCTGAACGATTCGGGCAGGGTGATCAGCCGAAAAATACTGCCTGTATTGGCGGGCAGCGCTGTAGGCAATTTTGATCTCGACAAGGATCTGCCACAGATGAATTACACGGTAAGAGCCTATACCAGGCGTATGCAGAATTTCGGCAATATCTTTTTTTACGAAAAACAATTACAGGTTTTCAATCCTTCAAAGGCTATAGCTAAGAGCAGTGCAGCGGAGACACGGGCTTATTTTTTACCCGAAGGGGGAAACATGGTGGCAGGTTTACCGGCTGTGGTCGCGTTTAAGATGTCGGATCAGTATGGCACGCCAGTTTATTGTGAAGGTGAGGTCGTTGACCGTGAAGGTAACAATGTAGCCATATTTAAAACAGTGCACGACGGAATGGGAAAATTTGCTTTCATCCCACAACCCGATCAGTCTTATACAGCTATTTGCAATTTCCCCGGAGGCATGCAAAAGATCGCTTTACCTGCGGTAAAAATTTCCGGCTTTTCGCTGATGATACAGACAGCTGGCGACAAAAAATTCTTCATTGTCAATAAAGAAAAAGTCAGCAACGATAACCAACGTCCCGCCTATCTTCTTGGCGTGATGGAAAATACCGTTCTTTTTCGCCAGGATCTTTCCAGTGCGGGCATGCTCGTAAAAGGCCAGCTGCCACTTGCTACGTTGCCTTCGGGGATCCTGCAGCTCACTGTGTTTAATAAAGAAGATCAGCCACTGGCAGAGCGTATGTTATTTGTCGGCAACAATGAATTTTTGGTGAAGGGAATCTTTAAAGCAGATACGGTGTCGCTGGTGGAACGCAAAAAAAATTCATTCTCCTTCACCGTGGAAGACAGCATCCCCGGAACATATTCTGTATCGGTTACTGACGTTGATCGTGAGATACCGACAGACAACAGGGAAAATATTATCAGCAGGCTGATGCTGACGAATGACATCAAAGGTTATATCCACAACCCGTTGTATTATTTTGAAAATGACAACCAGGAAAGCAGGGAATACCTTGATTTGGTGATGATGACGAACGGGTGGAGAAATTTCAGCTGGGCGCAGATCATCAGCAAAAACTTCCCGGGATTGTCGTATAAAGACGAAAACTATATTTCTGCATACGGCAAAGCCTATTATGCGCCCAGGAACAATGTGATGGTGACGAATGCGGATATGAATGTATTTATGAGCAGCAAAGATTCTTCCAATGAATTCTTTACTGTGCATATTGACGAAAAAGGTGATTTCAAAATTCCCGGAATGATCTTCCAGGATTCAGCAAAAATGAGTTTTCAGCTGAATACTGCCAAAAACAAAAGTATTTCGTTGAGCATGTACAACCTTCCATTGTCGAAACTTTTTGTTGCAGCGCCTCGCCCGATCTATGGAGAAATAAAACCTGTAGGCGACATTTCATCTGTGCCGGGCATTTCATCCACGGTAAAAGAATTGTATGGAAGTTCGCTGGCGAGGCTTTCGCAGGACGATGAAAAAAGATTGATATCGCTGCAGGAAATAAGGCTTGCTTCTGTAAAAGCAAAAAGCAAAACAAGCATCGTACAGCAACGTTACCTTACTGGTTTATTCTCTACCGGTTACGGTAAAACGCTTGATTTTATCACCTACCCTGAATCAGGTTTTTACCGCAATGTTTTCGAGTACCTCAAAGGAAGGGAAAGCAGCCTCAGTATCAGCGGCAGCGGTTCGGAATACTTTATCAACTACCGTGCTACCAGGAGCCTTGCCGGAGGCTTGTTGCCCATGACCATTTTCATCGATGGCGTACAGTCCGACACTTATTATGCTGCTACCATCCCGATGCGTGATATTGCTGTGGTGCAGATCCGCGGTAGTGGCTTCGTAGGGGCTGAAGGTGGTGGCGCCGGTGGTGTACTGGCAATTTTCACAAGAAAAGGAGGCGATATCTTAGCCAGTCCAAGAGACAATTTATCTTCTCTCAGCATAGAAGGTTATGCCACTGTAAAAGAATTCTTTTCGCCCGATTATTCTGTAAACAATAATAAGGCCGTACCCGATAACCGCACCACACTTTACTGGAACCCCTACCTGGAAACCAGCGCCGAAAACAAGACGCTACGCATTCCATTTTACAACAGTGACCATGCGAAAAAGTTTCGTGTAACCCTTACCGGTATGAACGCCGAGGGCAAGTTGCTTTACATGGAAAAAATAATTGAATAGACCGAAATGGCTTCAGATTTTCTGAAGCCATTTTGGCTTTTAAAACACCTATCCCTTACCTGAACAGTAAGAAGTGTTCGCAGACGATCCCCATCTCATTTTACAATTCCGACAACAGCAAAAAATTCCGGGTGATTGTAACCGGTATCATGGCTGATGGAAAGCTGTTATATATACAGAAGATCGTCGAGTAGTCAACTCATGGGAGTTGTCTACTCCCATGAGTTGACTACTGCAAATAAAGAAGCCACCCAATGGGTGGCTTCCGCAATTAGTTTATAACTGAATTACCAGCTTTTCTTTGCGACTCCGTCTTTTACGGCCTGCAATGCTTTAGCTTCAGCAAGCATGGTTGTCATTTTGTTTCCTTTTCCATCGTGACCCTGCGCCATATAGCCACCACGAGAAGTCTTAGTGATCACTGCATCCTGCATCGGAACGTTTTTTTCCTTTGTTTTCATGCAATAAGCTGTTAACATGTTACTCATTTTAATCGAATTTATAGTTTATAAATATGGTCAATGAACCGTAATACAAGTACAAGCTACTAAATTTATTGGTATCACCAAAATTAGCTGTAAAATAGGTAAATATTTGGTTAATTTATAATATATAAAATCGGGCTTTTTACCGAAATAATACATATTATTATATGAGAAGAGCCCGGGGTTTCCGGGCTCTTCTCATATAATATAAATCGTCACTCTTATCTGTTACACATCTATTTTAGCATATTTAGCATGACTTTCAATGAATTCGCGCCTTGGCGGTACTTCATCTCCCATCAGCATACTGAACACGCCATCAGCCGTGGTAAGGCTATCGAGGGTTATCTGCTTCAAGGTACGGGTTACCGGGTTCATAGTGGTTTCCCATAACTGTTCTGCGTTCATTTCACCCAAACCTTTATATCGCTGCGTATTTACGCTATCATCTTTCCCTTGTCCAAATTGCTGGATCAACGCCTTACGTTCTGCATCCGTCCAGGCATATTCCTGGTCTTTTCCTTTTTTTATGAGGTAAAGCGGTGGCTGCGCAATATATACGAACCCTTGTTCTACCAGCTCTTTCATATAACGGAAGATAAAGGTCATGATCAGCGTGGCGATATGGCTACCATCCACGTCGGCATCCGTCATGATGATCAGCTTATGGTAACGCAGTTTTGATGTATCCAACGCTTTCGGATCTTCCGGCGTACCGATCTTAACGCCAAGGGCGGTAAACATGTTCCTGATCTCCTCATTGTCGTAGATCTTGTGCTCCATTGCTTTTTCCACGTTGAGTATCTTACCACGTAGCGGCAGGATAGCCTGGAAGCTTCGGTCGCGGCCCTGCTTCGCCGTACCACCCGCCGAATCCCCTTCGACAAGGAACAGCTCACATTTTCCCGGATCTTTATCGGAACAATCTGCCAGTTTACCCGGCAATCCACCACCTACTAATACGCTTTTGCGCTGCACCATATCACGTGCACGCTTAGCTGCGGCACGGGCCTGTGCGGCCAGTATCACTTTTTGTATGATGGTTTTGGCATCTTTCGGGTTTTCTTCCAGGTATGCTTCCAATACCCGGCTCAAAGTGGTATCCACGATACCCATCACTTCACTGTTACCCAGCTTGGTTTTAGTCTGGCCTTCAAACTGCGGTTCCGGCACTTTCACCGAAATGATGGCACTGATCCCCTCGCGGAAATCGTCGCCCTCAATAGCCACTTTCGCTTTTTCAAACATCCCCTGTTTTTCGCCGTAACTTTTGAAAACACGGGTGATGCTCCTGCGGAAACCCGCTACATGCGTACCACCTTCGATGGTATTGATATTATTTACATAACTGAAGATATGCTCCTGGTAGCTGGCGTTGTAGATCATCGCTACTTCTACCGCTACGTTGCTTTTTTCATCATGGCCATCGCAATAGATCACCTGTGGTATCAATGGCTGCCTGTTGGCATTCTTGTCGATCTGCGCTACAAATTCTTCAATACCGCCTTCGCTGTAAAAATTCCTGGTATAGGCTTTTCCGTTATCATCCAGTTCACGCAGGTCGGTAAGTGTGATGCTCAGCTTACGGTTCAGAAATGCCAGTTCTTTCAAACGGCCTTCCAGGATATCCTTAACATACTCGGTAGTGGTGAAAATGGTGCCATCGGGCCAGAACTGAACGGTAGTACCGGTTGTTTCGCTGGTACCGATCTCCCTTACGGGATATTTCGGGATACCGATGCCGTATTCCTGCTCGAATTTCTTGCCCTCCCGGTTTACGGTCACATGCAGTTTGGTACTGAGTGCATTTACGCAACTCACCCCCACCCCGTGAAGACCACCGGATACTTTGTAAGATCCTTTATCGAATTTACCACCGGCGTGAAGCACGGTCATTACCACTTCCAGTGCACTCCTGTTTTCTTTGGTGTGCATGCCGGTAGGGATACCGCGTCCATCATCCTGTACGGTGATGGAATTATCTTCATTGATGGTGACAAAAATGTTTTTGCAATAGCCGGCCAATGCCTCATCGATACTGTTATCCACCACCTCGTATACAAGGTGATGCAACCCCTTGATACTGATATCGCCGATATACATCGCGGGACGTTTGCGGACTGCTTCTAAACCTTCTAAAACCTGGATACTGTCGGCACTGTAATTGCCTTTTGCCTGGGCTAGGATTTCTTCTGTTTCGTTGCTCATAAATACTTTAAAACCTTTAAGACATGTCGGAACCCGACATTCCTGCAAATGTAACGAAAATAGGCGGGTTAACCTAGTGCTAAACGGTCTATTTGAAGGAGATTTTGTGAACAATTTCTTAACGAAAACTCTACCGCGGAGAACAAGAGTAAACGGAGGTTTCTCTGAGAGAAAAACAACCTCCCTTCACTTTTGGCATTGGACAATACTTCGCCGTTGGTCTTGGAGCCATATGGCGGCAATGAGGGTTTAAAACACTTCCGGATAAAGTGAAAACCTCAAAGATTTCACTATTCACCATTCACCATTCACTATTCGAGTTTAAACATCGATTTGTTTATTCGAATCCTTGTCGTATATTTGCATCGAAATTTTTCAATGTATCAACCACTCAGCATATTATCACTGGCGCGTAAGCAACCCTTCATGCAGGAAGAGATCGAAACGCTGCAGGAAGTTGTCCGCAACGTTCCGGGTTCCGTACGCTATGGCATCACCCGATATAAAAAACAGCCGCAGTGGAACATTGAAGATACCGGCGTACTGGTGTACCATTATGCAAAAAATGACCCTGAGCAGAATTATCTGGAACTCCGTTTTTGCGTCAGCGGCAACGTTTACTGCCGTCAGAAAGAATCGGAATGTGATTATTGCAAACTGAATAAAAGCAAGAGCTGTATCGAAAAAGTGGACAGTGTGGATGTACTCAGCTTCAGTTTTTCAGCTAATTACCTGCACCAGTTTGCGAAAGCGCACCACTCTCCTACCAGCCTTACCGACAATGTGTTATCATTCAAGCACACCACTTCTTTCAGTAAGATGCTGCCGCTTTGCGGAAAAACAAGGATGGCGATCGAAGCACTCCTGAACCACACTTACACCGATACGCTCGAAAATATTTTCATCAACGCACAGACGCAGATCCTCCTGCTGTACAGTATGGATTGTATGCTCGGCGAAAAAGTAGAAAGCTCTTTCACCTGCAAGTTCCTGGCAAACGAAGCCGACAGGGAAAAGATCATCAAAGCAAGGGAAATATTATTGCAACACATCGGCGAACCTATCACCATCAAGGCCTTGAGCCGTAAAGTGGCCATCAATGAATGTTACCTGAAAAAAGGGTTCAAAGAAATTTTCGGTACCACCATTTTCGACTTCTACCAGAGCCAGCGCATGGAACATGCGAAGTATCTTTTGTACGATAAAGGGCTTAGCGTAACCGAAGTTTCCTTACTGCTTGGCTACTCTTCCATTTCCCATTTCAGTACCGCTTTCAAAAAGCATACAGGCATCAAGCCTTGCGAGTTGCTGATCCACTAACCGGCTATTTTTTCTGATCTTTTACCGCTTGCGTAAGCGCTTTTCCGGATACGGCACTTTTGATCAGGAAGGCTGTTGTTCCTTTGCATCCTCATTAAAAAAACCTCGGGATCATGGGAAAATTATTACTGCTTATCGGATTTTTATTTTCAGGCTTTATTTCAACTGCTCAAAACAGCATCACCGGCACAATAACCACCAGCGACGGGCAAAAAGCTGCCATGGTAAATGTCCAGGTGAAAGGGCAAAATGGCAATACAACACATAGTGATTCAAAAGGAAATTATTCATTGACAAATATCTCCGGCGGAAAATCAACGATCGTAGTTTCTTTTGTGGGATTAAAGACCCAGGAAAAAACAGTCGACTTTTCAGGAGCTGGACCAGCTGTCTTGAATTTTATTTTATCAGAAAATGCACAGGAACTGGAAGAAGTTATTGTGAGTGCAAAAAAAGGGTTGAATGCACAACCGGTATCGGTTGGAAAAGTAAATATCAACCCGATGGATCTGCCGCAAAGTATTGCTGTCATTGGCCAAACGGTGATCCGCGACCAGCAGTCGCAGCGCCTCAGCGATGTGATCAAAAATGTGAACGGCGTATATCTTTCCACTACCCGCGGCAGCACGCAGGAAAGCTTTTCGGCCCGTGGATATGCTTTTTCAAGCACCAATATGTTTAAGAATGGATCGAGAGTTAATAGCGGTGTGATGCCGGAAGTAAGTTCGCTGGAAAAAGTAGAGATATTGAAAGGCAGTGCCGCCATACTATACGGAAACGTATCGCCGGGTGGTATTATAAATATGGTTACCAAACAGCCGAAGTTTAACTATGGTGGCGAATTTTCTATCCGTTCCGGAAGTTATGGATTGATCAAACCATCCTTTGATGTTTATGGCCCGCTATCGAAAACAATCGCCTTTCGCGTAAACGGTACTTACGAAAGAGCGGATAGTTACAGGGACAAGGTACAGTCAAAACGTTTTTATATAAATCCTTCCGTACTGTTTAAACTTGGCAAAAGGACGGAATTATTGTTGCAGGCCGATTATTTGGATACTGATTTCACGCCAGATTTTGGGATCGGGTCACTCAATAATACAAAGATTGCCGATGTACCACGATCTGCATTTTTTGGCACATCCTGGCAATATAATAAAGCTAAACAAACCACGGCTACAGCGACCGTTAAACATGACCTGAATAATAACTGGAACATAAACTTTACTGGTTCTTACCAACAATATAAGAGAGATTATTACTCTACCGAAAGGATCCAGGCGGATGCCGACGGCGACTGGGGCCGCCCGCTTAATAAAATATTATCGACCGAAAACTATGTGATCGGCCAGGTTGACCTGAAGGGAAAGTTCAATACCGGAAAGATAGTACACACCTTGCTGGCGGGCGTAGATGCTGACAATTACAGCACCACTTCATTCACTTTCAACAATCCTACATTGTATGATTCTTTAAATATCCTGAATCCCGGCAAATTTGTACAGCGCACGGATATCCCGGCAGCCAATAAAGTTACAAAGGCACAAACGCCACTTAACCGTATGGGCATATATGTCCAGGACCTGATCAGCCTTTCAGCAAAATTCAAATTACTGGCCGGCCTGCGTTGGTCGCAGCAGGAATCACGCCCCGTGACCACCACTTACCTGCTAAAAGACAGCATAGCAAAAGGCATCCGTAAAAAAGACGACGCATTTTCGCCGCGTGTAGGCCTGGTATATAAGCCCTCGCCCATCATGTCGGTATTTGCCAGTTATGCAAATTCCTTCTCAGTCAATTCCGGAACCGATGTTTTTAACAACGCATTATCGCCTTCCATCATCGACCAATATGAGATCGGTATCAAGAATGATTTTTTTAAAGGGAAATTATCGGCTAACCTTACTTTTTACAAGATCATCAATAATAACCTGGCCCAGACTGCTCAATTTGCAGCAGATGGCATAACCCCTAATAATAATACTGCGCTTAAAGAACTGGTTGGTGAAACAACCAGCGATGGTATTGAACTCGACATCAGCAGCCAGCCTGTGAAAGGATTGAATATATTGGCAGGCTACAGCTATAACAACATGCGTTATACCGATATCAAACCAGGTAAGGGAAATTATATTGAAGGGGAAAGACTGGTAAACACTCCGGCGCATACAGCCAACAGCAGCATATTTTACACTTTCCAGAAAGGAAAAGTGACAGGGCTTAAGATCGGTGCGGCTGCTTTTTACACCGGCAAACGTTTTGGAGGCTGGAACAATACGCAACAGCAGGTGCAAACCTATTCCAGGTTGATTCCGGTGGATGGTTTTACTACCGTAGATATTTCCGCAGGATATACTTTCAGCCGTATCTCGCTGCTGGCAAAGGTTTCCAACCTGTTTAACACATACAATTATTATGTTCATGAAAACTATAGCATCAATCCTATTGCACCAAGGCAGGTAATTGGAACGATCGCGATAAAACTCTGATGATTGAATAAGCTGCAGCGATAAAAATCCTAAAAATAAAATGTTTACCGGCTTGTTTATCCGCATATTTTCCTGGCAAATGGTAATATGATCAGGTTGACTGCACAGAAAAAAGCAACAGAAATAAAAAAAGCCCCGGAGTTCCGGGGCTTTTTTTGTGCTTGTGTTTGAAGTAAAGTGATGCTTCAGAGGTGCATTCTCTTCTTCTTTGGGATTGAATTTTAAAACGGAACCGTGTTTCTACGAGATTCTTATATAGGAAAAGGAAAATGTAATAATTTAAAATAACGGGAGTAAGATTACCCCCGTTTTACCCTAATAAAACCCTAAACCAGCAAAATCTTTATTCAGTGATCGACCCTTCTTCACTGATCAGTAATGTTTTTTGTTTTTTTGTTTCGCCGTTTTCAACTTTTACTTTATAAAAAGGCGTTACACCAGGTACTTCTACTTTTGATGCTTCTGTAACTTTCAGATCTGAATAACCATTCTGCAATGCAGTGGTGATATTTGCAGGCAAAGCAGCTATATCATACGTGGTGGTAGTTTTTACCAGGTCACCTTTTGCATTGTATTCTGCGCTCTGTTGAAGGCTGGAAGTATTGGTGAAACTGGCAACATAATTACCAGTGTAGTTTTTGCTCCATTTGCTGTTTTCTACACCTGCATTTGCGCTGGCGAAAGAAGAATTGATATTTTCAGGAACAACAACTTTAGGCTCTGTAGTTTTTTTCTTCTTGGTTTGTGCATTGGCGGAAACGCTCAACATTAGACCTGCACATAGTATTAAAAAAGCATTTTTCATACATTCATGTTTTAATTGGATAATCTGTTTTTGTTTTCGTTTTGGATATTTACGAATACTATGCCAAAGAATCCGAAATGTGGAAAACCGCAAATGTTTTAGAAAAAAAATTACGTTCCGTTTTTCCACATTTTATGTTAATTGCCTGAACTTCAAAGTGCTTAAAAAACTTCCGGTTTCAGAAAAGTCCGGGTTTCAATTCCGATAACCTGTAACCATATTATATGTAACAAATTAAAGCCCAAAGTTGGTTTTTGTTGATAAAAATCAAACCATGGGGCTTACAACCCCGGAGGTTTTCTTTCAACCTCCGGGCGTTTTAGTCCAAACACTCCGGGGTTAAAGGGGAAACCCCGGAGGGTTTCTTTCAACCTTCGGGGTTGAGGGAAACCCCTGAGGTTTGTTAAGCAAAACCCCCAAGGTTTTTTATTACCTTTGCGCACTTATTAAACAGTATAAAGGAGAATTTTCACATGTCGTCTACATACAAGGAATACCAGCAACTCAATTTACCCGATATCAGCAGCCAGGTACTGACCAAATGGAATGAAACAGGAGCTTTTCAGAAAAGTGTCGATATCCGCGAGGGAAACACGCCCTTCGTATTTTTTGAAGGCCCGCCAAGTGCCAATGGTATGCCGGGTATTCACCATGTGATCTCCCGTACGCTGAAGGACCTCGTATGCCGTTACAAAACCATGCAGGGTTTCCAGGTAAAACGCAAGGGCGGATGGGATACCCATGGCCTTCCGATAGAACTGGGCGTTGAAAAACTGCTGGGCATCACCAAAGAAGATATCGGTAAAAAGATATCCGTAGAAGATTATAATAAGAAATGCCGCGAAGTGGTGATGCAGTATAAAGACAAGTGGGATGAGATCACCAAACAGATGGGTTACTGGGTAGACCTGGACAAACCCTACGTTACCTTTGAAAATAACTATATAGAAACACTCTGGTGGTGCCTGAGCGAATTATACAAAAAAGGCTACCTCTATGAAAGTGTGAGCATACAGCCTTATTCACCGGCAGCGGGTACCGGCCTTAGCTCGCACGAGCTGAACCAGCCAGGTACATATAAAGATGTAAAAGATACGAGCGCCGTAGTGATGTTTAAAGCTGTGCACAGCGACAAAACAACATTCCTTTTTGATGCGGTAAACAATGAAGAATTGTTTTTCATGGCCTGGACCACCACCCCATGGACATTGCCTTCCAACCTCGGGCTCACGGTAGGACCGAACATCGATTATGTATTGGTAAAAACATTTAACCCATATACTTACCTGCCGAATAATTTAGTACTGGCCCAAAACCTGGTATCTAAATATTTCAAAGCGGATAATGAGAATACAGATTTTGCAGCATATAAAGAAGGCGACAAAGCTGTTCCATGGAAGATCATTACCGAATTCAAAGGAAAAGATATCGAAGGCGCCACCTATTATCAGTTAATGCCTTTTGAAGCCAATAGCCTTGAACAAATTCAGACAATTACTCCAGGTGCTGAACCATTCAAGGTAATTGTTGGAGACTTTGTAACTACTGATGATGGTACCGGTATCGTGCACACTGCACCTGCTTTTGGCGCAGATGATTTTAAGGTTGGCAAAGTCAATAATTTGGGAATACTGACGCTAGTAGATAAACAAGGGCGATTTGTAGGTGGTGTAGGTGAATTTAGCGGACGTTATGTGAAAGATTATACAGATGATCCTGATTATACAGATGTCAATATTGATATTTCTGTAAGACTAAAGAAGGAAAATCGTGCATTCAAAGTTGAAAAATATGAACATAATTATCCGCATTGCTGGCGAACTGATAAACCTATAATATATTATCCTCTTGATGCATGGTTTATCAAAACTACCGCTGTAAAGGATAGAATGGTAGAACTAAATAAAACAATCAACTGGAAACCCGCAAGTACCGGTACCGGTCGCTTTGGCAATTGGCTGGAAAATATGGTAGATTGGAACTTAAGTCGTAGCCGTTTTTGGGGCACCCCACTGCCGATATGGAAATCACAAGTTTCAAAACGAGAATTATGCATTGGTTCTGTAGAGGAATTAAAAGAAAAAGGCTTTTTACTAAATTCAAAGTTCACCGATGCTATTATAAAACATCAAGGGGATTTGGAACAATTGGCTAAAGAACCCAATTTACAGGCTAGGCATTTAAACATGAGTATCCCTAATATTGGTAGATCTTTATTTGATCAGGTTAAATATGGAAATGTAATATTAGGCTTCAATCATCTTATGATTAAATATGTGCCTGATGAGATTCTTAGTCAATATCTAGAAAAAATTGAGGATAAAGAAATTGATTTACATAAACCTTTTGCAGACAGTATATGTTTGTTCGAAAATAATGAAATTTTTTATCGTGTGCCCGACCTGGTAGACGTTTGGTTCGACAGTGGCGCCATGCCTTATGCACAATGGCATTTTCCTTTTGAAAATAAAGAGACGTTCAGGCAGAATTTCCCGGCTGATTTTATCGCCGAAGGGGTGGATCAGACAAGAGGCTGGTTTTATACCCTCCATGCCCTGGCTGTGCTATTGTTTGACAGCGTAGCGTATAAAAATGTAGTGAGCAATGGCCTGGTGCTGGATAAAAGCGGTAACAAAATGAGCAAGCGCCTCGGCAATGTGATCGATCCGTTTGCCACTATCAATAGTTACGGTGCCGATGCCACCCGCTGGTACCTCATCACCAATGCATCACCATGGGATAGCCTGAAATTTGACGAAGACGGCATTAAGGAAGTGCAACGCAAATTCTTTGGTACACTATATAATACTTACCAGTTCTTTGCGCTGTATGCCAACGTAGATAAATTTTCTTTCAAAGAAAGTTATATACCGCTCGGCGAAAGGCCGGAAATAGATCAGTGGATCTTGTCCTCCCTCAACACGCTTATCAAGAACGTGACCGAAAATTTTGATGCCTACGAGCCTACGCAAGCCGGCCGTGCCATCGAAGAATTTGTGGATACCCACCTGAGCAACTGGTATGTGCGCCTTTGCCGCCGCCGGTTCTGGAAAGGTGAATACGAGCACGATAAAATATCAGCTTACCAGACCCTGTACGAATGCCTGGAAACGTTGAGCAGGCTGATAGCCCCGGTAGCGCCGTTCTTTGCTGACTGGTTATACAATAATCTCAATGAAGTGACCCATCGTTTTGATACCGCTTCGGTGCACCATGCTTATTTCCCTAAAGCGGATGAGGCGTTCATCAATGAAGGACTGGAAAAAAGGATGCAGCTGGCACAGGATGCGTCTTCGCTGGTATTGTCGCTGCGCAAAAAGGTGAATATCAGGGTTCGCCAGCCATTGCAGAAGGTGTTTATCCCGGCGATGGATGCCGGAATGGCTGAAAATATCAGGCTGGTGGAAGAGATCATCAAAGCGGAAACCAATATCAAGGAAGTGGATATCCTGTCAGCCGACAATGATTTCATCCGTAAGAAAGCGAAAGCCAACTTCAAGACATTGGGTAAAAAACTGGGAGCAAAAATGAAATGGGCTGCCGGAGAAATAGAAAAATTCGATAATACGTTGATCGAACAGGTACAGAAAGGAGATTATGTACTTAATAGTGAGGCAGTTGCCAATGGCGAGGAGCCGATTGTCATAAACAGCGAAGACCTGGAGATCATCACCGATGAGATACCGGGCTTTGAAATTGCGGGCAAAGGATCGCTTACCGTTGCCCTCGACATCGTGATCTCCCCTGAGCTGAAAAGCGAAGGGAATGCCCGGGAATTCGTAAACAGGGTGCAGAATATACGCAAAGACAGTGGATTTGAGCTTACAGACCGTATAATCGTGACGATAAACGAAAATGCTGACCTGCAACCTTCATTAATTGAATTTAAAGATTATATTTGCCGCGAAATTTTGGCAGATACCCTTGAATTTGTACCCCATCTGGCAACTGGCATTCAAATTGAAGTAAACGATTATCCCTTAACACTGAATGTTTTAAAAAAAAGCGAGTAGTATATGGCAACCAAAAAACCAGCAGCTAAAGCAGCAACCAAAAAGCCAGCTCCAAAACCGGCCCCAAAAAAAGCAGCCAAACCTGCTCCGAAACCGGTAAAAAAAGCAGCGCCAGCGAAAAAAGCGGCGAAACCTGCTCCCAAACCAGCCCCTAAAAAGGCGGTAGCCAAGCCTGCTCCGAAAAAAGTGGTAAAACCTGTTGCTAAGCCAGCTCCGAAAAAAGCCGCCAAGCCTGCTGCAAAAGCGGTTGCCAAACCAGTTCCGGTTAAAAAATCGGCTAAACCAGTTGTTAAACCGGTTTCGAAGACTGCAAAGCCAGTAGCGAAACCAATTGCTAAACCTGTTGCGAAAGTTGTGGCGAAAAAACCTGTGGCTGTAGCACCCAAAAAACCAGATTTGAAAAAAGTAACTCCAAAGACACCTGAAAAAACTCCGGCAAAAGCTCCTGCTAAAGCAGCAGATAAAGCTCCGGTAGCTGCAAAAGCAATTGCAAAGAACCCGAAAGATATCAAGGTTACCCCGGCAAAACCAGTGGTGATACCTAAGACCAATACAAAAACTGCCCGTAAATATTCTCCGGATTTCACGAAATCCGTATTGGATGAAGTGAAAAACGACCCGGGAGCTCCGATCGTGCGTTACAGCGACACCGATCTGCAGGAATTCAGGGAACTGATCCAGCGTAAGCTGGGGGCGGCAAAAAAAGAACTGGCTTACCTGCAGGGATTGATCACCCGTAAAGACGAAATGGGTGGTGATGAAAGCGATAACCGCTACATGACCATGGAAGACGGAAGCCTGAGCATGGAAAGGGAACAACTGAGCCAGATGGCAAGCCGCCAGATCACTTTCATCGATCACCTGGAAAAAGCGTTGATGCGTATCGAAAATAAAACTTACGGTATCTGCCGCGTAACCGGCAAACTGATCGATAAAGCCCGTTTGAGGGCCGTACCGCATGCTACTTTGAGCATCGAGGCTAAGATGGGGATCGTGAAATAAGAAGATTCTAAAAGGATTATAGTAAAGGGAACGAGCAATCGTTCCTTTTTATGTATGATCTATGATGTAAGATCTATGATTTTTTTTAACGGAAGTTTTTGCCCTGAATTGAAAGGACTTCGAACCTGATGAGATCATAGATCATACATCTTAGATCATAGATTGCATTTTTTAAGCTATTTTTGCTTCTTAAAGTTTACAACTATGTTAGAAGGAAAGAGGCAGAAGCAGGTGGCGGCAGTACTGGAAAAAGACCTGAATGAAATATTTCAGCGGCTTGGCCTGGCGATGATGGATGGAGGAATGATCTCGATCGCTTCGGTAAAGATCACCCCCGATCTGTTTGATGCCCGTGTATACCTCAGCTTTTTTAAAGTAGCCGATCCCATCAGCGCTTTGAAAGCCATTGAAGAAAGAGCATGGGAAATAAAACGCGAACTCGCTGCAAGGGTAAAGCATCAGTTGCGCAGCATTCCAAAACTTAGTTTTTATATTGACGACACATTGGAATATGTAGATAAGATGGAGCAGTTATTTAAGGAGATTAAGAAAAAGGATTAGGGATTAGAGATTAGGGTTGAGGAGAAGTTTAGGAATTTAGCTGAGCTCTCTCTGCAATGTTTTTTATGAAGCAAATTCTCTAAACTTTTCAAACTCCCAACTTCTAAACTCTCTAAACCTCTAAGCTCCCTAAACCTCTCCTAAACTCTAAACCCTAAACTCTAAACTTGTACTCTACATTTGCCTGGAGATACTTCAAAGCTAAAAAATCAGCTAATGCCATCAACATCATTGCGTGGGTAACTACCGGTGTGATCGCTTTGGCTACATTTTGCCAGGTATTGGTGTTGAGTGTATTCAATGGTTTTGAGGACCTCGTAAAGTCTTTGTATTCTTCGTTTTATACTGATCTCAAGATAGTTCCGCCGGCCGGCAAAACATTTATTTTTACAGCCGCACAATTAAAGCAGTTGCAGCAACAGCCTTATATCTCCGCGGTGTCGATGGTGGCCGAAGACAAAGCCATACTTCAAAACGGGGAAGCGCAAACCTTCCTTACGGTAAAAGGGGTGGATGATAATTTCGAAAAAGTGAGTGGCGTGCCCGGCAAAATAAGCAATGGCGAATTCAACGTTGGCACCATCGACAATCCCGGGCTGGTAGTAGGTTATGGTATTCAGAATGCAGCAGGCATCAGTTTCAACCCGGCCATCCCCAACGAACATCTCACCGTAACGCTTCCTAAAAAAAATGTAACCAGCATGGATCCGCTGCAATCACTCAGCGAAGGCAATGTATCCGCCAACGGCGTTTTTATCATCCAGCAGGATTTTGACAACAATTACGCTATCACCAACATCGGCTTCATCAAGCAACAGATGGGATTTGCCGCAGACGAATATTCTGCTGCTGAAATAAAACTCAAAGAAGGTTCAGATATCAATAAGACCCGCCTACTCGTACAACAACTGCTCGGCAATAAATACCTGGTACAGACCCGCTACCAGCAAAACAGCAATCTCTACTCCACCATGCGCCTCGAAAAATGGGCGATCTATGGTGTGCTCACACTCATCATCATCATCGCTGCATTCAACATTGTAAGCGCTCTCACCATGCTGGTACTCGAAAAACAAAAAGATATCAGCATACTGCAAAGCATCGGCAGCAGCAGGTGGGGCATTCAAAAAATATTTCTGAGCGAAGGTCTGCTGCTCGGCCTGCTGGGCGCCATTGCGGGCATAGCACTGGCCACGATCGTTTGTTTGCTTCAACTCAAATTCAAACTTATCAAGCTTCAGGGTGGCTCATTCCTGATAGATTATTTTCCTGTAAAACTGATCGCTTCCGATTTTCTGCTGGTTGGCGGAACGGCACTGGCAATTACGTTTATTGCATCGTGGTTTCCTTCGTTCAAGGCATCGAGGCAGCCGATAGAACTTAAGTAGTCAATAGTGAATAGTCAATGGTCAAACCTTCGAAGTGTTTATGTTCAGGGAAGTTTCTATTTACAGAAGTCATATTATATCAAAGTAAAAGGTCAACGATTTTCGTTGACCTTTTACTTTAAAAATTTCTGACTTTATAAACCTGCCAAACCCAGGAACCTTCGAAGATTTGACCATTGACTATTCACCATTCACTATTGACTTAATAATCCCCGAGCGTTTCCGGCAATTGCGCCAGCGCCGCTTTCAGTTGATCATCATTTGGAGCGATGCCATGCCATTCGTGCGACCCTTCCATGAAATCCACCCCTTTGCCCATCACTGTTTTCATGAGGATCACTACCGGTTTACCATTGCCCAGCAAAGATTTTGCCTTGTTCAGTCCGGCAACTACCGCATCCATATCATTCCCTTCCATTTCGGTCACTATCCAGCCAAACGCTTCAAATTTTGCATGAAGATTTTGAAGATCCATCACTTTTTTGGTAGGGCCATCGATCTGCTGCCCGTTCCAGTCAACAGTAGAGATCAGGTTATCCACCGCTTTTGCTCCCGCAAACATGATCGCTTCCCAGTTCTGTCCTTCATCCAGCTCCCCATCGCCATGCAGGGAATATACCGTCGAATTATCTTTATTCAGTTTTTTTGCCAATGCCGCACCGATGGCCACGCTCATACCCTGCCCTAGGGAACCGCTCGCTACCCTTATACCCGGCAGATGCTCATGAGTGGTCGGATGTCCTTGCAGACGGCTGTTGATCTTACGGAAGGTAGACAATTCCGCTACCGGAAAATACCCGCTTCTTGCCAGTGAGCTATAGAAAACAGGTGAAATATGCCCGTTGCTTAAAAAGAATACGTCTTCGCCGATACCATCCATTTTGAAATCGGGATTATGTTTCATCACGTCAAAATAAAGAGCGGTGAAGAACTCCGTGCAGCCTAAAGAGCCACCCGGGTGACCGCTTTGAACACCGTGAACCATTCGTACAATATCTCGTCTTATTTGAGAGGCAGTTTCCTTGAGATTGGCCATAACTTGATTTTTAGTTAAAATTTGATTACAAACCTAGTTTAAAGCCGGCAACACACAAAAGAAAAATGCCCCGAATTCAAGATAGTGAGGTAATAAGTTTTAAAATTAACCGTTAAGTTATCAACATTAATACGGAAGATTATTCGGGTATGAAAATTGCAGGCTAATATTTCTGTTAAAAAAATGTTTATCTACAGAACATATTCAATACTTTTGTATCACACCTGGGTTAAATAAACCTTTTGCATGGATAAAATCTTACTAAGCTCAGCGCTGTCGTTTATTATAACTTTTTTTTCCATACCTGTAATCATACAGGTAGCAAAAGCAAAAAAATTGTTTGATGAACCCGATGAACGGAAAGTGCATAAAACCGTCATCCCTACTCTTGGTGGGTTAGGCATTTTTGCGGGTTTCATTATCGCCGTATTAATGGGTGTTCCAACAGGTGTAAACCCTGAATTTCAATACTTTGTAGCAGCCACAATCGTTATTTTCTTCCTTGGCATCAAGGATGATATCATGATCTTATCGGCCAGCAAGAAATTCATCGGCCAGTTGATAGCTGCCGGCATCCTCATCAAATTCGGTGGAATACACATCAATAACATGCACGGTTTCCTGGGTATTCACGAAATACCTTATATCGCCAGCGTTACCTTGTCCTTTTTCACCATCATCGTTATCACCAACTCCTTCAACCTCATCGACGGGGTCGACGGGCTTGCGGGTACACTCGGGCTGATCACCACTATCGCATTCGGTTCTTATTTCATGTATGTAGGCCAAACGGCTTACGCGGTGCTGGCTTTTTCCCTTACAGGCTGCCTGGTAAGTTTCCTTATCTACAATTTTTCTCCGGCAAAGATATTCATGGGCGATACCGGTTCGCTCCTGCTCGGTACGGTAAATTCGATACTCGTTATCAAATTCATCAACATCGCAGGCGCACCGGGCAATCCTTTCCCGATCGCCTCTTCACCGGCTATTGGTTTTGCCGTATTGCTGATCCCATTATTTGATACCCTGAGGGTATTTGCGGTTCGCATCCTCGACAGGCGATCACCATTCAGTCCCGACAGGAACCATGTACACCATTTCCTGCTGGACCTTGGCTTTACACACAAAAAGATCACCCTTTCCTGTGCATTGGTGGCTACAGGCTTTATCGTATCGGCTTTCCTGATGAGGAACCTCAATACTACCCTGATCATCGGTATCCTTCTTTTGGGTGCTTCTACGCTTACAGGCATTTTATACATGCTTCGCCAGAAAGCCAGGAACCTGTACATCAGCAGCATGCCTGAAAAAGAGATCATCAAATCCCACAAGATCATTGCTTTCGCTACAGAACAACCGCTGGAAGCAGAATAAAATCAATTGCGAATTGGAAATTACGAATTACGAATTTTTCTAACGGAAATTTTGATAGATAATCGTACGTCCGTAAATGTGAACCCATTCGTAATTCTTAATTCGTAATTCGTAATTTTCTATACATTTGCACCCAAGCAATTTTCAACCATGACAGAAGAATTAAATTTAATCATAGACGATACTACGGCTTCAATGGAAAAAGCCATCACCCATCTTGAAACAGAACTGGCAAAGATCAGGGCCGGCAAAGCTACTCCCGCAATGCTCGACGGTATCATGGCGGATTATTACGGCAACCCAACCCCGATCAGCCAGGTAGCCAACATCAATACGCTGGATGCACGTACCATCGCCGTTCAGCCATGGGAAAAAAATATGCTGCAGGTGATCGAAAGGGCCATCATAGCTGCCAACATCGGCATCAACCCTCAGAACGATGGGGTTACCATCCGCCTGTTCCTGCCGCCACTCACCGAAGAAAGGCGTAAAGAACTGGTGAAAAGATGTAATGGCGAAGGGGAAAATGCAAAAGTTTCTATCCGCAATATTCGCAGGGATGCGATAGAAGATATCAAGAAACTGCAAAAAGATGGCCTGAGCGAAGATGAATGCAAAGATGCCGAAGTAGAAGCACAGGCACTTACGGATAAATTCATTTCCCTGGTGGAAAAACATCTTGCGGCTAAGGAGAAAGAGATCATGGTGGTTTAAACGAAGCTTTGCTTCGTTTAAGTGAATAGTCAATAGTGAATGGTCAAACCTTCGAATTTTATAATATTTTCTCGAAGTCTTTTAGGCTTGCAACTTATAACTCATCACTTATAACTTATCACTTATAACTTATAACTAAATTGAACTCCTCCTCCCGTGAAACATGGTTCCTCCTCACTTCGGTGCCGCTTTATATCATACTGATAGGCACCGAAATACTGTTGAGCAACTGGCAGGGCAGGAAATTTTACACGCTCAAAGGCACTTTACAAAACGTTTATCTATCGCTGATCAATGGCGGCCTCGACCTGCTGCTGAGATGGGCATTTTACATCAGCGTACTGATGTGGTGCTATCACCATCATTTTTTTACGGTACAAAATGTGTACCTGTACTGGATACTTTTATTTTTTCTTGAAGACTTCGCTTTTTATATCGAGCACCGTATCGACCACTACAGCCGTTTCTTCTGGGCGGTGCATGTCACTCATCATTCTTCTGAAGAATTCAACCTGACCACAGGTTTCCGGTCTTCCGTATTTCAGCCGGTATACCGCTTCATCTATTTCATCCCCATCGCGTTGATGGGTTTCCATCCGCTGGATATCGTGTTCATGTATTCCATCACTCAAACCTATGGCATACTCGTTCACACGAAATACATTCACAAAATGCCCCGCTGGTTCGAGGCAGTATTTGTAAGCCCCAGTCACCACCGCGTACACCATGCCAGCAACATCCGCTATCTCGATAAGAACATGGGCATGTGCCTTATCATCTGGGATAAAATGTTCGGCACTTTCCAGGAAGAGCAGGAAAACGACCCGATCCGTTATGGCCTCACCAAACCCATCTCCAATCCCTATCATCCTCTCAAAGTGATCTTTCACGAATGGCAAAGCATCGGCACCGACCTCAAAAAGGAAGTCCCGTTTTTCACCCGGCTCAAGTATGTTTTCATGCCGCCGGGGTGGAGCCATGATGGTTCTACTAAAACTGCGAATCAACTTCGGAAGGAATTAATAATCAATAATGAATAATTAATTATTATTTCGGATCGTGGGTTTTACCTGAAATGCGAAGTTCTTCCAGATGGAAGAATTATGCATTATTAATTATTCATTATTAATTTTGCTCCATGCAAATAGTAAAGGTTTCCACCACAGCAGACAGCCAATCATTCCTCAAACTCCCTTCCATCATTTACAAGAACGACCCTAATTGGATAAGGCCATTGGATAAGGATATCGAAGTTGTTTTTGATGAGAACAAAAACAAGGCTTTTCGTTTCGGTTCGCTGGAGCGTTGGATATTGAAGAATGACCAGGGCGGGCTCATCGGCCGGATCGCCGCATTTGTCAATAAAAAATATAAGAACAAAGGGGACGATGTTGCCCCGGGCGGGATAGGTTTTTTTGAATGCATCAACAACCAGGATGCTGCCAGCCTGCTGCTGGATACTGCCAAAGAATGGCTGTCAAACCAGGGAATGGAAGCGATGGATGGGCCGATCAATTTTGGCGAACGCGACCGCTGGTGGGGAATGGTTACCAAAGGATTTATCGAGCCTCTCTATTGTATGAATTACAATCCGCCCTATTATGTGGAATTGTTTGAAAACTATGGGTTCAAACATTTTTTTGAGCAGATATGTTTTGATATGCAACCCAAGGCGCCCCTGGAAAAAAAGATCTGGGACCGTCATGCTGCAATCGCCGCAGACCCGGCTTTCTCGTCGGCACACATGGATAAGAAGAAACTCGAAAAATTTGCCGGGGATTTTGCCGAAGTATACAATAAAGCCTGGGCCGGGCACGGAGGATTGAAACAGATGGCAAAAGAACAGGTGGTGATTTTATTTAAAACCATGAAGCCGGTGATGGATGAAAGGATCATCTGGTTTGCTTATCACAAAAATGTTCCCATCGCTATGTTCATCAACCTCCCCGATCTCAATCAATGGTTCAGGCACCTGAATGGAAAATTCGGGTTGCTGCAAAAACTGAAATTCCTCTGGCTGAAACAATTCAAGCCCAATAAAAAATTCACCGGCCTTGTGTTTGGCGTGGTTCCCGAGTGGCAGGGTAAAGGGGTAGATGCCTATATCATCGCGGAAGCCGCCAAAGTGATCCAACAGCCTGATGTGCCTTACACTGAATATGAAATGCAATGGATCGGCGATTTCAACCCGAAAATGCTCAACATTGCTGCCAGCCTCGGCGAAGTATCACGCGGAAGACAGTTGACAACTTTCCGTTATTTATTTGACAGGACGAAGGAATTTAAACGGCACCCGATATTAAACTAGCAAAGTGAATAGTCAATAGTCAATGGTGAAACCTTTACACTTTACACGGCAGGGGTACTTTTTACTCATGGCTGGCTGGTAAAAAACACCAGGGCAACGTATAAAAACCTTCGAAGATTTGACTATTGACTATTCACTATTGACTCTTAATAACTTGCGGATTGGTTCGGCTTCCCCGCTGACAACTCACCTCTGACAACTCACAACTTTTTCGTAATTTGCAGCATGGACAAGTTCATCGTTTCGGCACGAAAATACAGGCCGCAGAATTTCAGCACCGTTGTAGGGCAATCTCATATCACCACCACTTTAAAGAACGCGATCAATAACAACCAGTTGGCGCACGCGTTTCTTTTTTGCGGGCCAAGAGGTGTGGGCAAAACTACCTGTGCAAGGATACTGGCAAAAACGATCAACTGCGAAAACAAGACCGGGGAAGGCGAAGCCTGCAATACCTGCAACAGCTGTGTTTCTTTTGATAATGGCTCTTCGATGAACATTCACGAACTGGATGCCGCGAGCAATAACTCGGTGGATGATATCCGTTCGCTGGTAGAGCAGGTACGTTTTGCGCCGCAGGCGGGCGATTACAAAGTATATATTGTGGATGAGGTACACATGCTCAGTGCCGCCGCCTTCAACGCTTTCCTGAAAACGCTGGAAGAGCCGCCACCATACGCTATCTTTATCCTGGCTACTACCGAAAAACATAAGATACTTCCCACGATCCTCAGCCGTTGCCAGATATTCGATTTCAAACGCATCACCACCAACGACACTGTAGAGCATATCCAGGAAATATGCGACAAGGAAGAAATTACTGCTGAAAAAACCGCCCTGCATATCATCGCTCAAAAAAGCGAAGGTTGTATGCGTGATGCGTTGAGCATACTTGATAAGATCGTGAGTTTTACCGGCGGAAAGATCACTTACACCAACACCCTTGAGCACCTGAACATCCTCGACGAAGATTATTACTTCAGCATGCTGGATCATATGCGAAAGCAACAATTGAGCGATGCGCTTTTGCTGTTCGATACCATCAACCAGAAAGGTTTTGAAGGGGATACTTTTTTGGAAGGGTTCACGGAATTCGTGCGTAACCTGCTGGTGAGTAAAGAACCCAAAGCAGCGATACTGCTGGATGTAGCAGAAGATTTTAAACAAAAATATTTACAGGTTTCACTCGATACCGATACCGCATGGATGCTGTCTGCACTCAACCTGCTTACCGACAGCAACATCGGTTACAAACAAGCCCGCAATAAAAAGCTGTTTGTGGAAATGACGCTCATTAAGCTCAGTTATCTTCAGCAGGCGCTGGAAATTTCTGCCGGCGATGGCGGCATATCAAAAAAAAAACTGACGGATAGCGCAAAACCGGTCGCTTTCAAAGCATTGCCCATCATCCGGGTAAAAGACGACAAACCTGTACCCGTTGCCGAACACCCTGCGCCAAAAGCGGCAAGCCTTGTGATTGAAGAAGAAAGAACGGAAAGGCCAGCGCCTGTATCCGCTCCTGCTCCTGCGCAACGCCAGCAGCCTGCCACACCTGCACCCACAACTACTCTGCCCGGCGGATCAATGGGAACACTGGGGAATATACGGGCAAAACTGGCTGAAAAAAACAAGGTCGTTTCCGGTCCTAAACCCCTCCTTCTCGAAGAGCTCAAGTCTTCACTGGCTGTTCATATTGAAAAGTTATTTGCCGAAAAAAATAATCTTGGTGCCAGTACCATCAAAGCTGCAGCTCTTTCAATCGTAGATGATAATACTTTTACTATCATCGTAGACAATACGCTCCAGCAAAAGATCATCGAAGCGGAAAGATCCGGGTTGATACATCATCTGCAGGACCATTTCAACAACAGGATACTCAAATACAGCATCATAATAGATGAAAAGGAACGCGTGGAAGAACCGGAAGCAAAAACGCTCAACCGCAAGCAGCAATACGCCCTCATGACGGAGCAATATCCTTTGATAAAAGAACTCAGGGAGCGCCTCAGGCTGGAAGTGGATTAAAGGTTCACCCGGTTACTTTCTTCCTGCGAAGCTGTCCTCCGCTGGCGGCTGTTCTTCACATTCATGTTCCCGAATTTGTAAGAGAAGGAAAGGTTCACCCTTTTACCTTCCCATTCATTGATCCATTTGATGTGCAGCAGATCGCTACGGTAAAGCGCATTATATCTTGTGGGGCCAATAAAATTGGCTACCGAAAGTTTCAGCGAACCTTTTTCCTTCAACACCGGTTTCTGTACACCGCCACTCACATTCACCACACCGGCTACTTTTGCTATTCCCGAACGCGTGGGCGCATTCGCATATAATTGCAACTCGAGTTTTATCTTTTTAGGTAAAGTGAATGTATTGCCCGCGCTGAAATAAGCACTCCAGGCTTTGGTAAGGTAGGAGAAAGACGGGTAATCGGAACGATCGATGCCATACCCCATACCTCCGCTCAGATCGGTGCTCCACCATTTTGTAATGGGCATACCCGCATTCACATCAAACGACCAGTAACGGCTCGTTCCCACATTTTCCGTACGGCTCAGCGACACTTTCGTATCAGGGTTCTGCAGGATCACATTATCCGATACATCATCAGCATAGCGGTAACCGATAGACGTAAACAGGAAATCGCGAAAGCCATGTTTTAGTTCGATCGCATGCGCATACGATGGCTTCAGAAAAGGATTGCCTTGAAAATAAGTGAAAGGGTCTACAAAATTCACAAACGGGTTGAGGCTCTGGTACGCCGGCCGGTTGATGCGATAGGTGTAACTAAGATTGAGCGTATTATTCTTATTCAGCGTATAATTCAGGAAAGTGGAAGGAAACACGTTGAAGTATTTGCGCTCATCCACCCTGCCTACTGTGATCGCGTTGCCCGTTGACCTGGTATATTCGGCACGGGCTCCGGTTTTTATGCTCAGTTTCTTAAACTGTTTACTGATGGTAAAATAAGCAGCATAAATATTTTCATCATAGATGAAATGGTTGGTGCGGCCGTAGTCAGGAGTCCATTGATGGTTGGCCCCGATAGAATCGGCAATGAGTTCATTGTCATTTTTCACCAGGCTCAACTTGAAACCCGTTTCAAATGAAAAAGTCGAATCCACATGTTTTACCCAGTCTGCTTTGAGTGAATAAATATTCACGTCGATAGGTGTGATGCTCCTGAACGTATAATCCGGTCGTATCATAACATCCTTTTCATAAAAATGATTTGCATTCACATCATTTCCACGGTTCCTGTAATAACCATAATCAAGGTCGATATTGAAAGAGCTGCCCACCGAATCGATATCTCTTTTGTAGTTCAGGTTAAATACGAAATTGCTGCTATTACCTTTATCTTTTTTTGTGCTGTATATCTGCGATAGCGGCTGCCCTTGTACATCGCTGAACAATGAATTGTTATCCGTAACTGCTTTTTCGTTGGAAAAAGTTCCCCTGGCCAGGAAGCCAAGTGTACTTTTTGAATCAACACTGTAATCTATTCCAAACCTTGCATTACTGTAAATGGTAACGGGGTGCCAGTAATTAGTACGCTCCTGGATAACTTTATTGGCACCGCTTCCGATATCGCTGTTGAGCAAAAGACGGTTGTAACTTTCGTACCTGCCCGTTCCCACAGAAGAAAACATGTTGACCTTCTTATTGCGGTAATTGATACTTCCGCTTCCATTCAGCTTCGGATATTTTCCGTAGCCAACGCCTGCCGAAACATTGCCATTACTGCCGTACCGCTTATTTTTTTTGAGCACGATATTGATGATACCGCCCGTGCCCTCTGCGGGGTACCTGCTTCCGGGATTGCTGATGATCTCGATCCTGCTGATCTCATCTGCCTGCAGGTTCTTCAGGTAATTCCGCAGTTCCTCTCCACTCAGGTAAGCAGGTTTATCGTCGATGAATATCCTTACCACCTGGCCTTTCGATTTGATATTCTCCTGCGCATCAATGCTAACACCCGGCGCTTTGCGCAAAAGATCGAATGCGCTGTTGCCTGTGGCCACAATGCTGTTCTCGATATTCATGATGGTCATATCAGGTTTTATCTCGATGAGTTTTTTCCTGGAAGTCACCACCACACCCTGGAGATCTTTAGCGGTATTGGCCAGCTGAATATTCACTGTTCTGACAAAATCAGGAAAGCTGTCAACCGATAAGCCGGTTTGGGTGGCCTCACGGTAACCCGTAGCCGAAATGGAAATGCTGTATTTTCCGGCGGATAAATTTTTAAAAATGTAGTTGCCCGATGAATCGGTAAGATCAGCTTTGATGATCTTTCTGGAAGTTTCGTTTATCAACGATACGGTAGTAAAAATCATCGGCTGGCCATCGGCAGACGATACAGTGCCGGTTATCTGCTGGCTCTGTGCCGAAAGCGAAATGAATAACGACAGGAAAAATAAGATCTTTTGCATAACAGTTTTATTTGATACACAAATATGCTTCGGGTACTCAAGCCTGTTTTTTATTTTCTGCCAATGAAAGGTAATTTCCGACGAATGGGTTTATCTGCACCAGTTTTCATTGGCAGATCAAAACGGCTCATTGGTCGAAAGATGCATGCCCTTCAGCCGGATTAGATTAATTTTATTTACAGAAAAAAATAATGAGACGTTCGTACAAGATATTACTGCACATCTGCTACTGGTTGTATTCCCTGGGATTGCTGAAGGTAATCCAACAGGTGGTATTTGAGCATAAAGAACTCGACTGGCGCAATATGTTCAGCATGCTTACCCTCAGTTATTTCCTGATCGCCCTCCTGATTTTTTATACGAATTATTTTGTGGTTCTACCGAAGTTTTTCAAAACAAAACAATTCGGAAAACTTTGGCTCGCCTGGCTGGTATTATTATGTGTGGGAATCGCCGTACGCTTTAATGTGGAAGAGAGGTTATATCCTTATCTATTTGACATACGAAATTACAATGAGAGTACTCCTGTTACCTACTACATTTTAGATAACATTTATTTTATCGGGATCTATATTGTCATCAGCACGGTGTTGTGGACGGCCGATTTCTGGATCAGGACGGAGAAAGAAAAAAATATTCTGCAGAAAGAAGTTTTTGATGCAGAACTCAACCTGCTCAAAAACCAGGTAAATCCGCATTTTCTTTTTAATACACTGAATAATATTTACTCGTTGAGTTTTAAAAAAAGCGACAGCGCCCCGGAGAGTATCCTGAAACTGAGCAGCCTTATGCGTTACATGCTCAAGGACAGCAGTGCGGCAAAAGTCTTGCTCTCGAAAGAGCTGAACTATATCAAAGACTTTATCGATCTTCAGCGATTACGTTATCCCAACGGCGGCAATATTATTTACACCGTTTCGTGCGATAAAGATACCTACCAGATTGCGCCTTTGCTACTGATCCCTTTCATAGAAAATGGTTTCAAACATGGCGAAACGAACAATCCTGACTTCCCGTTACAGATCAACATTTCCATCGAAAATGGCCATTTGTTGTTGTTCGTAAAAAACATCAAAGCAAAAGGGAATAAGGATGAAAGCAATGGCATCGGGCTGGTGAACGTTCAAAAAAGACTGATGTTGCTTTATCCCGGTTCGCACGCACTTTCGATAAAAGAAGACGAAGTGAATTATATTTGTCAACTAACCATCCACCTGTAGTTTCACCATTCCGATAGTTTACAGGAAGTGAAACCGCAGAGAACAGGAGAGCACAGAGTTGGCGCAGGGATAAGTGGTATAATCAATACAACCCTCATCTAAAACTCTAAACCCTAAACTCTAAACGAATGTTAAGATGTATTGTGATAGATGATGAGCCGCTGGCATTGGATATCCTGGAGGATTATATCAGCAAAGTGCCTTTTCTGCAACTCGTAGCGGCTACTACAGATGTGATTGGTGCGTTGCAAATGGTGCAGGAACAAAAAGCAGATCTTGTTTTTTTAGATATGCAGATGCCGGAATTATCCGGCCTCCAGTTCATGAAGATAGCCGCGGGCAAATGCGCCTTCATACTTACTACCGCTTACAGCGAATATGCACTGGAAGGTTATGAGCACAATGTGGTCGATTATCTACTGAAGCCAATCCCGTTCGAACGATTTTACAAAGCAGCAGAAAAAGCGCACTCCATACCGCCCAAAAATGCTCCTGAACCAGCCGCATCACACCCCTTCATTTTTGTAAAAACAGACGGAAAGATCGTTAAAGTGATGCTGGATGACCTGCTTTTTGTAGAAGGATTAAAAGATTATATCATACTTCATACGGCCAAAGAGAAGATCATCACGCTCCAAAACCTCCGGAATATGGAGGAAGGATTGCCTGGTGAAAGGTTTGTGAGGGTACATAAATCCTTCATAATAGCCCTGGATAAGATCGACAGCATCGAAAGAAACCGCATTTTTATAGGAAACGCGGTAATCCCGGTAGGCGTAACCCACCAGAAAATGTTTTTTGACCTGGTTGAAAGCAGAAACTTTCATAAATAGTAGCCATATAAATACCGCTGAAATTCCTCTTTTTGCCTTAATTTCGGGCATCAATTTAAATAAGAAATCAAATAATTATGGCAGAAGTGATACGCATGCCGCTTTTGAGCGATACGATGACCGAAGGGAAGATCGTTACGTGGAACAAAAAGGTAGGTGATAAAGTAAAAGCGGACGATGTACTGGCCGATGTGGAGACAGACAAAGCGACGATGGAAGTGAATGGTTATGTAGACGGAACATTATTATACATCGGGGTTCCGGCCGGCCAGGCAGCTAAAGTGAACCAGATCATTGCGATCATCGGTAAAGAAGGCGAAGCATATGAATCTTTGCTGGATGGCGCTGGTGCCACTACCGATAAGGGACAACAGGCGACCGCTGCACCTGCTCCTTCAACCGCGGAAAGCGCTCCGGCAGCAACTGCAGGTTCCGACGGGGGATCAAAAGGTGGTGGTGGAAAAGTATCCCTTCCTGCTGGTGCCAAAGAGATCAGGATGCCGCTGCTGAGTGATACGATGACCGAAGGAAAGATCGTTGCCTGGAACAAAAAAGTAGGCGACAAGGTAAAAGCGGATGATGTGCTCGCCGATGTGGAAACCGATAAAGCTACCATGGAAGTGGTTGGATACGAAGAAGGAACTCTGTTATATGTAGGTGTGGAAGCCGGCAAAGCCGCAAAGATCAACGAGATCATTGCCATTGTTGGTAAACCGGGAACTGATGTGAGCGCATACGTTGCTGCTGAAAAAGCGGGTAACAACGGAGCCGCAACCACAGACAACAGACCACAGACCACAGAAATTTCAACCGGAGCCGATACCCCTACACCGGCTGATACCGTTTCAGCGACTGAAAGCCCTGAAAGCGGTGCAAATACCGACCAACGGATCAAAGCTTCTCCCCTTGCTAAAAAACTCGCTGCCGAAAAAGGCATCGATCTTTCCAAAGTAAGCGGCAGCGGTGACAACGGAAGGGTTACAAAAAAAGATGTAGATGGTTATACGCCTTCTGCTGCTCCGGCAACTACCGCTCCTGCGGCAACCGGCGCTGCAAAAGCTGCTCCGACAGCAACCGTGGCGGCCTTCACAGCCAATGGGCAGGAAGGGCACACGGATGTTGAACTGACGCAGATGCGCAAAGTGATCGCACGCCGTCTGGGCGAAAGCATGTTTACCGCCCCGCATTTCTACCTCACCATGGACATCAACATGGATAATGCCATCACGGCGCGTGCCGCGATGAACGAAGTGAGCCCTGTGAAGATCTCTTTCAACGATATGGTGATCAAAGCCTGCGCTACGGCATTGCGCCAGCATCCTGCGGTAAACAGCAGCTGGATGGGCGATTTCATCCGCCAGAACCAGCATATCCACGTAGGATCGGCATTGGCTTTGCCGGAAGGCTTGATCGTACCGGTGATAAGGTTTGCTGATCAGAAAACATTATCACAAATTGCCGCTGATGCAAAAGCATTGTATGCGAAAGCAAAAGATAAAAAATTACAGCCTGCAGAATTCACCGGAAATACCTTCACGGTTTCCAATCTGGGCATGATGGATATCGAACAATTCACGGCCATCATCAATCCACCAGACAGCGCTATCATGGCGGTGGGTGCGATCAAGGAAGTGGTGGTGAAAAAAGGCGACGGCTTCGGTGTTGTCAACATCATGAAAGTTACGCTCAGCTGTGACCATCGAAGTGTGGATGGTGCTGTAGGAGCAGCTTTCCTTCAGACATTCAAGAAATATATGGAGAACCCGGTGACCATGCTGGTGTAAAAGGTTCAAAACGTTATAAAGTTCAAAGGTTCAAAAGTTATGGAAGTTCATAATTTTTGAACCTTTTAAATTCCCCGTCAGAAAACTAATTATGAAACAACTTCTACTTGCATTCGTTTTATTGCATTTTGCTTCTGCTTCCCAATCACAAAAGATCGTCGATCTTATTTACGTCGGGGATAATGGTGTTACTGAAGACATCAAAGAGACAAAATATTTTATCCTGATCAAAGAGTTTCCCGGAAGTGTATTCCGGCGGCTTGACTACAAGCTGCACGGACCGTTGATGACAGTAAAAACTTATAAGGATCGGGACATGAAAATACTCAACGGCTCCTTTTATTCTTACAGAGAGAATGGTTTATTACAGATCCAGGGAACTTATGAGGGAAATAAAAAAGATGGTTCCTGGTATTATTATAACGACACTTTTAAAGTGGTGAAAGAAGAAAAGTATGACCATGGTACTTTGCTTCAAACCATCGATCCCGATACCGTAAAAAAGGAAAAAGCGGTAGAATATCCTGATGAAAGAAGAGGTGAATTCAAGGGAGGCCCCAAAGCATGGGTTAAATTCATTCAATCAACTATTAATCCCGATGTGGCTGCAAAATCGGTAAAGGGCGGTAAGGTGTTGGTAGGTTTTATGATCAATAAAAACGGCGACTTAGAGACTATACATTTGCGTAAATCTGTAGAATTCGTACTGGATGAAGAAGCACTCCGGGTGATCTATAAATCTCCTCAATGGATACCGGCATTCCGGAATGGCCATACCGTCAATGCCTACCGCATTCAACCGATCTCTTTCCAAGTAATCTGAAATTAGCTTTCAATTTATTTTGAAAATTCAGAAACAGCGATTATATTTGCTGTATGAAACTTACAGAAGCAAAACAACAATTCATCAGCAGCTGGGGTGCCTTTGGCACCCATTGGGGCATCAACCGCACTATGGCGCAGATACATGCTTTGCTGCTGGTAAGTGTGGATCCCATTACCCAGGACGATATCATGGAGCAACTGACCATCAGCAGGGGCAATGTGAATATGAACATCCGCGACCTGATCGGCTGGGGCCTGGTAGAGCGGGTGATCATCACGGGCGAACGGAAAGAATATTTTACCGCAGAAAAAGATATCTGGAAAGTAGCTACCAAGATCATCAAGGAAAGAAAAAAACGTGAGCTGGATCCTATGATCAAATTGCTGGCGCAACTGGAAAATGTGGAGGGAGATAAAAAAGATAAGGATATCAAACAATTCACCGAAGTGATCGGGGGAATAAAAAAACTCGGCAGCCAGGCGGATAAACTACTCGATGTAATGGTGAAAGCAGAAGAGAACTGGTTTACAGGAAGCGTCTTGAAAATATTTAAATAACCCTGGTAAAAAGAGCAGCCGTGAAAACGGCTTTTTTTTAAGACCTATGCTTCATTATTTTCTGAAAATACAAATACATTTGACATGAGAAAGTTTAAATTAATTGACGCCTGGATAAATATCGTATTGATCATTGGGGCTGTAATTTTCAGTCTTGCCAGCCATGATTTTGACTTCATCTATTCCTATTTTATTGTTGGTGGCTGGCAGGTGTTCAGTATGCTGACACATACGTTATGCAACTGGTTCATCGAACCTAGTGAAGCACGTCTCCGTTATCATTATATAGTTTTAATTATTGCCGCATTTGCTTTGATCGGAGCATTGTTTAATACTTTGCTTTTCTGCCTGATGGCATTTTTATTGTTTGCAGCACCGTTTATGGCTTGTTATTACGCCTACCTGTGTTACAAAGAATATTATATAAAAATGCGCCGCCCACTTTCCTTGCTCAGGTAATCATTCTCCACTTAACTATTTTTTATGAGCCAGATCATCCTCACCTACACCCTCTACCTCATTATCACAATCAGCCTCACCATCTGGGTAGCCAAAACATTATTCAGGAACGGCAAGGTCTTTTTAGTAGACATTTTCCATGGAAATAAAGAACTTGCAGACAGTGTCAACAATCTTTTACTGGTTGGCTTCTACCTCATCAACATCGGTTATGCCGTATATACTTTACGCATTACCTCCGTCATCAGCAGCTACCAGGAAGTGATAGAGAAACTGAGCCTTAAAGTAGGGCTCATTATCCTGATAGTCGGCGCCATGCATTTCTTCAACCTTTATATCTTTTTTACATTGCGCAAAAAAGCGGCACTGGAAGCGAAAAGTAAAGGCACTGCGGTTTTACATCAACTGTAGATTTTAACCAAACTTCCCGGGCAGATCACCAGAATTGTATGATCTGCCCGGGATTTGCCTTGCGCTGAACAACTGAATATAACAGTTTATCTTTGCAACATCGATGAGTACACATCCCATCATATTATTCGACGGCGTCTGCAATCTCTGCAACAGTTCTGTGCAGTATGTAATACGCCGCGATCCGGATGCCTTTTTTCACTATTCGTCTTTGCAAAGTGAATCCGGGCAGCAATTGCTGAAACAATTCAAGCTGCCAACAAATGATTTCAATTCCTTCGTGCTGGTGCAGGATGGAAAAGTCTATACAAGATCTACTGCCGCTTTAAAAGTGGCCAGGCAGCTAAAAGGTTTTATCAAACTCGTATATGGCTTCATTATTGTACCTGCTTTCATACGCGACGCGGTTTACAATTTCATTGCTAAAAACCGCTATAAATGGTTTGGTGAGCGGGATCATTGCATGATCCCCACGCCGGAACTAAAATCAAGATTTTTAAACTGATCATATGGCTTCAAAAAAAACGTTGGTATTAGGCGCTTCCGAAAACCCCGCCAGGTATGGTTTCCTTGCGGTAAATAAATTGCTCAACAATGGCCATGAAGTGGTGGCAGTTGGCAAAAGAAAAGGGAAAATAAAAGATACGGATATACTCACAGAAGCCCCTTCAGTACCGGATATAGATACGGTAACATTATACCTGAACCCTGCCAATCAGCGGCCTTATTACGATACGATCCTCTCGCTGAAACCCAAACGCATCATCTTCAACCCCGGTACAGAAAACCCCGAACTGGAGGAACTGGCAGAAAAGAACGGCATCGCTACGATGGAAGCTTGTACGCTGGTTTTGTTATCCACGAATCAATATTAGGATGTTACGGGTTATCGATCGTTAGAAAAGCTATCTCCGCGAAACGTCTGCTCTCTCTCGTTCTCTGCCGTGAAAGAAGCTTTCTGTGCCATAGAGTGCCGGAAAACACAGCGCTTTCGCAGAGGAAATACGTTTCGCAAACGATCGATAACACTCCAACCGACACCCGTAACCCGCCACCATCCTCCCTTGTAGTAAATCTTCTATATTTCATCATTTTAGCAAAAAAATTAATTTTCCACATACTAGGGTCTTCAACAGGGCGTTTCAGGTAAAGAGTTTCATATATCCAATATCAACTCCTAAAAACCAATACCATGAAATTGCTAAGTAAAACCTTGCTTATGCTACTGCTTTGCCTATCCACTGCAGTTGGCTTCTCGCAACAAAATGTTGCTGCAAAAACCCGGCTTTTCGCCACTCTTCCCGACAGGATCGATCTTAATTCAGATGTATTTAAAAATGTAATGACACTTGCCGAAGGTGCCGCCATTGCTATCCCTATGGGCGATGGATATACTTTCCAGGGGATCGTATTGAGCAATGAAATAAAATACAGCAACCTGCAGAGTGTTACGATCCGTTCGGCCAACCTCGATAATTCTTTTTTCTCCATTTCAAAGATCACCAATGCCGACAACAGCATTTCATACACCGGCAGGATCATGAATAATAATGCGCTGGATGGTTATGAAATAAAAAAAGCGGAAGCTGGAAATTACAAGCTGCAAAAATTTGAAACAGCAAGAATATTGCAGGATTGCAGTTATAATTAACAATCCAACCGATCCAATACATCCAAACACTATCCAAATAATTGCCACCCCAACTGGCATTAAACAGATCCAAAATGAAAAACTTTACGCCTAAACTATTACTCACGCTGCTGCTGGCAACATCGCTTAATGCGTTTGCCCAGGTGCCAAAACTAAACAGCCTTGCAAGCGCCAGCGCTACCATGTTCCTCGATTTTGACGGGCACACGGTAAAGTCTTATGCATGGAACGGCAACAATACTTTTGTTTGTGCAGCAAGCGGAATGACTACTGCACAGATCACTGAAATATTCAACAGGGTTTCGGAAGATTACCGTCCTTTCAATATCAATATCACTACGGATTCTACAAAATTCATAGCAGCCCCGGTAGCTCAGCGTGTACGGATCATCGTTACACCCACCAGCGGATGGTACCAGGGAGTTGGCGGTATTTCTTACATCGGTTCTTTTACATGGGGCGATGATGTACCTGGTTTTGTATTTACCGACCGGTTGCTCAACAACCCCAAATACATCGCCGAATGCTGTTCGCACGAAGGTGGCCACACAGTAGGGCTTTCGCACCAGTCAACATATGATACCAATTGCAATCTCACTGAAACATACGCCCTGGGCTCTGGCTCCGGCGAAACGGGCTGGTCGCCGATCATGGGCAACAGCTATTACCAGAATATGACCGGGTGGAACGATGGCCCAACACCTTATGGGTGTGCGCTTACGCAGGATAACCTCACCATCATTACTACTACCAATGGGTTTGGCTACCGCAACGACGACTATACCGGCACATTGGATAATACCACTTATTCACTGGGCACAAATAATTTCACCGCTACTGGTGTGATAACCACAGCAACAGATCTTGACGCATTCAAATTCGTGATCTCTCAAAATTCGACTTTTCATCTTGAAGTAAAACCTAACGGTGTCAATGGCAGCGAAGAAGCCGCCAACCTGGATGCTAAAGTTCAATTGTATAATTCTTCTAAAGTGCTGATCAATACATTCAATCCGCTAGAAGCACTGGATGTGGTAAAAGATACCAGCCTTTCTGCGGGGACTTATTACCTGGTAGTCAGCGGTGTTGGAAACGCCAACACCTCCGAATATGGAAGCCTTGGCGGTTATACACTGAGAGGTACAACAGGTGTGCTTGCGATAAAAGAGATCGCTCTTTCAGGCACGGCTAACGATAACAAGCATACGCTGAACTGGAAAGTGACAGCAGACGAACCGATGCGTACACAAACAATTGAAGTATCGGAAGATGGAAGGAATTTCAAGACATTGGTGAATGTTGGTTCTACATCAAATACCTATACTTATGCTCCTATGCAGGAAGGCACACTTTACTACAGGATAAAAGTAGTATCGGTGATCGACCAGGTAGCCTACTCCAACATCATTACGCTGAAATCGAATGGCGTGAAAGATAAGATGTTCATCGTATCGAGTTTTGTACAACAGAATATCATGGTAAATGCGTCCGACAAATACCAGTACAAACTGATGGACATTAATGGCAAGACCATCGCACTCGGCACAGGTATAAAAGGCATCAACAGCATCAATCTTCAGCGCCAGCCGGCGGGAATGTATGTGCTGCAATTGCTCAACGACAATTACAAACAGACAGAAAGAATTATAAAACAGTAAGGTAGATTCATGTGTAAGTTTAGGGGTCAGTGTTAGGGACTGGCCCCTTTTTTAATTTTGATTAACAAGATTTAAGAATAAACGCTGATTTCAAAAAAGATTTTATTATTTCGCTGATTTCATCCCGCCTGAAGCGGGATTTTTCGTTCTAATAATGGTCTTCGGATTTTCGCAAAGCGTTAAAAGTTGCGCAGCAACAATCTGCGAAATCATAAAATCAATCAGAAATCTGCGATTTTTCTTTTACGATTGTTTTTCCACATCTTCACATTTTCAGTTTTCTTCTCTTTTTCTTAATACCGGGCTTTCTTTTTATTCGTAAATTTAGGAAACCCCACTAATTATGCTATGGAGAAAATTCAATGGTGACACCATTCATCTTCCCATCAAAGATGCGGTATCACAGGCCATTAAAAGAGAAACAGCTGCAGGCCATAAGCTGAAAGTTTGCATCGGCACCGATAGCCAGGTTAAAGGAAAAGAAACTGAATTTGCTACTGTCATCGTTTTCTTACGCGAAGGACAGGGAGGGTTCATGTTCATCCACAACGAAAAAACACTCATCAGTTACAGCATCAAAGAACGCATGCTGGTAGAAGTTGCCAAAAGCATCGAGACCGCTTACGAACTCTGCAACCTCTTTACCCAATACCAGGTGGAAATGGAAGTACATGCAGACATCAACACCAGTCCCAATTTCAAAAGTAATGAAGCGCTCAAGGAAGCCATGGGTTATATACTCGGGATGGGCTTTGCCTTCAAAGCGAAGCCGGAAGCATTTGCAAGCAGCTCGTGTGCAAATAAAGTGGTGAATTAATTACGAATTGGAAATTACGAATTACGAATGAACGCGAAAATAGAAGCGTAAGAATAATCGCAGATTTCAAAGGGATGAAAGGATTTCGCAGATTGTTTTGCTACGCAAAACGAAAATGCAGTTTATACAAAGTTGAATCAATGTATAAACTGCATTTTCATTTTTTACGAAGTAAAAAATAATCTGTGTAATCATCTCATCCTTCTAAAATCTGTGATTACTTTTTCGCTCAGATAACATTCGTAATTCGTAATTATCAATTCGTAATTATTTACTGGTGTTCTCTTCATTCGTTTCCGCGATAAAATTGAGTATTTTATCCTTCCCGCTTTTCTTCACAGCACTGGTTACAAAATGCCTCGGCAAAAATTGCCAGGTCTTTTTCATGGCTTCTAAAAATGATTTGACATTCTTCGAAACTATCCGTTGATTCTCTTTATCACTCTTGGTAAAAACCAGGCTGAAAGGCACATCCCATTTTTTCAGGTTTTCCAGGAATTCAAGATCAATCTTTTGAGGGCTGTGGCGGGCGTCTATGAGAACAAATACCTGGACAAGATTTTCACGCTTGCGCAAATAATTTTCTATCATCTGCTCCCAGCGGTTGCGGCTACGCATGCTCACTTTTGCAAAGCCGTAGCCCGGCAGATCCACGAGATACCAGTGGTAAACATTTTCCTGCTTCTTATTTTCTTCAGAAACAGCGGTACTTACGATGTCAAAATGATTGATCATCTGCGTTTTTCCCGGCGACGCCGAAGTTTTGGCCAGTTTGTCGTTATTGCAAAGCATATTGATGAGCGACGATTTGCCCACATTGCTCCGCCCGATGAACGCATACTCCGGCTTGTCGGCCACCGGGCATTTTTCGAAATCGGGGCTGCTGATAAGATAAACTGCTTTTTTGATCTGCATAAAACTAAAATATTTGCAAATTTAACCTTTATCTGCCCATGAAATGCAAATGCCGCTTCTGCCGCTCTCACAAAGGGCTTATATTTGCAGCATTGTATGACAACATTTGATCATGATACGGTGGTCCCTGACAAAGACTCGGACCTGAGCAAGAAGGAACAGGTAGCGGAAATGTTTAACGATATTGCCGGCAGGTATGATTTCCTCAACCGCTTTTTAAGCGCCGGCATCGATATCCGCTGGAGAAAAAAAGCCCTGGGTTACCTGAAAGAACTCAAACCCCGGTACATCCTCGACGTAGCCACCGGCACCGGCGATGTAGCCATTATGGCATCGGGTTTGCTTAAACCGGATAAAATAACGGGCATCGACATCAGCGATGGTATGCTGGAAGTGGGTAGAAAAAAGGTAAAATCACTGGGGCTGGAGCAGCAGATAGAATTGTTAAATGGTGATAGTGAAACAATAAGCTTTGCAGACAACACGTTTGACGCGGTAACAGTAGCTTTTGGTGTCCGCAATTTCCAACAGCTGGAAAAAGGGCTTTCCGAAATTTTAAGGGTATTGAAACCCGGCGGAAAATTGGTAGTTTTGGAGTTCAGCAAACCCCGTTTCCCGGTTGTACGCACCTTTTATAACATATATATGAAAGTGGTCACCCCGGGCATGGGAAAGCTATTTTCGAAGAACCGCAATGCATATTCATATTTAGACGAATCAATTAAAAAATTTCCCGAGGGCAAAAACTTTACTCAGATTTTAGAAAACCTAGGTTATAACAACATACAGAGCACTGCTTTGAGCATGGGTATCTGTAGTATTTATTGCGGACAAAAATGAAGTACTGTTTAATATTACTTTTGATAGCTCCCCTTGGGGCTTTTGCACAAATGGGCGGCGATATAGAATTGAACCTCCCCGACCACGATTCCAAACGCATCCACTTTGGTATCAACGTGGGCGCCAACAGGTCGCATTTCAGCTTTTCACATCATCCGCGTTTTATCAGGCTGCCAAATGGTGCCATCAACGACACCGTAACCGTGGTGGAAAGTGTGAACAGTACCGGTATCAATCTCGCGTGGCTGGTAAACCTCAACCTGAGCGAGCATTTTGATATCCGCACCTATCCGCTCAATCTCGTATTTACCGAAAAAGCATTTCAATACCATCTTTCCTACCCCAATAAAGTGTTGGGTGAAGACAGTATTACCACCAAAAAAGTACAGGGTATTACGTTGGCGCTGCCGTTGCAGGTAAAATTCAGCAGCGACCGTATCGCCAATTTCAAAGTGTATATGATGGCAGGCGGAAAGATCGAGTATGACCTGGCGGCCAATAAAGCTTCCAAGCAAAATGCGGATCTGATCAAATTACAGAAACTCGATTACGGCCTTGAAGCCGGTATCGGTTTTCACCTGTACTTTCCTGTATTCGTACTCACCCCTGAGCTGAAGATCGGTTATGGCCTGCGCAATATGCACAAACGTGATCCCGATCTGAAATATTCAAATGTGATCGACCGGGTAAATTCCCGCACCGTTACTTTTTCTCTCACGGTGGAATAGAATACAGCCACGAATTACACTAATAATATAAAGAGAAAGGCTCCGCTCAATGATCGGAGCCTTTCTCTTTATTCATTAAGCTAAAAGATCAGCCATTGCACCGTTTTTGGTGATAACAGGTAACTAGTACATCCTGTTAGTCCACGTTTGTTTTCATGAAAATTTGGCAGATGTTTTCCATTGGCAAACAATTTGGTATTTTCTATTATACAGAAATAGAAATTCAGTATTTGCTTAAATTGAGAAGAATTTCTTTTGTTAAGATAGTCAGGTGGTAGAGTGGTCGAATGCGCTCGACTCAAAATCGAGTATACGGGAAACTGTATCGTGGGTTCGAATCCCATCCTTACATTGGAAGGCTACTTAGGTAGCCTTCTCTTTTTTACTAGGGTTGCTTTTTTAGTATTTGCTTTGCGCCATGTTGGTATTATCACCAACGATGGTAGCCGCAAAATCATTCGTCTGATTCGTGCCATTCGTGGCATCCTCCCCGCTCTAATTAAAATTATATTCCCTCCTGAACATATTCAGCCTTATACCCGCCGTTACCAGCGTGGTATTGCTTTGTCCGCTCACCCCTTCGATCTTATAATTACGGTGTTGTAAGGAAGCTTCAAAGAATAGGTTTTGCCTGAACTCGTAAGAGATGTTCAACAAGGCATTCAGGCATTTCGCCCTGGCGCCATTGCCCAGTGTAAAATTATCGTCGGGCTGATTGCGGGTGTTGTAATTTTTGAAGATGTCACCACCAAAATTAGTTCCTGCACTATCCAGTCCTTTGTAATAATAAATCGCCGTAGCATCGATGTTCCACCTCGGCCCCGGCTGGTAATGCAATACCCCGATAAATTCCTGGAAGTTAGCTCCGAGCGGATGGGCCAGTGGCTGATTATAATGCGTGTAGTTAGCTGTTGTATCGTTGTGCGAATAGGTGAAAGGACGGACCCGGTTGGTCTCAAACTGCAGATCGAGATTGCGTACGCCAAATGCATCCACATATTTTGCACCCAGCTGTATACCAAATTTATTCACCCAGCTTTTCGGTACATTCCTGATCTCATTTATCCTGAACTCATCCAGCAGGAACTGTCCGTAAAACTGCAGCCTGTGGGCTACGTTCGCTTTGAAATCAAAACCTGCTACGGCATTGTCCGGGCTGCCTACAGTGCCTTCCACATGCCTGTAAAAAATGATCGGGTTCAGGTATTCAAAATCAAAACGGTTCCTTCTTCCGAAGATCACGCCTTCAAACAAACCGATGTTGAGCCATTTGGTCACGTTCATGCTGAGGTGGTGCATGGCCGCATATTTGCGGTCGAGCAGCGTATCCGATTTTTTGGTGAATTGTGGCATCAGTTCCATGAACAGGTTCTGGTAATTCAATTTCCAGATCCTGGTATTTACTTTCAGGAAAAGGTTGCTGTTGCCAAAATCGCTCAGGAAAAGGCTCCTGTAACCATTACCGATAAAATTCTTATCGTAGCCGAATTGAAAATCGATGAATTTTGCGGCGTTGAACGTGACATAACCCCGTGCGTCAAAATAATCGACACCCGTTTTTTTGAAGTTTTTATAAAAACCTGCCCCCGGCACCGAACGGGTGGAATTCACATATTCCTGGAAGAATTGCGGCCCACGTTCCTGGTTTTCGGTAATGATCGAAGCGAAGCCTACTTTTTTCGCGATCATCCCGCGAAGGCTCACACCACGGCTGTTCAAAAAGATGCCTTCCTTATACCCCGGCTCAACTGCCTGCCTGATCTGCAATACCGGGTTTACCGCCAGGAAAAAATCCTTATTGTTCACCTCCAGGAAATTCGCCTGCGTTTTATAAAAAGTATTCCAGATAGGTTTTTTGCTTAAAAAATCTTCTCTTGGCGTGGTCACCCATTCGCTGCTGTTCATGAGCAGGCTGCGCATGTTGTATTCATCCACAGGAGTAAGGTCAAGATCTGTCCATTCCCTATGCATATCCACCCCGGTAGAATCCTTGTATCCCATGCGGGCGCTATCAAGGAATTCTACTTCCTGCACGATATACTTCCTGTTGAACGGTTTTAAAGTGGAAAAATTAAGATTGGTATTGGTTTGCTGTTTTATTTCCAGCCTTTCTATAAAACGCGTTTCCTTCGAACCCTGGTACAAGTAGGTAGATTGTGCTGTAGCCGTTACCGGGCAAACAAAAACAATTACTTTGAGCAGGCTTTTAATAATTTGCATGTGTTTTGGTAATTTTTATTAATTCTTTAAATTCAAGGTATGCAAAAATATCTTTTCCGGGACATTCTGTTGGTAAATGAAGGAAAAATTCAGGCTTCCGACGTACTGGTGAAAGGCGAACGCATTGAAAAGATAGCCGCATCCATCAACGAAAAAGGCAACGTGACGGAGATAAATGGCGAAGGCAAATACCTGCTTCCGGGTGCCATCGACGACCAGGTACATTTTCGCGAACCGGGGCTTACCCACAAGGCCGATATTCATTCGGAAAGCCGTGCAGCCGTTGCCGGAGGCACCACCACGTTCATGGAAATGCCCAACACCATTCCGAATGCACTTACGCGTGAACTGCTGGAGCAGAAATATGCTATCGCGAAAGCGAACTCGCTCGCCAATTATTCCTTTTTCATGGGCGTGAGCAACGATAATGCAGATGAAGCATTACGCATCAATGAAGCCAAAAACGATATCTGCGGATTGAAGATCTTCATGGGCAGCAGTACCGGCAATATGCTGGTAGACAACCACAGCACGCTCAACCGTATTTTCAGCGAAAGCGAATTACTGATAGCCACTCATTGCGAAGATGAACGGATCATCAAAAGGAATTACGAGCTAAGGAAAAATGAGAAAAATAATCTTGAAGCCTCCGACCATCCCATCATCCGTGATGAGGAAGCCTGTTTTGAATCATCCCTGGTAGCGGTACAGTTTGCAAAAAAATACAACAGCCGCCTGCATATCCTGCACATCAGCGCCGAAAAGGAACTGCAGTTGTTTGGCAATATGCTTCCGTTGAAAGACAAACGCATCACCTCGGAAGTATGTGTGCATCACCTGCATTTTACTGCCGATGATTACGAAAAGCAGGGCTATCATATCAAATGCAACCCCGCCATCAAAGCGGCTTATAACAAAGAAGCCCTCTGGGAAGCCTTGAACGACGACCGGCTGGATGTGATCGCTACGGATCATGCCCCACACCTGCTTTCGGAAAAAACCGGGCCGTATGAACATGCACATTCCGGGCTTCCGCTGGTGCAGCATTCGGTTTCGCTCATGCTGTATTATCATAGCCTGGGGAAAATAACGCTGGAAAAGATCGTGCAAAAGATGAGCCATGCGGTAGCGGATTGTTTCCAGATAAAAGACCGTGGATATATCCGCGAGGGGTACTATGCCGACCTGGTAATGGCAGATCTCCAAAAACCGGCCACCGTAACCAGGGAAAACATCCTGTATAAATGTGGCTGGAGCCCGCTGGAAGGCTTCCATTTCCCATCCAGCATTGAAAGCACGATGGTAAGCGGAAATTTAGTTTATGAAAAAGGGGCACTCATTGAGTCTCATAGGGGACAAAGGATAACCTTTAACAGATAAAAGCATGGCGGGTGTCCGGTTATTTGATCGCTTGCGAAGCAATCTCTGCGAAAACCTCTGCGTTTTCTCCCGTTCTCTGCGGTTGGAAATCCTTCTTTACCGCAGAGAACCAGAGCAAAGAGAGTTTGCGCAGAGAATAATTTTTTGAGCAAACGATCAAAATGACCTGCACCCGCAACCCGCAACTTTCAAACATTTCACTCATTCACTCATTGACCCATTCACTTATGGAGATAGATAAAACCACCATCGACGACCTTTCCATATTCAATTCAGAAGAGGAATTTTCAGTTTTCAGCAAGATCAACCAATGTGTCACTATTCGTGGCAAAGACCAGTTGCGGCGAAGCCTCAGCAAACCGCTGGAAAGTGCCGACGATATCCGTGAAGTGCAGCGGGTGCTGAAGTTCATCATCCGCGAAAAAGCGCACTGGCCTTCGCTCATCAGCAACGGGACCGTAATGGTGGTCGAACGTTTTTTTGAGTCCAATATTTCGGCTATCCCTTCTACCCCATCGAAGATCTCGGCGATGAGTTATAAGATCATCAATGGCCACGATTATTCGCTGGTGCGGTATTCTGTCAATCATTATTTCGACCTGGTAAAAGGCATGCAGCAGATGGTGGATCATTTCACCCAATCGGATACGCCGGAGTTGCTGAAGATAATATTGCAGGCTGCGCAAAAGATCATCGGCAGCGAGCGATTGGCCATTATTGGTAAATACAGGAAAGCATCGGAAATGCCGCCGCAGGAGATGTTGTACCTCGGGCATTTTTTCCGTTATCATTACAAGAATAACATGATCAGCCTGCTCAGTATTTTTGCGCAGCTGGATGCCTGGTATGGCATGGCGATGGCGGTGGTAAAATACGAGCTGATATTTCCTGAGATAGCAGACTCGCATCAACCGGTGATCGATGCAAAAGGGCTTTATCATATCCTGCTCCGTGAGCCGGTACCGTATGATGTGGCATTGGATAAAGAAACAAATTTTCTTTTTCTTACCGGGGCCAATATGGCGGGCAAAAGCACTTTCATCAAAGCGGTTGGCAGCGCCGTTTTCCTGGCACATATGGGCATGGGCGTTCCGGCTGCCAGCATGCGGCTGAGCGTATTCGACGGCATGCTCAGCAACATCAATGTGATCGACAACATCATGAAAGGTGAAAGTTATTTCTTCAACGAAGTGCAGCGTATAAAGGCTACCGTTAGTAAGATCAGCGATGGAAGAAAATGGCTCATCCTTATTGACGAACTGTTCAAAGGAACCAATGTACAGGATGCCATGAAGTGCAGCCTGGCTGTGATTGAGGGATTGCTCAAGATAAAAAATTCTCTCTTCATACTTTCTACACACCTCTACGAGATCGGCGACGACCTGAAAGGCCATCCGAACATCACGTTCAATTATTTTGAAACAAGCGTGCTGAATGATCAGCTCAATTTCAATTACCAGCTCAAGAGCGGTATCAGCAACGACCGGCTGGGTTACCTGATCCTGAAAAAAGAAGGGGTGGTGAAGATGCTGGAAGATCTTTGATCAATGGATAATGTCATAATGGATAATTGATAATGCTTTTGGGTTGAATGTCTATATTAATTTGAAAGTTCCTCGGATCGAAAAAATTATCCATTATCCATTATACAATTATCCATTCTATTATCCATTAAAAAAGCCCCATTTGTACCACACGGCTCATTCTCTTTTGCATAGCTTTTTCACGACTTATATGATACACAGGCGTTTCCTCATATCTCGATGCTACAATTATATTCGTTTCCCCGGCATGTGCTTCAAATAATTGCTTCGCGATAAGCGGGTCATTATTATCTTTTGACAAATGTGCCAGCAAAAGATGGGTCATCGCCGGCGGACGATGCGTGGTAAATAATTCCAGCGCCTGCCGGTTGGATAAATGCCCGTGGCCACCTCGTATACGGTTTTTCAGAAAGATCGGGTATCTTCCTTTGTCGAGCATTTCCTCATCATAATTCGCTTCCAGGAAAGCTGCATCACACTGGCTGAAATGTTTTACCAGGTGCTCACAGCTTTTGCCGATATCGGTAAATATGCCTACGGTAATACCATTGCTTTGCACGATAAAACTATGCGGATCGGCGGCATCGTGAAATTTAGGAAAAGCGGTAATGCTCAACGCCCCTATCTGTACCGGCTCATAAGGCGTAAAACTTTCTACATACTGTCGTTTGAGATCGGCGCAACCGATCAATGTTCTGGAAGTAATATATACGGGCAGCTGAAATTTATTCGCGATCACCGGTAACCCTTTTATGTGGTCGCCATGCTCGTGTGAAATGAAAATAGCTTTCACTTTGCTCATCGAAAGATCGAGGCGGCGCATCCTCTTTTCCGTTTCCCGGCAGGTGAGCCCGGCATCTACCAGTATCGCTTCGCGGTCGTTACCTATATAGTAACAATTGCCGTTGCTGCCGCTGTTGAGGGATGTGATGAAAAGGGACATGGCGCAAAGCTAAGAAGAGGGAAGATATCTGCCTAAATTTTTTAGTAACAAAAAAGCCGATGCCGGTTACTGGATGCTGGTCACCGAAGCAAAAAATAAGTTGAATATCTTAATGGAAAAAGGAAGACGTCTTAACAATAATTTGCCGGGAAGACGGGAAGATATTTATTCAGGTTTTTCTTCCCGTCTTCCCGGCAAATTATTTATTGCAATCACATTTTTGGTTAAAAGCCATACCGGTCATCCGCGAAAGAAGAAGGGGAAAAATTCATCTAAGTACATAAGCACTATCATGTATGATTAATCTGCCATACTGGAAATGTCCATGTGTGCCGGTTTCAATTTGAGCAGGTTGCTCTAAAGGCTTTATGTAAAAGGTAAAATTCTACGATAGGTGTAACAACACATGTTCCAGGGAGAAAATCACCAGTCATTTCCCCGAAAAATCTCCTCCATTTCCTGTTGAAAACCTCCATGCCATCTCCGGCTTAATTCAAACCTTTACAAATGTTAGTAAAAACATTCGGAAGTGCCGTGTATGGTGTGGAAGCCATCACCATCACGGTAGAAGTAAGTGTAAATAATCAGGGCCAACATTATTTCATCGTGGGGCTGCCGGATAATGCAGTAAAGGAAAGCCTGCAACGTGTGGAGAGCGCCATTAAAAGCAATCATTATTTTATGCCAAGAACAAAACTTGTCGTCAACCTTGCACCGGCAGACATTAAAAAGACCGGCTCCGCATTCGATCTGCCGATCGCGATCGGCACACTCGGCGCTACCGACCAGATAGAAAACCCTGAACGGCTGGAGAAATTCGTCATCATGGGAGAAGTAAGTCTCGATGGTGAAGTGCGCCCTATCAGGGGTGCCTTGCCAATAGCCATCCAGGCCAGAAAGGAAGGCTTTGAGGGACTGATCGTTCCTGCGGCAAACGCCCGCGAAGCCGCTATGGTAAATGACCTGAAAGTGTATGGAGTGAATCATCTGACAGAAGTGATCGGTTTTTTCAGTAATGAAGCATCACTTCAGCCGGTGATCGTAAACACAAGGGAAGAATTTGCGCTGGCGCAAAGCAGTTTCGATATTGATTTTTCTGATGTAAAAGGACAGGAAAATATCAAACGGGCATTGGAAATTGCGGCGGCGGGCGGGCACAACGCCATCCTCATTGGCCCGCCGGGAGCCGGAAAAACCATGCTGGCAAAAAGGCTGCCTACCATATTGCCGCCGCTTTCGCTACAGGAAGCCTTGGAAACAACCAAGATCCATAGCGTTGCAGGCAAGCTGATGGAAAATGCGACATTGGTGAGCAAACGGCCTTTCAGAAGCCCGCACCATACCATATCAGATGTGGCGCTGGTAGGTGGTGGCGGCAATCCCCAGCCCGGAGAAATATCCCTGGCCCATCACGGGGTTTTGTTTCTCGATGAGTTGCCCGAATTCAAACGTTCCGTACTGGAAGTGATGCGCCAGCCCATGGAGGAACGCAGGGTAACCATCAGCAGGGCGAAGATTGCCCTCGATTTTCCCGCCAGTTTCATGCTCATCGCCAGTATGAACCCCTGCCCCTGCGGTTATTTCAATCATCCTGATAAAGAATGCACCTGTGGCCCCGGAGTAGTACAACGTTACCTGAGCAAGATATCAGGGCCATTACTCGACCGGATAGACCTTCATGTAGAAGTGACCCCGGTAGCATTCAGCGAACTTTCTTCCATGCAATCTTTTGAAAAAAGTTGCGACATCCGCGACCGGGTGATCATTGCCAGAAATCTGCAGGCAGAAAGGTACCGGACGATACAGGATGTGTATGCAAATGCACAAATGAGCAGTAGTATGCTAAAGGACATCTGCGTGATATCTTCACCCGGCCATCAGTTATTGAAAGCGGCCATGGAGAAATTAAATTTATCTGCACGGGCCTATGACCGCATCTTAAAAGTAAGCCGGACGATCGCCGACCTGGGCGGCAGTGCCGATATTCTTCCGCAGCACCTGGCTGAAGCTATTCAATACAGGAGCCTTGACAGGCAGGGATGGGGAAACAGGGCAATTGGATAATCACAAATTGAAATTACGAATTACGAATTACGAATTACGAATTACGAATTACGAATTACGAATTACGAATTACGAATTACGAATTACGAATTACGAATTACGAATTACGAATTTGAGCGAAGATATGAGCGAAGATATGAGTGAGATAAGATCACAGATTTCAGAGGGATGCAGGAGATTACACAGATTTTTCACAAGTGAAAAACTGAGCTGCAGTTTAAAATTTTTGAAACTTTAATAAAAGCGGAAAGATTTATAAACTGCATTTTGTTTTCTGCGAAGCAGAAAATAATCTGAGTAATCTCCTGCATCCCTCTGAAATCTGTGATCTTATCTCGCTTCAATCATTCGTAATTCGTAATTTTCAATTCGTAATTGTATCTGTTATTTCTTTTCACTCGACTCAACGATCTTCTCCGCTACCGATGACTTTTCCAGCTTCCGCTGTTGCCGCCGCATCCATACTTCGCCTTTGTGGCGGGTAGGCACTTCATCCCCGAGCAGTTTTCCCCATGGCTTCATTTCGGGCAGGCGATCAAAAATGATCTTTAGGATTGCCACAAATGGAATGGAAAGGAACATTCCCGCAACTCCCCACAAAGCGCCTCCGAGCAGCACAACAACGACGGAAAAGAATGCATTGATCTTAACCCTTGAAGACACGAGGAATGGAACGAGAAAATTATTATCGATAAATTGAATGAGGGTATAAGCACCTACGATGAGTAATGGCGTGGTAAACCCATCTTTTGTTACCGCGGAAATGATCACGGGCAATGCGATGGCAATTATTCCACCGATATAGGGAAGCATGTTGAGCAATGCACCGATAACACCGAGTAATATCGCATATTCGACGCCCAGCAACAGTAGCGCAACCGAATTGAGCACGGCTACCACGAGCGCTTCCAGCAGCAGGCCCACCATGTAACTCTGTATGGCCGATTTGGTTTCGCCGAGCACTTCAGATACTTTGGCCGTATTTTCTTCCGCGAATATTTCGTGAAAAAAATTGATGATGAGTGTTTTGTAAAACAATAAAAGAAATACATAAATAGGGATCAGCACGATCAGTCCGATGGTGCCCAGCAAGCCTCCTACAGCACTGCCCAGCAACGCCTTGCTGTTGTTGAGTGCATCATTGAGCGCCTGTTGTTGTTTTTCTATGGAAACATTAAAGTTAGAAGAAAGCCATTGCTGCAGTTGCCCGAGATGCTCGTTGAATTTCACCTTCAGGGCAGGTAAGTTATCACCAAAGTTCATCACCTGGGAAGAAATAAAATACAGTATTCCTGCCACAAGTATAAATGCCAGGGTCAGCGAAAGCGAAATGGCAACGATCTTGTTCACCCCTTTGTTCTGCAACTTATTCACCAGCGGGTTCAGGAGTATGGCGATGATCATCGAAAAAGCGATGGGTGCCACAATTTCCTTTAACGTAAATAATGCGATACAAAATAGCGTTAACCCCAGCAACACCACGGTGCTTTTAATATAAAACGGGTATTCTTTGATGGCAGGCTTCATGTGAATAATTTATTACACGAATTAAAGCGAATTAACCGAATTAGTGAGATAAATATTTACGAACCAGATCTGAAGTATTTCCAGACTGCCAAAAAAGTTCAAACTCGATGTTTAACTATCAATTTTCCACTTTCCATTGCCCACTTTTTTTTATTCCTGCCTTTACGTCATTTTTTAGCGAACTTGCACCGGATTTGCTGTTGTCTCCCATCTATCAATCAATTTCTATTCTCCTGCAATGAAAATATTATTAAAATACCTGAAGCCGCACAAATGGCTGGTCATATTTACGTTATTGATGGCATCCATCAATATCGGTTTTTCCCTGGTCGATCCTATCATACTGGGTAAGCTAATAAACCTCGCAAATGACGGCATTGCCAAAAATTTCTCCGAAACTAAATTTTTCTCGTCTTTTAGCTGGGATGATCCCGGCGTTTGGTTCCTTCTGCTTTGTTCAATTTCGGTAGCCATGGTCAGCCGGATCGCCAAAGCATTCCAGGATTATTTCCTGAATGTGGTAATTCAAAAATTCGGCGCCAGCGTTTTCACCGACGGGTTGCAACACGCTATGAAACTTCCTTACTACCAGTTTGAAGATCAACGTAGTGGGGAGACCTTGTCCATTCTCACCAAAGTTCGTTCTGACGTAGAAAAATTCATGACCAACTTCATCAATATACTTTTTGGCGTATTGATCGGGGTTATCTTCGTTTTCGTTTATGCCGCCATATTTATCAACTGGCGTATTCCTGTCGCTTACCTGGTCGGCATTGCTACTCTTACTTTTATCACCAATTTGCTGAGCAAAAAAATAAAGGCGATACAGAAGAATATTGTCGGACAAACAACCGCTTTAGCCGGCTCTACTACCGAATCATTACGCAACATCGAACTGGTAAAAAGTCTTGGTCTCACGAGGCAGGAAGTAGAAAGGCTGAATAAAAACACATATAAGATCCTCGGCCTCGAATTATCGAAAGTAAAACGCATCCGCAGTATCAGCTTCATTCAAGGCACGATGGTAAATACTTTACGGCAGGTGATCTTATACATTTTGATGTGGCTGATCTTCCATCACGAGATGAATGCGGGTCAACTGGTAACGATGCAGATATTTTCTTTCTTCGTTTTTGGCCCATTACAGGAAATCGGTAATATCCTGTTATCCTATCGCGAAGCGGAAGCATCTCTTACCAACTTTGATGCGCTGATGAATAAGGCCCCTGAGTCGGAACCACTGAACCCAAAACCATTGGGAAATATTCGGACACTTTCCTTCAATCATGTTTCCTTCCAGCATCAGACCGCTTCTCACAAAGCCATTGACAATATCAGCTTTGATGTAAAGACCGGTGAAACCATCGCATTTGTTGGCCCAAGCGGTAGCGGTAAATCAACGCTGATGAAATTATTGGTGGGCTTGTATCGTCCGCAGGAAGGAAAAATATTATACAATAACCTCGATGAAACGGAGATCCTTTTTGACGACCTTCGCAGGCAGATCGGTTTTGTAACGCAGGACACCAACCTCTTCAGCGGGACCATCAGGGAGAACCTCATGTTTGTTAATCCCCAGGCTACGGAAGCAGAACTTAATGCCGCATTGCAAAAAGCATCCTGCACCCAACTTTTGCAGCGTGCCGAAAACGGCCTCGATACGATGATCGGAGAAGGAGGATTGAAACTTTCCGGGGGAGAAAAACAACGTATCTCCATTGCCCGGGCATTGCTGCGCAAACCACACCTGCTGATATTTGATGAAGCTACCTCCGCCCTTGATTCTATTACGGAAGAAGAGATCACCAATACCATCCGCGATGTTTCTGAAATCAAAGACCAGGTAACGATATTGATCGCACACAGGCTGAGCACCATCATGCACGCCGACAGGATCTATGTGTTGGAAAAAGGCGAAGTGGAAGAAACAGGCACGCATGAAGAACTGATTGAAAAGAAAGGATTGTATTATGCCATGTGGAGGCAGCAGATCGGGGAAAGAAAGAAATGATTTTGATGACATATATTACCTGAATTACCGGGATCAAACTAATTAAACTATTTATCTCCGCTAATTCGTTAATTTGTGTAATTCGTGAAATAAAACTGTATGAATCCAGATATCATCGGCTACATCGGCGGCATATTTTCCTCGGTTTCATTTTTGCCGCAGGTAATAAAAATATGGAAGACAAAGTCTGCCACCGATCTTTCGATGCCCACTTTATTATTGCTCACCTGCAATGTAACACTCTGGCTTTCCTATGGTATTTCAATCAGTAACAGGCCTTTGTGGATCACTAATGCCATCGTATTATCGATGGTACTGGCTATGATCTATTTTAAGATCAGGTTCAGAAACAATAAGACATAATCATGGAAAAACAAAAAAGAAGTACACCAAATTCATTGTGGAGCATGCTCACTATGAAATGCCCGAGGTGCAGACGTGGGGAAATGTTTACCGATCCCAACGCCTACCGCAAATTATCGCTCAAACATATTTTCGACATGCCGGAGTATTGCCCCGAGTGCGGACAAAAATATGATATGGAACCGGGCTTCTGGTATGGCACAGGCTATGTAAGTTATGCGCTGACGGTGGCTATCTCCGTTGCCACTTTTGTAGCATGGTGGGTACTGATAGGAATTTCGGTAAGCGACAGCAGGATTTTCTGGTGGCTGGGGATAAATGCAGTGATACTGGTTATTTTGCAGCCATGGATTATGCGCCTGAGCCGGGTGATCTATATGAGGTTTTTCATCAGCTACGATCCGGATTATGAGAAGACAGCTCCGAAAGAGTTTAAGTAGATCTTATTACACGAATTAAAGCAAATTACACGAATCAGCGAGAAAAAGGCACGAATTAAAACAGGCATTACCTGCTTAATTCGTGCCTTTTTTATAACATCACCTCCGTTAATTCGTGTAGTCAAATCGTGTAATCAACCAATGTTCTCAATTATTCCCGCAATCCCTTGCCCGCCGCCAATACAGGCCGTTACCATTCCATATTTTTTATTCAGTCGTTTCATATCGTTGATCACCTGGATGCTCAGTTTTGCACCGGTACAACCAAGCGGGTGCCCCAAAGCGATCGCACCACCGTTGATGTTCACGATATCCTGATTCAGTCCCAGCGTTCTTATCACCGCCAGAGATTGAGAAGCGAATGCCTCATTCAATTCTATCAGGTCGATATCACTTAAATTCATACCCGCTTGTTTCAGCACTTTCGGAACGGCAGCTACCGGCCCGATTCCCATCAGCCTTGGCTCTACGCCCGCACTGGCGCAATTTACCAGCCGTGCTATCGGTTTCAGGCCAAGTTCATTCACCATCCTTTCGCTCATCACGATCACGAATGCCGCACCATCGCTGGTCTGCGATGAATTCCCTGCCGTTACTACTCCACCCGCTGCAAAAGCCGGTTTCAGTTTGGCCAGGCCCTCAGGTGTAGTGTCTGTACGTACACCTTCATCGGTATCCATCACATAGGATTTCTTTTGTTTTTTTCCCTTCGCATCCAGGTACACCTGCTCGACCATGATAGGCAAAATGCCACTTTTAAAATGCCCTTCCTGGATGGCATTGGCCGCTTTCAGGTGGCTATTATAACTGAACATATCCTGGTCTTCCCTGCTCACATTGTATTCGCTGGCCACCGCTTCGGCAGTCAATCCCATGCTGAGATAATAATCCGGTTCATCTACCGCGATAGCATAAGAAGGAACGGTTTTCCATCCCGCGGTAGGCACCAGGCTCATGCTTTCGGTACCTCCGGCAATGATACATTCTGCCATGCCGCAACGGATCTTTGTAGTAGCCATAGCGATCGTTTCGAGGCCGCTGCCGCAATAACGGTTCACGGTAATTCCGGGCACTTCAATTCCAAGTGCTTTTGCCGCAATGATACGGCCAAACTGCAGCCCCTGCTCCGCTTCCGGAACAGCATTGCCCACAATCACATCGTCCACTCTTTTCGGATCCAGCTGCGGAACCGTAGCGATCAAACCTTTGATCACATCGATCGCCAGATCATCGGGCCTGGTAAACCTGAACCCGCCTTTTTTACTTTTTGCTACTGCAGTCCTGAAACCTGCCACTATATATGCTTCCTGCATGGTAATTATTTTTAAAATGGTTGTTTATGCAACTATATATCAAAGTTATAGTTTCTTATTGTAAATTAAAAATTAAGAAATAAGAATTGAGAACGCTTCAGTTGAAATGGCCATCTGGCACCCGTAATTTGATATGTAAAATGAAAAATATACCGCAGGCAAACCGGCATTCTTAATTCTTAATTTTTAATTCTTAATTAGAATGATATTTTTGCGCACCATGTACAATCTCCTACGTTCCTTCTTATTCCTATTTGACCCGGAAAAAGTGCATTACTTTTCGATGAATGCACTGAAAAAACTCTGCAGCATAGGTTTTATCAGAAAAGCAATTATACGGATGTATACGCCTGTAAACGCATCCGGTTTCTCTTTATTCAACCTGCATTTTCGCAACAGGGTTGGCCTGGGTGCCGGTTTTGACAAAAACGCACGATACCTGGAAGAACTGGAATGCCTTGGTTTTGGATTTGTAGAGATCGGTACCGTTACCCCCCTGCCGCAGGATGGAAATGACAAGCCGCGGTTGTTCCGTCTGCCAAAAGATAAATCACTGATCAACCGCATGGGGTTTAATAATGATGGTGCGGATGCTATTGTTGAAAGGCTTAAGAAGTGGCGGGTTACGGCGCACGGATCAGGGGTTACAAATGCCGCAACCAGCAATACGTCACCCGAAACCCTTACCCCTTCACTCATCATAGGCGGCAACATAGGAAAGAATAAAGTAACCCCTAACGAAACCGCCTGGAAAGACTACGAGACCTGTTTTAAAAAGCTGCATCCTTACGTGGATTATTTTGTGGTGAATGTGAGCAGTCCGAATACGCCGGGTTTACGCGAACTGCAGGAAAAAGATGCCTTGAGAAAAATACTCACCACCCTACAGCAGCTCAATCCAACACTTCCCGATCCGCCAAAGCCCATCCTGCTCAAGATCGCCCCAGACCTCACCCGGGAACAGATCGACGATGTGATCTCACTGGCGCTGGAAATAAAACTTGATGGACTGGTGGCAGCCAATACCACTATTGACCGGAGCCTGCTGAGTGATGCTTCCAAACTGCAATGTGAAAAAATAGGAGCTGGCGGGTTGAGTGGAAAGACGTTGAAAAAGCGTAGCACCGAAATTGTAAAATACATCACTGAAAAGACCGGCGGTTCGATCCCTGTCATCGCCAGCGGTGGAATTTTCACCGGCGCAGATGCAGAAGAAAAATTTGCTTCCGGCGCTTCGCTGGTACAGGTATGGACCGGTTTCATCTATGAAGGGCCTGGAATTGTGCGGAAGATCACCGAAGGAAATAAATAGATGCGGGTTTCTGGATGCCTGATAGCCTATTGATGGTTTTTAATAAACCGGGGTATCATATATACTTCGAAAATTAAAGATTGCCAGCAACAAGCATCCAGCATCGGTTTTTCTTATTTTTGCGCCATGGCAGAATTATTTACCTCCGAGAGCATCATCAGTTTCTTCGTATTAGTTATTTTGGAAGTTGTACTGGGCATCGATAACGTTATTTTCGTCAGCATCATCATGAACAGGCTGCCTGACCAGAAAAAACAAAAAACGGCCCGTCGTTTCTGGATGATATCCGGCATTATCGTTCGCAGCCTCCTGCTGCTGGGCCTTGGCTGGTTGCTGTCGCAAAAAGGTAATTACATCATTCCCGAAAGCTGGTTTGGTAAAGGATTAGACCTCGCAAGTATTGTCATGCTGGCCGGCGGGTTATTCCTAATTTACAAATCGGTGAAAGAAATTCATGGCAAACTCGAAGGAGAAGACCATTCAGAAAACGACCTGCTGGATAACAAACTCACTCTGGGGAAAGCTCTTACACAGATTGTGATCATTGATGCCGTCTTTTCTTTCGACAGTATCATCACAGCTGGTGGTACGGCCAAACATGTGGAGATCATGATCGCCGCTGTGGTGATCGCCATGACCATCATGTTCCTCTTCAGCCCGAAAATCTCCGCTTTCATACACAAACATCCTACACTAAAAATGCTGGCGCTTTCGTTCCTGGTGATGATCGGGCTGAGCCTTGTGATGGAAGGATGGGCACCCACTAAAGCACATGAACTCGGATTAAAAAATTACATCTATTTCGGTATGGCATTCTCGTTTATCGTTGAACTTTTGAACATGACCATGTTGAACCGTGCCAAGAAAAGAAGAGTGGTAAAATTGAATGAACCTACATTACAGGAGAATAAACAGCCGGATGAATATAGTGACTCCGCACATTAAGTTTTAGAAATTAGCGCTTAGAGTTTAGAGTTGCTTTCAAGGAAATTCTAAACTCTAAGCGCTAAACCCTAAACTAGTTCAACTTTCTATCCAGCAATATTGCCATCTGCGCAAATATGTTCGCGTTTTCTGTGAACCTGTCCGGGTTGATCTTATCATAGGTATCTGTAACCTTATGGTAATCCGGATGATCTTCTACACCTAAATATAAATACGGGATATTCTTATTGTAAAAACTGCCATGGTCGCTCAGGAATGTCCAGTCCTGCGGATCGGTTGGTTTATCGTAACCGCTTTTCAACTGCGTTGCCGATTTGGACTTGATGCTGTCTACCAGGTAAGCATATTCGGGATAATGCGAAAGCCCGCTCGCCCAGATGCTGTTGTTATCGCTGCGGGCCAGCATATCGGCATTGAGGTTGAATTTTATTTTTGAGAGATCCAGTCCTGCCGGAAGATTATTTACAAAATATGCTGATCCCCTCAGGCCGATTTCCTCTCCATCCCACAAAGCGAAAATGATGGAATGCGTGGGTTTATGTTGATGAAAATATTTTGCCATAGCCAATGTGGCCGCAACACCACTGGCATTATCATCGGCTCCATGATATACTACCCCACTTCCGTCTACCCCAAGGTGATCGAAGTGTGCCCCCACCACTATATATTTATCAGGATACAAAGTGCCTTTTACCAATCCGAGAAAATTTTTCCTGTCAAGCCCCAGGTAAGAAAACTCCTGCATAAATCCTGTCGCGAAACTATCCACTCCCGCCTGACGCAATCTTGATTGTATCAACTGGTGCGACAGAACCACTTCGGCCATTCCCGCTTTCCTGCCTTTGAAAGCGTCGCTGGATAAAGCCTTCAGGTCGTTGTCCATTTGGGTGCTATCCAGTACACGAAAGCTGGCTACAACAGGCGGCACAACCGGCGGCGGCGTTACAGGCGCATCCGTTACCAATTCTTTCTGACCGCACGAAACGATCGTTGTAAGCATTGCCGCAGCGAGAAAAATATTTTTCATGGTTAAATTTACTATTTTTTATACGAATGGTTTACCATCAGTGCTGCCGCTACCATTCCGGCGGTTTCTGTGCGGAGCCTTGTATTTCCCAGGCTTACCGGTATGAAACCCTGCTTCAATGCATTTTCAATTTCCTCTTTTGTAAAATCTCCTTCGGGGCCGATCAGCATTATTTGCGAAGCAGCTTTCCCGTCCATCTGTGCTGTCAGTTCCTTTTTATCATTCTCCTCTTCGCAGTGCGCAATGAATTTTTGGGCTGCAACAGCCTTTTCAATAAATACATTGAATTTCACCGGCTCGGGCAATTCAGGCAGCCAGGTCTGCTGGCTTTGCAACATGGCACTTACAAGTATGCCTTTCATCCGCTCTGTACGAAAATGCTGTTTTTCCGTACGCGTGCAAAGCAATGGAATGATGGACGAAACCCCGATCTCCGTGGCTTTTTCGAGAAACCATTCGAAGCGGGTATTATTTTTTACGAGAGAAACAGCGATGGTTATTTTCTTTTCCGGCTCCGGTGTATGATCAGTCTTATCGATCCTCACTACACATTTTTTCCGGTGATCATCGATGATGGTACAGGTAAACAGATTTCCCTTGCCATCCGTGAGTTGCAGTTGTTCCTCATTTTTCATGCGCAACACCTGCACCACATGTTTCGATGTTTCTTCATTGAGTTGCACAATTCCTGAGCCATCTGTTTGTTCTATATAAAAAAAAGGAAGCGCCATTTTTAATGGATAATTTTATAATGGATAATGAATTATCCGGGTTTCTAATATTTTAAGTTCGATAGATAATAGCTTAAAAAGAAAAATGGAGAAACAAATGATCGTTCTCCATTATCCATTATAAAATTATCCATTAAAAAGGTGCTTCTTCATCATACGCATCATCATTCATCCTGCTTCCCTTCTGGATGTAGAGGCTTCCACCACCTTCGTCGCCGCCGCCTTGTACCGGCTTCCAGTTCCCGCCATCGGATGAACCGCCGCCCGGGTTGAAATCGTTACCCGCTTCATCTTCCACAAATTTCTGTATGTGCAGCAATGCCCGCAGCTTTACGGTTTCAAGGCTACCATTCCTGTGCTTCGCAATTTTCACATGCGTTTCACCCTTATTGTTTTCACCAAATTCATTGGCGGTGATATCGTAATATTCAGGCCTGTAAAGGAACATTACCATGTCGGCATCCTGCTCGATCGCACCCGATTCACGAAGATCACTCAACTGTGGCATCTTGTTTCCTTCTTTCCTTTTTTCCACCTCACGGCTCAGCTGCGACAATGCGATGATCGGCACCTGCAATTCTTTCGCCAGCCCTTTGAGATCACGTGATATCTTGCTGATCTCCTGCTCCCTGTTGCTGTTGCGGTCGGCACTTCCACTCATGAGCTGCAGGTAATCGATGATGATGATACCTACGTTGTGTTTATTTTTCAAACGACGGCATTTCGCCCTCAGTTCAAATATGTTCAATGCTGCAGAGTCATCAATGAAGATCGGTGCTTTTGTAAGCCTGTCGATCCCCTTTTTGTACAGCTGTTTCATTTCGTGTTCTTCCAGTTTACCGCGGGAGATCTTTTCAAGGTGTATCTCGCTTTCGGCACTCAGGATACGTTGCACCAGCTGACTGCTGCTCATCTCAAGGCTGAAAAATGCTACCGCCGTTGGCTTCTTGGCGTTCAATGCGGCGGTACGGGCAAGGTTAAGCGCAAACGCGGTTTTACCCACGGAAGGCCTTGCCGCCAGGATGATAAGATCCGTTGGCTGCCAGCCATACGTGATCTTGTCGAGCGTAGGGAAACCGGTTGGCACACCTGTAATATCATCATCACGGTTACGCATATCCTCAATTCGCTGGATCGTTTTCACCAGCACGGTATCGATGTCGTCGAAATTTTTGCGAAGATGGCTGTTGGTGATCTCAAATAACTTTCCTTCGGCATCATCCAGCATATCGAATACATCGGTGCTGTCTTCGTAAGCATCGCCGATGATCTCGCCGCTGATGCGGATGAGTTCCCGTTGTATGAATTTCTGCAGAACGATCCTGGAGTGAGCATCTATATTGGCGGATGATACCACCGAATTGGTCAGTTTGGTAACATAATACGGGCCACCTACCAGTTCCAGTTCTTCTTTCGACCTCAATTCCTCCACCACGGTAAGCAGATCTATCGGCAGGCTCTTCACCGCCAGGCTTTGCATAGCCCTGTAGATACGCTGGTTGGCGTCTACATAAAAGCATTCCGGCTTCAGGATCTCGATCACGGTATCGAAAGCGCTTTTTTCCAGCATGATCGCACCGAGAATAGCTTCTTCCAGCTCTTTCGCCTGCGGCGGGATCTTACCGAAAACCATGCTGCCAAGGTCAACTTTCGGTTTCCTGATGCCCTTTCTATCTTTATTAAAATTTGTAAGCTCCATTTAATTCCCCTTTTTTAAAAACAATTGTAAAAAATACTTTTCCCGGCTTTTGCGGCCCGTGAAAATTCCCCGTTCATGTTGTACTGAAATTCCTAAAAAAGGATTTTGCGGTAGTCATTTTTATTAGGGCGGCTAAGGTAACTGCTAATTTGGTAATGTTAAATTAACATTCGATGTTATCAACTTTAATTTACAGAGTTTCCCCTGCATTTCCACATGCAAAAGTAGCTTATTAACGGCTTATTCACAGTATTACCCACATCATCTTTATGCACAGCATCGCAAATTGTTTGTTTTTATCAACAAAATGTAGTGGTGAAAAATTCTTTTTGTGCACCGCGAAGGGAAATTATTCACTTGGAAAAACGGATGGAATTTTATAGCTGAATGGATGTTGAACAATGGATAATGTAATAATGGATAATGGATAATGTTTTGACCCCGGATCATTTCACAAAAAGCGTACATTTTTTAAGTCGAAGCTCTCAAAAAATGAACCCATTATCCATTATCCACTATCTCATTATCCATTGCATTATCTTTGCACCGAAAATTATAACTCATACATGATTATTTCTTACAACTGGCTGAGCGAATATTTACCCGTAAAAGTAGATACGGAAAAACTCAGCAGGATATTGACGGCCATTGGCCTTGAAGTGGAAAGCCTTCACCCTTACGAATCTATCAAAGGGGGTTTGCAGGGGCTGATAACCGGCGAAGTACTTACCTGCGAAAAACATCCGGATGCGGATAAATTAAAGGTCACTACCGTAAATGTTGGTGGTACAGAACCGTTGCAGATAGTATGCGGCGCAGCAAATGTTGCTGCAGGCCAAAAAGTGATCGTTGCCACCATCAATACTACCATACATCCTACCAACGGCGAATCGTTTACCATCAAAAAAGCGAAGATCCGTGGTATTGAAAGCCAGGGCATGATATGCGCCGAAGACGAGATAGGCCTGGGCAGCAGCCACGAAGGCATCATGGTACTGCCGGAAGATACTCCTGCAGGTAAAAATGTATCCGAACTGTTCGATTCCTATTCGGATTTCATTTACGAGATCGGCCTCACGCCAAACCGTATGGACGCTATGAGCCACCTCGGCGTAGCCCGTGATGTATGCGCTTACCTTACGCATCACGACAAAAAAGAAACACACGTAAAACTTCCTTTTAAAAATAATATCAAGGCTGATAATACTGATCTGGCCATTGATGTGGTGATTGAAAACGAAGAAGACTGCAAACGTTACGCGGGCATCAGCATCAGCAACATAACGGTAACGGATAGCCCGGAATGGCTCAAAAATAAACTGAAAGCCATCGGTGTAAAACCGATCAACAATATCGTAGATATCACCAATTTCATTTTACATGAAACCGGGCAACCGTTGCATGCTTTTGATGCAGACAAGATCACCGGTAATAAGATCATTGTAAAAAATGTAGCGGAAGGAACGGTGTTTAAAACACTGGACGATAAAGACAGGAAACTGTCTGCTCATGACCTCATGATCTGCAACTCCGAAGAGCCGATGTGTATAGCAGGTGTATATGGCGGGCTCGACAGCGGGGTAAGCGCAATAACCAAAAACATTTTCCTGGAAAGCGCCTGGTTCAGCCAGCAGAGCATCCGCAAAACATCTTTGCTTCATGGCCTGCGCACCGATGCTGCTACCCGTTTTGAAAAAGGCGTTGATATCAGCAATACGGTGAATGTGCTGAAACGTGCAGCTGCGCTGATCAAAGAAATATGCGGCGGGGAATTTTCCAGCAACGTGATCGATGTATACCCGGTTCCGGCAGAGCCGAAAAGTGTGGGATTGAAATATCATTACCTGAAAAAACTCAGTGGTAAAAATTATCATGGAGATACGGTGAAAAATATTTTGGTCGCACTGGGTTTTGTGATCGTGAAAGACAATATCGATGAGCTTTGGGTGAATGTCCCTCTCAGCAAACCGGATATTGAAATACAGGCGGATATTGTGGAAGAGATCATGCGCATCGATGGATTGGACAACATAGACATTCCTACAGCCATCACCATTTCACCCTCGGTGAACACCAATGCAGGCAACATCGCTTTAAAAGAAAAGATCGCTACATACCTTACGGGGCTTGGGTTTTACGAGATATTTACCAATAGCATCACTAATAGCAAATACTACGATGAGCAGGTATTGAAGAGTACGGTGAGGATGATCAACAACCTGAGTGCGGATCTTGATGTATTGCGCCCATCGATGCTGCAAACCGGCCTGGAAGTGATCGCTCACAACATGAACCGGAAAAACAGCAGCCTCAGATTGTTTGAGCTGGGTAAAGTGTACGCTACTTCCGGCATAGGCAATTACACCGAAGAAAAGCATTTAGCCATATACGTTAGTGGCAATACAACGGAAGCAGGCTGGCAGGGGAAGGCCGTCAAAGCTGATTTCTATTACCTGAAAGCAGTTTGCGAAAGGATATTTACTTCGCTGGGCATTGCCAAACTCAGTTTTGAAAATGCCGCTAACCCTACATTGGAAAATGGCACGGAACTGAAAGTGAAAAATAAAGTAGTGGGCATCGCAGGGAATATTCACCCAAAAACACTGGGGAATTTCGATATAAAGGAACCGGTTTTTTATGCCGATATCTATTGGGATGAAGTGCTGGCACTTGTAAAAAACAAGATCGAGTACAAAGAGATCACCAAATTCCCGGCGGTGGAGCGTGACCTGGCATTGATCGTTGACAAAAAAACAGTGTATGCCGAAATAGAGGCTGCTGCTACATCTGCGAAGATCAGCCATTTGCAGTCGGTGAAATTGTTTGATATTTTTGAAAGCGAAAAACTGGGTGCAGGAAAAAAATCCATGGCCGTAAGTTTCACATTCCAGGATGAAGTAAAAACGCTGACCGATAAAGAAATTGATGGATTTATGAACAAACTCATCAGTGCTTTTGAAAAAAATGTAGGCGCTGAGATTAGGAAATAAACAGTCCGCTGCATAGAGTTGACAACTCGCGGGAGTTGTCAACTCTATGCAGTTGACAACTCGTAATAATATGTCAGACATTAACCAACATATTGCCCGTATCACCACCAAGTTGCAACAGCTGCTGAAGCAGTACGAGGCGTTGCAAAAAGAGCAGGAGAGGTCCAGGCAGCTTATTCTTGCCTTGCAGCAGGAAAAGAAAGAGCATGAAACAGAACTGGCCGATCTGCACCAGCAGAACCAGGTGCTGAAAGCTTCGCTGCAAAGCCTTGAGCCTGCAGAAAAAAAGGAACTCGAGCTGAAACTGACGCAATACATTAAAAACATCGACAAGAGCATCGCTCTTTTAAGCCAATAATGTCATGGAAGAAATGATCCCTGTAAACATATTGATCGCCGACCGCACTTACCGGATAAAGACGCTCCCGAAAGATGAGGAAGTGATCCGCAAGACAGTGAAGATCATCAATGACAAGATCATTGAGTTCAAAACACAATTCGCGGGCAAGGATATGCAGGATTATATCGCCATGGTCATCATCTGGTACGCAACACAGGCTGTCGCTGATAATAACACTACAGTTGAACAAAAGGAAATGCTTAACGGATTGAGGAAGCTGGAAGATCAGCTGAATTCAGTCATTTGAATACAAAATGACTAATGACCTGGCGTTGAACCGGTATAACAAGTTCACATAAAAGTTCACAAACCCGCAAAGTTCACACGTAAAACCCTTTTTTTTGCCCAAAAGTTCACAAAGTTAACTAGTTAACATTCTGTGAGATTTTTTTTATAGTGAGTTCACAAAAAAAGTTCACATCAAAAAGTTCACAGGTCATTTCACTTATTTTTGTACAACAGGCCCCTTCTTCCTTTCTGTCCCGCATTTCTTCCCGTTTATTAACAAATTATCACCTAATTGTTTATCTTCGCCACCTGACTGCCCATTCGGAATGAACCGGGAGCAGAAATTTTATACAATATTGTGAATCAGATTAAAACCTTAATAATCAATGGACTCTACTATAATTTACATCATCATAGGTGTAGCTGCCCTTGTTGTGGGCGTCATCCTGGGTAAGATCATTTTTGCCAAAAACACAGAAAAACAGTTACAGGAAGCCGAAATACAGGCACAGAAAATCATCGCCGAAAGCCAGCTCAAAGCTGATACTTATAAAAAAGAAAGGGAACTGGAAGCTAAGGAAAGGTTCGTACAGTTGAAAGCTGACCACGAAAGGGAAGTTTTGCAACGTACCCAGAAAGTAGTGGAAAGTGAAAACCGTATCAAGCAGAAAGAGCAGAGCCTCAATTCGAAAGAAGGTAATCTTGAAAAGCAATTGAAGGAAAATGATGCTATCAAAGAAAACCTGAACAAACAGATAGAGGTAGTAAGCATAAAAAGGACCGAACTGGAAAAACACCAGGAAGAACATATCCGCCGCCTGGAAAAAGTGGCCGGATTATCTGCCGAAGATGCCAAAACCCAGCTGATCGAAAGCCTGAAACAGGAAGCTCATTCCAAGGCATTGGTGTTACAGCAGGAGATCATTGAAGAAGCAAAACAAAAAGCTTCCAAAGAAGCCCGTAAGATCGTTATCCAGACGATACAACGTACTGCTGCTGAAACTGCTATCGAAAATTCCATTACCGTTTTCAATCTGGAAAGCGATGAGATAAAAGGTTCCATCATCGGCCGTGAAGGTCGTAATATCCGTGCCATTGAAGCGGCCACCGGTGTTGATCTCATAGTAGATGATACCCCGGAAGCGATCGTATTGTCTTCTTTCGATCCGTTGCGCAGGGAAGTTGCCCGCTTGTCGCTGCAGCGCCTGGTATCCGATGGCCGTATTCACCCGGCACGTATCGAGGAAGTGGTGGAGAAAACAAAACGCCAGCTCGACGACCAGGTAATGGAGATCGGCGAACGTACCGTAATAGAACTAGGGGTTCATGGCCTGCACAAGGAACTTGTAAGGATGGTGGGACGTATGCGTTTCCGTTCATCGTACGGACAGAACCTCTTGATGCACAGTCGCGAAACCGCCAACCTCTGTGGTATCATGGCGGCAGAACTGGGGATGAACCCCAAACTGGCGAAACGTGCCGGTTTGTTACACGATATCGGTAAAGTTCCGGATGAAGAAACAGAATTGAGCCATGCGCTTTTGGGTGCAAAGCTGGCTGAAAAATATGGTGAAAACCCTGCGGTGGTAAACGCCATCGGCGCTCACCACGATGAAATGGAAATGCAATATGTGATATCCCCTATCATCCAGGCTTGCGATGCCATCAGCGGTGCAAGGCCAGGTGCCAGGAGGGAGATCATGCAGCAATATATCCAGCGTATCAAAGACCTGGAAAATATGGCCATGGCTTATAATGGCGTGGAAAAAGCTTACGCTATCCAGGCCGGCCGTGAACTGAGGGTGATCGTAGAAGCAGAAAAAGTGACGGATTCCGACAGCGATAAATTGAGCTTCGAGATCGCACAGAAGATCCAGACGGAAATGACTTTCCCGGGCCAGATCAAAGTAACAGTGATCAGGGAGAAACGTGCGATTAACATCGCCCGATAATTACGAATTACCAATTACGAATTACGAATTCTTTCAATTGCAGATTGCAAATAAACCAGAGGCCGTAAGTCAAATCGTTGATTTTCAAATATTAAAAAAAGAGATAGAAAAGAGAAGTGGCTGATAAAAAAAATTATTAATTATCCATTATTAATTATCAATTATCCCTTACCTTTGCCGTCCGTTAAAAAAAATAGATATGAACGCAATTAATTTTGTTCATGAGCAGTTGACAACAGTTCCAACGCTTCCGACATTCAAAGCAGGTGACAACGTTACCGTGAATTATAAAATCGTAGAAGGTACCAAAGAACGTATCCAGAGCTTCAAAGGCGATGTGATCAAACGTCAGGGTACTGGCGCTACCGCTTCATTTACAGTACGTAAAATGAGCGATGGTGTAGGTGTTGAACGTTTGTTCCCTATCTTCTCGCCTAACATCGAAAGCATCGTGCTGAACAAAGTTGGCCGTGTTCGTCGTGCTAAACTGTACTTCCTGCGTGAAAGGAGCGGTAAGAGCGCACGTATCAAGGAAAAACGTATGGCTGTTGGTACAAAAACCAAGAAAGACAAAGCATAATTCGTTAAAGAAATTATATAAAAAAGTGAGTAGCCCATGGCCGCTCACTTTTTTTGTGCCCGTAATATTTGCTTTTATCAAAGCTTTTATTATTTTTACCTCCAACCTAACTGACGCTTCTGACAAGACCTCTACTTCTTTTTATTTATTGCTAAACCTCTAACCACCTAATCATTTCATTATGAAAAGAAGTATCTCTTTGGGCTTATTCATCCTTGTTATCACAGCATTCGTATTCAGTTCCTGTGCCAGGAGCATTACCCCGTATGAAGCTGCCAACGGCAGGGCAAAATGCGGAAGATCATTGAGGTGATTATTAGATCAGGGTAACGATATTTCCTATACCTTAGTGCTTTATTTGTACCCTAACTGAACGTATGAGCTTTTTCCCGTCCCCAAAAGGGAAACTAATGATTGCCATGGCAATTATTATTGCTACCTTTTCTTTAACTTCTTGTAAAAAAAATGACTCTCTTTCAAATGAGGCAGCTTCTTTACAAAATCGTTCTGCGCTATTCTTTAATATAGTTCCAGGCACAAATGGATCAGTAATAAATGTAGCCAATGAAATGCGCCGAAGGAACGATAAAAAGGAGTTCGTGAATGATTTTTCAGAAAAAAATGGTTATCCGCATTGGGACAAAGCCATTTTTAAAACGATACATACGGATATACAAAGTTTTGCAGGAAATCTTACTGGTGACGACGATACATTGGCTTATATACCATTGGTTCTGGCAGATTCGAATTATGTCAATGGATACCTGCTGGCCAATCTTTCAACAGGTATAGCGTTAAGCTACAGCCTGGCACAGGATTATAAAGCATATCCTTTCGAACTGGGAACAAATGTGTATTCAGCTTCTGCATTTGCAATGAATATCATGCTGCTCAATCAATCTGTATTTGGCACAAATGAATTTATTATAACAGATCAGAGATTATTCAGTAACGACACTGTACATCGCAAAACCCGTAGATTGGTCTTAGGGCCTTCGATTTCCGACAGCACCAACGCTTCTTTAAACACACCTTCAGTTTGTTCTACGGTAACAGTTTTTGGTGAATATTGCGGCACTCCCGCTTATCCCCAATGCAGCGATTGGGATGGATGCGATCTATGTGGATATCCTACGTGTTACCGTACAACTGATCACTATACCAGTTGTACTTTTGAAGATGGGGGCGGTACAGGTGGCGGAAATACTGGTGGTGGCGAAGGGGGCTCACCGGGCAATGGTCCCGGAGGTGGCGGAGGTAGCTCCCCTCCCCATAATTATCCCTGCCCAGTACCAGGCACATGCCCGCCGCCGGGCGGAGGGATCGGTTTTATCCCAGATGAGCCCCCTGTTAATAAAACACCCTGCGAAAAAATATTGCCTTTTAAGGAAGGTACTGAAACCCTGCAGCTTTTATGGACACAAATGAACAGCAGCGATCCTGCTTTAAAAAGAGAAGTGGGCTTTGGATTTTATTCTAATCAAGCACCTTTATATTATCAGGGCCCCCTGATTTCAAATACAAAAATTCCTGAAATTAATTTTAACCTGACGACGAATTGCCTGGGGTATATACACACGCACCCGGATTTTAACGACAAAATGCTCCCCATCTTTTCGCCAAGTGATATCATTGCACTATATCAGGCATTGACACTTAGAGTTGGCAACCAGCCCATTGCCGATTTTACGACTTTTTCGATTGGCGTACTGAACTGGAAAGGGGATGCGTATTTTATGGTAATCGATGATATTAATAAATTTTATACGTTTGCTAATAGATATGATTTTTATAATCAATCAGAAAATAATACAGAATTTGAATTAGATTTTAAAAGGGCTAATATTAATCATAATACAAATGCTGCCGATACAGAGAAGAATTTTCTTCAGTTTTTAAAATCTATTGACTGTGGAATCAAAGTATTGAAAAGCGATCAGAATTTTACTCAGTTCACACAACTTAGTCTACCAAAAACTACAATAATTTCACTTACATGCTTTTAAACTAAAAAAATGAAACCTATATTATTTATATTTTGTTTTGTTCTATCAGTCTACTCCTCTTATAGTCAAATACCTCCACCTGGCTCTGAGCGGTACAACCCTGAATTAGATAAATATGTAGGAACCTGGCAGTGGTCAACTTCTACCGAAACCATTATTTTTCAGCTAAAAAAAGTTCATTACTTATCAAAAAGCCAGATAACAGAGGACATACTCATGGGCAGCCATAAATATATCAAAAATGGTGTGGTTATAGATGATTATTTGCCTGTCTTCAATCAGGTGGGGCAGACAAAAAAAGGATCGCTATTTATATGGTTAGACTGGCACCATCCTAAACCTGATACTCTTGATGGCATGCTGGCGGATCCTCTTAAGAAAAAATCACAACATATTGATGTTATTTATGTTGCCGGTGCTATACCCCAACTGCTTTGCACAGTGTACAGCAGCGAAGGAATGATCTTCCCTCCAACTTTGCCTGGCGTTACCTTACCGGAAAATTTCACTTTGATAAAGCAGTAAATTTTCGGCATCCGTTAAAACCTAGTTAAACGATCAGGATATTTCTGTCCAAAATTCATTATCCGCAAAAAGCTTTATCTTTACAGCCTCAATTTTAAATTATGACATTAAATTCAATCTTCCTGATCTCAATGCCGGGCGGCAGCGAGTGGATATTGATCGTACTGGTGGTACTGCTCCTGTTCGGAGGTAAAAAAATCCCTGAACTGATGAGAGGTATCGGTCGCGGTATGCGTGAGTTCAACGATGCCAAAGGCAACGTTAAGAACGAGATCGAAGAAGGCATGAAAGAGAAAGACTCAAGGCCTTCTGCCCCCACTACACCACCTGCAGCAGACAACGTAGCCCGCTAAGGATTTCGTTTTAAAAAATTTCAGCCGAAGTATACAGTCCGGAAAGGGTTGAATACTTCGGCTTATTTATACATTTCAGTTACGAATTACAAATTACGAATTACGAATGGAGGCGAAATCATAAACCTTCCATTCGTAATTCGTAATTTGTAATTCGTAATTTATAATTGTCCTACATGTTCGTTTTTAACTCCATTACTGACTATCACCATCAACTCAAGTCTGGCACCACTTCCTGCCTTCAGGCGGTCAATCATTTCCTTTCCAGAATAAAAGAAAAAGCACACCTGAATGCTTTTGTGGAAGTGTATGAAAAAGAAGCGCTGGCAAAAGCTGCGGAGCTGGATGCAAAGAGAAATGCAGGGGAACCATTGAAAAAACTGCATGGCGTGGTGATCGCTATCAAAGATGTGATCTGTTACAAGGATCACAGTGTTACCGCGGCTTCCGCGATACTGAAAGGGTTCAATTCTTTATATACGGCCAGTGCCCTGCAATACCTGCTGAATGAAGATGCCATCATCATCGGCAATTGCAATTGCGATGAATTTGCCATGGGTAGCACCAATGAAAATTCTTCTTACGGAAAAGTGCTGAATGCACTCGACGAAACCAAAGTGCCGGGCGGATCAAGTGGTGGAAGTGCAGTGGCGGTACAGGCAGGCATGTGCATGCTCAGCCTCGGCAGTGATACCGGTGGATCCGTGCGGCAGCCCGCAGATTTCTGCGGCATCATAGGGCTCAAACCTGGCTATGGCCGCATCTCCCGCTACGGATTGCTGGCATATGCTTCTTCGTTCGACCAGATCGGTATTTTTGGCACCCACGTTCCCGATGTAGCGTTGCTGCTGCAGATCATGAGCCAGCCGGATAAGATGGACAGTACCATGGATAAAACGGGGCCTTTACCGGCTTTTGAAAACCCGGAACCAACACCTTTACGTTATTGTCTTTTTAGCCAGGTAATGGACCATCCTTCGCTTGATCCGGAGATCAGGGATAATATCAATGCATTGGCTGAAAAACTGGAAACTGAAGGCAATACGGTGACAAGGCTTGATTTTGAATGGCTGGATTATATCGTTCCGGCGTATTATGTACTTACTACAGCCGAAGCCAGCAGCAACCTCAGCCGCTACGATGGTGTGCGGTATGGCCATCGCAGCGAAAAAGCTACTGAAGACCTGGATGCTTTTTACAGGAATAACCGTTCCGAAGGGTTTGGTATGGAAGTAAAACGCAGGATCATGCTGGGCACTTTTGTGCTGAGTACGGGGTATTATGATGCGTATTACAGTAAAGCACAGAAGATCAGGCGGTTGCTTACAGAAAAAATCACAGAGATATTTGAAGGATATGATGCCATCCTGATGCCCACGGTTCCTTCTACAGCCATGAGCATCGGCCAGCACGACAAAGATCCGGTAGAGATGTACCTGGCGGATATATTTACCGTTTTTGCCAACCTTACCGGCATTCCGGGTATTTCGCTGCCGTTGTTTTCACACAGCAATAACATGCCCTTCGGACTGCAGGTTATGACAAATAAACAAGAAGAACTACCTTTGCTCCACATTGCCGACAGGCTGATGCAGCAATACAAGCCCGTTCGGGCTCTTTAGATAAATGAAAAGATCGCTTATCATATCATCATTCATCCTGGTTTCGGCACTGGCGTATGCACAGCCCAAAAGCCCGGTAAAGAACAATGCTACGCTAAACGACACTCTACGAAAAGAAAATATCCTGGAAGACGAGATCATCGATGAGATCGTGGAAACCAAAAGGGCTCCTCAAAAAGATAAGGTTCAATATTTCAGCCAGCTGACGCGGTACGGTTTCAAAAACCTGTTTTCCCGCAATACCTTCAGCAGCACACTTCCCTACTCCAGCCAGGTAAATCCACATGCGGAAAGTTATATGCAGGATTACCTTAAAGTTCATTCGAAGAGCCTGCTGAAAATGAAAGATTGGGGCACTCCCTATTTCAACCTGATCGACAATATTTTTGCTCAATATGGCCTTCCTAAAGAACTCAAATACCTGGCGGTGATAGAAAGCGGCCTGAGTACGGGTGCTACCAGTTGGGTGGGCGCTGGCGGCCCATGGCAATTCATGCCCTATACTGCCCGCAATTATGGACTGGTGGTAAATGGCTCTTACGACGAGCGCCGGGATTATTACAAAAGTACACATGCCGCCGCCCGTTACCTGCTCACCTTATACAAACAAATGAACCGCGATTGGTTACTGGTGATAGCTGCTTACAATGGAGGCCCCGGCCGTGTATTTAGTGCCATGAAAAGAAGTGGCAGCAAAGATTTCTGGGCATTGCAGTATTACCTGCCTGAAGAAAGCCGCAACCATGTAAAGAAATTCATTGCTACACATTATATTATGGAAGGAACCGGCGGCATCACTACTACATCGCAATCGGGCAATGGTGGCATGGAGGCAGGATTTACAGGTTCGCTGGATGCCACCGGCAGCAGCAATCCTTACGAAAGCAGTTCCAACCTTACCGCACAGGAAAAAGAACAGGCTGAAACCCAAACCATTTCGGGAAAATATAATTCGGCTGTCATTGCAAAAAATCTCGCGATGGACATCGTGGTTTTCAATAAATACAATCCGCAGTTCGACAGCAAGATCAATACCAACGGGCAGTTTGAACTGATACTCCCGGCAGATAAGATGCAGCTTTTCCTCGCTACCAAATACCAGATCCTGAATGAGTGTGTGCAGCTGCTGTTAAGCGACAATAATATCCCCAACAACAAGACAGTCTATCCTGCAAAATATGGGAAGGCTCGAAAGAAAGGGTAGTCAATAGTGAATAGTCAATAGTCAAATCTTTGAAGGTTGTTCATTTCTGGAAAGAAATCCCTTTCTAAACTTTCTAAACCTCTAAACCTTCTAAACCTAATCCCTAATCTCTAATCTTCTCCCTAAACTTTCTACAATTGCTTTCGTCTTCAGCAAACTCTCTTCGTATTCATCTTCCGCATTGCTGTAAAAAGTTATTCCGCCACCGGCAAAAAAAGAAAGGTATTGTTGCGAAGCATTGTAGAATATACTGCGAATCACCACATTAAAATCGAAATCCCCATCGGGTGTTACATAACCTATAGAGCCGGAAAACAAGCCGCGGTTGGTTGCTTCATATTGTTCTATCAGTTCCATCACGCGTTTCTTTGGCGCACCTGTCATCGAGCCCATCGGGAAGGTGGCCCTGATGGCGTCTGTCCAATGTAAACCATCCTTCAATAAACCTTTCACCGTGCTGATCATCTGGTGCACCTGCGGAAAACTATAGATACCGAATAATTCTTTCACGTGCACACTACCTTCCCTGCAAATGCGGCTCAGATCGTTTCTCACCAGGTCTACCACCATCACGTTTTCACTTTTATCTTTTGCACTATTACGAAGCGACTCCTTACTGTTTTCATCGGCGGCAGCATCCTGTAAAAATCTCCGGCTGGTACCTTTGATTGGCTGTGAAATGACCGACTGGCCTTCTTTTCTGAGATACCGTTCCGGGCTGGCGCAAAGGCAGTATTTATCCTCCCATTTATAAAGCGCCGCAAATGGTACGGGTGAAGAATGAATGAGCTTGTGATAAAGCTGTATAGGATCTACTACTGCATCTTCAGCAAAAAAATGCTGACAAAAATTTATTTCATAGCAATCGCCGCGAACGATATGCTCCTTCAATGCATTGATGATGCGTAGGTATTCCGGCTTTGTGGTACTATGTTGTATCAGCGGAATGTGATACGGCATTTTTGCACCGGCTTCAGCAGATTCCATTTCAATTTCTGCAATGATGGAAGCGGGATCGGCATGATCGCTCTCTACCGACCATTCATTATCTCGCAGGCGGATGATATACTCCGGTTCAAAAAAGAACCCCGGGCCAAAACCGGTTTTGTCTTCTCTGGAAGAGGAAAGTTTTTCTGTCTCGTTTTTAAGATCGTATCCGAGATGGCCGAATAACCAGGCAGGTCGTTCATCGTAAAATGTGCGCAACTGCTGGTAGGCAGTTCCCGGCATGAGTTTTACTGATCGCCTGCAACCTGCAGCCAGTATGCATTCAAAAGATACAGTACCTTCAGAATATTCATTATTATCCAAAAAACAAAAGATGTTGAACCGGCTCGCCCAATTCAACATCTTCTGCTTAAAAATATTGTTATCCTTTATCTGTAAATATGGAAAGGTTGATTTCACATTTTTAATTAAAAATCATCATCGTCATCGTAGCCACCGCTACCACCGCCGCCGTCCATGTCGTCGAACAGGCCGAATTCTTTGAAGTCGTCATCAAGGCCCAGGTCGTCATCGTCTTTCTTTTTTGATCCGCCTGTTTTTTTGACCTTGGATTTTGGCACATCGAATTCGTCGAAATCAGGATCCCAGTTGTCATCTTCTTCCGGTTTTTCCCAATCATCTTCTACATCATCCACTTCATCATCATCGTCATCATCGTCGTCGCTGCTTTTCTTTTTGGATGCTTTACCTTTCGCCGCAGATTTTTTCGGGGTATCCTCTACCTCATCCAGGTCGTCATCTTCCAGGTCATCATCTTCTTCTGCTTTCGATTTGGCAGATGACTTCTTTGGCGATTCTTTCGGAGCTGCTGATTTTGCCGCAGCTGTCTTTTTGTTGTTATCAGATTTTGTTGCCATGCTAAGAGAATTGTTACTGTAAAAATTCCACGACTTTTTTAATTAGCCAAATATTTTTTACTTTTTTTCAAAAAAAATATTCTACGTGATGATCAGCTGATCCCTGCCAGGACCGTTACTGATATATTTTACAGGTACTTTTATAAATTCATTTAAATAGTTGATATAATTTTTCATCTGCGAAGGCATCGCTTCATAATTCGCAAATGCCTGTATGTCGGTATTCCACCCTTCAAATGATTTATAAATTGGTTCAATATCCAACTTATTCATTTGGAAAGGAATGCGGTCTGTTTCTTCCCCGTTGATCTTATAACTGTTGCAAACTTTCAGTTCTTTCAACCCATCAAGAATATCCGCTTTTGTCATCACGATCTGAGTCACTCCATTTATCATGCAGGCAAATTGTAATGCCACCAGGTCGATCCATCCGCAACGGCGCGGCCTTCCGGTAGTACTGCCAAACTCGTTACCTGTATTCCGCAGGAAATCGCCGGTTTCGTCCATAAGTTCTGTAGGGAACGGACCACTGCCCACTCGTGTGCAATATGCTTTGGTGATCCCGATCACTTCTTTGATCTTTTGTGGCGCAATCCCCAATCCGCTACAGACACCTGCGGTGATAGTACTGCTGCTTGTAACAAACGGAAATGTTCCGAAATCGACATCCAGCATACTTCCCTGTGCACCTTCGGCCAGTACTTTATTCCCGGCACTGATCTTATCATTCAGGAAATATTCACCGTTTACGATCTTCAATGAACGAAGGAAATCGATGGCTTCAAAAAACTCTTCTTCCCATGCGCTGATGTCTTCCTGAAAATTGAAACTGTCGAGCAGGCGTTGATGCTTCAGGCGAAGCTTGATATATTGGGTGGTGAAATTCTTATCGAGCAGGTCGCCTACACGCAATGCATTACGGCCTGTTTTATCCATATATGCCGGGCCGATACCTTTTAAAGTGCTTCCGATCTTGTCGGTACCTTTTGCCAATTCGCTCGCCTTATCCAGCGCCCTGTGCGTAGGCAAAATAAGATTGGTACGTTCACTGATAAAAAGGTTCTTCCTGTAATCTACGCCAAATGCCGCTACCGAATCACATTCTCTCTTCAACGTTACCGCATCCAGTACTACGCCGGCGCCTACAAGGTTGGTTTTATCTTCATGGAAAATACCGCTGGGGATCTGGTGCAGTACGATCTTTTTGTCGTTTACATAAAGTGTGTGCCCCGCATTCGGCCCACCCTGGAAACGGGCGATCACGTCATAGTCTTTCGCGAAATAATCCACGATCTTACCCTTGCCCTCGTCGCCCCATTGAAGCCCCAGAATTACATCAACCATTGTCTTGTAGTTTTTTCCCGGATAAGGGAATGTTTATGAAATTGTTTGCGCCCGGATGGACTGTATTGTAACAAAACGCAAAAATAACCGTAAAAAAAACAACCACCTAAAAATTAAACGCAGATTTTAAGGTGATGTAAACAGATTTCACAGATTACTTTTTCAGGCTTATACCAATTTTATTTTTGAAGGCTCTTGAGCGGATACAAATAAAAAAGGAGCCATTGGCTCCCTTATATAAGATATGAAAAACGTTTATGCAACTTTCAATAAACTCAGCTTGCTGTTGCTGAATTTACGCATTGCATATTCGATCGTTACGTCAAATTGTTTTACCTTTTGGCTTGGCAGTTCATACATCGCATCGGTGAGGATGCTTTCACAGATACTGCGTAACCCACGTGCGCCGAGTTTGTATTCCAATGCTTTTTCCACCATAAAATCCAGCACTTCCGGTTCAAATTTCAGCGCTATGCCTTCAATTTCAAACAGGCGGGTAAATTGTTTTACCAGCGAATTTTTAGGTTCTGTAAGAATGCTGCGCAATGTGCTTGCATCCAGCGGATTCAGGTAAGTGATCACCGGCAAACGCCCCAGCAGTTCGGGAATGATACCAAAATCTTTTATGTCGACAGAATTCACAAACTGCAACAGGTTGTTGAGCTGGTATTCCTGCATTTCCTTATTCACGTTGAAACCAATCGCGTTGGTGTTCACCCTGCGGCCGATGATACGGTCGATGCCATTGAAAGCCCCGCCGCAAATGAACAATATATTCTGCGTATTTACTTTTACCAGTTTTTGTTCCGGATGTTTCCTGCCCCCTTGAGGTGGAACGAGTACTTCAGCTCCTTCGAGTAATTTCAGCAAACCTTGCTGCACACCTTCGCCGCTCACATCACGGGTGATGGAGGGGTTGTCGCTTTTGCGGGCGATCTTATCAATCTCATCGATGAATACGATCCCTTTTTCGGCGGCAGCCACATCATAGTTACATGCCTGCAGCAATCGCGTCAGCATGCTTTCCACATCTTCACCTACATACCCGGCTTCTGTAAACACCGTAGCATCTACAATAGCGAAGGGCACGTTCAACATACGTGCTACGGATTTCGCCAGTAAGGTTTTACCCGTACCGGTTTCGCCCACCATGATGATATTGCTCTTTTCTATCTCTACCTCGTTATCAGCTTTCTGATTCAGCCTTTTATAATGATTGTATACGGCAACCGCGAGGATCTTTTTTGCTTCATCCTGCCCGATCACATATTCGTCCAGGAATTTTTTGATCTCGATCGGTTTCTTGATGGTAAGCTTGTATTGGGAAGATGATGCCGGCTGTTTGCTCTCCGCATTGGGAACAATTTCCTGCATGATGATCTCCTGGGCATGCTCTACACAATTTTCGCAGATATGACCATCCTGTCCCGCAATGAGGATCTTAACTTCATCCCTGTTGCGGCCACAAAATGAACAATGTAATGCTTGCTGTTTTGCCATTGAAATTTCCTTAAGTTGTTGAGTTGAGTACGAATTGTGTAATGCTCACACAATGTAAAGATACTAAATGCTTCGTAAAAGCAATGTGTGCCCGTTACAATTGAGGTGAAAGAAAAGCCAATTATACATGCTTCAGATTCTTCAAATGCTTCTGTATCATCTGCTTAAGCTGTTTTTTGACGATAGCCCCCATGGTGTTGCATTTCGAAAAATTGGTGCTGCTGAAGTGCTCATTTAGTTCGGATCGCAACTGTTTTACCTTATAATTCTCGGATAATTCGTCTTTTATCATGGTATTGAACAGTTCCATCAGCTGCTTTCGGTTGCCTATTACCCTGTATGCCATGGTGGTATGCTCTTCTGTCTGGTATTGTTCTATCACGTGGGCACTGAGGTTTTTGAGCACCACTTCCACATACTCATAATTTTCTTTGTAAAACTGGGGAAGGTATAATTTTTTGTTGCCCTCGTAACATTGCTGATCAAAATCGATGGCCCTGAAACGATACTGGTAATCTTCAATATCCGGTGTGATGTCTACTACAAAATTATAATTGCGCATGTCGCCGAGCAGGCGGGCGAAACACCGTTCGTTGAACTTGACAAATTCCTTGGCGATACGGATCTTATTATGTTCCGGATGGTTCAGGTATTTTTCCAGAAAAACATCGCCGGGTATACCGGGAATATGTTCTTCTACCAGCGTATTCTTGTGATGCAGGAAAACGATATAATTGGGTGATAGTAAATGTTCGAGTTCCAGTCCGTAGATCCGGGAAGCATCCGCCATTTTTACATAAAAATGATCGTAATTGCTATTGACCTTATTTTTTACCCGGATGCGAAAAGGCACGCTGTTGCCAAATTCGCAGAAGTCGATGCGCTCAATCTCCAGGTGCTCTATATATCGCAGGTTGCCTTCGGTTTTTAAAACGGCATAGGTTTCAATCAGGCTCTCCTTGAGCACTTCCATTTCTTTGAGATCGTACACGGCCGTTTCCCAATGTGTCAGTTTGCCATTCTTATCGCGGATGGAATCCGAATACCGATAATTCAGCAGGTCGCGGTAATTGATGGGCAGCGGGGTGTCGCGGTTATTGCGGCGGAGATATTTCTGCAATCCTTCACTCACCGGATAGATATCCTTTTTCATCAGTGGCCTGTCGGCTTCATGAGAAACTTTAGCGTTGATGATGTCGGAGAATTGCATGGGGCAAAGTTAGGTGAATAAGTGAATGATGAATGGTCAAACCTCCGAGGCTTGGTTCGGTAAATTCAGGTTTGTATTTATTGCAGGAGAACGTGACCAATATGAATATGAATTACGCATGGACCTTCTAGGCCATATGATCAAAACCGTGCGTACGGAAAGGAATCTGACTCAAGAGCAACCCGGAGAACTTGTAGGCGTACAAAAAGCCCAGATATCAAAGCTGGAAAACAACGCCAACAGCGCTACCATCGGTACTATTCTCAAAGTATTCAAAGCATTGAAAGCAGATATTAATTTTAATGTAAAAATTGATAAGGAATATCTTCAACTAGCCTGACTATAATTACTGTTTGAATAAAATTAAACCCCGCCTTGGGCGGGGTTTGAAAAATCCGTGTAATTCGCTATAATTCGTGTAATAAAATTTACAACTTCTCCAATCTCGCATCCACAATTCCATAAGCGATACTTTCATCCGCATCCATCCAATGATCACGATCGAAATCCTTTAAGATCTTTTCAATCGGCTGGCCGCAATTATCTGCCAGGATCTTCGCTCCCAGCATTTTCGCTTTCTGTATCTGCACTGCCATTATCTCCAGGTCGGCACTGGTACCACGCCCGCCGCCACTTGGCTGGTGGATCATCACTTCGGCATTAGGAAAAATGAACCTGCGTCCTTTTTCGCCACCACTCAGTAAAATTGAACCCATGCTCGCTGCCATCCCCATACACACGGTGCTTACCGGCGAGGAGATCATCTGCATGGTATCATAGATCACCATTCCGCTGGTAACAACACCACCCGGGCTGTTGATATAAAACGTGATCTCTTTTCCCGGTTCGATCGCTTCGAGGTACAATAGACGATCAGTGATATCCTTGGCACTCTTGTCATCTACCGGGCCCCAAAGAAATACTTTTCTTTGCTCGATGAATTTTTTATCGAATCTCCATCCACCCATCATTTTCTCCATCGGGTTTTCCGGTGACTGAACTTCCGGGTTTTCTTCTTCCTCGTCCTGGCGTATTTTATAATTTATATTCATTGCTAAATGTTTAATGGTTGTAGTGATAAATTGATTTGACAATTGATATCAGATATCGATGATCCACATCGCACATCTCACATCTTACATCATACCTTGTTAGTCTTTTTTCGCTTTGCGTGTATTGGTCAGCAGTACTTCATCCACCAGTCCGTATTCCTTGGCTTCTAATGCTGTAAGCCATTTATCACGGTCGCAATCGAGTGCAACTTTTTCAACAGGCTGCCCCGTATGTTCTGAAATGATCTCATACAGCTCATGTTTCAGCTTCCTGATCTGGTTCACCGTAATTTCGATATCCGATGCCTGCCCGCCCGCACCTGCACTCGGCTGATGCATCATGATGCGGCTGTGTTTCAACGCTGTGCGTTTACCATGTGCACCTGCACACATCAACACCTGCGCCATGCTCGCTGCCATACCCGTACAGATGGTGGCTACATCGGGAGTAATGAACTGCATAGTGTCATACATGCCCAAACCTGCATGCACGCTGCCTCCCGGACTGTTGATATACATCTGTATATCCCGGGTGCGATCGGTACTTTCCAAAAATAAAAGTTGCGCCGTTACGATGTTGGCTACCTCATCGCTGATGGGATAACCCAGGAAAATGATCCTGTCCATCATGAGCCTGCTGTATACATCCATCACTGCTACATTCATAGGCCTTTCCTCAATGATATTCGGGGTAAGGTTGGTAACGTTATGATTGATGTAACTGCTCAAAGTATTACTGCTGATGCCTTTGTGCTTTACCGCGTATTTTTCAAATTCTTTTCCAAAATTCATCTGTTATGCTTTAATTGATTTAAGATTGTTTGTAAGTTAAGTATTCAATTACGAATTAAAAATTACGAATTACGAATTAAGTGCACAAATTTCGAAACACATTCGTAATTCGTAATTTTTAATTCGTAATTATTTTAGTCTCTGCTCCTTCCCTGATAGATCATGATGTATTGTACCAATGTTGCCAGCGATGCCAATGCTGCTACAACATAGGTCAATGCTGCCCATTTCAATGCATCCTTAGCCTGTGCATGTTCTGTATGTGAAGTGATATTGGTGGAATCGAGCCACTTCAGCGCTCTCGCTGATGCATCGAATTCTACGGGCAAAGTGATCACGGTAAATAATGTGGTCACTGCAAACAGGATGATTCCCACCAGCAAGATCGTTGGATTGCCATTTCCAAAACCCATAAAACCGATACCTGCAAGAATAATCCACTGCGAAAGATTACTGCTGATCTGCACAGCCGGAACGATCTTACTGCGCAACTG
>NZ_RJUB01000127.1 GCF_024343615.1 Ferruginibacter sp. HRS2-29 | reverse complement strand
TCCAAACCCGCCGAGCTGCAGGGATGGTTATGCCTTCCGCCAGCATGTAGCCGCTGCCAGGCGCAACCGCAAAGTGGATATGATCCCGGAATTTGACCAGTACCCTATTTTTTATTTTACCAATCACCATAGCATCCAGGGTGCGGGAGAAGTGCGCTGCATGCCCGATCATTTTGAAAAGCTGGATTTCGAACTGGAAGCAGCCATCGTGATCAGTAAAGCCTGCCGGAATGTTACTGCCGCTGAAGCGGATCAGTACATCGCCGGGCTGATGATCATGAACGATATGAGCGCCCGCAGACTACAGATGGAAGAGATGCTGCTGAACCTTGGCCCCGCAAAAGGAAAAGATTTTTCTACCGCCATCGGGCCCGCCCTGGTAACGCCGGAAGAACTCGAACAATATGAAGTGCCTTGTAAAGAAGGCCATACCGGCAAAGCCTGGAACCTGGAAATGACCTGCTCGGTAAATGGCATCCTGGTAAGCAGGGGCAACCTTGCCGATATGGACTGGACATTTGCAGAGATCATCGAAAGGGCGAGTTATGGCGCCACCCTCTATCCCGGCGATGTGATCGGAAGCGGTACAGTAGGAACCGGGTGTTTCCTCGAACTGAACGGCACGGGCAAGTTCAACGACCCGAATTACCAGGAGCAATGGCTGCAGGAAGGGGACGTAGTAGATATGGAAATAACGGGGCTGGGGAAATTGAGCAATACGATGGTGAGAGAGGACAGTGAGTTGAGTTTATTTGGGTTGAAGAAGAAATAGTTGCGGGTGAAGGGTGACGGGTTGGTTGATCGTTGGTGAAGAATGAAGCGGTGGAGTTTTGAAGAAATATATAGTTTAACTAAAGAAACATTAGTGGTAAGTTAGGGGCAGGGAAAGGAGGGTTTGTATATTTGTTTGCGGGTTTGTTATAAGCGAAGTTTTTTTAACCGCAGAGAAGCGAGGGAGCAGAGTTTTCGCAGAGATAAATATACAAACTGGAAGATGAACAAAGAGATGTTGAATGGTTTAGGAGCGATTATATTAGACGCGTCCATTACTGTCCATAAAGAATTAGGTCCGGGCTTGCTGGAATCTGCTTATCGTGTGGCTTTGAAACGGGAGCTGGAATTAAAAGGGCTGATGGTAAAATCGCATGTAGCAGTAGAATTGGTTTACAAAGATGAGCCCTTGGGTAAAGCGTATGAAATCGATCTTTTGGTAGAAAACGAGATCATCATCGAGACAAAGGCTACGGAAGGAATCGCTCCAGTTTTTGTTGCACAATTAATAACATACTTAAAATTATATAGTAAAAGTTTGGGCTATTTGATAAATTTTAATGTCCCACTACTCAAAGATGGATTCAAAAGAATAGTATATAAATTTTAATTTTTACAGCAGATAAAAAGATGTAACAGAGTTTTCCGTAAAAAATTTTTAGGTAAAATTTATCTCTGCGAAAACTCTGCTCCCTCCTGTTCTCTGCGGTTAAGAAACCTTCAAAAAATTCAGACTCCCTAAAAAATATGATCCTCGATTTAAAACATCTCTCCTCTGCCGATAGTCAAAACTACCTCCAGCATGCCATCGCACCAAGGCCCATCTGTTTTGCATCAACAATAGATGGTAACGGAAATGTCAACCTAAGCCCGTTCAGTTTTTTTAATTTATTTTCTTCCAACCCACCGATCGTAATTTTTTCACCGGCGCGGCGGGTAAGGGACAACAGTACCAAGCATACTTTACAGAATGTGCACGAAGTAAAAGAAGTGGTGATCAACATCGTGGATTATGATATGGTACAACAGGTATCCTTATCCAGCTGCGATTTTCCGAAAGAAAACAATGAATTTATCAAAGCTGGCTTTACCGAAGAAAAAGCAACCCTGGTAAAACCGCCGATGGTGAAGGAAAGTAAGATAAAACTTGAATGTAAAGTACTGGAGATAAAAGAGCTGGGCACCGAAGGTGGCGCCGGTAACCTCGTGATCTGCGAAGTGCTGCTGATGCATATTGATGACAGCATACTCGACGAAAATAAAAAAATAGACCAGCAGAAAATACAGCAGGTGGCCCGCCTTGGCGGCGACTGGTACTGCAAGGTAAACAGCAGCAATCTCTTCAAAGTAGCCAAGCCGAATATACAATTGGGTATCGGCATTGATGCCCTGCCGGAGAATATCCGCACAAGCACCATCCTCTCCGGCAACCATCTCGGGCAACTGGCCAATGTGCATGAAATGCCCTTGATAGATGCGGCTTTCAGCGACGACGAACTGGCCAAGATCGTTCATTATTACAGCCTCAATACTCAGGATATGGAAATTGAAATGCACCGTTATGCAAAAAAACTGCTGGATGCCGGCAAAGTAACAGAAGCATGGCAGGTATTGCTTTCAATATAATTTGATAATGGATAATGTTAAAATGGATAATTGATAATACATTAAATTCGAAGTTTAACCGATAATTGTAACCGGAAAGGCATTATCCATTATCGAATTATCCATTATAACATGCCATGAAAAAAGTATCTGTGATCTTCCTTCTTTTCATTTCGTCGGTTTCCGATGCGCAATACAAAAACCTTGTATTTGAAGGCGGTGGCACCCGTGGCCTGGCTTATGCAGGAGCAGTGCATGCCCTGGAACAAAAAGGTGTACTCGCCAATGTGGAAAAAGTGGCCGGAACTTCGGCGGGCGCTATCATTGGAATGATGCTGGCGCTGGGGTACAACAGCAAAGAGATCGATTCTATCATGTTCGGCTTGCGGATACAAAAATTCAACGACGGAAATGGCGGATTGGTAGGAAAATACAAAAGGGCGAAAAAATATTACGGCATCCACAAAGGTGATGCATTTGAAAACTGGCTCGAAGGGCTGGTAGAAAAAAAGACCGGCAACCCATTCTTCACTTTTGCACAACTGGATTCGCTTTCCAAACGAAATAAAAATTACCGCCAGTTTGCCTGCGTAGGTACCAACCTGAGTAAACAACGATCCGAAACATTTTCATTTGCCAACAGCCCATCCATGCCACTGAAAACAGCAGTGCGCATCAGTTGCTCCATTCCATTCTTCTACGAGCCGGTGCTGATAGATAGTGCAGGCAAACAAATAAAAGAACCGGTAAGAGGGTATAATTACCAGGTATATGCCGACGGAGGTATCCTCGCTAATTATCCCGTCAATATTTTTGATTCCTGCAAAAACATGGGCAACCCGTTGTTCTGCGACAGCATTTTTTACAATAAGGAAACGCTTGGTTTCAAACTTGACAGAAAAGAGCAGGTGGATCAATATCCTTCTTCCACCGACATTACTCCTTACAATATCCGGAACCTGAAAGAATACGGTGCCGCATTTTTCAATCTTATCATGGAAACCATGAACAGGAAAGCCGCTTTGCTGAACGAAAAAGACCGAACCGTCTATATACCTTATTCCGACCTGTTTTCGAACCCTAAAAAAGTGAGCGATGCCGAAAAGAAAGAGATGTATGAGAGCGGCAGGGCTGCTACGGAGAAATTCTTTAATAAATGATTACACGAATTTTTCGAATTACACGGAATAGCGAAGATTAAATAAGTAATCCATGTCATCCGTGTAATTCGTGTATTAAAATTATTTATACGCTCCGCCAAACACTTTCTTCAAAATATCCGAAGTACGTGCTGCCAGGTTGGTGCGGATATTCACTTCTTCTTTTGCCACCAGGTCAAACAGTGCATTGGTAGCCCTTTGTGTAACATACCCCGTAAGGTCCGGGTTTAGTTTATTGAAGGTTGTGGGGAGGCTGTTGTATTTATTGATGAGGTCGCCATAATATTTTGTACCATCTACTTTATCCAGTGAAGCCTTTATTACAGGGGTAAAAGCCGCGATGAGTTTTACAGTTGTTTTTTCGCGAAAAAAATGGGTGGCGCTGGTGTCTCCATTTCTTACCAGGCCGATAGCATCGGTGATCGTCATGCTTTTGATAGCATCCACAAAGATCGGCTTGGCATATCCTGCCGCATCTTCCGCCCCGCGGTTGATCTGCAAAATGGCTTTGTCCACCATACTATTCAACCCAAGCGCACGAAGTGTATTCTCAATCTTTTTTGCTTCCGGCGGTAATAATATTTTGTAAAGCGCATCTTTGAAGAACCCATCTACGGAATTCAGTTGCAGTACCGATTTTGCCAATCCCTGCGACAGCGCTTCTTTGATACCCTGACCGGCTTCAGTCTGTGAAATACCGCCGATGGCGCTTCCGGTGGTAGGCAGGTTTTGTATCACATCGCAGCTGCTGAGCCCGATTGATGCAACCAGTAAAAGTGTAATGATCTTTTTCATAAACGTTGTTTATTTTTTCCATAGACGAGCAAATAGGCTGCCACGTTTTTAAATGGATAATTGTATAATTGATAATGGACAATGCTTCTAACAGCTAATTACCGCAATACCTGAGTGTAGCACCATCCGAAAGTACGCATTATCAATTATCCATTATCACATTATCCATTGTCTTATCTTTGGCGCCGAATTAAACAAAATATGAGTACTCAACATTTATCTGAACAGGAGATCATCCGCAGGGAAAAACTGGCCGAACTGGCAAAACTGGGCATAGACCCTTATCCTGCTGCACTTTACCCGGTAAACAGCAGCGCCGCTTTCATCAAAGAAAATTTTAAGGAAGGCGAAAATAACGCCGACTTCGCGGAAGTATGCATCGCAGGCCGCATCATGAGCGTACGCGACATGGGTAAAGCCAATTTTGCCGTAATACAGGATGCCAGCGGAAAGATCCAGTTTTACATAAAGCAGGATGACATTTGCCCCGGGGAAGATAAAACCATGTACCAGACTGTCTGGAAAAAACTGGTCGACCTAGGCGATATCGTTGGTGTAAAAGGGTACGTGTTCACTACCAAGACCGGCGAAACCTCGATACATGTAAAAGAATTTTCTATTTTAAGTAAAGCGATCCGCCCGCTTCCTGTGGTAAGGGAAAAAGACGGGGAGACTTTTGACGAAGTGACTGATCCGGAATTCAGGTACAGGCAGCGTTATGCAGACCTTATCGTAAATCCGGGTGTGAAGGAAGTTTTTATCAAACGCACCAAAATGGTAAATGCCATCCGCGAATTCCTCAACGAACGCGGGGCGCTGGAAGTGGATACCCCTGTGTTGCAGGTGATCCCCGGCGGCGCGGCGGCAAGGCCTTTCACCACGCATCACAATGCACTGGATGTACCGATGTATATGCGTATCGCCAACGAGCTTTACCTGAAACGACTGATCGTAGGCGGTTTTGAATGGGTGTATGAGTTCAGCCGCAACTTCCGCAATGAAGGGATGGATCGCACACACAACCCGGAATTTACCGTGCTGGAATTTTATACCGCTTATAAGGATTACGAATGGATGATGGATACCACAGAGCTCTTGCTGGAAAAAACGGCGATCGCTACCAATGGTGTTCCGAATACCGTGATTGGAGATAAGGAAATCAGCTTTAAAGCGCCTTACAAAAGGATCAGCATGTATGATGCCATCAAGGAACATACCGGTCACGATATCAGCGAAATGGATGAAGACGGTATACGCGATGTATGCAAACAGTTAGGCATACACGCAGATGTGAAATGGGGTAAAGGAAAACTGATAGATGAAATATTCGGCGGTAAATGTGAAGCAAATTATATTCAACCAACTTTCATTACGGATTACCCGGTTGAAATGAGCCCGCTTACTAAGAAGCATCGCAGCAAACCCGGGCTGGTAGAACGTTTCGAATTGATCGTAAACGGGAAAGAGATCGCGAATGCTTATAGCGAGTTGAACGACCCGATCGAGCAGCGCGAACGTTTTGAAGAACAGGTTAAGCTGATGGAGCGTGGCGACGATGAAGCCATGTTCATCGATCATGACTTTTTACGTGCATTGGAATATGGCATGCCGCCTACCAGCGGGATCGGATTCGGTATCGACAGGCTCTGCATGCTGCTTACCGGTCAGGTTTCCATACAGGATGTGCTGTTCTTCCCGATGATGCGACCAGAGAAAACGGACTAGTGAATGAATAATTAATAATTAATAATTTTTTTGAGGGAGACTTCTGGTGATTGCAGAAGAACTTTCCTTTGAAAGAATTATTAATTATTAATTATTAATTCACACTTTAAACACCGTCCCTTCTCCTATGGCATAAAAATCACATTCCTCTATACAATAACCTACATCCAGCCCGGTAAATAAACTGAATGCCGGCAATACCAGCTGATTTTCATTGACTGCAAAACACGGCAGCTTTATCGCCTGCTTCGCTTTTCCCCGCAATAATACCCCGGGATGGATATGTCCCGAAATAGAAAAGTAGTTTTCATTCGGCCCTGTATATTCATGTACAAACTGAAAAGGATGCAGTGACAAATTCGGTTTGTACAATTCGATGTCCATGTGCATGTACTGCAACGGTTTCAGCCTGTCGTGGTTGCCCTGTACCAGCACTATCTTCAATCCGTTGAATGAATGGCGCCAGTTGGCAAAAGTTTCTATGTCAGTATTATGATTTTGATGATGAAACATATCTCCCACAACGATAAGTTGTTTTGGTTGAAATTCCGCGATCAGTGAAGTCAGTCTTTCCAGGTCAGCTGCCAGCAAACTGGAGGGAACCGGTATTCCGAATTGCCTGAAATGCGCCGCCTTGCCAAGATGTACATCCGCTATCACCAATGCTTTTTCCCGTTCCCAATACAATGCCCTTTTTTCAGAGAGAATAATTTCCTCTCCTCTTATCGTTATTTTCATTTCTTTCCAATTCTATTCTGTCAGCCTGAGCTTGTCGAAGGCGAAATTTTACACCCCGAATCGCCTTCGACAAGCTCAGGCTGACAGAAGCAAAAAAATTTAAACCTTCAGCATATCACTCTTCATTTTTTGTATCCGTGTCTCCAGTTTTTCGCTGGTAATATTATCCCGGAGGCTATCCACTTTTATCGGGAAACTGAAAGGCGTGAACACTTCTAATTCTTTGATCACAATATTACTATGTTTTATCCTTTCGAGGGCGGCAGCCAGCCGGGGCTCTTCCAATTGTTGATAAAAAACCTCGTCGTAAGCCTGGCGCAATAAAAGACTGTTGTTGTCAAACTGCTCAAACACATTAAAGAATATTCCTGCCGACGCCTGGATATTCCGGTTGCTTTGTTTCTGCCCTTTGAATCCCTGGAAGATCAGTCCCGCAATGATGGCGATGTCGCGGAATTTCCGCTTCGCCATTTCACCGGCATTGATGCTTTTCTGAATATCGGCAATGAGATGTTCTCCGCTTAAAATGGTTTTTACATTTTCATCGGTAATATCAATCGGCTGATCGCTGAGCAACTCAAACCCGTAATCATTCATCGCGATGGAAAAACTGATCGGGCTGATGCAGCTGAGCCGGTATGCCACCAGCGATGCCAGCACTTCATGTACCAGCCTGCCTTCAAAAGGATACACAAATAAATGATGGCCTTCTTTTGTATTGATCTTTTCGATCAGCAATTCATTTTCCTTCGGAAGATGTGAAAGCTTTTGTTGTTTTTCAAACAGCGGTTTCAATTTGATCAGCTCCACATCCGTGGAATTTCCATAAGCCGCTTCTGTAAACTTTTCCCGCAACACCGCACTCAGGTTTGCCGAAAGCGGCATCCTTCCGCCATTCCAGCTGGGTGAGATAGCTTTCTTTGATTTGCTTTTGCGCACAAGCACCGTCATTTCCTTTATCATCACAAACTCCAGGATATGCCCGCCAAGCGTAAAACTATCGCCGGGGTTCAGTCGCGACGCGAAGTATTCTTCCACCATGCCAATGTATCCGCCACTCATGAATTTGACCTTGATCATAATGGCGCCTACGATGGCGCCGATATTCATCCTGTGATTCATCGCGATCTTCCTGCTCGTTACTTTCCACAATCCGTCTACCAGCGACACTTTATTGAATTCTTCATATGCTCCCAACGTTTCGCCCCCTACCGTGATGAAGCGCATCACCCATTTCCACTCTTCCTCATTTATTTCAGAAAAAGCGAATGTTTTTTTCACTTCCTCAAAAATGATCTTATCATCAAAACCGTCGCCAACCGCAAGCGTTACGAGATATTGTATCAATACATCAAAAGCCATCAGCATCGGCACACGGTTTTCGATCAGGAGCCTTTTTTCAGCTTCTTTCAACGCGGCTGCCTCCACCAGCTCCAGCGAGTTGGTAGGCAGAAAGTAAATGTTCGATGTTTCATAAGGCGAGTGGCCGCTACGCCCGGCCCTTTGTAAAAAACGGGCCACGCCTTTGGGCGAACCGATCTGTATCACCGTATCCACCGGCTTGAAATCCACGCCCAGATCCAGCGACGAAGTGCAGATCACCACTTTCAATATCCCATCGTGCAGCGCATCTTCGATCCAGTTGCGTAATTCAAAATCTATGGAGCCGTGATGCAAAGCGATCAGCCCCGCCAGGTCGGGATGGATATTGAGCAAGACCTGGTACCACACTTCCGATTGGCCGCGGGTATTGGTGAAGATCAGCGTAGTATTGCTTTTTTCGATGATGGGGATGAGTGTATGCGCCATCTTCAAACCGAGATGACCCGCCCAGGGCAATAGTTCGATCTCATCCGGCAGGATGGAAATGATATTCGTTTTCTTTTTTTCTTTGGTAAAAACAAGGGTCTTTTTTATATCTCCGGGAATCAATACTTCCAGCGCTTCTTCTATATTACCGATGGTGGCCGAAATACCCCAAACGCTCAGGCCCTGCCGCAATCCTTTCAGTCGCGAAACTGCCAGTTCTGTCATCACGCCACGTTTACTGCCAATGAGTTCATGCCATTCATCCACCGCCACACAAAGCAGCTGATCGAAATATATTCCATGATTTTTTTGCCCCAGCAAAAGATGCAATGTTTCGGGAGTTGTCAGCAAGATCTCGGGCATCTGCTTTTGCTGTCGCTGGCGTTCCGCTACAGGGGTATCGCCATTTCGCACCCCCACTTTCCAGTCGATATCAAGATCGGATAAGGCAGTCTGCATGGCCCTGGCGATATCTTTCGCCAGCGAACGCAGCGGTGTTATCCATAACAATTTCAGCCCCTTCTTCCGGGATTTTTTTTCTTCGTTGAGGTGTTGAATGATAATGGCGAGAAATACGGAAAATGTTTTACCGTACCCGGTAGGGGCATTTACAATACCGGAGTAGCCTTCGTTGTAGCGCTGCCAGGTCTCTTTCTGAAAATCAAATGGCTTATTGCCCGACTTTTTCATCCAGGCAATTATTTCCTTATATCCCTTTGTCCGTTCTATCTGCATGCCTGGTACTGTTTAATAAATTTCTCAGGTCGTCGATGGTATTGATCTCGTCGGCTTTTTTATCTTTCCGCCAACGCCTGATCCTCGGGAAACGCAGCGCTATTCCGGCCTTGTGCCGCCCGCTTTCCGCGATGCCTTCAAAGGCGATCTCAAATACCAGTTCAGGTTTTACCGTACGCACCGGCCCGAATTTTTCAATCGCATTCCGTTTTACAAAATTATCCACTTCCCTGATCTCTTTATCTGTTAGCCCGGAATATGCTTTGGCAATACTCAATAATTTATCCCCATCCTTTACGGCAAAAGTGTAATCGGTGTAAAAATTCGATCGCCGCCCGGCACCTTTCTGCGCATAGATCATCACCGCATCAATGCTGAATGGCTCTATCTTCCACTTCCACCAGTCGCCACGCTTGCGGCCGGTACTGTAGGGCGACGATCGTTTTTTCAGCATCAGCCCTTCGCTGTTCATTTCCCGCGAACCTTCGCGGATGGTGGCCAGTTGCTCCCAGCTTTTAAAACCGATCACCTGCGATAAATAAACCGTATCATTTTCGGGCAACGCCGAAATGAGTTTTTCCAGTTGACTTCTTCGTTCGCCCAATGGTTTCTCCCGCCAGTCTTCGTAATTGAATTCCAACAGGTCGTAACAATAAAACCCGATGGGTGTTTCTTCCTGTTGCTTTTTAGAAACATTTTTGCGGTTCAATCTTTTTTGCAGGCTGTTGAAAGAAAGCACCTGGCTTTTTTCAACGGCCAATATTTCGCCGTCTATCACGCAGCCGTCGGGTAATATCGAAACCATTTTTTCCAGCTCCGGAAACTGGCTGGTGATGAGCTCTTCGCCCCGCGACCAGATGAATAATTCTTCTTTGCGCTTGATGATCTGCCCGCGGATACCATCCCATTTCCATTCGGCCTGCCACTCCTCCGGCTCGCCGATAGATCCCACTTCCTGCTCCAGCGGATAAGCCAGGCAAAAAGGATATGGCTGCGAAATGTTGGTGTCGAGATCCAGACCATTGATCAGTTCGGCATAATTGGTATCGGCCGGCACCCATTTTCCCATCAGGCTATGCATGATCTTGTTGGCTTCGATGCCGCTGTGCTTCGAGATTGCATTTACCAATAATTTATGCGATACACCTACCCGAAATCCGCCGCCGATAAGTTTATTGAAAATGAGCCGCTCCTGCACATTCAGTCCGCTCCAGGCATTCAATACATATTCTTTTTTCGCTTCATCGCTTTGCTTGCTGATGGCGGACAATTCATTGATCCAGGTGGAAATATTTTTGCTGATCTTATGTGTGGGTTTTGGCAAAATGAGCGAGATCGTTTCGCCGAGATCGCCGACTGAGTGATAACATTCTGCAAACAACCAATCCGGTATCCCGGAGATCTCGATCGCCCATTCGCGGAGTAATTTTGTATTGATACCACGCTTCGGCCGTTTGCCGGTAAACAATGCCACCAGCCAGATCTTGTCTTCTTCGGGCACCACATCAAGGTATCGCACGATCGCATCTATCTTGTCGTTGGTTTTATTGCTGATCTCCAGGTCGTGTATGAAACGGGCGAATTTTTCCATGTTTCGAATTCTTTAGAACCTCATTGCTTTTAATTAAAGTTGATGTCACCCTGAGCTTGTCGAAGGGTTATTAGAAGTACCGAAAACCCTTCGACAAGCTCAGGGTGACAGACTGGATTATCATTCTTCCTCATTTTTAGGTTCCCCAATCTCTTCATCGTCTTCCTTGCCATACTGTGTTGCCACTTCCGCCGCCTCGATACCGATCTCGTTCAGGTATTTGCTGAAAGTGGCGGTACTGCCGTGTGTCACATAAACCTTTTCTGCCCCGGTAGCTTTGATGGCCGACAACAATCCGCTCCAGTCTGCATGATCGCTTACCGCAAACCCTGCATCAGCAGCCTGCCAGCGGCGGCTGCCACGTACCTGCATCCATCCGCTGCAGATGGCTACGGAAGCGCTGGAAAGTTTTTTTATAAGATTGGTGCCGAGCAATGCCGGTGGTAAAATGACGACCTGGTTCTGCGTTTCCGTCCTGGGAGTTTCCATGGTAACCAATTCCGCCTGCGGTAAAACGATACCGTTGCTTTCGATCGCTTTATTGAGGTTGTTAATGGAATTGTGTACGAATAATTTAGCCGTTCCTTCCAGGCCTTTCATCAGGCGCTGTGCTTTTCCGAGGCTGTAGGCGATGAACACACTTGTTTTATCCTGGAGCTGGTTATTAGCGATCCAGTCTCTGATCCCGCCAAAAAGTTCATGCTGCGGCAGCCAGTTGTAAATGGGTAACCCGAAGGTGCTTTCCGTTACAAATTCATTGCACCTTACGGGTTCAAAAGCGGTGCTGATGCCGTCATATTCCGTTTTGTAATCGCCGGAGATAACGGCCACATATCCTTCATACTCCAATCTTATCTGGGCGGAGCCTACAATATGCCCTGCGGGAAACATGCTCAGTTTTACTCCGTTGATGAAAATGGTTTCGTTGTAATCGAGCGTGCTGATGCTGAGAGCAGGATCGATGCGCAATCTTAGTATGGGCTCGGTATATTTATGGCAGAGGTAATGTTTGCTTCCCCGGCGGGCATGATCCGCATGACCATGGGTGATAACGGCATGGTCGACCGGCAACCATGGATCGATGTAGAATTTTCCCTGCGGGCAATAGATACCTTTATTGGTGAAGGTGATGATGGACAAGTCTTTTTTGTGAAATTAATGCAATTACTGAACCAAGAAGTGAATAGTGAATGGTCAATAGTCAAATCTTCAAAGGTTATACTTTTTGCAGAAGCTATGTTATTAAAAAACAATATTTTTACAAGTGTAAAAAATGCCCCAAATCAGTAAAAGTAACGGGCTTTGACTATTCACTATTGACTATTCACTATGAGGCTCATCTCCTACAACGTAAACGGCATACGCGCCGCCATTAAAAAAGGATTCATGGATTGGCTGAAGACCGATCCCGCTGATATTATTTGCCTGCAGGAAACCAAGGCCACCGATGCCGACATCGATGTAAAGCAACTGGAAGAGCTGGGATTTTATCATCATTGGTTCAGTGCACAAAAAAAAGGCTACAGTGGGGTGGCTGTTTTTACCAAACTAAAACCTGATGCGGTAAAGATCGGCAGCGGTTTTGAAATGAGTGATTTTGAAGGGAGGGTGATCGAAGTGCAGTTTGGGGATATCAAGCTCATCAATGCTTATTTCCCGTCGGGCACTTCCGGCGACGAACGCCAGACATACAAGTACCAATGGCTGAAAGAATTCCAGGGATACCTGGAGGAGATCAGGAAGACCAACCCGAAGATCATCCTTTGCGGAGATTACAATATTGCCCACAACGAGATCGATATCCACGATCCGAAAGGGAATAAAAAATCATCCGGCTTTTTGCCGGAAGAAAGGGAATGGATGACACAGTTTCTCGGTTCGGGCTGGATCGATACATTCCGTGAATTCAACAAAGAACCGCATCATTACAGCTGGTGGAGCCAGCGTTTTCCAAGTGTGCGGCTGAACAACAAGGGATGGCGCATCGATTATTTTACCGTAACGCCCGAACTGAAAGAACAACTGGTGGCGGCAGCCATCTATCCTGATGTAAAACACAGCGACCACTGCCCGATATACCTGGAAGTCAAGGATTAGAGAGTAGAGTTTAGATGGAAACGCATTCAAACTAAACCCTAATCTCTAAACTAAAATAACAACCGATAATGAAGAAAAAGTGGTTTAATGTTTTGTGTTGCTCCCTGCTCGCCATGAGCGGTAAAGCGCAGGTCGAGGGTTATAAATATTACATGCAGCTGGATACGGTGTCCAAACCGGGCTATTACAATATCGCTTTGTCGCCGGAAATTACCGGCCGCATAAAAACTGATTACAGCGATGTGCGGATCGTGTACAATGCCCATTGGGTGCCGTATGTATTAAATACCGAAAAGGAATTATTACGGGAAGCCTACCTGCGTGACCTTAAATTTTCCATTCCGGAAAGCAACCGGCAGCACACTGTGGTGTTGGCTACAGCCAATGATTTTGATAAGACCACCCTGAACCTTCTTCTTACCATCCGCAATACTGCCGCTGAAAGAGCGTGTTCGGTGAGTGGCAGCGATGACCTTAAGAATTGGTTTGTACTGAACGATAGCACCTGGCTGAGCCCTTTCCCGGGTCCACAGCAAACTATCAGAGAAATAAGGATCCCTTTGCCTGCAAGCTCTTACAAGTATTTCAAAGTGGTCATCCATAACAACAACAGGGATCCCTTCGACATCATGAAAGTAGCGACGGCAGTAGCCGATGATGGCAACGACAATAAGATACAGCAATACACCCGCGTGATACAAAATCCACCGGTGAGGATGACACAGACGGATAGCGGTAATATTTCCTATATAACAGTGCGGCAGTCGCAGAGTTATCATTTCGACCGGATAAGTTACCAGATTTCGGGAACAAAATATTTCAACCGCAAAGCCGCCGTATACCTGTCAGGCGATGATGTCCCATCCATTGGCAATCCGGGCAGGCTTTACGCATTATTCACGATCGCCGACAACAGCTGCTTCAATACGAAACTGCCTGTTGCGAACAGCAAGACTTTTTTTATACTTGTTTATAATGAGGATAATCCACCGCTCAGGTTTTCTGAATTGAGCACTTCACTGAACCAGCGATTCATAACGGCGTATCTTGAAAGCAATAAGCTTTATCAGCTGATCTTTGGAAACAGTGATGCCACCTTACCGGCCTTCGATCTTAAGGTCGCTGACAGCAACCGGGTAAATGAATTGCCCTTTGTAAAGACCGGCAGCCTGGTGACGGTGAGAAGTGTAAAGCCTGATGCCCCCAAACATACTCCTGCAAATTATAAATGGTTACTCTGGACGGCCATCGGCCTCGTATTGCTGGCGCTGTTTTTTTTCAGCCTGCGAAGGTTCAGGGAGATCGGTAAAAATAAAACAACATGATCGTATATAACATCACCACTAAAGTAAGCCATACCATCCATGCCGCCTGGCTGAAATGGACCCAGGAAGAGCATATCCCCGCGCTGATAGCTACCGGCTGTTTTACGGAAGGTAAAATATTGCAACTGCTGGAAGTGGACGACAGCGAAGGGCCTACTTTTGCGGTTCAGATGATGGCCGAAAGCAAGGCTTTGTACAACCGGTACGTGGAGCAATATGCTGCCGCACTGAAGCAGGAATCTTTTGCCAAATGGGGCGACCAATTCATCTCTTTCAGGTCTGTAATGAAGGTTGTGAACTAATTGTGCAAAACAAAAAATTTACAATTTTTTTTAATGGAATTAGTTTTTATATTCCCTTGCAAGCCGCATCTGCAAAGGATTTTAAAGCATTGATCACCAAAACCCTGTATTGACAGGGGTTTCAGCAATCCGGTGGCAGAATTATACATAGAAAACGATCTATGCTATACGGGCAAAAACCTTGTAGAATCTGCATTGTAGCCATTTTCGTAAATTTACGTTCCTCAAAAAAAATTTTGTTGCAATTAAAAACCTTCTATATTTGTCCCACTATAAATTTTTCAAAAAAAATATTATGAACAAAGCTGAATTAATTGCAAAGATTGCTGATGACGCAGGCATCACAAAAACACAAGCGAATGCAACTGTAGATTCTTTTGTAGAAGCAGTTACTAAAACTTTAAAAAGTGGCAACAAAGTTACTTTGGTAGGTTTCGGTACATTCTCTGTATCTAAAAGAGCTGCACGTAACGGCCGCAATCCACAAACTGGTGCTGTTATCAAAATCAAAGCAAAAAAAGTTGCTAAGTTCAAAGCTGGTAAAGAATTATCTGCTAAGATCTAAGCATCAAAAAAAAATTAAAAAAGCAAGATGCGTTCGTATCTTGCTTTTTTTATAATCACTCAAAAAATTAAATATCATATTATGGGACGTGGCGACATCAAAACAAAAAAAGGAAAAATCACTGCAGGATCTTTTGGAAAGACAAGGCCTGCGAAGACTGCTAAGAAAGTAGCGGCTAATAAAGTAGAAGCTGCAAAAAAGAAAGCTTAATTAATTTGATAATGGATAATTGAATAATGGATAATGTTTCAGGCTTGACTTGCTAATGAAATAGCAATATTGTAAAGTTCAACATTATCCGTTATCAATTATATAATTATCCATTCTAAGGCGCTAAACGCTCAATCTTCCATTCATTGCCCTTTAGAATATATTGTATTCTATCGTGTAATCTACTCTGTCTTCCCTGCCAGAATTCTATCAGCGTTGGTTTTACCACATACCCACCCCAGTGTGGCGGGCGATCGATCTCTTTTCCTGCAAAGCTTTTTTCCAGTTCGGTTACATTTTCTTCTATCACTTCCCTGGAAGCTATCACGGAGCTCTGTGGTGATGCCCAGGCGCCGATCTTGCTACCTTCCGGCCTGGAGGCGAAATATTCATCGCTTTGCGACGCATCCACTTTTTCAATAACCCCTTCTATACGTACCTGCCGCTCCAGCTCTTTCCAGAAAAAAAGCAGCACTACTTTGTTATTGGCTTCCATATCGGCAGCTTTGCGGCTATGGTAGTTGGTGTAAAATACAAAGCCGGCCTCATCATACCCTTTCAGCAGCACGATCCTTGCCGACGGTGTGCCGTCTGCAGCTACTGTTGCCAGCGTCATCGCGTTCACCTCAGATATATCGCTTGCCATCGCTTCGTTCCACCAGCGGGTAAACTGGGCGAATGGTCCCGGTGCTACATCCGATTCGTGGAGGGATCTTAGTTTGTAATCTGTTCTTATTGCTGCGATGGAAGTCATGGTCAGAGTTTAGAGATTAGGGGTTTAGAAAGTTTAGATGGTTTAGGAGTTGAGATGATGTTCTGAGAGCAAAGTTGGTTTATTTATGTCAAACAAAAAAGCATCCTTTTAGGGGATGCTTTATAGAATAATTTATAAACGATCACACGGCAGGAGGTGTGGGGTTGTCATTTTTTGTTTTCTTTTCGATATCGTCTTTCAGGCTATCGAAACCGTCCTTCACATTAAATCCTGCGGCACGGTATTGATAAGTGGCAAACAGTACTGCCAGTGACGCGGCAATGGCGAGATAAAAACCGACAGAGAAGTAACTGATCGCATCCAATGCCCTTAAAAAATTAATGATCATGATCAACGCTGCCAGACCGGAGGCTATCAGCGAAATCATCCACATGGTCTTGTCGAGCGGTTTCGTCTGATCGCCTACTAACGTGATACCTGCGCACCCTAAGAAGCAAAGAAATACGAGGATGCCAAAACCGTGCATACCATTTACATTTCCGAAGGACATGCCCATTACAGAGATTGATACCCATGGCAGAAACATAGCGATCACACCAATGGCCGCAGCAATAAGGATAAATTTCCTTTGTTTGTTCATTGTTTGAAAGTTCATATTCAAGTAATTTTAGTTAGACAAAATAAGGTATATATCCCGTGAATACAAACTTTATACATTAAATTATTATAGCTTACCTGGAAGCAGGATCAGGATATGCATCCTTATAGTCCTTCAACTCTGCCTTCAACCCTTCAATTTCCATCTGGGCTATTTCAAGGTTGCTTTTTGTTTCGGTGAGCTGGGTGGTAAGCTGGCGTACTTTTTTGTAGAGGGAAGCGGCTTCTTCGAGTTCGGAGCTGGTGTCTTTGAGGTTGGCCTGCAGGCTTACGTTTTCATCGAGTATATTGTAATAATTTGTTTCCATCTTTATGGATTTGAACAACTCGTTTTCCAGTTCTTCCAGTCGCTGGTTATTTCCGGCCACCTCCCGTTGTTTTTCGCCGATGGTGTCCTGCATCTGTTGAAACTCGAGGAGGTTCATATCCAGCTTGCTCTGCAGCTGTGTAGCCTTTTGCATTTTCTGCCGCAATATCGCGAGTTCTTCTTCCCTGATAGCGATGATCTCGTTGACCTCCTCGAGCTGTAGCTTCAAATGCTCGTTTTCCGCCTGGATCTGTTGTAGTTGTCTTTCTGAAAGCATAGGAAATAAGAAATAAAAAATAAAAAAATAAGGAAGTTGTGGCCCTTCACGAGTTTCATCCCGTATAAAGTTACAACTTCCTTATTCCTTATTATTCTGTTCCTTATTTCTTATTTCTACTGGCTTACCAGTGTACCCACTTTTTCGCCTGTAACCACGCTCATCAGGTTGCCGGGTTTGTTCATATCGAAAACCACGATCGGCAGGTTATTTTCCATGCAAAGCGTGAATGCCGTCATGTCCATCACTTTCAGGTTTTTGGAGATGCATTCCGCGAATGTTATCTTATCGTACTTGGTGGCGTTGGGGTCTTTTTCGGGATCTGCGGAATAAATGCCATCCACCCTGGTTCCTTTCAGGATCACATCTGCTTTGATCTCGATTGCCCTCAATGAACCTGCTGTATCGGTAGTGAAATATGGGTTACCGGTGCCGGCGCCGAAGATCACCACGCGGCCTTTTTCCAGGTGGCGCATCGCCCTGCGGCGGATGTATGGCTCAGCGATCTGCTCCATCTTGATAGCGCTCTGCAACCTGGTATACATACCGGCTTTTTCAAGTCCGCTTTGCACTGCCATACCATTGATCACAGTGGCCAGCATTCCCATATAATCGCCCTGCGCCCTTTCGATACCGGTTTCGGCTTCGTTCATTCCGCGGTAAATATTACCACCGCCTATCACGATGGCAACCTGTACCCCCATTTCGATGATCTGCTTGATCTCCTGGGCATATTGTGCAATGATACGGTGATCGATCGGGTCGAAACTGTCTTTACTGCCCATCAATGATTCGCCGGAAAGCTTTAAAAGAACACGTTTGTATTTAGGAAGCATAAAGGATGTATGATTTTTTGATGTATGATGTATGATGTATGATCTGAGTGCAAAGATAAAAAGAAAAAAGTTGGCAGAAGCGGGTTGTCAGATGTCAGTTGCCAGATGTCAATGAATTACACTTGAAATTTAGCAAACAGCACGAGCTGAAATTATAGACTTACACCCTTATGACCCGCTGACAACTCAAATCTGACATCTGACAACTCCTAAAAAAGAATCGGGCCGACACTTGCGTGCAGCCCAATCCTCATAATACAGCTTCCCTAAAAGCCATACTAGTATTTGAAGCCCTTAATTTCGTTGTTATCACTTTTGTAGAATACCAGCTTGCCTATCTCGTCCAGTTGATAATCCGGGTCTTTTTTATCGCCCAGCAACATCTGCCTGCCGTCTTTACCCGAAACCTTATCTACAATGATCAGCCCGGCATCTCTTGCATTATTACTGCCGCCTACAGAAACCATCATACTCATGAAATTATTGGCTTCTTTGGTTGCCTTGAAACGTTTGCTGATAGACTTGAAACTGGCTACAGATGCATTGCTCCAGGCTCCTGCCATGGCATTATAATTCTTGATATCCGCATCCACCCTTGGATCGGTGCTTCCGTAATATCCCTTGGAGTAACTCAGCTGTGCGCTCGCGGCCATATTGGCTGCGCCCATCGCAGCCGAAGCTGCACCGCCCAAACCGCTGAATATTTTTCCAGCCATGGTCCTACCTGGCGCTTTCTGGTAATTATGCCAGATCTGTTTACCATCGTAGCTGTATAAACGGATGTTTTGCGAAGAACTCAGTAATATCCCGTTTTCCCTTACCTGCAAAGAAGTGGGGTCTTCGCCACCATCAAATTTGATATCGGTCACCCAATCAGTAAGATCGCCTTTCTCAAAATCTACCTTGTAGATCTTATCATTGGCAAAAACATATCCTTCTTTCGCGTTCGCGTTTTCGCCGGCGCAATTTTTCACTTTGAATCCTTTTTTCCATGTCTTGTCGCCCGATTCAAGATCAAGGATGTTGATCTCGTCTGTTGTGCGGTAATACAATCCCTGCGGAACGATCTGGAGGTCCTGCGCCTCGCCATTTATTTTCAATGCTTTCTTCGTGATCGATTTGCCTGCATTCAGGTCTACGATGCTGATGAAATTTGTTCCCTGGTCGCGGGCTGTAGCCAGAATAAGTTTATCGCCTGTTTTTTTATACGCCACTACATCCCCCTGAAGGTCTACTTCATCGCTCCATATTTCATTGCCTGTTGCGGGATCCAGGCAAAGTAATTCGGCACGGTTCTTTTTGCCGGCAGAACTTCTTTTCAGTTTTCCAATCAACCCACCACCACCTTTGTTGGCTTTCGCAATATCTTCTTCTCTTTTTTCCGCGGTAGTGATCAGCATGCCTTTTGTATCGAACAATATCTGTGTGATAGGGGAAGACAATTCCACTCTCTTCCATACTTCTTTTCCATCGGCCACATTGAATGCTGTAAGCACATCCTGGTTCCAGAAGTAAACGATGCTTTTATTTTCTTTCTGAAAAAAATCCGCTGAAGTAGCTGTAGCCTGTTCTGTTGCCCCTTCGGCACTGAAGGCGGCCTTGAAGCCACCAAAAGGGCCTTTCGCTTTTTTAGGCGGAGCCACTACCGGCAGATCGCTTTTCATATCTACTGTCCATAAGATTTCGCCGCTGGCGGGATTCAGTTTATAAATATTCCGGTTGGTTGCGATGAGTATCCCGTCGCTTACAACACCAGCCTGTGAAACGATCTGTTCGCTGTTCTTTTCAAAAAGTTTTGATTGTTCCCATTTCACTGTGCCGTCTGTATAACTTACCATGGTAAGCGATGGTTTGCCTGTTTTATTTATACCGTACAGTAGCATCGATGCCAGTCCGGGCATTTCCAGTCTCTTGGTAACTGTGTACATGCCGAGTTCTTTGGAATTGGCGATGATCTTACCGGTGGTGACATCCAGCACGGTGTGATGACGCTTGCTAAGTCCTCCTTTTACAATAGCAATGTAAGGCGAACCTTCGATAGGATCGTAATTGCTTTCGTTGACATCATCGAGGTTTTCAAGCTTCCATATTTCAGCGCCGCTTTCGGGCTGTATGCCATACAATGCATCACCGGTGCCCACTACGAGTACACCTGCATCGGAGATCTTGTACCATTTTACATTGCCGGGAAATTTTTTCGTCCAGTCTGCGTCAGTCTTTTGTGCAAAGCTGAAAATTGCCAGCAGGAGTGCTGTTGCAAGGAGAGCCATCTTTCTCATAACAAACGATTTTAGTTTAGTGTTGTAAAAGTGGCGAAAGAAAGAGGGTGGGTCAATACCCGCTCGACGGTATATTCATTTCGACGGGTCGAAATGAATTAAGAATTAAAAATGAAGAATGAAGAATATTTTTATGGGAGGTTGTTTCTTTTTTGAGAACGTTTACAGGATGAAATTTTTCGCTCCGTAGGAACGGTGTGGGTCTCGCCGGATGCACCCCGTCAATGGACTAAACAATGGGCAGCAACCCTGAAAGGGTTGAATTTGTTTTTCGCCATGGGTTGCAACCCATGGCGTGGATAGATTCGACCCCTTCGGGGTCGGCCATTTTTTAGACAGTTGTATAAAAAACAAAAAGGCGAACATTGCTGTTCGCCTTTTCAAAATTTATCTGCAAATGATTAACCTAATGCTACCCTTTTGAATTCGGTAACTTTCAGGTCAGCATTGATGCTTTTCAGGTAACCTTCTACTGACTGGTTAGCATCTTTTACGAATGCCTGAGCCATCAGCGTATTATCCTTGAAGAATTTGTTCAATTTGCCCATCGCGATCTTTTCAGCCATTTCAGCAGGTTTGCCTTCAGCTTTGATCATTTCGATAGCGATGTTCTTTTCCCTTTCGATTGTTTCAGGAGAGATAGAGCTTTCGTCCACTGCCAGCGGGTTCATAGCTGCAATCTGCATTGCAACGTCTTTGCCGGCTTCAGCAGCTTCCTGGGTTAATCCTACCAGTACACCCATACGGTTTGCACCGTGGATATAACTTGCTACGAATGGAGCTTCCACCCTTTCAAACTTAACGATCTCGATCTTTTCGCCGATTGCAGCGAGTTTATCGTTGATAAGGTCTGCAACTTTAGCGCCGTTAACAGAAACTTCGTTCAGTTCTTCTGCAGTTTTTACATTGTTTTCGATCGCAGCATCCATGATGCTTTGAGCGAAAGCCACGAAATCAGCATTCTTGCTTACGAAATCAGTTTCGCAGCTGATGCAGAATACGATACCGGCTTTATTATCTGCAGTAGTTTTAGCTAAAACCACCCCTTCTTTTGCTTCACGGTCGCTGCGTTTTGCCGCTACCTTTTGTCCTTGTTTACGAAGCCAGTCAATCGCTGCTTCGAAATCGCCGTTGCTTTCTGTCAAAGCTTTACGGCAATCCAACATACCGGCGCCGGTTGCCTGGCGTAGTTTGTTGATATCTGCTGCTGTTATTGTAACACTCATGTCAATGAATAATTAATAATTAATAATTAATAATTGGGGCAATCCCGATAGTAACGGCTAACAAATAACTAGTGAATTTTCCGATGAAAGAATTATTCGTTATTAATTATTCATTATTAATTGCTTCCAACTTTAAGTCTTCGCTATTATCTCCTCCATAGTTCCCCCTTCAGGGGCGGAGGGGGGATTAACGTGCGCCACCCGGAGCACCGCCACCTGCTGGCCTTCTGCCACCGGCACCCGGACCTGGTACACGACGTTTAGCCGGAGCGTTACCCCTTGGGGCACCTGCACCACGCCTGTTCCTGTCGTCACCTTCGCCTTGTTTCTGTTCGAAACGAGCCGCTTTAGCTTCTGCGCTTTCTTCGCTGTCGTCGCCACCGTCTTCGTCTTTGTTAGCCTGACGTTCAGCCAGCCCTTCAGCGATTGCTGCGGTGATGTAGTTTACGATGATCGCGATAGATTTGGTAGCATCATCATTTGCAGGGATAGCATAATCAACTTTATTTGGATCAGAGTTGGTATCAACCATACCGAAAGTAGTGATGCTCAAACGTTTTGCTTCAGACAAAGCGATGTGTTCGTGTCCTATATCCACCATGAACAATGCTGCCGGTACGCGGCTGATCTGAGCGATACCGCCCAAAACTTTCTCCATTTTATCCCTTTCACGGGCAAGTGTCAGCCTTTCTTTTTTGTTCAGGCTTTCAGCTGCTGTGTCGCCAAGCATCTTATCGATGCTCTGCATTTTCTTAACGCTTTTACGTACGGTGTTGAAGTTGGTAAGCATACCACCCAACCAACGTTCGGTAACGAAAGGCATGTTAACACGCTTTGCGCTTTCCTGTACGATTTCTTTTGCCTGTTTTTTTGTAGCTACAAACATGATCTTTTTACCGCTGCGGGCGATCGCTTTCATAGCTGCTGCTGCTTCCTGCAAACCTTCTACAGTTTTGTTAAGATCGATGATGTGGATCCCTTTCTTTTCTGCAAAAATGTAAGGAAGCATTTTTGGGTTCCACTTTTTCTTCAAGTGACCGAAGTGAACGCCTGCTTCGAGAAGCTGCTGTTGTAAGGAAGTGTTATTTTCCATTGTTGTAATTTAAGTGGCCTCCCCAACCCCTCCAAAGGAGGGGCTATCGAAGCGATTTTAAAAAAGTTTAATAATATTATAAACTTCCCAATAGTCCCCGTTGGGGGATTTAGGGGGCTGTTAACGTTTAGAGAACTGGAAGCTCTTCCTTGCTTTTTTACGGCCTGGTTTTTTACGTTCCACGCTGCGTGGGTCGCGTTTAAGGAAACCTGCAGCTTTCAGAGCCGGACGATAGTCGGCGCTTACTTCGATGAGGGCACGTGCGATACCCAGTTTTGCAGCTTCTGCCTGACCTTTTACACCACCACCGGTAGCGTTGATCACCACGTTGAATTTATCTGCGCTTTCTACAGTTTTCAACGGAGCTTCTACCTGGTTCTGTAAATATACCAGCGGAAAGTATGTTTTGTAGTCTTTACCGTTTACTGTAATGGTACCTTCGCCACGGCTAAGGAAAACACGTGTTACAGCTTCTTTTCTACGGCCAACTGCGTTTTTTTGCTTTTCCATTTATTGATTATTTTTTAGGGCCTGAAGTTGCAGGCGTAAGTTTAGTGAATGTTAATTCGGTTGGTTTTTGTGCGGTGTGCGGATGTTCTGCACCTTGATATACAAACAGTTTTTTGTACATCTGGCGGCCCAAACGATTTTTAGGCAACATACCTTTGATCGCTCTTTCGATCACCACTTCCGGACGGCGTTTCAGCAGGTCTTTTGCTGTTTCACCTTTTTGACCACCTGGGTAACCACTGAAGGTCAGGTATTCTTTGTCGTCCATTTTGTTACCGGTGAACTTCACTTTTTCGCAGTTCGTAACGATCACAAAATCTCCGCAATCTACGTGAGGAGTGTAATAGGCTTTGTTCTTACCACGGAGAACAGACGCAATTTTTGCGCACATACGACCAACGGTTTGATTAGTACCGTCAACAACGTACCAGTTACGTTGCACAGTAGCCTCGTTCGCATGTTTAGTGGTGAAATGTAATTTACTCATTGTTTTGTTTTTTTTAAGTTTGCCCGGCTATCCCCGGGACTTTTTTTAAATTGGAGTGCAAAGGTAGGGGCAAGGGGGTGTTTTTTCCAAAGAAAACAAGGATTAATTTCAGAGCAATGTTTGCAAACAATTGATTTTCAATAAAAAAAGTTGGCACTTTTAAAATCATGTTTCAAAAACCGGGTTCTTCGGGCATAAAAAAAGCCGCTAACGCGGCTCTTTACATCATGAATTTTGTTTACTTAGCAGGTTTCAGGTTGTATGTTATAGAAATGAACGACCCCCAACGATAATAGTTTTGTGTGGGCACTGTAGTGAGATTGAGCGATTTCGCTACTTTTTGATTTTCCTGGTATTCTTCCGTGAGGTCTTTTGCCTGGCTCAATGTAGCGCCCCCCGAAACTATTATACGCTGTGTTTCGCCAAATAGCAGCGAAAGCCCGCCGTGATAGTTCAATAATGATTGATTGCTGACACTTAACCCCAAAACCCCTCCAAAACTCACAAAAGAAGGTTGTTTCCAATAAAAATGCATCAACGCCCCCAGCGACGGCTGTATCTTGCGCCTGCTCTTATTCTTTAAAATGATATTATTATCAGGATCACCATCTATCGGATCAACCCGGTATGTCTGGTCAAACAGTTTTTTACCCATGATGGCAAAAATGCCGGAACTGAAATTTATTTTGAACCCATAGATAGTTCCTGTGTATTCCCCGTTAAAAATGCTGTAATTGCTGTTACATGCCAAAGGTTCCTTCGGTTCAATGTTTATTTTGATCGTCATCTCATCTTCTGTGGCTTTATACGATGGAGAAACATATTCAAAAGATGTCCGGTTGATCTTTCCATATACATCGATAAGTGTCTTTACAAAACCTTTCTCGTTCATTTCGTCCAGCTTCTCAGCCCTCGCTTTAACTACAGCTATGTTTTCATTGATGTCGTCTAGGCCCGCTTTTTCTGTTGCCAACTCAATTTCCTGGTCAGCCACCGATTTGGATCTTGTAACCGATGGTGTCTTTTTCAGTTGTTGCTTTTCCTTATCTATTTCAGCCAGGATCGTTTTTTCCAATAACGCATATTGCGACTTCAGTTGCTGATGTGTTATCCTTATTTTTTCCGCTGTTTCATTAATATCAGTAAAAAGGCTGTTAGCATTTGCTTCCAATTGCCCTTTCAGCGATAGCTCATCCGCGGCTACCCCAACTATCTTGGGAAGAAGATAAGCTCTCGTATCCTTTATTTTAGCGGCAGCTATGTCATCGTATGTATGGCAGCCATCCATAAGATACCCTGAGAGGTTCTTATAAAGCACACTCAATTCTTTTGCAATTCCGTTCAACAGGTCGAAATGTACGGAAAGCTGCAAAACCTCCGTTTTCAGTTTCTTGTATTTGTCAATGATAGCCTGCTGTGCACTGCCGGTATTTTTTCGTGAAATTTCAGTCATGATACCTGACCCATCGGCTTCCACTATTGCATTCTCCGCCGCGGCATCCTTCAATTTCGACAAATCCAGGTCGGTGATCACTCCGAATATAGGTGGCTGTTCAGCAAACAATGCCCGCTGATCCATGCTTACCGAAATATTGTAAAGCTGTTTGTTGAAATTAATGATCCTGTAACTAATCCTTTTCTTATTGAGTATATAAAAATCGCCGGGATGCAGATCTCCTTTCAAAAAATCGAATACCAGGGTTGCATCTTTCCGGAAAACGGGAGTTTGTGCTTTGCTGTATTGAATGGCAAATAGCCAGACGATCATACATACTAAGAGTTTCATTTTCATATTTTATAGTTTAGTGTTTGGGATAAACAGTTAAGGAACCGAAAGTATCGCTGCGGGAAAATTTCATTTCGCGGGTGCCTGCATCTCCACAGAAATAATGCATCACCGATAATTTGTCATAATAAGAAATGGGTATTCCCCTACTGGCTTCGGGATATTTGTACCTGCAATCCATTGGCACATCGGTGGAGCCCGAGCTGTGTTCGTGGTAAAAACCAAGTATATGCCCTATTTCATGCCTGAAAACCCCTGTTTTATCATAGGAGGTATTCCAGTAATTGGGATATATCACCAGCTGCCTTTTGATGGCCGGGTCGTTTGGAAAAAATGCTGTCGCGATGAAGCCGCTGCTGGCCGGAACATAAGTAACCACAAAGTCGATGGCGCCGGCCGGCAAGATCGGGCCTTCATCCGCTTCGGGCATATATAGAAAGCGGGTATTGCAAAGGCCCTCCCAGTCGTTGGTAGCTTTCAGCATATTTTCCCTTACCATTTCATATCTCCCCGGAACACCTGAAAATGATTTTTTGTCGATCCTGTAAGTGATGGGGAATTTATTCCATTTGACCGTATCATTCTTTTCAGGATCAAAGCCGATGATAATATCATTCCATTCCATCATCGCGTGTTTTTCAGGACTTTTAGTACTGTCGGTAACTATAGAAAATTTTTCATGCATTTTGACGGCCAGTTCTTCCCGGGTCAATAAGATATCGCCCTGGTACAAAAAGAATAACGAGCCGTTTATCGTCACAGTGTCGAAGCTTTTGATAAGAGAGTCGCGTGGAATTGAATTGATGATAAGCGATGAATCGGCTTTACTGATCAGTATGGCCGTATCCATATCGAAGTGATCATTGTCCGCCTTTTTTTCTCCCGCATCATTACATGCAGCTAAAATGACAATGCCTATGATTGGAAAAAGTAGTTTCAACATGATGGCTCGTTTTACTTGTAAATTTTTATTGCTGTAAAATTGAAAATCATTCCATTCACCATCAAACGTGTTTAGCCCGAATCGGGCAGGGTGAAAACACGGTAAATAAAAGGTGGCGACACTATTGCATTCGTCATTTTAATTATAGACTTTCATGCTATCCTAATCATCAAAAAAAACAAACAACATGAAAACTATTCTTATCTCCCTGGCAACACTAGCAATGTGCGTATTGTATTCCTGCAACGAAGAGCAAAAGCAAACAGGCAAAGTAGCTACAGTCGATTCTCCCACAGCAACTACCGGAGCAGAAGCCGGTAAAATTTACAAATTTGACAAGGATTGCATCGGCGTAGGCAACCTCACAGTACCAACCGCGGAAGCGGCAACGATGAAAGACGATTTTAATGCAAAATATGTTAACGGGAATGGCAAGATCACAACAAACATCTGGATCGATAAGGCTGTCCTCGAAGCATTGCTGAAACATTTTGGAGATTTTAAAAAATATGACGGCGTGCGATTTATCAATGCCGTAAAAGATAAAAACTCTTCCACCTCATTGATCATGGTGCCTACTACTTTTAATGCATCTGCAAAAGATCCTGTCAGCAAGCATGCAAATAGTTGGGTTGATATTAGTATGTCATCAACTCCTTATGAATACAAGGATTTCAACCTGAGGCAAAAGGAAACGGAAAGGAGGGCTAAATTGTTTGATACCATATATGGCAAAAAACCCGAAGATACCACGCTTTACTTCTCTTCCTCCGTATGGATCAGCGCCTGTGTTTTCAAATCGCTTTTCGATATTCTCGATGCACCAAATTCCGAATTCGACGGCATCCGTGTATGGCAGGGCGCTTATAATGCCAAATCACCGGCCGATATGAAACCAAGTCAGTACCGGCTGAGGCAGACTACACTCATCCTCGTGCCTACCTTTAAGCTGAGCGGCAGCGCAGAACACCGCGATGACTGGGACATCATTGAAACCAAGACAAAAGTCTCAGGCGGCGGCGGTTACAACCATGGTGAACTTTGCCCAAAAATCTGCCCATAATGTTCCCTCTACCCATCCACCTGTATTTTGAGATCGGTGCAATGATCACCGCTATACTTTACCACCGGAGCCTGCGTACGTCTGTGCTCCGGTGGTTCATTCCATTCCTTATTTTCATCGTACTGGTGGAACTTACCGGAAGATCCCTGGCATATATATTACACCAGCCGAATGCCTGGCTGTACAATTTTTCCGTACCCGTAGAATACCTGTTTTATTCAACCATGTTTTATTATCATTTCCGGAATAAATTCAGCAGGTTCATGGCCTTAGCATTCATCGGTAGTTTTTCATTATTTGTATTGATTCAAAACTTTTTCCTGTCGGGCATCGCCAGCTTCAATCTTCATTTTTTAAATATCGGTACCTTCGCCATGGTATTTTTCAGCGTGCTTTATTTTTTCGAATTTTATAATTCTTCCGGGGACAAACACCCGCTCAGGGAGCCCATGTTCTGGATCACTTCCGGGGTATTGCTGTTCAATGCCGGGGAATTTTCTTACAACCTTTTTTCTGAATACCTTGTTGAAAATGATTTTGACAAAACATTGCAAATATTCCGCGACATCAACAACCGCCTGATCCTGATCTTATATTCCACCATCATAATTTCATTTCTATGCATGAAAGTTACAGGGACATCCAGGAAGGCCTGACCAACCAGGTGAAAACAGGTACGGCCATCTTTCTGACCCTGGCCGCTTTGTTTATTTTTTTCATCGTCTTCTCTATGCTCAAAAAAAGAAAATTAATGCAGGAACAAAAAGACATGCAGTCCCAATTCACTCAATCGCTTTTGCAAACCCGCATCGAGATCCAGGAACAAACCCTCCGCACCATCTCCCAGGAAATACACGACAACGTAGGCCAGATACTCAGCCTGGCAAAACTAAACCTTGCCACACTGGAGTTTGGCGAAGGCGAAAAAAAAGAACTCAAGATCAAAAACGCCACCCAACTGGTGGGCAAAGCCATCAACGACCTCCGCGACCTTAGCCGCAGCATGAACGGCGATAAAGTAGCCGATCTTGGATTGAAAGACGCCATCGACAATGAATTGAAAATTGTAAAGAACACAGAAGTGTTCGATACCGAATTGATCGTTCAGGGAAAACCTTTCAGGCTGCCGCCGCAAAATGAAATGGTGCTGTTCCGCATCGTCCAGGAATCGATTCACAACACCGTCAAGCACAGCAAAGCAACGTTGTTGCGGGTTACGATCGAGCATACCGAAGGGCTTTTGCGCATCGCCGTACAGGATGATGGCAAAGGCTTTGACGCCGACAAACTGGAAGCTTCAGAAACCGGCATCGGGCTGAAAAATATGAAAAACAGGGCATCCCTCATAGGCGCACGCTTTTCCATACAATCGTTTCCCGGCGGCACTTCTGTTTTTATAGAATTACCTTATACTAACTCCTAATAAATTATCATGGCAAAAATCGCTTTAGTAGATGACCACGTATTGCTTCGCAATGGCCTCGCCGGCCTCATCCGGGACCTTGGGCATACCGTACTTTTTGAAGCCGATCATGGCCGCGAATTGGTACAGAAATTAGACCCCCTCGCACTCCCGGATATCATCCTTCTCGATATCAACATGCCCGAAATGGACGGTTACGAAACCGCCCGATGGATGAAACAGCATCACCCCGATGTCAAGATACTCGCGTTGAGTATGTATGATAACGAAAAAGCCATCATCAATATGCTGCGAAGCGGCGCCAAAGGTTATATACTCAAAGACAGCGATCCGGCGCAATTGAACTCAGCCCTGCACGACCTGCTGCAAAAAGGGTTTTACTATTCCGATCTCGTCAGCGGTAAACTCATACATGCCATCAACGGCCTGGAAGAAAAAGGGTCATCCGAAAACTATGCAAACATCAACGACCGCGAAACCGAATTCCTGAAATACGCCTGCACCGAACTTACTTACAAGGAAATAGCGGAAAAAATGTACCTCAGTCCACGCACTATCGACGGCTACCGCGACTCACTGTTTGAAAAGCTGAATATAAAAACCCGGGTAGGCCTTGCCATGTATGCCATCAAAACCGGGCTGGTAGAAATTAACTGAAATTTCTGCCTGCTTATGCCTGCCACAGGTGATCTTGTAAAAGACTTTCGGTAGATTTACTGTTCACAATCTTTCTATGCTTTTACAACCTTTGCCGTACCACCTCAAAGTGCGGGATCATTTTAAGCAGCAAACAAAAACCTGGGAGTTTTTTGCTGCCGTCAATAACAAAGACGGCCACCTGGCAGAATACAAATCGGGGCTGTTGAAAAATACCTACAAATTTGATCCCTCCATTGATCTTATCATTTATAATGCAGTAGATAAAGCAAGATCCGGACTCGGACTGCAGGGTTTATCAGTCACAGTTTACCAGACGGGGTATACAGATGAACTCAATGCCGGCATCGTTTATCACAATAACGAAGCACACATCGTTTTCAGCGGTCCGCTTACAACGTTGCTGGACGAAAAGGAACTGACAGCTGTGATAGCACACGAACTCACACACGTAAAATTATACAGTATGCTGGATGGCGACCTTGAAATCGCCGACCGCATCATTTCCGCCATCGCCAATAATCCGCAAAGCGAACCGGCACATTATGAAACAGCACGTTTGTATAAATTATATACAGAAATTTTCTGCGACCGCGGGGCCTATTCCGTCATCGGCGAAACAGCCCCTGCCATCAGCGGGCTGGTAAAGGCAACCACCGGCCTCGCCAAAGTAAGCGCCGAAAGTTATCTCCGCCAGGCGGAAGAGATTTTTGCCGAAGGCAGTCATGAAAAAACTTCTACCGTTTCGCACCCCGAAAATTATATCCGGGCGAGAGCACTGCAGCTCTGGCACAACAAGAAAGAAGCTGCAGAAGACGAGATCGTAAAAATGATCGAAGGAATCGCCGACATCGACCAGCTCGATATTTTCAGGCAACAGGAACTGGCAAACCTTACCAGGGAATTCCTTCAATTATTCCTCAAACCAAAATGGATGCAAGGCATTTTGCAGGTCAGCCACGCGAAGAATTTTTTCACTGATTTTTCCTTATCGGAAAATAGTTTACTCACCCGGGATCTTACAGAAAAAATAGCAAAAGCCCACAACAGCATCCGGGATTATTTAGGTTATTTGTTACTTGACTTTGCACTTGCCGACAGCTCCATTGAAGAAGCTGCTTTTGGCTGGGCTTTTCAGTTTTCGGAAGATGTTGCATTAAAAAATGTATTTGAGGCCATTGTCAAAAAGGAATTAAATCACAGCGATAAAAAATTGCTACAACACCGCAGCAGGTCACTCACGGCATTTTACGAAGTGAATGAAAAAGAAAGCGAACAGATTTACGAATAAGCTGAATTAATGATATGGATACGAAACCCCAGGCATTCCGTGATTTTTTGAAAAACTGTTTCGACATCGGCAATTATTCTGCCGATGACGTGATCGCTTTTGTACTGCCGGTATTTGAAGAAGTACTCAGTTTTCATGAAGCGGGGCTGGTGGCGCCATTTGAAACGCCTGGATCATTATTTATCACCAACAACCAACTGGATATCGAGGAGAAACTTGCTCATGCTCCGCAAAATGCCCTGGCAAAAATCTCGGCTGTTTCGGAGAAGACAGATACAGAAAGTTTTACCATTTCGGGCAGCATAAAATTAAATGTTGATCTGGATACCGGCCAGCAGGAACATGAAGACCTGGCTATCCAAACGGATACAGGCAAGCCGATCGATCAACCGGTTTATGTTGCAGGCTACAATTGCTACGAGATAATTGCAGGCCACCATGATGCGCTTACAGATATTTTTTGCCTCGGCCTGATACTTGGCAGCATGTCGTTCGGGCTTGATCTGTACGATCCGGAAGAATTGAAATTATTTGTACGCTACCGCTCAAACCCTGCAGCCTACAACGATCGGGTACATCCCGCCCTCAGCAAGCTGATCACCGAAATGACAGAACTGAAAAGGGAGCGACGGATCTCCGATCTGTATGATATCATCACCAGGCTGCGCAATTACCGCAATCATATCCCCGACAAACAGGCGGAACTGGAAAATCTTCCCGGTTGGGTAAACAAAGAATTGACCGGCAAGAGTCAATACATTTTGAATAAACTCCGCAACAGGCTGTTTGATACCAGTCGCCGCAACAGGCTCCTGTACTACAAACCCAACATGCGCTTCGTAAACCTGACAGTGAGCAGTGTGCCGATCGTTCTACATTACCAGAGCATTCGCCCCGAAACATTATTTACCTGGAACAACGAGATAGCGTCCAAAGTAACCGGGATGAAAGATATCCTGTTGAATAAATATTTACGTTTTGAAGATCATCTGTATTTATCTGCTTCCCTGGATAAGATAAGAGTGGAAGCGCAGCGGGATGTGCAGGAATATGGTTTCAGCCAGTTGAAAATGGTAGCCTCTTTTTTGAACTGGCACAATTTGAAGGAAGATAAAAACGAACGCATTCAAAGCCCGTTGCTGTTATTTCCTGTAACACTCAAAAAAAATAAAAAGCTGAAAGAAGATCATTACGTGGTAACGGTAATGGATAACGTAGCGGAAGTAAACCCCGTGCTGGCAAATTATCTTTCGGAATTGTATGGGATCAGGCTGCCCGATTTTGTTGACCTGGATGAGATGAGCATGAACCAGTTCTATGAAACCATCAGGCAGCAGATAGAAAGTGCCGGGCAAGGGATCAGGCTCAATTACATCAACAAGCCAATGATACGGCTGGTGCACAGTGTTGCGAAACAGGCAGTCAGTAATTATAAAAAACGATTGAACAGATCGGGCGGACAATTTGATAGTTACCGAAACATCCATTATAGCTATCAACCGAATCATTACAAACCGTTAGGCCTCGAAATATTCCGTCAGCGGGTAGAGCCGCGTTCCTCCTTGCCAGAGTTCCTGGTGAATGAAAACATGGATATTTCTTCGCATCGGCTTACGGGTACCGAGGGCACAAAAGAACGACAGTTGTTTGAATTGACGGGTAGCGAAGAAAACCCGTACAGCTGGGATTTCGATGTATGCAACATGGTACTGGGAAATTTCAATTACAAAAAAATGAGCCTGGTACGCGATTACAATTATGTCATCGACCACAAAGTGGAGCATGCAGTTTTTGAAAAGTTATTCAGTGCGCTGCCCAAACAGCAAAGCGAATCTGTGTTCAACCTTAATGATCCTGCGGATTGGTATCATGTGATTGCAGCCGATCCTACACAAACAAAAGCCATCCTGCAAGGCCGTACCGGTGAAAGTTATATCATCCAGGGACCGCCGGGCACGGGCAAAAGCCAGACCATCACCAACCTTGTGGCAGATTTTACAGCAAGGGGCAAAAGCGTGCTTTTTGTCTGCGAAAAAAGAGCAGCGCTGGATGTGGTATATCATCGCCTGAAGCAGCAGCAACTGGATGAGTTGTGTTGTTATATCCACGACAGCCGGCAGGATAAAAGGGCGTTTATCAAAAACCTGAAAGATACTTACAGCGATTTCATCAGGAATACGATAAGCCTGAATGAGATCTCCCTGAAGCGGAATATACAACTTCAGCATTTGCAGGAGCAGATCAGTTTGCTGGAACAATTTCATTCCGCCAATAAAAATATTGCCACGGAAGCGGGTCTGCCGGTCATTACGCTTATCGGGCGTCTGGTAGAGATCAAAAAAAACATTCTCCCGTTGTCTTCCGTAGAGCGGGAAAGGATTCCGCAATACCAGGAGTGGTTACGTTTCGGGCACATCATAAAAGAATTAAGCGCCGCTCTCGAAGAAACAGGTGCTGAGCCTGCGTTTGCAGATCACCCTTTCAGCAAACTTAATGATAAGTTGTTTGTAGCAGAACGTCCTTATGAATTGTTAGAAACCCTCACGAAAGACATTCATATTTCACTGGAAAAACTTTCGGCTTTCCTTTCCGAAAAAAATATTGCTTCTAACCATGCGGAAAAAATAGGGCAGGTAAAAAATCTTATCCAGGATGCGGTGTTGCTGCAGCCCCTGGCCGAAACGGACAATCTTTCGTTAGTTGACAGTAAAAGTGAAAAAGGCCGGCAGTTCAATAACGAGTTAAGGTCGCTGGCGCAACTAGAGAAAAATTTAGAGCAGGCAAAAAATACCAACATCAACTGGCGGCAAAAATTCAGTGAACAGGATGCCGATGCCGCTCTTGCGATAGCGGTGGAAAAAGAACATTCGTTTTTTCGTTTCTTCAGTTCCAGCTGGCGCAAATTAAAAAGACAGCTGGATGAATGTTACGCTTTCAATCAACACCAGGTTAAACCGGCCTACAGCAAAATATTGAAACAATTGCGGGAAGAATTTTCTCTTTCTGATTCCGTCGCATCGGAAAAGCTACGCTTGCAACAGGTTTACAAAACAGATAATATCGACCTCACATACGTGAGCGTGGAAATGTTGCGGAGCAAGCAAGGAGATGAGGAGATCGATTACCTGCTTCAGCGGGAAGACGCCAATTCATTGGTAGTGCAGCTCAGCCGGTTCAACAATAATTTATATGAACTTGAAAAGAAGCTGCAACAATTTTTCAATTCATATACAGAAAAAACAGTGGTGCAATTATCAGATGAACTGGAAAGCATTTCTGCCAGCGTTGAAGGATTGAAGGAATTGCTGCCCGCGTTGCGTTTGTTTGCCACATTACCAACGGCATTGAAAGAAATGTTGTCCACGATCGCCCTGTCTCCCGCGGAAGCCGAAGCTACGATGGCAGATAAATCTTTACAGACATTTTTTGCAGGCAATAAGAATTTCGCTAATGCGGACATGGCGCTCCTGGAAAAAACGGTGTCTGAACTTGGAACCGGTTATAAAAAATTACTGAAGCTGAATGCCGCGTTGATACGGGCAAAACAACGAAAGAAATTTTTAGATAATGTGGAACTCAGTAATATGGCCATCAGCCAGCTGGATGCTGAACAGCGCCAGTTCAAAAAGAATTACAACGAAGGGAGAAAAATATTGGAGAATGAATTTTCCAAAAGCATGCGTTACAAAAGTATCCGTGAACTGACCGCAAAAGAAAGCGGCCTTGTGTTAAAAGACCTTAAGCCCATCTGGCTGATGAGCCCGTTGAGCGTAAGTGATAGTCTCCCGGTAGACACTTCGTTTTTTGACATCATCATTTTTGATGAAGCCAGCCAGATCACATTGGAAGAAGGAATTCCGGCTTTGTATCGTGCACCCCAAACAGTGATTGTGGGCGATGACAAACAGATGCCCCCTTCCAATTTCTTTACCGCTAAAGGCGATGATCCTGATGATGTGGACAACAATGATGAGAATGATGAAATATTGAGCAGTGACACCGATAGCTTGCTGGTACAGGGTTCTAAGAAACTGGATAGCGTGATGCTCGGCTGGCATTATCGCAGCCGCTACGAAACGCTGATCAGTTACAGCAACCACGCGTTTTACGATGGCGGCCTGTTGACCATACCGGATAAAAAGATACACGATACACCAAAGCCGCTTATTGAATCCTTTTCTGCGCAAGATGCGGCACAAAATACCGATGCCATATTCGACAGGAGCATGAGTTTTCATTTTCATCCGGCAGGCATTTATGAAAAACGCAGCAACCTGGATGAAGCAAATTACATTGCAGAAATGATCCGTGAAATGCTGAAGCGGGATACCAGGGAAAGCATTGGCATTGTAGCTTTCAGCCAGGAGCAGCAACATACGATTGAAGATGCGTTGACAAGGCTGGCCAACGAGGACAAACATTTTGAACAACAATTGGAAGAAAATTACAACCGTACCGAAGAGGGACAATACATCGGGTTGTTTGTAAAAAACCTCGAAAATGTGCAGGGAGACGAACGCGATATCATCATTATAAGTGTATGTTATGGCTTTGATGCTAAGAAGAAAATGATCATGAACTTCGGGCCTATCAATAAAAAAGGGGGTGAGAAAAGGCTGAATGTTATTTTCAGTCGTGCAAAGAAACACATGGCCGTGGTAAGCAGCATCAAACATTTCAATATCACGAATGAATACAATGAAGGAGCCAGTTATTTCAAGCGCTTTCTTCAATATGCCGAACTGGTAAGCAATGGAAACATGCAAATGGCAAGGGTTGTACTGGACGGGTTGATGTTGAAAAAAGAAAACACAAGACCGGCAACTCCATTGCCTGCTACCTTAAATTCTATCAGTGAGCAATTAGTAAAAAACGGGTATCATGTTACAGCCAATGTAGGTCAATCAGGGTTTAAATGTTCGCTTGCGGTAAAACTGGATCCTGCGGATGACAATTACACTTTAAGCATTTTGCTCGATGATGAACAGTTTTATTCCGCCGACAATATTGTAGAACAGTATTATCAGCGCCCGGAAATACTGAAGAGTTTTGGCTGGAAGATGATCTTCATCAGCAGTAAAGACTGGCTGCTACAGCCGCAAGTAGTGATGAGCCAGATTGTAAAAAAACTGACCGAAAAGATCATTGAAGAAACAGAACAGGAAGAGGCGAATGTCAGTTTGCCGGGAAACAATCCTGTTTCGACTGTGGAGGATGGAGGAAAACTTTTTATCCAGGAAGGGGCTGGCATCTCATCGGGATTGTATAACGATCTGCACTTCCGGAGGCTTACTTACACAGATGAAGCAAGCAACAAATTCTGGGAAGTTGCCACAGATGGGCATAAACTCATCATCCGTTATGGGAAGACGGGCACAAAAGGGCAGGTACAGGTAAAAACCTTCGCCGATTTTGCAGCAGCAGATAAAGAAAAAGAAAGGCTCATAAAAGAAAAAACAAACAAAGGGTATAGGTAGCCGTTGGTAACCTTTAAAACCCGCCGCTGGCGCCGCCGCCGCCAAAACTTCCTCCACCGAATCCTGTGTCCGGTTTGGGTGAATGCCCGAATGTTTCAGTTACCACCAGTGCTTCGAGATTTAATTTATCCATGATGAATTTACCCTTGATCTCTTCAGAAGTAAAGCCCATTTTAGGTTTTGAGAGCCAACGGGTAATGAGGTAGGCAATCAGCACCAGCAATATTCCACCGAATAACATGACTATCTCTACCGGCCATATCGCATGATAATATCGTACGGTGAATACGATTGCCGCTACCAGCAAAAGGCCAATCCTTAACAACACAGGATCTTTTGTTTTTACACCCCAGCCAATATATAAAAGTGGTACAAGAAAAGTCAAAATCCAAAATAGCCATCCGTACAGGATGGTTTGTCCTGGCTGAAGATCAAGTTCAAACATGGCATTACTTGCTTCCCTCACGATAAAATAATTTCCGGCGGCATAAAATAAAAGAAGGGAAATAATCTTCACCATCATATTACAAAGAGTGTAATGTTTGAAGATGATGTTTTTTTCATTTCGCTTCGCGACAAAATAAATCATTCCTGCAAGGATCATCATAACAAAAGGCGTGGTCTCCTTCGCAAGATTTCCGAACTGTGTGTAATTATGAAAAAATAACGAAGCAAAAGCGATGACCGCCAGACCGGCCATCAGAATGTCGGCAAACCTTACTGCAAAATAAAGAGCTAATATCAATACTACAAATGCCATACTATTGAAGTTGAAATCAGTGGCTATCGCAATACCAAAAAGAATGCACCCGCCGGCTATCCACATCAGCGCATCGTCTACCCCTGACCGGTAGTGATTTTTTTGTCTAACAAAGAACTCCAGCATGGCATAAGCCCCGCCGCCGAAAAATATGAGTAGCCCACTAAGTATGGATTCGACGGCACTCATAAGTATCAGGCAGATCAGTCCGAAAGAAAACCCAGCAATTATAAAAGTCAGGATAAACAAGCCTACCCTGATAAAATAATTTGGCGAGTAAAATCCAACGGGAAACAGGGGGCAAGCCTGTTTTTTTTCTTCGGCACTGATCAGGTACATTTCATAAGCCTCATCAATATCGTCGTTTGCAGCCTGATTATCCAACCATTCTTTATTGTATGCGATCATGATGCCTTAATTTTTTTGTTCATTTTAACCAGGAATATGATCAATGCGATTGCGGAAAATATAAAATAAAAACAAGCGAGATAAACCCCGCCAATATCAGAACTCATTTCAAACAACCCACGAATGATGGTATAAGTAAGGCCTGTATAAAAATACAAAGTCAATATCAGCAGAAAATAAAATGATCTGTCACGCAATGCTTTTTTGTAAAAGAAAAAGCAGATTCCTGTCAGAACCAGCAGGTATGCGGCATAAACCTGGTCGTACATGAACATTGCGCCCAGTGTACAAATAAATAAAAGGTTTGCCCCAAAGTTGCTGTAAGTAAATTCGAAGTGTGCTTTTATTTTTCTTTTTGTAGAAACAAGCCCGGCAACGACCAATAATATCCCTAACAAAGCCCCGGTCAACAAAATAGTTTCGCTGTTAAAATCATTGTCCTGCAAAATCGTAGATGGCGTAACCGCAAATCCAGCCCAGGCGGCCAATGCAGTGATGGCCATGCTCAATACTCCCAGGTGATCAAAATAATATGCTGCCGCAAAAAGCAACACCATCGGGATGAAAGCAGCAAGTCCATACTTCGTGCCGAATACATTGTATTGGAATTGGAGGTAGCCGATAAAAGTGACCATGGTAAGGCATCCCAGCAATACTATATAATCAAAAAATGAATTGGGAGAAATGGCTTTGTTGTTAGTATAAGCGGGTTTCTTTTTGTGCGCATACACAAAACTGCTCATGCAAACCGCGGCAATAAAAGCCAGGATAACCTGGTGGCCGATGGTATCGATGTTTTTGTACACCAATATACCAAGTCCGCCACTCAGCAATAAGATCCCGAGATATAGGATGGTGCGCAATTCCCAGTAAAGCGAAAACAGCCTGTTGTTATCCGCCACTTTGATCTTTTGAAACGAGGCATCGGATAACTGCCCGCCTGAATGCAGTTTTTCGAATAAGGGTATATTCATTGTACAAATTACGTGAAATAAGGTGGCAGAAGTAAATAGAATCTATATCCGGCGGGAATTATTCATTTAGCGGTTAGGTGAATGGTGAATAGTGAATAGTGAATAGTCAATAGTGAATAGTCAAATCGTCCAAGTCTTTAATATTTTTTTAAATTTCTTCTCCGGGAATAGAGAAAAACAGAGCGCAGTTCAAATGAACTGCGCTCTGTTTTTCTGATATTAAAAACTTTGAAATAACAATTAACGTTCAAAGATTTGACTATTCGCTATTCACCATTCACTTAATAGCTTACACCCATATTATACAACACAAAGCTCCAGATATCGGTAGCTTCATCAATCGTCTTTGATGTTGGCTTACCGGCACCATGGCCGGCTTTGCTTTCGATCCGGATCAACGCCGGGTTATCGCAACCTTGCGCTTCCTGTAATGCAGCGGCGAATTTGAAGGAATGCGCCGGCACCACCCTGTCGTCGTGATCTGCTGTAGTGATAAGGGTTGCGGGGTAACAAGTGCCTTTTTTCAGATTATGCAATGGCGAATATTTCAGCAGGTAATCAAACTGATCTTTCTTGTCGCTGCTGCCATACTCTACCGCCCAGCCCCAGCCTACAGTGAATTTATGGTAACGCAACATATCGAGCACACCTACCTGCGGCAATGCCACTTTGAAAAGTTCCGGACGTTGCGCCATACAAGCACCGATCAGCAATCCTCCGTTGCTGCCTCCACGGATAGCAAGTTTTTCCGAACTGGTATATTTTTCTTTGATCAACCAGTCCGCACCCGCGATAAAATCGTCAAATACATTTTGTTTCTTATCCAACATACCTGCCTTGTGCCAACTCTCGCCATACTCGCCACCACCACGCAGATTGGCCACACAATACACACCACCAGCTTCAAGAAACGGCATGGCGGCAACCGAAAACGATGGCGTGATATTCACATTGAAACCGCCATATGCATACAACAGGGTCGGATTATTGCCATCCAGTTTCAATCCTTTTTTATGTGTGATGAACATAGGCACTTTTGTTCCGTCTTTGCTGGTATAAAAAACCTGTTTGGTTTCGTACGCAGCCGGATCGAATTTCACTTCAGATTTTTTGAATAATTCCGACTTCCCCGTTTTTATATCATATTTAAAAATGGTTGTAGGATAAGTAAATGAAGTAAAGCTGTAGAAGAAAAACGTATCTTCTTTTTTGCAGCCAAACCCACTGGCAGTGCCTACTCCCGGCAAGATGATGTTATGCTCCAGCTTTCCGTCCATGGTATATTGGCTCACCAAAGTAGTAGCATCTTTGAGGTAGCTGGTAAATATCCTGCCGCCACCGGTACCAACTCCTTCCAAGGGTTGTGGCTGTTCAGGCACGATTGTTTTCCAGTTCGATTCAGCCGGATTTTTCGGATCGAGCAATACGATCTTGAAATTAGGCGCGCCACTATTGGTTTGCAACAAGAGTTTATCACCAATATTATCCACCACATTAGCATTGGTGCTGAAGCCGGGAACGATAGTAGTAAATCCTTTCGCATTTTTGTCCCGCAGATCTTTTACTTTTATTTCGCTGCCGTCGGTTCCTTCCGCTATGCCCAATACCAGGAAACGCTCATCTTCGGTAAGGCCGCCACCAACATACCGCAACGGGTGTTCTTTATCTTCATAGATCAGTTGATCGGCCGATTGCTGCGTACCGATCTTGTGATAAAATATTTTTTGGTATTCTGTTTTTGCACTGAATTTCGTTTTTTCATCTTTCGGTTTATCATAACCGCTGTAGTAAAAACCATCTTCACCTGCCCAACTCATACCGGTGAATTTTACATATTCGAGTTTTTCACTCAATAATTTTTTGCTGGCAAAATCCATGATATTAATTTCCTGCCAATCGCTACCGGAAGCTGAAACCGCATAAGCGAAATATTTTTGCTTTTTCGAAAAGGCAGTCGCCTGCAAGGCTACTGTACCATCGGCAGATAATTTATTAGGATCGATCAATACTTCAGGGGTTCCGTTGAGGCCTTTCTGTACGTACAATACAGCCTGGTTCTGCAAGCCATCATTTTTGTAAAAAGTGAACCATTCGCCTTCTTTTTGGGGTGCGCCGTACTTCGGATAATTCCAGAGTTCCGTCATGCGCTGATGGATCTTGGCCCTGAACGGGATCTTGCTGAAATAATCGCCGGTTACCTTGTTCTGCTCCTTTACCCAGGCTTCGGTATTTTTTGCCGTATCGTTTTCCAGCCAGCGATACGGGTCTGCTATTTTTGTTCCGAAGTAATCGTCCGTCTGATCCACCTTAGCCGTGGTGGGATAACTGATCTTTTGTGCTGTCATAACTGTTGGTATGGACGATAGTGCCATCAATGCGGTGAAAAATTTTTTCATGATGCAGGTATTGATTGAGTGTGTCAAAGATAATATGAAAAGCGGTGCTCGTTGCTGGTTATCATAGCGAAGAAGTTTGCGAACATGAAATATAACAGCTTTCAAGTATCTAGTATCTAGCATCCCGCCCGAACGGCGTTCAGCCGGGCGGGCAGCATCGACCTTTTTAAACCATATCTTCTGCGGCAAATAGCCGAATACAAATTCCGTTACTCCGCAAAGCCAGAGTTTATGACCGATCTTTTTGCCGTTGTAATGTTCCAGGAAATAATCGCCGCCGTTGCTCAGTTGTGGGTCGCGTCTATGAATGAGCGTTAGTACGTCTGCATCGACGATCTGGTCGTCAGACATGTCAATCCTGCATTCGGAGGCATCTCCGGCTATTATATCCAGCATGGTATCGGCGCCTTCTACCATCTGAAGCTCGCCCACATCTCCTTTCCATTCCGGCAGGTCGATGTACCACTCTTTGATTTCCGTTTTATAAAATCTAAACGTCTGTCGCATCATCTTTTGTTTCGTTCCAGGTCTTGTATTTTTTATTTTCCATTTTGTAATTTTCCGGCAATTCCCGTAGCGGCTCACACACTTCCCATCCTTGCCGCATGTCGTCCGGAAGTTGCTGGTAAATCCGGGTGCCTTCCGTTTTCCAACCGATCATTTCATCACTCACTTCCTTCACGATCTTTGCCGGATTGCCCACCACCACACTTCTTGCCGGAATAATAGTATCTGCCTTGATAAATGTAAGCGCTCCCACCACACATTCATCTCCCAATACCACATTGTCCATGATCACCGCATTCATACCCACCAGGCAATTACTGCCAATAGTGGCTCCGTGAATGATAGCGCCATGCCCGATATGCGCATTTCGTTTAAGCGTAACCGTTACCCCGGGAAACATATGCACCGTGCAATTCTCCTGCACATTGCAGCCATCTTCGATGATTATCCGGCCCCAGTCTCCACGGATAGCAGCACCAGGGCCGATATAAACATCTCTGCCGATGATAACACTCCCTGTAACCGCCGCCTGTGGATGAATAAATGCGGACTCGTGAATAACAGGGATGAAGTTGTTGAATTTATAGATCATAAATAAACGCTGATTAAAAAGGATTGATCGATTTCGCAGGTTTTTGCTGCGCAAACTTTCGCGAGGCGAAAAAATCAGCGCAATTTCTTCATCATTATAAAATCTGCGTTTATTCTTCTTTTATCATCGGCTTCGAAGTACGAAAACAGGTTCCTTTGAAAACCGCGACCACATGGCCTTTCTGGTTGGTGATTGTAATGTGGTACAATCCCGTGGTCTTGCCGTTGTGCAACTCTTTCGATTCAGCGATCAGTTCGTCGCCGACATGCACCGGCTTTAAAAAATTGATGGACGTATCCAGCGCTACAGACAGGTTATTCCTGTTGTTGCAGGCAAATGCAAAACAACTGTCGGCCATCGAAAACGCAATGCCGCCGTGCACGATGCCAAAGCCATTGATCATTTCAGGGCGTACCGCCATTTTTATTCTACTGTAGCCTTCTTTTACTTCCACGACAGAAATGCCCAACCATTGGGAGAAAAGGTCATTTTCCATCATATGGTATACTACGGAAGCGGGTTCGTGCTGATTGGCCATAATTAATAGGTTCAAAAGGTTTAAAACGTTCAAAAGGCTTAAGAGGTTAGCAACATTTTAAACTTTTGAACCTCTTGAACTTCTTGAACTTTGTTATCGTCCTTTAAAAATCGGTTTTCTTTTTTCCAGGAAGGAATTCACCCCTTCGTTGTAATCTTCTGTAGCCGCAGCTTTACGCTGCAATTCATCTTCCTTCAGCAATTGCGTTTCGAAAGAAACATTCATGGAGTTATTCAATGCCTGCTTGGTAAATGCCAGCCCCTGGGTTGGCATAGCTGCAAGTGTGGCTGCTATCGCGAAAGACGCAGTGGTAAATTCTTCATCAGCAAAAACTTTGTAAAGCATGCCGATCTTTTCCGCTTCATCCGCATTTACTTTATCCCCCAGCATCATAAGCGCACTTGCTTTCTGAAAGCCGATCAGGCGTGGTAAAAAATAAGTACCGCCGCTATCCGGTATTAACCCGATCTTACTGAAAGCCTGTATAAAAGACGCTGAAGCCGTTGATACCACTACATCACAACACAAGGCAATATTTGCGCCGGCTCCCGCTGCCACGCCATTTATCGCCGCGATCACCGGTTTTTCCAGCAAACGTATCCTGCTCACAATCGGGTTATAGTGTTCCGAAAGTATCTTATCGATGCCGATGGCATTTTCTCCCGTAAGTTCCGCCAGGTCTTGCCCGGCACAAAATGCTTTACCATTTCCTGTCAGGTATACCGCACGGATATTTTCATCCGAGGCGCACTCGTCCAGTTTCTGTTGCAGCAGCAACGCCATTTCACGATTGAAGGAATTGAATTTTTCCGGCCGGTTGAGTGTGATGACCGCGACATTGTTTTTTACTTCAAATAAAACTGAAGACATATTTTGTTAAATTTTATACTTCAAAACTTTTCACTTCTTTATGCTTGATGAGGAAATCGTTCACCAGATCATAGCTCCTGTCAGGCGATCCGATCCGATAGAGGTATACTACGTCATTATTGTCTTTCAGAGCTTTCATGAGGTTAAAGGCAAGGTCGTGTTTTTCAAAAAAACTTTCCACCTCCGTTTTGAAATTATTCCCCAGACCGACCGTACGTATCTTGTAATCCTTTACTTTATGAAAACGGTTGATGAAACGCTGCACCGGTTCCAGCACGAAGAGAACAATTACCACAATGCCGGATACCACTATAGCAATGGGATAATTGTGATAGCCGATCGCCATACCAAGCGCTGCGGTGATCCAGATCAGCGCAGCTGTAGTGAGCCCGTTTACCGTGATCCCTTCCTTAAAGATCACCCCGGCGCCAATGAACCCGATACCTGTCACAATATTACTGGCTATACGGTCAGAGCTATCGGTGCCGGCCTCCCTTGAAATGATAGTGTACAGGCATGATCCTACACAGATCAATATCATCGTACGAAAACCGGCGGGTTTACTGCGAAACTCCCTTTCAAGACCGATGATGGAGCCAATGATAAAAGCGAATAACACCTGGGCTGCTTCCTCAAAATAAATAGTAAAATCCATAGTGAATGGTCAATAGTGAAACCTTCGCGGCTTCACTAAATTTGCAAGCTTTATAATCTTTGATACGTCAAACCTAAACTATCTGTCGCAAAATCCCTAACCTTCTTTCCCTAAACACTACTCTCTAAACCCTAAACCCTTAGTGGCATTTAAAATAATCGAATGGTTCTTTGCAATCATCACATTGATACAATGCTTTACAGGCGGTACTTCCAAAGCGGCTGACAAGATGGGTATGGTAGGAATTGCATTGCGGGCACTGGATCGTTTCATCGGCGCCAAACGATTCGCTGCTGCAAACCTGCTGCTGTACATTAGGGGGAGCTATACCGTAGGCTTTCAGCTTTTGTCTGCCACTTTCCGTCATCCAGTCGGTTGTCCAGGCAGGAGAAAGGACAGAAATCACTTTTACATTTTTATAGCCGTTGGCAAAAAGCAGGAATTTTATGTCCATACTGATGGCATCCATCGCCGGACAGCCTGTATAAGTAGGCGTGATGGTCACTTCCACCAATTCCCTGTCAACACTCACTTCTCTCACAATACCCAGGTCGAGTATCGAAAGAACGGGCACTTCGGGATCTGCTACAGTTTCAAGCAGTTTCCACACCTTCTCCGCTTCCGCTGAAATGTTTTTATATGATTGTGCTATTGCCATTGTAATTGTGCAAATTTCGGGTTATTTTTATGGATAGACTGCTGCGCCGTAATTATTTATTAATTTGTTAGGATATGTATCAACAAGACCCAAAGGCTTTGCAGCAATTCAATAACCAGGTTGCCATCAAGTTTCAGCTATTCAATGGCTTATTTACGGCATTGCCGTTTCATCGTATTGAAAATACGGGCATTCTGCTTTCCCTGCTTTTATCCGAATGTGAAGAAGGTTTCCAGAAAAAATCCAGTCCCGAAAACATCATCGACAGTTTTTTTGCGAAGCAGATATCTGCCAAAAGCGACCAGGAAAAGATCGACATGCTCTTCCGTTTCACGCAATATGCCGAGCGGCAGGTAGTGCTTTTTGATGCATTGGAAGATGCGGCTTTTACTTCAGTGAATGATGTAACGGGAGCGGGTACACTAAAACACCTGATGGCGGAAGTGGCTACATCCGGCCGCGATGAAGAGTTTCAGCGCAAGCTGGAAGATTTTTGCGTGCAGCTTGTACTCACAGCACATCCCACACAATTTTACACGGGGTCGGTGCTCGGCATCATACACGACACTACAAAAGCCGTGGAAGAAAATAATGTTTTTAATATCAATACTTATTTACAACAGCTGGGCAAAACCCCTTTCCTGAAAAAACAAAAACCCACACCATACGACGAAGCCGTAAGCCTGATGTGGTTCCTGGAAAATGTGTTTTACAATGCGGCAGGAGATATCGTTTCGCAGATAACGGCCAAATACCCGAAGATACTGGCACAAAAAAATCCTGTTATCAAGATGGGCTTCTGGCCGGGCGGCGACAGGGATGGCAATCCTTTTGTAACTGCCGCCACCACTTTACGGGTGGCCGATGCATTACGCAGCCTCATCATAAAATGTTATTACAATGATGTAAGGGCCATGCGGCGCAGGCTTACCTTCAGGGGTGTTGAACCGCTTGTGGTGGCCTTGGAAAAAAAATTATACGACAGCATTTTCGTTCCCGAAAACCGTACGGCATTGAGCCAGGAAATCATCATGCAGAAACTGCAGGAGATGAAAGAGATCATCGTGAACGAACACAACAGCCTGTTTGTGTACCTGGTGAACGACCTGATCAATAAAGTACATGTATTCGGATTGCATTTTGCTACGCTGGATATCCGACAGGAAAGCGGGGTGCATTCGGATGTGCTGAACACCATTGCTGAAAAAGAAACCATACTTCCTAAAAACTATGTATCGCTGCCCGATGCCGAAAAAATGAAAGTGCTGGCAGGCATACGTTCTTCCACGGCCAACTATATTTACGAAGGCATTGTGAAAGATACATTGCAAACGATTTCCGCAGTAAAGCGGGTGCAGAATTATAATGGCGAACAAGGCTGCAACCGGTATATCATCAGTCAATGCAAAACGGCGCTCAATGTGCTGGAAGTGTACGGGCTCTTTTTATTGAGTGGCTGGAAGGTGGGCGAAATGCCGATCGATATTGTGCCGCTGTTTGAAACCGTAGAAGACCTTCGTAATGCCGCCGATGTGATGAAGGCATTGTATGAAAATACGACCTACACAAAACATCTTTCCCGCAGGGGCAACAAACAAACGATCATGCTGGGCTTTTCGGATGGCACCAAAGACGGCGGGTACCTGATGGCCAACTGGAGCATTTATAAAGCGAAAGAGGAACTGAGCGCCATTTCGAAAGAATATGATATCGACGTTGTTTTCTTTGATGGCCGTGGCGGGCCACCGGCAAGAGGCGGAGGCAAAACGCATCGTTTTTATTCCAGCATGGGAAAAAATATAGCCAGCAAGGAAATTCAGGTAACTGTGCAGGGGCAAACCATCAGTTCCAGTTTTGGTACAGTAGCATCGGCGAAGTTCAACATCGAACAATTGCTGAATGCCGGTGTATCCAATGCACTTTTTTCCACTTTGCAAACAACACTACCGGAAGAAGATGAGGCGCTTTTATTACAGCTTTCAGAAGATAGTTTTCAGAAATATATCACACTGAAAGAACATCCGAATTTTATGCAATACCTGAACGATATCAGCCCGCTTCAGTATTACAGCGAAACGAATATCGGCAGCCGGCCTTCCAAAAGGGGCAACGGCGACCTCACGCTCAAAGACCTACGTGCGATACCATACGTAGGCGCCTGGAGCCAGTTGAAACAAAACGTAACCGGCTTTTATGGCGTGGGCACCGCATTGGAATCGCTCGACCATCAAGGGCGTTTTGACGAAATAAAAAAATTATACAACGATTCGTTGTTTGTAAAAACATTGTTTGATAACTGCGAGATGGCGATGAAAAAATGTTTCTTTCCATTAACCGAACACCTGTCTGCACACCCCATTTATGGCCCTATCTGGACGATGGTGCATGATGAATTTCAGCTTACTAAAAAGTACATTCTCCGCCTTTCGGAACGCAACATACTGATGGAAAACTACACTGTCGACAGGATGTCGGTAGAAATGCGGGAAAGGATCGTGCTGCCGTTGAGCACCATCCAGCAATACGCTATCGGCAAGATCAACCAACTGGGCACCGATGAAACAGAGAAAAAAGAAGTATTTAAAAAGCTGATCATACGGAGTTCCTTCGGGATCATCAATGCGGCGAGGAACTCGGTGTAATCCCGATGCTGGTTGTGGGTTGCTCAATATTTTAGAGAAGCATTATAAATCTAACACAGCAACTTAATAGTATTGTCATTGCGGGGAACGAAGCAATCTCTTCGCTTCTTTCGTTAACTCGAAGAGATTGTTCGTTCCCCGCAATGACTACTTATCAGGCTTTACGGTTCAAATTTGCGCCTTTACGAACCTTTGTATGAAACACTAAAACTTATACACCGCCGCCAGGATAAAACTTCCGGCTGTTTTTTTAGGTGCTCCACTGCTCTTCAGATAAATCTCATCTTTTGCGTTTTCAATCCTGAATTCGGGAATGAGGATGAACCCATCTACTTTAAAATTCGCTGAAAGCGTATTGGCAAACAAGGAAGAGCCTATTCCCTTCACGCCATCTTTATCGCTGAAATATTCGCTGCGCAAAGTAAGACCTAGCCAGGGCAACGGATCCGCATTGAGGTATACAGCCGCGCCATACCATTCGTTGGCATCTATATTTTTCACACCATCCCATGGTTTAACGGTGCTATATGTACCATTTACACCAAAACCAAATTTGCTGTTGATGGTAGCTGTAACCACCGCATCAAACTGGCTGCCTTTTGAAGTATCCGGATTTTTCCCGCCTACATAATTCACGTATAATTTCACGTTATCGCTTGCAGCATAGCTGTATTGTGCGATGAAAAATTTCTTATTGATGAAACCGGAAGGCGGTTTCCTGTAATCGGTTGGATTGGAGACCCCCACCATCACGCCGTGTTTTCCTTTAGTGAGATCTGCTTTTAGCCCGGTGTGCGAAAATGGCCCGTTGGTAAACAGGTAGCTCATGCTGTAATTGCGGTTGGCCTGCGGATCCAGCAGTTCGTAACCAACATGTGTAGCCCAGGTACCGGCGGTAAATTTCAACCAGTCTTTAGCTGTATAAGTAATATATAATTGTTTGACCGCCTGCGTGATGCCATCGTCTGTGTAAGCGAAATCCTTTGCCCGCTGGCCAAAACCGATGTCGAGTACGGCGCCAACTTTTCCGCTGTTGTGTTCAAATTTTACCGATGCCATCCCTAATGCGAATTCGTTGTGAGTACCGGTAAAACTTGTGCGGATATTGCCTGGTTGTTTGTCAAAATCGTAGCGGTAATACGCATCCGCCGAACCACTGATGACCAAAAGCGGCTTTTTTTCTACCGGGGGTGGAACTGCTGATGTGTTGGAACTTCCTGATGTTACCTCATCAGGTTTAACGGTTGGGGTAACGGCGGCTATCTGCGAAAAAGCCATGACACTTGTGAACAGGAGTGCGCCTGTTGCAAAAATTTTTTGTAACATTGTAGTAGATTTAATTATCAAGAAAGAGGTACGGCAGAAAACTTTGTCGAGGAGTTTTCGTTATTGCTGTACCTTTTTTATTTACAGGTATTTTTAATCGCGAAGAACAAGAGAGAGCAGAGTTTACGCAGAGGCGTTTGTTTTAAATAATTATCTCTGCGTAAACCCTGGCCACTCTCGTTCTCTGCGGTGAACTTAACCGGCATCCACTTCGGCTACCAATCCATCTTTTTGGGTAACTACCAAAGTGCCCTGGGAATACTTTTCATCATGCTGGGTAAAGTCGAGGCCCAGTTCTTCTTCCTCCTCCGAAACGCGGATCGGTAAAATGAAATTGATGAATTTGAAGATCAGGAATGATACAGTGAAGCTGTATGCCACTACAATCAGCAGGGCTTTTAATTGAGTAAAAAAGAAACTGGCGTTGCCATAAGCGAGACCATCATTGCCCAGGCTGTTCACAGCTTTTGAAGCAAACACACCTGTAAGCAACATACCTACCATACCGCCGATACCATGACACGGGAACACATCCAGTGTATCATCCAGTGACGATTTTTGCTTGATGGTGATAGCGATATTGGAAACCAATGCCCCCACTACGCCAACGATGATACTCTGAGGAATTGCCACAAAACCTGCAGCCGGTGTAATAGCCACGAGGCCAACTACCGCCCCTATACAAAATCCGAGTACTGATGGTTTTTTACCTTTCAATACATCGAAGAACATCCATGCAAGACCTGCAGAAGCAGCAGCCGTATTGGTAGTACCAAATGCGCTTACCGCGAGCGAATTGGCTGCTACAGCCGAACCGGCATTGAAGCCAAACCAGCCAAACCAAAGCAAACCGGTTCCGATGAGTACATATGGGATATTGGCTGGCGGAATTTCTTTGTGCTCGAGATGGCTTTTCCTGCGTTTAAGCACCAGCGCCCCTGCAAGTGCTGCGCAACCTGCAGTAATATGTACCACCGTTCCGCCGGCGAAATCAAGCGCACCCATTTTTGCCAGGAAACCGTTTGGATGCCAGCTCCAATGCGCTACCGGTGCATATACCAGGAGTGCAAAAAGCACGGTAAATAATATATAGGAGGTAAAACGAATACGCTCTGCTACCGCGCCTACCACCAATCCAGGGGTGATAACGGCAAACATCAGTTGAAATAAGGAGAACAGCGAAAGAGGGATCGTATTGGCTGCGCCCCAGGCCGGACCAGAGTTAACTCCTTTGAAAAAAGCGAAAGTTCCCGGGTTACCGATGAAGCCACCAATGGATTCGCCAAAGCAAAGGCTAAAACCACATACCACCCAAAGGACACCCACCACTCCGGCGGCTACCACGCTCTTGATCATGGTTGAAAGCACATTTTTCCTGTGAACCATGCCGCCATAAAAAAATGCCAGGCCGGGGGTCATCAAAAATACCAGCGCCGTTGATATCAACACCCAGGCAATGTCGGATGTATTATATTGCGGATCTTTTTCGCCGGGCACGTAATCCGCTACCGGTTTTATAAAAGCAGCTATTACCGCTACTGCGATCAAAACAAGGAAGGGGGCAACCTGCTTAAACGTGACTTTTTTCATGCATTCGTAGATTTTGGTATTAGAAAATAAAATATATAAAGCTTAAATGTAAAATACATTATAAAATTGATGTTTTGTTAAACATTATTAACATATTTATAATTATAATATATTAAAAATACTCTTATAAGGTATTAATTAATAATTATTTATAAATTCGCTTTAATTAGTAAGCGAATTTGATAATTTTCAATTAATCGTTAAATACTTGAATAAAATTGAATAGTGCTATCTTTGCTTTCCAGTAGCGAAAACCCCATCAGGGATTCATCTACTTTCCGGGCGCATTCCCTCCCTTCGCTGATGGCCCACACTACCAGCGATTGGCCGCGGCGCATATCGCCCGCCGTAAAAATTTTTGCAATATTGGTCTGGTAGCTTTTTTCAGCTGCTTTTACATTTCCGCGTTCATCCAGGTCAATGTCAAGCTGGGTGAGCAAACCGTCTTTTTGCGGAGCCACAAACCCCATTGCCAGCAATGCCAGTTCGCAGGGGATCTCCCGCTCACTACCCGGTACTTCAGTAAATTTTGCAGGCCCGCCTTCCGGAGGTGTTTTCCACTCAAGGTCTACTACTTTTAAAGCCCGGAGGTTCCCGTTCTCGTCCCCGAGAAATTCTTTGGTAGCGATACTCCAATGACGTTGCACCCCTTCCTCATGTGATGTAGTAGTTTTGAGGATCATCGGGTAACTCGGCCAGGGCATCGTTTCGGTACGGCTTTCCGGCGGTTTGGGTAAAAGCTCGAATTGTGTGACGGTTTTTGCACCATGACGGTTGGAGGTTCCTACACAATCGCTACCGGTATCGCCACCGCCGATCACCACTACATTTTTTTTACCGGCGAAAAGATGATCCGGGTAAATATTACTTTCCAACCCATCATTGGCCAGTGGATCTTTTTGAGCATTTCTTTTGTTCTGTTGTTTGAGGAACTGCATCGCAAAATGCACCCCTTTCAATTGCCTGCCCGGAACCGGCAAATCCCTTGGAATGGTAGAACCTCCGGCCAGTACGATCGCATTATACTCGCGGAGCAGATCGTTGATGCTCACATTTACGCCAACATTTGCACTGCAGCGAAATTGAACGCCTTCCTCAGCCATAATATTTATGCGGCGATCGATCACCCATTTTTCCAGCTTGAAATCGGGAATGCCATAGCGCAACAAACCACCCGGCGCATCGTCCCGTTCAAATACAGTTACCTGGTGGCCAACAGAATTCAATTGGGCCGCCGCCGCAAGGCCTGCAGGACCGCTACCGACTACCGCCACTTTTTTCCCCGTACGTATGTTGGGTTGTTTTGCCTGCACAAAACCTTTTTCAAAAGCTATCTCGATGATATGTTTTTCTATTTCCTCAATGGCCACCGCGGGTTTATTGATACCAAGCACGCAGGCTGACTCGCAAGGCGCCGGACAGATCCTCCCGGTGAATTCAGGGAAATTATTGGTAGAAGAAAGTATGTCGTAGGCTTCTTTCCAATCTTTATTATATACCGCGTCGTTGAATTCGGGGATCACATTGCCAAGAGGGCAACCATTGTGGCAAAACGGAACGCCGCAATCCATGCAACGGGCACTTTGCTCGTTCAATTCGTTATCAGAGTAACGAAGCACATATTCATCATAATTCTTCAGGCGCTCCGCAACCGGAACCCTGGCCGGCAGATGCCTGTTGAATTCTGTAAAGCCTGTTGGTTTGCCCATGGTAATCTTTTTTGCCGGGAAGACGGGAAGAAAAAAACAAAATATTTGTTTGCTACTTCCTGAACTCCGCCAGTTTTAATCGATGAATTCTATTATCATTGTTATAATACCTTGTTTTTCTTCCCGTCTTTACGGCAAAGAACTACTGCTTCGTCACCCCTGTTGCCACTTTCTTTTGCAATACTTTTTTATAATCCTTCGGAAATACTTTTACAAAATGCTGCAACTGGTTGTCAAGATCATCCAGTACAAATTTTGCTACCGTACTTTTCGTATTTAAAAAATGCTGCGTCAGCATTTCCTTCAATTCCTGCAGATCATTTTCCTCTACCGGATCGAGGTCTACCATTTCCTTATTACAATTATCCGGAAGCGTTCCCTTCACATCATATACATAAGCGATGCCGCCACTCATGCCTGCGGCAAAATTTCTTCCGGTTCCACCGAGTATCACTACACGCCCGCCGGTCATATATTCGCAGCCGTGGTCGCCAATACCTTCCACCACTACATTAGCGCCTGAATTACGCACGGCAAACCGTTCGCCCGCTTTTCCACGGATATACGCATTGCCGCTGGTAGCACCATAAAATGCCACGTTACCGATGATACTGTTTTCTTCGGGAACGAATGACGAAGATCCTGGTGGATAAATGATCAGCTTTGCACCGCTCAACCCTTTCCCGAAATAATCATTCGCATCACCTTCCAGTTCATGGGTGATCCCTTGGGTATTGAAGGCTGCAAAACTTTGCCCCGCAGTACCGGTGAATTTGAAATGAATGGTATCTTCCGGCAGACCGGCTGCTTTGTAACGTTTCGTTATTTCATTCGACAATATTGTTCCTATTGTACGATCCGTATTGATCACTTCAAATGAAGCGCTTGTTTTCGTACCATGATCCAATGATGCCTGCGCTGCCTGCAATAACTTCCAGTCCAGCACTTCATGCAAACCATGATCCTGCATTTCCTGGTTGTACAAACCGGTAACATCTGCTGCAGGCTCACGGTAAAGGATAGGCGAAAGATCGAGTTTGCTGAATTTCCAGTGATTGATATTTTCTCTCATTTCCAGATCATTCACCTGGCCCACCATTTCATTCACCGTCCTGTAACCCAGGTGAGCCATGATCTCCCTGAGTTCTTCTACCATGAAACGGAAAAAGTTTACTACATGATCCGGGTTGCCGGTAAATTGTCTCCGCAGATCCTGGTCTTGCGTTGCCACACCAACCGGACAGGTATTCAAATGACACTTGCGCATCATGATGCAACCTTCCACCACTAATGCGGCGGTAGCCACACCCCATTCTTCGGCACCCAGTAAAGCTGCTATCGC
>NZ_RJUB01000126.1 GCF_024343615.1 Ferruginibacter sp. HRS2-29 | reverse complement strand
CATTTACCTGGCCGTAGGACTCAATAGGGACGGTAAAAAAGAAGTACTGGGTATGTGGTTGGGCAAAAGTGAAAGCGCCGCATTCTGGTTGGGTGTATTAACCGATTTGAAGGCAAGAGGCGTGGAAGATATCCTTATTACAGCTACCGACAATCTCAATGGATTTACACAAACTATCAAGCAAGTGTTCCCTCAATCACAGACACAGATATGTGTGGTACATCAGATCCGTAACTCAGCCAGGTATGTCGTATGGAAAGATAAAAGACAGTTTACAAAGGATATGAAGCAGATTTATGATGCGCCTACCAAACAGGCAGCTAAAGCTTCACTGGAACATTTTGCTTCGCAATGGAACCATAAATATCCATATGCCATTAAATCCTGGGAGGATAACTGGGAGGAACTCACCGTATTTTTTGACTTCCCGCTTGAAATCAGAAAAATCATTTACACCACCAATCTTATAGAAAATCTGAACGGTAAAATAAGGAAGTATACCAAAAACAAATTATCATTCCCGACAGATGAGGCAGTTTTAAAATCTGTATTTTTGGCCCTGAGAGAGGCTACGAAAAAATGGACGATGCCCATACAGAACTGGGGCTTAATCCTAAACCAGTTCTTAACAATATTTGAAAAAAGGGTTCAGCTTTAATAAAAAAGCCAAACCCTAATATTTTACTTACACACTTTATGGGATAGTGTCTTTTACGAAGTAAAACAATCTGTGTAATCACCCTCATCCCTTTATAATCTGTGATCCTCTTTCGCTAAGATTGTTAATTCTTAATTTTAAATTTTTAATTCTTAATTAAGCAAGGTTACCTATTCAGAGATTCGTGTATTATGTGATAAGGATGCATCCGATATCTTATCACTAACAAATCAATCAATTTTTATGTTTAAGTTCAAACCCTTTATCGGGGGCGTGGTTGCGCTCCTGCTGATAGCTTCATGCCAGGATGGAGTGAAAGAATCCAGGTCATCCAACGATCTCATCTCTTCCGTTGAAACATCCCCCAATGATGCCGGCACCCACAAAGATATTCCCGTCATCAACGACCAGCAACCTCTTGCCACCGACAGTACTACACCAACATCCGGCCCTTCTGCCGGCACAACTCCGGCAGTAAAGTCTGCTGCGCCCATAACAGTAGTGGATTGGTCAAAAAAGATCATCAAGACCGCTACGGTAAAAATAGAAGTGAAAGATTTTAAAACATATGGCGAAGGGCTCAACGGAAAGCTGAAACAATATGGAGCCTATGTTGCGCAGGAAGACAACAACATGACAGAAGGAAGATCGGAATCGGTACTTTCAATCAAAGTGCCTGTTCAGTATTTCGATGAACTGATGGCCGCATTGCCGGGGACGGATGCTGTGGTTACCGAAAAAAGTATCCGTACCGAAGATGTTACCGGAAGCATTGTGGATACACGCTCCAGGCTGGAAGCAAAAAAGCAGATGCGCCTCAAATACCTGGATTTCCTGAAAGAATCAAAAAATATGGCGGAAGTGCTGCAGGTGCAGGAAGAAATAAACGGCATCCAGGAAGAGATAGAATCAGCCGCGGGAAGATATGCATCACTCACATCGCAGGCGGCTTACAGCACCATCAACCTCACTTATTTCAAGGGAGCAGGAGCATTGAAAGCACCCGATGAAAGCCCGTCATTTTTTGCAAAAGCAGGGGAAGCGTTTTCTACAGGCGCTGCCTGGGTGGCCGGCTTGCTGGTAGGGCTCGTATCCATCTGGCCATTGATATTGCTGATAGTAGCAGTATATTTTATTTACAAAAAAAGAAAGCCGGCGGATGTTTCGAAGCAAAATGTTTAATTTGAAACATGAAAAAGAAACACCTGGTGGTACTCACAGGCGCCGGTATAAGTGCCGAAAGCGGGTTGAAAACTTTTCGCGACAGCGATGGATTATGGAATGGGTATGATGTGCGGGATGTGGCAACACCCCGGGCATTCATCAAAGATTCCGCATTGGTGCTCGATTTCTATAACATGCGTCGCCGCGATGTTGCTGCCGCTTCGCCCAATGCCGCACATACCGGGCTGGCAGGACTGGAAAAAGAATTTAACGTAACTATCATTACACAAAATATAGACGACCTGCACGAACGTGGCGGCTCAACAAATGTATTGCACCTGCATGGAGAAATTTTCAAGATGCACAGCATAGGCCGTCCTGGTGAAGTGCTCGAAATACGGGGAGATATAAATGTAGGCGACAAAGGAAACGATGGTACACAACTCAGGCCGCACATCGTATGGTTTGAAGAGCCCGTACCCATGATTGAAAAAGCAGTGCAGGTGGTATTGACGGCAGATATTTTTGTGGTGATCGGGACATCCTTGCAGGTATACCCGGCCGCGTCACTGATAGATTATGTGGCGCCGTCTGTTCCAAAATTCATCGTTGATAAGAGTATCCCTTTTGTAAATGATCCATCTATACAACTGATTGAAATGCCGGCTACGACAGGAGTAAAAGAGTTGAAGAAGCTACTAGATAATGGATAATTGATAACGGAATAATGGATAATGTTTCCAATCGATGGTATTCTCCTTATACGGAAGAACTTTCAATAGGAAGCATTATCCATTATCCTTTATAAAATTATCAATTAAATCGCCTTCTCTACGAAAGAAATTCCATGTTTTTCCAATTCTTCCAGCACCGGCTCATAGATCACCGGACTTGTAGGAATATGCAATCCTTTTAACTTCAATTTGTCTTCCAGTATCAGTTTTGCGGCAATTCCGAGCGGAAGACCGACCGTTTTTGCCATGGCCGTATTCATACTGTCTTCGCCTTTTACGATCAATGAGCTGGTGAGTAATTTTTTTGCGCCGTCTTTTATATATTCTATTTCATGTACCATCACCACCAGGTCTTTGTCGTGTGGTTGCAAAACCAGCTTTGTTTCCAGCGCCATTTGCAATACGTCCGCAGCACTGCAAAGTCCTTTATTGATGAAGGTCTCACTATCATCCATTCCTAAAAAATTGAGTTGTTTTACCACCAACTGCGGAAGGCCGGATAATTTATCGCCGGCATGAGCCTGAAAAAAATCCTGCAGCGTTCTTCCATCACTTTCATAAGAAATGGTTTCATCAGTGAGGTTCAATGCGATGATATGTTTCCATCCTTCCATGAAATCAGGATAGCGAAGGGTAGTGCGCACGAAAGTTTCTACATGATGAAGTTGGTAAAGGTCAAGATAGGGCAGGCTGTCGCGATTGGGGTAATAACTCAGCGAACCGATCGTTTCATCACCGGTAGGGATAGCCCTGTCAGTCCTGAAAAGCTCATCGTATTTCTCAGTGACCGTATGATTGTTTTCTTTGTAAACGGCGCCTGCTTTTCCCGCCAGGACCACATTCCGCGGATTCCAGCTGATCTTGTAATGCCATGGGTTATCATCACTTTCAGGTGCTACCAATCCACCGCAATGGCTTCGGAAAGAAACCACATCGCCACCTTCAGATTTGATGCGGTTAAGCAGCAATAAAGCGCTCATGTGATCGATGCCCGGATCCAATCCCATTTCGCAAAGGAATAGTAATTTACGATTGCTGATCTCATCCCGCAGGCTGCTGATCTGTTTGTCAAGATAGGAAGCGGTAAGCAGATGTTTCCGGTATTCCACACAATCTTTTGCCACCAGGAAATGCAGGTGCGGCGGCATCATGGATATCACGACATGCGATTTCTCTATCAACTTCGAGCGTTGCTTCTCATTGGTGATGTCCAGCTCAACCGCTTCTGCATAACGTGAATTTTTGGTCTTGAGCAGTATCTGTTCTTTATTCGCATCTGCGATGATAAACTTCCAGTTGTTCTTTTCCGCTTCGTCTGTAAGGTAATCTATAAGTACAGTGGCGGATTTTCCGGCACCGATGAGGAGTATCGTTTTCAAGCAATTTGATTTTTTGCAAAGTAAACGATTTTTTACCTAACGAGTTGTCAACTCCCATGAGTTGTCAACTCGTAGGAGTGGACTACTCGGAGCGCAAACTATTGACCGGGTTGGCCCTCGCCGAACGTACCGCCTGAAAGGATACCGTCAGCAACGTGATGATGGCCGCCAAAAACGCGGTGATGGCAAATACCCACACGCTGATGCTGATCCGGTAGGCAAATTCCTGTAACCACCTGTTCATCACATACCAGGCGATAGGTGATGCGATGATGAACGCGATCAATACCAGTTTCAAAAAATCTTTCGACAACATCGCTACCAACCCGCTTACATCGGCGCCCAACACTTTCCGGATACCGATCTCTTTCCTGCGTTGTTCAGCCATGAAAGTAGCCAACCCGAAGAGGCCGAGACAAGCCACAAAAATGGTGAGCCCGGCGAAAATGCCGAGGATACGGCCGATGTATTGTTCGGCTTTATATGTATTATTAAAACGGTCGTCGAGGAATGAATACGAAAAAGGTGCTTCTGCATGAAGGTTCTTCCATTTTTGCTGAATATTTGCCAGCAATCCCGGCATGTCTGCAGTTTTCACTTTCACGATCACGCTGCCATTATCTTTGGCCAATACCATCACCAGCGGCGTGATGGCTTCGTGCAGCGAGCGGAAATTGAAATCTTTTACCACACCGATCACATGATAACTCTCCTTTGAACCATCATTTGAATTATGCGTAAGCGTATGATTCAACGGATCATTTGTCCAGCCAAAACTGCGTGCCGCCGCCTCATTGATGATGATGCCTGAAGAATCGGTGGGAAATTGCGGAGAAAAATTTCGCCCGCTGGCGATACTGATCCCGAGGGTGGGGAGGTAATTTTCGTCTACATCATAGCGTAAGGTCTTTATCAACTGCTGTGCATTATCATCCGCCGAAACAAAAAAGTTGTTATTCGCCGAATTTCCTGCCGGGAGAAAACCTGATACCGAAACGCTTTTCACCCCCGGATCCTGCATGAGCTGGCTGCGAAATACATCCAAATTATTATTGAGCCAGTATGCCTGTTCGATCACTAGCACCTGTTCCTTATCAAAACCCAATTCTTTATTGCGGATATAAGAAAGCTGTTTATATACTACGGTTGTACCAATGATAAGGCTGATAGAAATGATGAACTGAAAAACCACCAGGCCACTCCTTAGTCCGGCGCTTTTTTTACCGGTCGAAAACTTTCCTTTCAATACTTCCACAGGCTTGAAGGAGGATAAAAAGAAGGCCGGGTAACTGCCCGCCAGTATGCCTGTAAACAATCCGAATGCGATCAATAACGGTAATGCATAGGGGCTGTTTGTCAGGCTTATCTTAAGATGCTGGCCGGTGAGATCATTGAAGAATGGTAGCAGCACGTAAACCAGCAGGATGCCGATCAGCAAAGCGATGGAAGTGATGAAGAGAGATTCGAGCAGGAATTGGGATACCAGTTGTTTTTTGACCGAACCAAGCACTTTCCTGATACCGATCTCTTTTGCTCTTTTTGCAGCGCTTGCGGTAGAAAGGTTCATGAAATTGATGCACGCGATGAGCAGCATGAAAAGCGCCACCGCACTAAAGATATATACATACTTTATATCACCGCCGGGTTCCATATCACCTGTCAGGTTGGAGTGTAAGTGAATATCGGTGATGGGCTGCAGGGCAAAACTGATACTGTTCCCTTTACTTTCAAGTTCTGCAAGCGTTACTCCAAGCCCCTGCTTCAATTGAGGGCCGATATATTTTTGCACCATTTCGGGAAAATGACCGGCAAATTTTTTCGGATCAGTGCCTTTACGCAGCACCACATAAGTGTAAAAACCCGATACCATCCACGAAGATTCGTTGGCCTCCGGAAGGTTGGATGTTGACGCGAAAACTTCAAAGTGAAAATGTGAATTTTCCGGAATTTCTTTAACCACTCCGGTAACTGTAAAAAAGGTATGCTGATCTTTCAACGTGAGCACCTTTCCGATAGGATCAGCCGTACCGAAATACTTTTTTGCAAGGACACTGGTGATGATGGCTGTATTAGGCTCCAATAGTGCTGTAGCCGCATTGCCCTTCTCAAGGGGAAGTGTAAAGACCGTAAAAAAATTCGGATCCACATAGGCAAGGCCGTCGGTAAAAACCTTGTTTCCATAGGTGATCCTTGTACCACCTCTTGCCTGTAAGCGGGTTGCCTCTTCCACTTCAGGATAATCATTCTTAAGGGTTTGGGCCACCGGCGGCATTACACTGGCTTCTTTGAGATCGCCGCCCTGCATCCGGCTATTAAATGTGACACGATAAAGCCGATCGGACTTCTCGTTGAACCGGTCATAACTTAATTCTTTCTGCACAAAAAGCATGATCAATAAACAGGTTGCAATTCCCAGCGAGAGGCCGAGAATATTGATGGTAGAAATACCTTTGTTTTTCCACAAATTCCGGAGGGCTATATTGAAGTAATTTTTAAACATCGGATGGGTTTTATTTTATTTCACATACAAGTGCAAAGGGATCACAAAGTCACGGCTTTGCTTTATCCCTTGAACCTTTGCCTGAAATTATTGCCAAAGGTTATGCCGGTAAAATAACTTATTAATAATCAACACTATAGATGTAAGCCATATTTTCTTACTGTCCGATTACGATACACATCCTGTTCAGTTATGAAACAGCAGTTCCGTAGAAAAATAGTTCTCCACAAATGTGTACAATATCACCCTAAAACAACGCTGTTTTAACGTGGAAAAACGGCTTATTTTCAGTACTTTCGCCACCTAGAAAATTATATGGAAAATAACGAAATCAATGACGAAGCTAACCTCAACAACCGGGGCAAGATAATACCGGTTAATATCGAGGAGCAAATGAAAACTTTTTACATCGATTACTCCATGAGCGTGATCGTTGGCCGTGCACTTCCGGATGTACGTGATGGGTTCAAACCCGTTCACCGCCGTGTCTTGTTTGGTATGATGGAACTGGCCAATTACAGTAACAGGCCTTATAAAAAATCTGCCCGTATCGTAGGGGAAGTAATGGGTAAATATCACCCGCATGGTGATTCATCCATTTATTTTACCATGGTACGTATGGCGCAGGAATGGGCGATGCGGTACACACTTATCGATGGCCAGGGTAACTTCGGTAGCCAGGATGGTGATATGCCGGCTGCCATGCGTTATACGGAAGTACGTATGCAGAAGTTCGCTGAAGCGATGATCGAGGATATCGATAAGGATACGGTGGATTATCAGCTCAATTTCGATGATTCGTTGAAAGAGCCAACAGTACTGCCAACCCGTGTTCCGCAATTACTTGTAAACGGAAGCAGCGGTATCGCGGTAGGGATGGCCACTAACATGATGCCCCACAACCTCAGTGAGGTGATTGATGGCTGTATCGCCTATATCGACAATAACGATATCGAACTCGAAGAACTGATCAAATATATAAAGGCTCCGGATTTTCCTACAGGCGGTGTTATTTACGGCTACGAGGGCGTTAAACAGGCATTGCTTACCGGCCGAGGCAGGGTAGTATTGCGGGGCAAAACTACCATTGAAACCGATGCACGTGGTAAAGAAAAGATCGTCATCACCGAGATACCTTACCAGGTGAACCGTGATCAGCTGACGCAAAAGATCGGCGACCTGATCAACGATAAAGTGATTGATGGCATCAGCGACGTAAACAATGAAAGTAATAATAAAGAAGGAACAAGGATTGTTGTAGAGCTTCGTAAAGATGCTGTAGCGCAGGTAGTAGTGAACCAGTTGTTCAAACATTCCGAGCTGCAGACATCTTTCGGTATCAACAATGTGGCGCTGGTAAAAGGCCGCCCGAAGATCCTGAACATAAAAGAACTCATCTCCGAATTCATCGAATTCAGGCATGAAGTCGTGGTTCGTCGTACGAAGTTTGAATTGAAGAAAGCGGAAGAGCGTGCACACATCCTCGAAGGATATATCATCGCGTTGGATAACCTGGATGCTGTGATCCAACTCATCCGCGAAAGCGCCACTCCAACCATCGCACACGAAGGGTTGATGAGCAATTTCGGCATGAGCGAAATTCAGTCGAAAGCCGTACTGGAACTGCGTTTACAACGCCTTACCGGTATGGAGATCGATAAGATCCGTGAAGAGCATGCAGAGATCATGAAACTGATCGAACGGTTGAAAGAGATCCTTGCCAATGAAGGTCTGCGTTTCCAGATCATCAAAGATGAACTGGCTGAAGTGAAAGCGAAATTCGGTGACGAACGTAAATCTGAGATCGTATACGCAGATGATGAGATCAATATGCTGGATCTGATAGAAGAAGAAGATGTGGTGGTAACCATTTCACATCTTGGTTATATCAAACGTACTTCTGCACGTGATTACCGCCAGCAACGCCGCGGTGGCCGCGGGGCGAAGGGAAGCAGTACCCGCCAGGAAGATTTTATCGAGCATCTGTTTGTGGCAAGCACCCATCATACACTGATGATCTTTACAGAAAAAGGCCGTTGCTTCTGGCTGAAAGTTTACCAGATACCGGAAGGCGACCGCACCAGCAAAGGACGTGCATTGCAGAATATGATCCAGATAGCGCCGGACGATAAGGTTCGTGCGATCATCGATGTGAAGAATTTCGAAGACGAAGAGTACGTCAACAACCACTACATATTATTGTGTACCAAACAAGGTATCATCAATAAATCCAAGCTGAAAGATTTCAGCAGGCCAAGGCAAACGGGTATCAACGCGATCGAGATCCGTGAAGGAGATCAGCTGATAGCAGCCCGCATGACCGATGGAAACTGCGAGATCATGATGGCTGTGAAGAGTGGCCGTGCGATCCGTTTCCCTGAGAATAAAGTACGTGCTACAGGCCGCGGCGGTATCGGCGTTTACGGTATCGAAGTGGATGAAAAAAATGATGAAGTAGTGGGTATGATCACGGTGAATACGGAAGATAAAACCAGGACAGTTCTGGTAGTGAGTGAAAAAGGTTACGGAAAACGTACTTTCCTCGATGATCCGGAAACGGGTGAAGCAAACTACCGTATCACCAATCGTGGTGGTAAAGGGGTGCGTACCATTAAGATCACTGACAAGACGGGTGGGCTCGTTGGCCTGCTGGACGTAACTGAACAGGAAGATCTGATGATCACCTGCGAAAGTGGTATTACCATCCGCATGGCGGTGAAAGCCATCAGCGAGCAAAGTCGCGCTACACAAGGGGTTCGCCTGATAAAAGTAGACGAAGGGGATTCTATCGCGGCTATTACCAAACTGGATGAACAGGAGGAAGAAGAAATAGAGGAAGCAGTAGTGGTAGCAGAAGATGGTACATTGACTACCGAAACTGTAGTACCGGCGCCTGAAGGTTTGGAAGATGCTGATGAAGCAACTGATCAAATTGAAGACGAAGATGATGCAGAAGATACAGAAGAAAAAACAGAAGAATAATTATAGTGTGAGCACTAAATTGAGAATGGCTGCCTGTGAAGGCGGCCATTTTTTGTTTAAACCACAGAGAACCGGAGAACTCAGAGTTTCCAGAGAAAGAAAATAAGCTTTTTTACTCTGTGCCCTCCAATCCTCTGTGGTTCACCTTAATTCGCTTCTAACAGCTGGTTAGTTTCTTCCCGGTTATTCTTTTTGAACTCCAGTTTCCCGAACTTCCACGTGAAGTTTATACCGATCGATCTGAAAGGTATCTGACGCAGCCTTACCGCATCATACCCGGGCCCGAAAAGGCGTGTACGCTGATCAACATATTTTGCAAAGAAATTATTGGCAGTAAGGGCAATGCTGCCATTCTTGTTCCAGAATTGTTTGCGCATCGCGAAAGTATAGGATATGAATGCCGGATTAGTGCCCTGTGCTTCTCTTCTGCGTGAGTTGAAATTCTGGAAATATTCAGCCACAAGGGTAGGGGCAAACTGGTAAGTAACGTTGAGGTTGATCCTGCAAAAATAACTTTTAGCGTCAAAGCCTTCATCGATCACGTTGATCGTATGCCTCCTGAAAATGAAAAAATTCCCCCGCAATCCGAGCTTTGAAGTAGGGTGCATATCACCGAAAAAATTCGCACCGAAATCTTTTTCCGTCCCGATATTCTGATCTGTGGTAACAGACACATTCGTGTAAACGCTGTCGCCAACGGTGTAAGAAGGATAGTAGAGAGCGTAAGACTGGATATCGTTTTCATTGACACGGTAAAACATACCGATGCCTGCAGAACCTTTTTTACCAAAATCAATATTGTAGTTCAATGCCAGTCGCTTGCTGGTTTCGGGTACGAGACCGGGATTGCCGGTTGAAAGATTTTTTGGATCGGTGGTATTCACAAATGGATTCAGCTCATTGTAATCCGGGCGCTCGATCCTTTTTGAATAACTTAAGGTCAGCGACTGGTGATCGTCCAGTTTTTTATTCAAATAAAATGAAGGCACAAATGTGTTGTAGCCCGGTACATTTTGTTGCTGCTGCGCATTGGAGAAAAATGCATCTGTTTCCGTGCGTTCATAACGTCCGCCTGCTTTTCCGGCGATGCCCGCAAAAAGTGGAAAGCTCAGTTCCGCGTAAGCGGCATATACCTTTTGATGGTAACGCAGGCTGCTGGATAAGGAATTATCAGGAGTATATTTTTTCGATACGTCGTCATATTTCAATGCCGATGAACTGCTGTTAATGTCGTCGATGCTGAGTTTTACGCCGGTGCCCAATACAAGATCTTCGCTGACAGGCTCGGTGTAATCTGCCGATAATTGTGTGGAAACCGTTTTACCGGGGTTATTACTTTCTGTACCAGTACTCAATACTGATTGGGGATAAGCGTATTGTTCATTGGAAGTGATCGTACGGCCATTGCCGATGCTGCTGTTCACTTCAAGGTCAAGTTCACGCCCGTCTTTTGGAAAGGTACGTTTGTAATTAAAGCTGAGATCGGTGTTATGAAATTTCGGCCGGGCCAGGCTGTTTATTTGTGTAAACACAGGAGCCGGGCCACCATTTTTATCTACATCCAGTTGCTGAAAGGTGGAGCCCTTTCCTTTGCTCCCAAATTCATTGTAACTCACAGCGCCGGAGAAGCTATTGTATTTTTTTACCGTCCAGTCGAAGCCGATACCTGACTGGTATCCATGCCGCTGAAACCTGCTGCGGCCGTCCTGTTCAAGATAATCGATGGTAGTACCATTCGCGGTATTCCTTTCAGAATGAAACAGTACCGTTGCGGGTAATCTTGCACTGCCGCTGACAAAAGCGTTCATGCCGAAATTATTGTTGCGCACATTGAAATTGAATGAACCGTTCTGCTGTAATGTTCCTGCCGTCAACGAGAGGTTCCCATTGTAACCCTTTGTTTTACTGGCTTTGAGAATGATATTGATGATGCCACCCATTCCCTGTGCATCGTATCTGGCACCGGGATTGCTGATGACTTCAATGCTTTTTATCTGGCTTGCAGGAATGGATTGTAATACATCCGCGATGCTGCTTCCGAAGGCTGTGGAAGGTTTGCCATTGATGAGGAAACGTACCCCGCCACTGCCGGCAAGCTGCACATTACCGTCCACATCCACGGATACCTGCGGCACTTTCTTCAACACATCTGAAGCGGTACCGGTCTGCGAACTGATATCTTTTTCCGCATTGAATACCATACGGTCAATTTTATGCTCTATCACTTTTGCCTGAGCCGTTACAACAACAGCATCCATGGTTTTTCCGCTGCTGCGCAACGAAAATGTTCCAAGGTCGCGGGATTTATCTGTGCCGGCGATCACAAGATCATGTATGGAGAAAGGTTGATGGCCGATACTTTCTATCAGCAAAGTGAAAGTTCCTTCCGCGGCATCATCCAGGGAAAACTTTCCGGTCGCGTCTGTGATCGTGCCTGTCAGCGGCTTTGCTATTCCTATGGGCAATAGGGTGATCGTTGCAAACTCCACAGGGCGGCGGCTGGACGAATCGATCACCGTTCCTTGTATGATAAACTTTTTTTGACCTTGAGAATTAGCAATGCCTGAAATACAGAGGCAGGCGAGGAGTAACACGAGGATTTTCATTCAGTGATAAAATTTACGAAGGCAAATGTCAGCGTAAAAATTGTAGGAAAACTGAAGAGGAAGAAAATTTTATTACCGTTCATCAAATAATGATCGCTGATTTTAAAAGGATGAATGGATGACGCAGATTATTTTGCTACGCAAAATGAAAATGCAGTTTGTAAAATTTTGAATTCTTTACAAAGTTCAGCATTTTATAAACTGCATTCAGCTTTCCTGCTTTGCAGGAAAGAATCAGCGTAATCACCCAATCTTTTTTAATCAGCAATCACTTTTTGCATCAGTACTTATCTGCAAATTCTTTTGCAAAATCTTCCAGTTTGATTTGCCCGGTTACAGGGGCGCCTTTCGCAAAAAAATCTGCCGCAATGTTTCCGTTCCGCAAACCTTGTCCCATCTCGGTATACAAACCTGCGATCTCGTGGGGCAAGCCGGCTTTCAACATACCATCCAGCGATTGTTCGTCGGTGAATTCCACCCAGGGTAATCCATCTTTGCCGATCGCTTGTCCGAATACTTTGGCCGCATCGGCAGGAGTGCGGAGGTCGCTTATTATATAACGTACATTTTTTCCTGCAGATGGGTTCACCAGTTCATCGGCAGCAGCGGCTGCAATATCAGCAGGATGCACCAGGGGCATTTTCGTTTCCGCCGGGTAATTGGCGCCTATGATCCCCAAACCTTTGATCAACGGAACATCATTGTAATAATTGGTATAAAAAAATCCCGCCCGCAGGAAAGTCACTGAAACCCCTTCCAGGTCATTGTACAATTTTTCTATCTGGTGAATGGAAGCGATAGGGCCGTTTCCGCCGGGAAGATGGGCGCCGATGCTGCTGAGCATTACTACGTGTTTCACACCCGAATTGAGAATCGCTTCTGAAAAAGATTTACCCGCGTTAACCGTGTTTTCAATCACGTTGGAGCCGCCCATGTTTGGCGGGGTCATGGCAAATACTGCATCTGCACCGGTCAATACCTGTGTCAGAAATGCGGCGTCGCTCACGGATCCGATTGCCGGAACAGCGCCAAGCGCTTCAATAGCTGGTTTCCGGTCAGCAGAGCTGGAAATTACCGTCACCTTATGTCCGGCTTGTACTAATTTGTTTGTCAATGGTTTACCTACGTTACCTAAAGAACCTGAAATGATGATGTTCATTTTTTTATTTTTTAATTGTTGGGCAACAAAGGTATATTTGTACATACTTTTATACAAGTACTTACCCTAAAGTATGTATCATGACAGCTATCAAGGAACAATCGACCATCCAGGAAAACAAACGGTATGCGCTGGCGCAATGCCCGGTGACTTATGTGATGGAAAGGATCGGCGGTTATTGGAAACCGATCATCATTTATCATCTCGCCAAAGGAGAAAAGCGTTACAGTGAACTGAAACGGAATATTCCGGCTGTGACAGAAAAAATGCTGATCCAGCATTTAAAGCAACTGGAAAACGACGGGATCATCATCCGGGAGGCAAAGCCCGTGGTGCCGCCGCATGTGACTTACAAACTCAGCGAATCCGGTAAGAAATTATATAAGGTGGTAGATGCTATGGCCATTTGGGCGATCGGGGAATTGAGTGGAGTAAAGGAGTATGAGATGTAGGAAACGTGTTTCTAAACTAATTATCCAAAAAGTGGTTGATATTTCTTTAAACCACTACTTAACATAATATTAATTATAGGTTTCAAATATGATTTAGTTGCAATAAGCAGTTTATTGTAAACAATTGTAAATTAGCAACATATTAGACAAACCGCAAACCCAACGCACATGGCAAAACTCAACCTATCTGAAATCAGCGATCAGGAACTTCTCCGTAATGAAAAGTTGTTGAAAACATTGATCCCGGTTTTTATTACGGCGCTGGTGATATTATTTGTTTCTTCCATTTTCCTCGGCTTACGAAAAGGTTTCTCCGCATTGTCGGTAGTACCGGTTGCGTTGTTGCCGGTTTTGATCATAAACATCAAAAGCCGCCAGGAGATCCGGAAAGAGATCAAGGCAAGAAATTTATGAAACCCCGATTTTTTACTTCTCAGCAAAGCCTTCGTTCCTGGTTAAAAAAAATCACCGGCAAACCAGAACCATTTGAGCGCTAATGTGACTTGCTTGCACTTTAAGGGAATGTTATAACTGATAAAATGAAACCCACACTTGTATTATCTGCATTGTTATTGGTAATGGTATCATCCTGCAACCACCGCGATACGGCAATAAAATGAAGAGAAATGACCAAAGAAGAAAAACTACATTTCAGCAATGGCTACTCCGACGTAAACGGATTGAAAATGTATTACGAAATTTATGGAGAAGGCAAACCACTTGTGCTGATTCACGGAGGGGGTTCTACCATACAGTCGAATTTTGAGAAAGCAATTCCTCTGTTTGCAAAAAACAGGAAAGTGATAGCCGTTGAATTGCAGGCGCATGGCCGCACAAGCGACAGGAATAAAGGTTCTTCCTTCGAACAGGATGCCGATGACGTGACTACCCTCCTCAAAAATTTAAACATTGCCAAAGCTGATTTTTTCGGTTTCAGCAATGGTGGTACAACCACGATCCAGATCGCCATCCGTCACCCGGAGATGGTGAACAGGATCATTCTGGGTTCCGCATTAGCCAAACGCAATGGTGTACCCCCATGGTTCTGGGATTTCATGAAAGAGGCAAAACTGGAAAATATGCCGCCACAATTGAAGGCCTCCTATTTAAAAGTAGCGCCCGATTCGAATGGCCTGCAGGTGATGCACGACAGGGATGCCAAGCGTATGGTTGATTTTAAAGACATTCCCGATGAACAGCTGGCTTCCATCAAGGTTCCCGCTTTGATCATCAATGCAGATAAAGATGTGATCACGATCGAACATGCCATAGAGTTGCATAAAAAGATCGTCCATTCCGAATTAGCCATCATTCCCGGTGCTCATGGAGAATACATCGGTGAGATCACTACTATCAAACCGGATTTTAAAGAAAGTGAACTGGCAGTGCCGATGATTGAGAAATTTTTGAACCAGAAGAACTGATGACTGAATTTTATAACAACAACCAGTACTTTTTAAAGTCTTTTACAATCCTTACACAAGCCATCATCATTTAGAGAACTATAGACTCTGCTACATCAGCCCTGTAGTCTTCTCCCGGATAGAATACCCTACCCACAATTCCCTTTTGCAAAATTGCTCCCACTGCGTTATTTTTATACAACATCTCAAAATCAATCTTCATGGGAGAGCAAAAAAATGAATCAGCTGACCTGGCCCCTAAAGTGACCGGCATCGGCGGTATTTTCTTTTATTCAGATGATCTACAGAAAACAAAAGACTGGTATACACAAAACCTGGGAATAGAAATCAATGCCTGGGGATCGTCAAGTTTTGATTCCAGGAACATCGATAAACCCGAAGAAGTGAACACCCTGCAATGGAGCCCGTTCAAAAAAGACAGCGATCATTTTGCTCCTTCCCAAAAAGAGTTCATGATCAATTACCGCGTACAAAACCTGGATGCATTATTGAGCAGGCTCAAAGAAAACGGCGTTTCCATACTGGATGATGTCGCTACCTACGACTTTGGAAAATTCGTACACATCATGGATGCCGAAGGCAACAAGATCGAACTGTGGGAACCGGCGGAATAAAGTTTGCTTCTTAAATCCATTCACCAAAATCTTTACCCATGCACGAAGATACTTTGGCCTACAACGATCACCAGTCCGGTGACGAACAGCTCATCTGCCGGGAACTGGCCGGATTGATCGATAAAAATCTAAAAGCTGCGGAGAACAAAGTATGGCATGCGCATCCTGTGTGGTTCCTGGATGGCAATCCTGTGGTCGGTTATGCCAAACGTAAATGCGGCATCAACCTGCTTTTCTGGAGCGGGCAATCTTTTGACGAACCTGGATTAAAGCATGAAGGAAAATTCAAAGCGGCTGAGATCTGTTATTCTGCTTTATCTCAGATCAATAAAACCGATCTCAAACGCTGGCTTAAAAAATCTGCAGCCATACAATGGGATTATAAAAATATAGTAAAGAGAAAAGGTGTGCTCGAAAGGTTGGTCTGACTGATATTCAGTGAAGAACCCATAAATCGTTTTCGCCATGAAAGTGTCTGCCGCTATTTTTTTTATCATTTGCTCCTGCTCTTCCGGATGCACCATTCCCTGTAATATTTAATACTTCCCGGCTGACAACTTCATGTGCTACATCAATGCCCGGCTTTTTTGATCATCGCATAAATAAACCCGATAATGATCGTAACTATTACTGTGGAAATGAAAAAGAGCAGTATCCCTATAATATAACTCGACAATCCTCTAAAGAACCCGCCAACACTACGTTGCTGGAAAAACTGCATATATACCCCGATGTGATAACTTATCGAGATCACACTGATAGTGATGCTGAAAAAACGGATGACATTAAAATCCGTACCGGTAATGAAGAGGAACAACATCAGGATCATACTGATCAGGGTTGTCTGGGCGGTGATGAATGTATGCAGGGTAAGATGTTCAGCATAATTGAGTTTATATTTTCGATACACCCAGAAGGTCGCCAGCGACATAAACGGTAGTTGCAGGAGGATCATAATGTTATAATACTTACTCTGGAGATATGATATCTGCTGCATCATAGCCGTCTGCTTCGTATTGGCAGGATCGGTCATGGCCATGATCTTCATCGCATTTTCCATGAAATGAGAATTGACCACTACAAACGTGGCGATGGTTCCGATGATAAGCAGGTATTGAAAAGGCATAAAATAACGTTTACGCTTTTCTTCTATGATGTACTCCCGCGCTACGTTTCCCGGCGCTTTGAAAAGGCCCAGCATCAGATGAAAAAATCCTTTATCGGCATGCGTGAATGCATGTGTGATATCATGAAACAAATGCCCCATCGTGATCCGGTGCGCCATCTTTTGCCCGCATCTATTGCAGTAATCCCCTGAGAAATGATTGTCGCAGTTGCGGCAGGTATGCTTGTCCATTAAGTAGTTAGTTTGTTAGTAAGCAGCAAATTAATTAATAATTAATAATGAATAATTAATAATTATTGCCCTTGGGGGCGTGATTTTTTGGTATTGTTTGACCGTTAATCCTAAAGAATTATTCATTATTAATTATTCACTATTAATTAAACTAGCTTTGCAGCATGAACGAAACAAACAACAGCGCTTATTTAAGCAAGCTGAATATAAAGTCGCTGAATGATATGCAGGAAGCGGCGATCAAAACCGCGGCTGAAAAGAACGACATCATCCTGCTTTCTGCTACCGGCTCCGGCAAAACACTGGCTTTCCTGTTGCCAATGCTTGCTACGCTGAAAGAAGATATTAAACTCGTGCAGGCGCTGATCCTGGTGCCGAGCCGCGAACTGGCGCTACAGATCGAGAGCGTGCTGAAGCAGATGCAAACCGGTTATAAAGTGCTTTCCTGCTATGGCGGGCACAAAAGGGAAATTGAAGAAAACAGCCTCGTGGAACCACCAGCCATCATCATAGCTACGGCCGGCCGTATGGCAGATCATATCCGCAGAAATAATGTAGACCTGAAAGAGATCCAATACCTGATCCTGGACGAATTTGATAAATCGCTTGAGTTGGGTTTCCTGGAAGAAATGAAATTCATCATCGAATCGCTGCCAGCGGTAAAAAAACGCATGCTCACTTCAGCAACATTCGCCGAAAGCATTCCTGATTTTGTGAAAATGAATGAACCGGAAATGCTGAATTTTCTTCCGGAAGAAGCTGTTTCGTCGGAGATATTGCGCATCAAAACTGTATTATCGCCCGATAAAGACAAACTGGAAACACTGCTGCAATTGATTTGTTATGCCAATAATACCTCCACCATCGTTTTCTGCAATCACCGCGAAGCGGTGGAACGTGTGAGCAATTTCCTCAGCGATCAGGGCCTGGTAAATGTATTTTATCATGGCGGTATGGAGCAACGCGACCGAGAAGTAGCCCTTACGAAATTCAGGAATACCAGTTCCAACATCCTTATCACCACCGATCTTGCCAGCCGCGGACTCGACATCGCCGACATCCGCAACATCGTGCATTATCACCTTCCATTGGAGGAGGCATCTTTCACTCACCGCAACGGCCGTACTGCCCGCATGGGCACTACGGGTAACGTATACGTGATCCATTCGGAAGATGAAAAAATGCCCGCTTACCTCACGGAAAATGCAGAAGAATTCGTGATGCCCGACAGGCTGCCGATACCTGAAAAGCCCAAGTGGAGCACGCTTTTCATTGATGCAGGTAAAAAAGACAAGATCAATAAGATTGACATCGTAGGGTTCCTTTCACAAAAAGGTATGCTGAAAAAAGATGAGATCGGGTTGATAGAAGTGAAAGATTTTATGGCTTTCGCTGCTGTACGCAAATCTAAAGTGGGGAATGTATTGGAGCTGATCAAGAACGAAAAACTCAAAGGAAAGAAGATAAAGATCGCCGTAGCCAAGTAATTACGAATTAGTAATTACGAATGATGCGGAGAGCGAAGCGAATGGGATCACAGATTTCAACTGATGAAGGGATTACACAGATTATTTCCTGCTTCGCAGAAAATTGAAATGCAGTTTATAAGTACCGCAACTTTTAAATCAAAGTCAAGGTCTTATAAACTGCATTTTTATTTTTCACGAAGTGAAAAAGCAATCTGTGCAATCCCCTTCATCAGTTGAAATCTGTGATTATCCTCTCGCTTCAATCACATTCGTAATTCGTAATTCGTAATTATTAATTGATCATTGTTCTCATCATCGGCCCGCCCGGCACTGCATTATTTCCTCCGCTTCCCGTACCCGTGAATTTATTGAACCTGAATACAAAACTGAGCATGTAATACCTCCCCAGCCTGTTAGTACGTGTATCGGTGAAACCCGTACCAGTCACAGTTCTTGTTACACTGGTGTTTTCGTTCAACATATCGTATGCGTTCAACTTTATGGAAGCATTGTATTTTTTAGAGATCAATTTTTCTATACTGCTGTTGATGATGAATGGATTTGCAGTAACGTTGTCTGCATAACCATCATTGATCGATTTGTCGAGGTCGTAAGCGATCGTGATATCTTTCGGCAGAAATATGCGGGAGTAATGAGTAAGACTCCAGGCTTTGGTATTTGAATTCAACCGCTTGTTGAGTGAATATTTAGCGTTATTCAACGTGAAGTTGGCGCCGGCGCTGGTTTCCAGCCATTTTTTAATGGTGATGGTGGTAGAGAAACGTTGCCCGACAATCCAGTTCTGCCCGGTATTTTTGGCGCTTTCAACGAAAGAAATATTGTTGTTGTACATGATCGAACCTCCGTAATTGAACACATATTTCCTGTTGCGGATCGGTTTGCTGAACGCATAGAAACCGGATGCGGTGTAGTACCCATCAGTATTCAGGTACCTTGTTTCCTGCCCGATGTATTTCGGGTTGGTGGGATCGCTCACATCAAAACGCTGAAATACATTGTTGACGATCTTATCTTTTATGTAAGAAAAATTAAGGTTACCAAAGAATACATTCCCGGTAATGAAATCAAAATTATTGTAACGGATGTTCACGTTGTTGTTGAATTCCGGTTTGAGATCAGGATTACCCAGCGTGATGTATTGCGGATTGGAATAATCATACACCGGTTGCAGTTGCTGGTACGAAGGCTGCGATGTGCTTCCGTTGTAATTCACGCTGAAAGAACGGCTACGGCTGAAATTGTAAGCAAACCGGATCACCGGGTAATAGTTCACCAGGTTCTGCGAATACTTTGTGTTCGTGGATTTCGAATCACTTTTGATGGTAGCAGGCTGCACCGCAAAACCAATCGTGTAATTATATTTCTTCTGCGTGGTGCGGAAGTTTACACCGATCCTGTTGGTGATATAATCATTGTCGTAAATGTTGCTCGCCGTATCCACGAAGGTTTTGTTGCCATTCAATGGATCAACTGCAAAGTTTTCACGATCGATGCCGGTGTAACGTTTGTTATACGAATAATTGAATTCGAGGCTTTGTTTTTTATTCAATGGCTCAATGTAAGAAGCCGAAATGCCATAGTTGTGATTGTTATTATCCTGCGTTACAAACTGGTTGAGCACAGAATCTTTATACTTCACACCCAATGTATCGTAAAAACCCGTGAGGCTGGTGTAGATATCTTCGCCATCGGAGGAAGAACTGCCGCCGCTAAGGTTGAGGGATAATATCCTTCCTTTTTTATCGAAGCGGTGATTGAACAGGATCGTACCGCTGATATTCGGCGCTTTGGAAGTTGTACGGTCTGTGGTGCGGCCGTTATTGCTAAGTTTGTTATTTTGCGCATTGCTGAAGTCAGATATATAATTACTGTTCGTGGTCGTGTAATTCACTGTAGGCGTGAATTTCAGATAATTGAACGAATCGATCTTGTATTCCATGTTGAACGTAAAACGATGATTATCGGTAGTGGTATAATCATTCGTCTGTTGTTTATTAAGGATATTCGAACCCTGGAACAGTGTCTGTTGTGTAACATCCCTTTCGGTGCTGGTTTCTTTGTTGGTAAAACTGTAACTGCCATAAACAGATATTTTGCTGCCCCATTGATCGCGGTAATTCAACCCGATGGATTTGGTGGTGGCGATACCGTTACCCGTGTTGCCTGAAAAATTTGCCCCCATGCTGCGGGCCATTCCACCCATTGCCCCACCCATCGAACCGAAGTTGAAGGTACTGGCATTGGTATTATTGAGGTTGCCGAGCAGCGAGATCTGCTGCTGTCCGTTGAATTTATTTACATTAATTGAATTCGTGTAACGCCCTTCTGTACCGGCTCCCAGCGAAGCATTCCCAAAATATCCTTTGTTCTTATCTTTTTTCATCTGGATGTTCAGGGTCTTCGTCGCCTCTCCGCTTTTTACGCCGGTGAAAGCCGCCTGGTCCCCATAATCATCAATGATGTCGATCTTGTCTACCATATCCGCATTCAGGTTACGGGTTGCTGTAGTTACATCGCCACCAAAGAAATCCTTACCATTCACTTTTACTTTTGTCACCTCCTGCCCCTGCGCCGTCACTTTACCGGTTTTATTGTCCACTTCCACCCCTGGAAGTTTTTTCAGCACTTCCTCCACATTATCATTTTTGCGGTACATGGTACTATCGATCTTGTAAGAAACGGTATCTTCCTTTATCTGCACTTTGGCAGCTTCCACTACCACATTGGCAAGGGTTTGTCCCCCGGGGGTGAGTTGCAGGTCTACAATATTCTGTTCACCGGTAGCGGTAGAATAATCGTAATACCTGGCAAGCGTGTTATACCCGATAAATGACACGATGATGCCGGTATTGGCCTGTTTTACATTGGTAAACTGGAAAACGCCTTTATCGTTGGTAACCCTGCGCACACTGTCTTTGGCACCTTCATAAAAAAGTGTGACGGAAGCATTGCTTAAGGGCTTTCCATCTTCATTGCGTACCACACCACGTATGCTGATGGTTTGTGCACTGGCTGCCGAGGCAAAAAACAAAAGGAATACAAAAGGTAAAAAAGATCTCATGTTATTAAATTAATTTCTGGTTGAACGGGTATCAAATGATGCGGCAAAAATAATGGAACTCTGATCTACGAAAGTTACCGTTTATCATTTTAAAGCGCTAATGTGAAGATTATTTACCCAACGGCAGCGTCGGGAGTGGAATTTGCATATTTATTAACAGAATTGAAGATTATACCGGCAAATTTTTCGGTTTCGCCGAATAAAAAGCGGTGACGAATAGGAATTACAAAGACCGGGAAATCCAGCAGCTCGTTTTTATATTTTTCCAGGCGCACGGCATCTTTTTCTGTGGTTAAAACGATTTTCTGCTCCGACTGCAGTTTTTCAAATTGTTTTTTGATGTCTTTCAGGTCATCGGTAGAAAAAATATGATGATCCGCATACCGCAGCATATCATAACTATGCACCTGCGAAGCCAGGAATTCTTTCAATGGTTTGGGATTGGCGATCCCGCAAACGAGCAGGCAATCGGTATTACCATCCATCTGCACCGGCGCTTTGCTGAACAGGTGATAAGGTTGTGAGTAAACGATCTCCGTAAAAAATACCGATTGGTTCGCCAATGGTTTTATCTCTGCAATGAGCGCTTTTCTTTCTTCTTCCGAAAGCCCGGGTTTGCATTTGGTCACCACGATCACATCCGCCCTGCGGGCACTTTTTTTCACATCACGCAGGTCGCCCGCAGGCACCATCAGGTCGCGGGTGTAGAGGTTTTTATATTCGGTCAGCAATATGTTCAACCCGGCTTTTACTGTACGATGCTGGAAAGCATCGTCGAGAATGATCACCTCCGTTTCCGGCCGGTCGTGCAGCAACTGCGGTATCGCCACCAGCCTCTCCTCTCCTACCGCCACCGTGAGCTTTGGAAATTTCTGATGGAACTGCATCGGCTCATCACCGATATCGAGCGCTGTGGTGGCATCGCTGGCGATGGCAAACCCTTTTGTCTTACGTTTGTATCCTCGGCTAAGCGTTGCCGTTATATATTTATCCTGCAGCAATTCCACCAGGTATTCGGTCATGGGTGTTTTGCCTGTTCCACCAGTAGCCAGGTTTCCCACGCAGATGATGGGAAAATTAAAAGAAGCCGATTTGAGGATGTTCTTGTCAAACATCCAGTTGCGCAGCCACACCACCGCACCATAAATAAGTGCAAAAGGGAAAAGCAGGTATCTGAAACTTTTAAGCAAACGTATCTGGTTTTTTAAAATTCATAAATAGTTTCCGGGGTGATGCAGAAATCCAGCGGCACATCCCATTCATCGGTATCATCAATCGGCTGTTCCGCTTCAAAAAAACTGAAGCCGATCCTGATCACATCTTCGCGGCAGCGTTTCAGGAAACGGTCGTAGTAGCCTTTTCCGTAACCCACCCGATGCCCGTTTACATCAAATGCCAGCATGGGGACGATCACCAGGTCAATTTCGCCGACAGGCATCTCTTCGCCGCTCTCCGGTTCGCCGATGCCATACCTGTTTTTTACAAAAATACTGTCTTCCTCCACAATAACCGCACGCATATCATTGCTATCGCCGTCCACCACCGAATAACTCAATACCTGGTCGGGATTTTTGAAAAGGCAATAATCGGTGATCAGCTGCGGATCAAACTCGTTGAATTTTCCAAAAGGCGCATAGGTCATGATATTCGCGGGGATCTCAATATTGAGCCGCTGAAACTGTATGAGAATTATATCCTCCAGCTTGTTTTTTTGCTGCGAAGTGATGGAGAGGCGCTTTTGTTTGTATGATATGCGGAGTTCGTTTTTTGTCATATTGGTTGTTGAACCACAGAGAAACAGAGGACACGGAGTAACACGGAGGCTGAAAAAATATACTCTGTGTCTCTGTGGTTCTATTCGTTTATGAAGACAGAAAATATCGTGGTGCCGTAATTCCTCTCCGACCGGTAAAAAGGGAATTTTTTATAATCGTTCCTCGGTGTATGCTCCAGCACAAACCATCCGCCTTTTGTCAGCAGATTTTTTTCAAACACCATTTTCGGCAGGTCATCGATGGTGGTAAGCGCATACGGCGGGCCGGCAAAGATGAAATCGTATTGCTGGTTGGTACTTTCCATGAACTTGAACACATCTGATTTTACGAGCTTGAAATTCTCGAGCTTCAGCATTTCAGCCGTGTTTTTGATGAAATCGTACATCTTATTGTCTTTCTCCACGATGGTGAGATCGGGCGCCCCCCTGCTGGCCAGTTCGTAACTGATGCAGCCGGTGCCGCCAAAAAGATCCAGCGTTTTCAATTCATCTATTTCCAGGTTGTTCTGCAAAATATTGAAAAGCCCTTCCTTAGCTATATCCGTGGTAGGCCTGGTATGAGGCATGTTTGCAGGCGGGTTAATTCTTCTGCCACCATGTATGCCGCTGATTATTCGCATGCAGCCAGTGAGATTAAATGTTGAAAATAATGTGGGGGAAATTCTTCAAACCCTGCTGATAAGGTGACACTCTCCGGCAAAGGACTGAATTCTACCTGTAAAAAATAATTATATAACTCTTTGTAAAGCGCTGACTTTCCGTCTATCATGCCGCTTAATGCTAATTGAACATCCTCCGGCTGAAGTTCAAATTCCCGGCAGGTATGAAGTAATTGATATACGATGTCGATGGCCGTAGTGTAAGAAAAATGACGGGCTATCTGTAGCCTGCCGTCCTTCAGCAGCAGCATATTTACCGATTGCTGGTAAATGATGCAATGCAGCCTGGCCCCTTCCACCGGTACCTGCGGTATCAGCAATGTATTGACATGGCCCGAAACGGAGAACGGAAAGAACTCCCGCAGCGCATCCACGATTGATCTGTTAACACGGTAAATATTCACCATATCCTTTCCCTTCACCTGCTCATCCGATACAGCCGCATCTTTATCACTTCCAAATATCAACGCCAGTATTTCTTCCTTCACAAACGGGTTGTGAAAGCTGGAAGGAACCAGCGTAGCTTCTTTTACATTATATAAGATACGGGTAGAATGGAAACTTTGTTTTAAAAGAGGCTCATCCGCCAGCAATGTTTTGAGATCGGCCGCCACCTGTGTTGCATCCTGAACCCCTTCTAGCTGGTATGCCAGCAACCCCTCCCCCCGGAACGGCGACCTCGTATACAAAAGAAACGAAATATTTTCGGTTCCGGCTTCTACCAGCAGGTGCTGCGGCCGGCTGATTTCTTCCGTTGGCAATATTTTAAAAGCGGTCTTCAAATAATTAATTTTGGGTCGCAAAATAAGATTTATTTTGCTGACTTTATGGAAACAGCGGTATCAAACAATAATTTAAAAGTTGAGGTCAACAACCGGCAGATACTCTCTATCGCCCTGCCGATCACGCTGGCCATTCTTATTCCACAGCTCAACCTGCTTATTAACAGCATATTCCTGGGGCGTGTAAGCGAAGAAGCGCTCGGCAGCGCAGGTATCACCGGGGTATTTTACCTCATTTTCGCGGTAGCGGGCAATGGGTTGAATAATGCCATGCAGACTGTTTTTTCAAAATATGCTGGTGCCGATAAACCAGATGCTTTCAAAACCATCCTTACCCAGGGCATACGCATCAGCCTTCAATTTGCGGTGGTATGCATCATTTTCACCTGGCTGATAGCGCCTTTCATCATGCAGGCGGCATCAGATCCTGCCAATTATCCCCGCGAAATGGGTTTCCTGCGCATCCGTATTTTCGGCCTGCCGTTCCTGTACCTCTTCCAGATGGGCAACGCGTTCCTGGTGGCTTCGCTCAACAGCCGCTACCTGATGATCGGGTTCATCGCCGAAGCATTGGTGAACATATTGTTCGATTACCTGCTCATTTTTGGTAAGGCCGGTTTCCCCCAAATGGGTTTCAATGGCGCCGCGGTGGCTTCCGTAATGGCCGAATTCGCCGGGTTCATCACGGTACTGATCGTACTCAATAGTACAGGGCTGAAGAAAAAATACGGCCTATTAAAAACATTCATTTTCGATAAGGTCATCAGTAAGGAAGTATTGAAAGTATCGCTGCCGCTGGTTTTGCAATACCTGATCAGTGTAAGTACCTGGCTGGTATTCTTTCTGCTGATCGCCTCAAAGGGCGATGATTCCAAAGCGATCAGTAATATCATGCGCAATGTATTCGGACTTGCAGGGGTATTCGTGTGGTCGTTTGCCAGCACTTCCAATACCATGGTGGGGAACCTCATGGGACAAAAACGCGAAGACCTCGTCCTGCCTGCCATCACCCGCATCACCTGCTGGAGTTTTCTTTTCGGCGCTGTGATCTGCGGCTGCCTGAACCTTTTCCCTGAATTATTTTTCCGTTTATTCGGACAGGATGAAAATTTTGTGCAGCAGGGCATCCCGGTGATCCGTGTGGTTACGCTGGGCATTTTGTTCCTGAGCATCGCCAATGTGTGGCTCAATGGCGTAACAGGTACCGGCAAGACAAGGATGAACCTGGCGATAGAGATTGTGGCTATCTCGCTCTACATGGGATATACCTGGTATTTCACCAAGCTGCATTACGTTTCGCTGGCAATGGCATGGAGCAATGAATTTGTGTACTGGACGGCCATCTTCCTCATGGCATTCTTATATTTGAAAAGCGGGAGATGGAAAACAAAGCCTGCCACTTAAACGATATCGATGAATCATTTTAAGATTATTTTTTGCTTACTGTTCTCACTTACTATGTCGGGGAATTCGTATGCCCAGCAAAGCCTTAGCGGCACATGGACAGCAGTGTCGCTCACCGTGTCCGACCAGGTTTATATTGACATGGAAAAAGATTCGATCCATATCGAAATGAGCTTTATTAAAATATATGGTCGAAAAGATATAAAGGATAGTGCCGGTTTAAGACGTGCGTTGCTAAAGGATTTCAGCAAACTTGTTTTCACTATCGATAAAGAAGGTAGTATTTACGAAAATTCGGAACATGAAAAAATGGGTCACTACAATGCTTCGGATAATACGATCACCTTTATTGATAACACCAGGAAAAAAGAAAAGACCCTTCCGGTAGAAATGAAGGATGGATTGCTGAAATTTGTTTCGCCGGTGGCGGAAGACAAGGTGGTATTGTGGTGCAGGAAAACCAACTGAGCATTAAGCATGTCGTTCTCAATTAATCAATGATAAAAACAACTACAATGATAAAAATGATCAAAGTCAGCCTGGTAATTGCTGCACTCCTCTTTTGTTCAGCAGCCTGCTTTGCACAGGCAAAACTCGAAGGTTCCTGGAAACCGGCAAAAGTGGAGATAGGCAACCTGATGTATATAGATGTAGATAAGGATTCTGTATTTTTTTCGGATGCCTTCATGAAAGAGCTGGACAAGGATGGTAAAATGGACAGTGCCGCCAAAGCAGGTACGGTAGACGTTTTGAAAGCTACCTTGGGAAGTGCATTCCAGAAGATCACCATCAATATCGATAAAAACGGGGGCATTTACGAAGGTGAAAAGAAGGAGAATATCGGTCAATATGATGCCACTAAAAACCTGATCACTTTTACTGATAAGGATACAAAAAAATCTATAACAGGGCCTGTTGAGATCAAGGATGGATTGCTGAAAGTGATCATGCCATCTGACGAAGAGCAACTGGTGATCTGGTGCAGGAAAGCCAATTAATTACGAATTAAAAATTACGAATTACGAATGCCTGAGTTGTCATTCTTAATTCTTAATTCTTAACTCTTAATTTTTCATGCTGTTTTGTATGAAATTTACCATCACCAACGGACAAGGCCTGATCTCGATCGGGTTAAGCGAGATCGGAAGTTATTTTTCCTTTCGTGCTCCTTTGTCTGTGGTATGGGGCGATTGCCGCGGATCGATCGGTAAATATTTCTGCCTGCTCCCCTACGATCAAGAATACCGGAATGCTCTTCGCGATAAACTGCTCGGCCATCTCAACACTGATTTTTCTGAAAACCTGCAGGGGCTCTACGATCTGCTGAGCCCTATTTTTCCATTGTTCCAATCGGGCGAATATTATTTGTCGTTCGCCAGCATGGATTCCATAACATTGGAAATAACCGAAGCCACCGATATTGCAAAGACCGAAGAGAAGCAAAAAGAACATAAGCTGGCGATGCAGGCCAAAGACCCAACGTATTATATCAGCAATATCCTCGAATACAGCACATACAATAATTATGAGGTCGACACTTCGTTGTATGCTAAGCAACCCATGTCTTCCATCGATCAAACACGTGTACAATATTTTGAAGAAAAGATCAGCAGCGGCGAGCGTCCGCTCGTGATACTTTTCCAGAGCTCCATCGGGGATCTTTATTCGGAATATTTTGTGCTCGATGGCCATCATAAATTATTGGCGTATCAAAAACTCGGGGTCAACCCTCCCGCGGCTTTTATCACTTACGCTCCGCAAACCGAAGAAGAGCTGGAATTTGATGCTGAAAAACTGGCAACACGCTTGTTCCCCTGGCAGACAAAACATCTGCTCAGGAACTGGGACGCGAAAGATGCCTACATCGTCGAAAAATTAAAAGATCCGGAAAGCCCTTTACATGCGTTTATCCGAAACGGTTATGTGAAAGAGTACCATGAAAACGGGATGCTGAAGCATGAAGGATCTTACATCAACGATCATCCCGAAGGGGAAATAAAAGAATGGTTTGAGAACGGGAAGCTGAAGTACCGTAAATTTTTTGAGAACAGGTTACGCAAAGGAACCTGGGAAGAATATTTCCCTTCGGGAAAATTGTATTTCGTACAGCCTTTTGATGACCAGGGGCAATATCATGGCGATATCATTTCCTATTATGAAAATGGACAAAAGCGCATTTTGCAACGGTATGAAAATGGCCGGAACGCAGATGGCATAACGTATATCGGGTGGTTTGAGAATGGTGATAAAGAAGCCGAACTCACTTTTGAAAAAGGCATCATGACCGTGCGTAAGAACTGGAACATCTATGGGGAATTTGCCAATCACGAAGTATACGATCCCGAACAACACCGGTTAGTAAAAGTGGATATTCCCACACGCGAAAAATATGACCTAAGTTCCCAAAACTATCACGTACACCAGCAGGAATTGAAGGAACTTGTTCGCAGGAGAAAAAGCCATTCTCCACCTTACGATGCAAAATTTTACCTCAGGATAGCCGCACTTATACTCCTGGCAATGATGTTTTTGATGAGAGCCTGTAAATGATGATCATCTTTTGTGGATACTAAAGATCACCATGTCTGAATGATCGCCCTGCACATTGAACGTCTGGTAAATATTTTCGCAGCAAGCCTGTTCTGTAAATAATTCGGGAAAACCGGGGATGCAATAGGCTACAAAGAGCGGCTCTTTTTTCTGTTGCGCATGTTCAATGATATTCATCACCACAGCTTCCATCGTCTTTTTTCCAAAGGGGTTGAACAGGTAGATCAGGTTGACAGTGTCGGGGATCTTATAAACCGTAGCATCGTTCTTTCCCACCTGCCAGGGTACTTTGTATCCATTACGGCTCATTGTTTCGCAATTTCTTCGGGCACTTTCCGAAGCTATTCTATCGAGTTCCACACCAAACACTTCGTTTACCTGCAGCAGCATGGCCATGTTGAGCACGCGCCCGTCGCCGCAGCCGATATCGAGCAAATGTATTCCGGTAGCAGGCAGACCTGTTTTTTGAAACACTTTTTTTAAATGATAGAAGGAAGAAGCATGGTTGGGATGTGCATCGTTATGCACCGAGCGGGCATTGGTATCTTCCAGGTCGAAATTGCCATCCGGGTGCACCACGCCCATATTGCGGAACTTACGGCGGTAATAATGCTCGAAATATTTGAACTTCAAAAATTTCCATATGCCCCTGTAGTGGACTTCCCGCACAAGAGCCCCCGATTTTGCCCGTAAAGATTGAAACATATGAAAGATTTTAGTCTAAAAAATCCTTCTCATACTTCAGGGAAAATGCCGGCAAACGAACACTTGTCTGCGGTTTACCCTGTTAAGTTACACAAAAAAACCGCCGGGGAAATACCCGGCGGCCGATAAAGTTATCCTCATTTTTGCATGCTAATTTCCCGGAGACGCAGCCTGGGTGGCCGTCCACACGTTGTTATCCATCTTCACATCGGGAAATTGTTTTTCGGCGTCGATGGTCACGCTTTGCAATTCTTCCGTTGTATTCAGCTTCACTTTAAATGTTCCTGTATTGTTCCATATCTCTACAGGAAGGCTTTTAGTGCCCTTCACGCCCGATCTGGTTTCGTAAGTAAGCAGCACCGGCATGGCCATCTGCTGCAGGTTCAGTAAAGTAACGATGGCGCCATTGGCAGGTTTGTCTTTTTCATAAGTCACTCCGCCGATGGCCTGATCGAGTTTGTAATTTTCTACAAACCATCCTTTCCAGAACCAGGTAAGGTCTTCGCCCGCGGCATTGTCCATAGTGCGGAAAAAATCCCATGGCGTTGGATGTTTGTATGCCCAGCGATGAACATACGTGCGGAAAGCATAATCAAATCTCTCGGGGCCGAGCACATAGTCCCTCAGCAGTTGAAGGCCGTAGCCCGGCTTTGCATACAAAGCATTCCCGATGTTTCCTTCCTTCATCGCGTCAGGGGTATACATGATGCCTTCGCTGTTGGCACCAAACAGGTTTTTCGCCATACCTTCCTTGCTGCGTTTTGCGCTGGCGTATTCGCCCTTGTTGAAATCCTGTTCTGCCAGCGAATTGATGAACGTATTGAACCCTTCATCCATCCAGCCATATTTACGCTCGTTGCTGCCCACGATCATAGGAAACCAGGTATGGCCAAATTCATGGTCGGTTACCCCAAAGAGCCCGCCCCTGCTGGCATTGGAGCCGCAGAATACGATGCCCGGATATTCCATGCCGCCGATATTGCTGGCCACATTGGTGGCTACCGGGTACGGGTACGCGAGCCAGCGTTTGCTGTAATTTTCAATGCTTCCTTTTGTATATTCTGTAGCCCTGCCCCATTTGGTATCGCCATCACTTTCTATAGGATAAACACTTTGCGCCAGCGCTTTTTTACCACCCGGCAGATTGATCTTTGCCGCATCCCAGATGAATGCTTTCGAGCTTGCCCAGGCAATATCCCGTGCATTCGTCATTTTGAATTTCCAGGTAAGTGTGGGGGTTTGGGTTGGCCTCGAAGCCGGATCAGCCACTTCGCCTGCAGAGCGTATGATCACCGTCTTGTCGCTGTTCTTCGCTTCAGCCATACGCCTGAGCTGCGTGGCTGTAAGCACTTCAGCCGGGTTCAGCAATTCGCCGCTTGCCACCACGATGTGGTTGGAAGGCGCTGTGATGCTGAAATCAAAATCGCCGTACTCGCAATAGAATTCACTGGGGCCAAGATATGGATTGGTGTTCCAGCCCAGCACATCGTCGTACACACACAAGCGTGGGTACCATTGCGCTACTGCGTATATATCGCCTTCTTTGGTAGACAATATCCCGCAGCGGTCAGCGCCATATTTCGGCAAGGTGAAAGAATAATCGATTTTTATTTTGATCGTTTCACCGCCTGCTTTCATTGCCTTTGGCAAACGAATCTGCATGCGGGTATCGGTGATGATATAGTCGGCATTGCTGTTATTGGCCAGTAATTTCACCGCACTTATTTTATAGCCTCCATCAAAGTTGCTACCGGCATCGCCATAGCGGCTACGGGCACCAACCGGCATACGTGCCTGCCCGCGGCTTTCGCTGTTGAACAGGTTCTGATCGAGTTGCAGCCACAGAAAAGCCAGCGCCTGCGGACTGTTATTTTTGTAGGTGATCGTTACCGATCCTTTAATGATATTGGTCTTGTCATCCAGGGAAACGGCTACCTGGTAATCGGCCCTGTTTTGCCAGTAAGCCGCACCCGGTGCCCCATCAGCTGCCCTCGTGGGAGTGCCGCCAAAAGGATAAAAGTTGGGAGCGAATAAAGCATGTGGATCGTAGGTAGAAGTGTTGTTGGCCTGCCCGAAAGAAAGGACAGTGATGCTGCAAAAAGCTGCAGCCAGGAAGAAACGAACATTCATAGTCAAAAAATTTGCTCCGAAGTTATCGAATAACAGGAAGGAAGGGTTTAAATATTGGATAATTGGTAAATAAGGTGGATGCATGCAAAAATAGGCTGTCAGCCTGAGCTTGTCGAAGGCATTGCCGAATCCATCCTGCCTTCGACAAGCTCAGGCTGACAGCAGGAAATGTTTATTCGTAATCCTTTATCATCTTCAGCGCATCCGCTTTATGCTTTGCATCGTCTTCTGTAACATTGGGAAATCCCTGCACCGCTTTCAGCAACGCGATAGCTTTGGTGTCTTCATCATTTTTATGATAAGCTTTTGCCAGTTCGATATTGTTGAGGATAAAATGCGGACTGAGCGTGCGGGCCTTTTCAAAATACATGATGGCATCTTTCAACGATCCCTGCGGAATGCCGCCAAAGAACACTTTAGCAGCGGCTTTCTCTACGCCGCTCACGTTACTCAGCTCGTAGTTCCACCTGCCGAGGATATGCCAGGCCAGGTAATTGGAAGGGTTGGTAGCCAGTGCCACATCCAGGTGTCTCTTGATCTCTTTGGCCGATTTTATCTTTTCTTTCCCGCTTTTGGTGAGTGATGATTTACCCAGCGCCATTGCCCTGCACACATTTGCCCGATCGTTTTTTGCATCTATCAGCAATGCTTTATTGGCATACGATAATGCTGCCGCAAAATAGATATCGCGGTTGGCCGCAATTTTTTCGCGGCTGCCGATCCTGCTGCACAATTCGCTGCACTTGGTGAGCGCCTGCATATTGCCGGGCTGCACCACCAGCACTTCTTTAAATTTGTTGAAAGCTGCTGTTTCATTGGGCACCAGCTCCAGCCTGTCGGCCTCTTTGAGCAACGCCGCCGCATCCTGTGCAACAGCACCGCTGAACGACCCGATGAATAATAAAACAGAAAATAAAAATTTCATAGTCAATACGATTTTAAAAGGGATACCCCTACACTTCCTATAAAATTACTGATCGGCGGGTGCAATTTTGTAATGGTTATGTTAATTGTGCGGATGCGGTTGTCCAGCAGGGATACATTATCGCAGATATCATGTGCGATGCTTTCCAATAGTTTTGTCGGCCGCTGAAAGATCTCCTTGATCACATCATACACTTCCACATAGTTGATGGTTTGTGGGAGTGTAGTGATCTTTTCCGGAGCATCAAAGCTGATGGAAACCGATACATCGAAATCGGTACCCGTTACCCCTTCTTCATCATGATAACCATGGTGTGCGAAGAAGCGGAGATTGTTGAGATGGATGCTGTTCATATTTTTTTATTACACGAATTATAGCGAATTACACGAATTTAAAAAGACCACCGACGACGGACGACCAACCACAGAGTAACAACTACACACTACGTACGTCAGGAGACTAATATTTGTTACAAAAGGTTGTCAGAAATCTTCCCTTCTTCCCGACAAAATCTCTATTGAAACCCCTTATCCCAAGGGGTTTCATCCGGGTGGAAATTACCTGAATTATTTTAAAATAAAAGCCGTTTCTCCCGCGAATTGTACTTTTTACTCTTCGAAGGCACAAATATTCATCCTGAAGCTGCTTATTCTAAAGTAAAAATGCCACGCTTAAAAACGTGGCACATATATGATAACCCTCAAAGGTTTGACTATTCACTATTGACCATTCACTATTAAAATGCCGGAGGCTTTTTAATGCAACCCCGCTTCGCCCAGATACCTTTCCGCATCCAGCGCTGCCATACAACCGCTTCCCGCTGCCGTCACCGCCTGGCGATAGATCTTATCCTGCACATCGCCGCTGGCGAAAACGCCTGCAATGTTGGTCTTGCTTGTACCGGGGATCGTTTTGATATAACCCGCTTCATCCATATCCAGCACGCCTTTGAAGATGTCGCTGTTGGGTTGGTGACCGATGGCCACAAAGAAAGCGCTCACTTCTATCTCACATTTTTCGCCGGTCTGGTTGTTGAGCAGGCGCACGCCTTCCACTTTTTTGTCGCCCAATACCTCGTCGGTTTCGGCATTCCAGTGTATGATGATGTTGCTGGTCTTTAATACCCTGTCCTGCATTACTTTGCTGGCGCGCATTTCGTGCCTGCGCACGATCATGTGTACGTTGTTGCAAAGTTTGGAAAGATACAAGGCCTCTTCAGCAGCCGTATCCCCTGCCCCTACGATGGCCACATCTTTGCCTTTGAAGAAAAAGCCATCGCACACGGCGCAGGCGCTCACGCCATGGCCATTCAGTTTTTGTTCGCTCGGTATGCCCAGCCATTTAGCCGAAGCGCCGGTGCTAATGATCACTGAGTCGGCTTCGATCCATTTTTCTTCATCTATCTGCACTTTCAGCGGATGGCCCGAAAAGTCTACTTTGGTAGCCAGGCCATAACGGATATCCGTACCCATACGGGCCGCCTGTTTTTCAAAATCCAGCATCATTTCCGGCCCCTGGATCCCTTCCGGGTAACCCGGGTAGTTTTCTACTTCGGTAGTGATGGTCAGCTGTCCGCCGGGCTGAATGCCCTGGTACAGCAATGGTTTCATGTTTGCCCTGGCGGCATATATGGCAGCGGTATAACCTGCCGGCCCCGATCCTATGATCAGGCAGCTTACTTTTTCGTTTCCTGTATTCGTTTCTGTGCTCATCTTATAGTTTATTTCAATTGTACTTTATTTGATTATTTGGCGTGCAAGATAATGTTTAATGGATAATTGTATAATGGATAATGGATAATGTTTTCGGATTGAGAGCTCTGGCGTACAGGGAATAATGTTCGAATCAAAAACATTATCCATTATTCTATTATCCATTATCCATTACTCTTTATCCATTATCAATTAGCAATGATCCTCCTATACACCGCCCCATACCCCGCAAACACCCCCAGCGCCCCATTGCTGACGTTGCCGATCACTTTATTGGGCTGCGCAAAGGGGTTGCCGATGCTCTGGTACGCAAATTCCCAGGTGTTCCAGAAAGTGTAAGTGGCTTTATTGATATTGGCGAATTTCACCGTGATGGTATCCCCTTTTTTGAAAAAGTTGCTGTCCGATTTCGGCGGGTCGTTGCGGTCAATGCCCCTCTCCAGTTGCACATCGAAGGTGGTACCATCGATCACCTGGTCGTCGAACACCGAATTTTCCCCCGCGAGAAACGGGCCGCTGTTTACTTTGGTAAAATACCGGGCATAATCGCCGCGGCCAGCCGGATCGGTGCCTCTTACAAACAACACCCGCTTATTTGTATCCGGGTTTTGCGGTGCAGGTTTTGTCCATACGGAATCCAGCACGCCCCGCAATACCGGTATGGTAGTCTGCGCTGTATATTCTTTTCCTTCCGAAACGATGCGCAGCGAATAACTGGTATTGTAAGCCCCTGTAAAAGCTGTGGCAAGGCTCGAAGAATCGATGCCATAATAATAACCGGTAAAACCCGGCACCAGCGGGTACGAATATTCCTTCATCTTGTGCGTGAGCACGCCATTGGAAATATAAATGTCCGCATTGTGCACGAATGTATTGGCCAGCAGATCGGGCGATATATTACTGAAATACGAAAGGCTTTTGGTGAGTACCACCGTTGGCGGCAGCTCGTTCTCTATCTGCGCATCCACTACCAGTACCGGCGAGGTTTCCGCCAGGTTGAAATTTATATCTTTTTCGCAGGAAGCCAGCGTGATAGCCAGCACTGCGATGAACCATTTTCGCATACTCAAAATTAATCAATATGTATAGGCAAAAACATAGCCAGCGGCAGAATTTCCGTATTTAGCAGGCGGAGTGACAAATCTGCCTGACAGACTAACGCTTATATCTCTGCGAAACCTCTGCGTTCTCTGGCACTCTGCGGTTACAGAAGCCCTCCTCACCCCACGCCGTTCGGCGGGGCAGGCGCAGAGAACGGGAGAAAGCAGAGGTTTCGCAGAGAATCACGAAGGTGAAAATGTGCCGGGAAGACGGGAAGAATTCATAAGGGATGTTTCCCGTTCTTCCCTTCTTCCCGGCAACTCTTTACGGGAGAAAGCAGAATTTTGGAGAGATCTTCCGCTCTTTTTAAGGAGAAAAAATCGTGAAGGGGATAATTTGCCGGGAAGACGGGAAGAATTCGTAAGGGATTTTTCCGTTCTTCCCGTCTTCCCGGCCCCCTTTTCGCTGAGTTCACAGAAAAGTTCACAAAACCAAAAAGTTCACACGTAATTGGTGATTTTTTGCCCAAAAGTTCACAAAGTTAATTCGTTGATATTCCGGCAACTGTATTTTTTTTATACGGAGTTCACAAAAAAAGTTCACACGCAAAAGTTCACATCGCTTTTTTCAAAAACTTTTTCGGAAATTCAGCAAATCAAACCTTCATCACTTCCCTTATGATCTACGATCTGAAAACATTCCGGATAGCCAATGGCCTCACTCAACAGGAACTGGCGGATGCCCTGGGGCTCAAAAAAAGCGCCGTCTCCATGATAGAAAGCGGCAAGCGTGAAATACCCGACGCTGCCAGGCAGAAATTATATCAATTGCAACAGCAACCGGGCACCAGCAATGCCACCCCCGCAGTACGGGCCGAACCTTTTTACAAGACTTTCAAAGCCAAACACCATCAGGAATCTACTGAATATATAAAGATGTATATCGGCGACCTCCAATCGGAAAAGCACCGGCTCGAAAAACATATCAAAAGCTGGACTTCCAAATTCAATGCCGCGGGAATGGTGTTGAAGGAAGCGGAAATATTATTGACCCTGGTGGAACAAAAAAAGCTGGAATATGCCGCCGCAATGCCCGGCCTGCTCACCCGAAAGCACAATGCCGAAGAACAGTTGCGGGAAATCACCCGGCAAAAACCGGAGATAGCGCTCATCCGGCTGGAAGGCATCAAAAAAGAACTGGCTGCGGCAAAGGCGCTGCTGGCAAAGCGGCAGCGCTTCCCCATATTGGATACCGTGAGTTCGGCCTTTGGGGTGGCGGATACTACCCTAAAAATTGGCGCGCCGGTAAGCAGGAAGGAATTGCCTGACGCGGAGTAATTTTCACGCAAAGCCGCAAAGTTTACGCAAAGCCGCAAAGGAAAAACAAAAGCCCCAACTATATTATCTGTCAGCCTGAGCTTGTCGAAGGCGAATCTTGACCAGCAAAAGCCCCGACTATATTATCTGTCAGCCTGAGCTTGTCGAAGGCGAATCTTGACCAGCAAAAGCCCCGACTATATTATCTGTCAGCCTGAGCTTGTCGAAGGCGAATCTTGATCAGCAAAAGCCCCGACTATATTATCTGTCAGCCTGAGCTTGTCGAAGGCGAATCTTGACCAGCAAAAGCCACGACTATATTATCTGTCAGCCTGAGCTTGTCGAAGGCGAATCTTGACAGCAAAAGCCCCGACTATATTATCCGTCAGCCTGAGCTTGTCGAAGGCGAATCTTGACAGCAAAAGCCCCGACTATATTATCTGTCAGCCTGAGCTTGTCGAAGGCGAATCTTGACCAGCAAAAGCCTTCGACAAGCTCAGGCTGACAGAAAGGATAACTTCTTTGCGTAACCTTTGCTGCTTTGCGGGAACCTTTTGCAGCCACTAAACATTCTTTAGTCTGACTAAACTTTATTTAGCCCTTTTACTCCCCTCTCCCTGTTTAAATATTGTACATTTGAAACATATACGATAGCTCATGAATGTAAAACTTTCGGAGGCGCAGAAGAAGAAACCGATCGATGGTTCGGATGGTGTGGCCGCCATCATGCAGCAGGTTTTGAAACGCGAAAATAAATTCAGCCGCAGCCAGGAACACTTTTGGGTGGTAGGGCTCAACAATGCCAATAAGATTCTCTTCATAGAACTGATAGCCCTCGGCCGCCAGAACCGCGTTACCTCCAACCCGACCGATGTATTCCGCATGGCCATCTACAAACTGGCCCTTAAAATGATACTCGTACACAACCACCCCAGCGGCGAACTCATCCCCTCCACCGCCGACCGCTCCATTACCGATCGCCTCATCAAAGTGGGCGAGATCATCAACGTAGATGTGATCGACCACCTCATCATCAGCGAAAAAAGCTACATGAGCTTTGCCGATGTGGGGCTGATAGCGAAGATGAAAGCGAGTGATACGTGGAGGGTTGTGGAGAAGGAGGAGATGGAAATGAAGAAGATGAAGGCGGAGATTGAGCTAAAAAAAGCAATGAAGCAAAATAGTATTGACATTGCCAAAAGGTTTAAGGCAATGGGATTGGATGATGCGGCGATAAAGAAGGGAACGGGGTTGAGTTTGGCGGAAATAAAAAAATTATAAATTAACTTATCATTTTTAGGTAATTAATTTAAAATTACCTAATTTTGGTAATTCAGTGAGACTTACTTCTCTTTGAATTTTTAAATCAAACAGCTCTTTTTTTAATGGTTATTAAAATTAAGAACGCCTATTTGGCAAAGTTATTTGCTGGCGAGGTTGTAAGAGGGAAACCCCGATACAATACCGATACAATCGTAAAGTTCAAAAAAACAATCCTAAAACTTACAAATGCTGAAAGTTTTAGAGAACTTGCTTCTCAGAAGAGCCTCCATTTTGAAGCGCTCAAATGTAATTTGAAAGGTTTCCATTCTGTAAGAGTGGATATACATTACCGGTTGATCCTGAGTTTGGAAAAAGACGGTACTATTGATGTCACGGATGTTATATTGGTACATGATTTGTCAAATCATTACCAGTAATTATTTACAACAATGAAAAGCTTTGTCAAAGTATTACAGCATCTCAGGTTTGACAGGCAAAAGAAATCAAAATGAACAATTACAAGGTTCTAAATGTAAAAGGTAAGGAGATACATACTGATGTAACCTTACATCCCGGTGAGATCCTTATGGATGAACTGGAAGCCAGGAATATCAAAAAAGCAGATTTTGCTGAACAGCTGGGTATAGCGCCCAGTCATTTAAGCGACCTGCTGAGGGGAAAACGCCACGTAAGTGCTGCCACTTCTCTAAAGCTCGAAAAGCTGCTTGGTATCAAGGCTGAATATTGGATGAGGGTTCAGGTTTATTACGATCTTTTTGTAGAACGTAATAAACTCAGGAAAGCAGCGTGAACCTGACTTTGAAACATTTTTTGAGAAGTCCCAGCAAGATGTCGGGACTTTTTTATGGTGGTTTTAATAATGCGGAAAAGATGTAAACTATAGTTTTGCTTTTAGTATTTTTTTAAAATGTATAAATTACTTTCTTTATTAAAGATGGATTGATAAATAGTATTTTCTAGTTGTATAATAAACTCGTCGTCGATTCTGTTAATTTCGCTTCCGGTATACCGCAAAATCTTGTAGCCATTAAGTGTAATAAATCTACTCCTTGAATTATCTCGTTCCAGTTGCTCTTTTGTATTATGCCAGGCAAATCCATCACATTCAATTACGAAGTCGCCTACGTTTACATTTTTTCTATCATAAACTTTTATTACAAAATCAGCGTAATATAATTTTTCATGATTAAATATGGGGTATTGAGGAAATATTCGATAAGAAACATCTCCACAAGTGAATTGAAACCCACAAATTCTTTCTGGTTCGCCAGTTAGAGGATCAACATGTTCAGAATTTGAATGATTCAGTTTGATCTTTAATCCCTTCCTATTCGAATGAAAATATACACTTTCGAAAAAGGTATCATTCACTATTACGAACTCATTAACTCTTTGAGTAATTAAGTTCACTGTTACGCCATGCTTCAAAAAAAAGCTGTAGATTTTGCCAACAAAAATTTCTTCTATGGGACTATTACATAGTTTAAGATTTTTTTCAAACTTTTCTAATTCAAATCTTTGTATCTCTATTTTAAAATTTTCAACTAACATGAGGGAATTAGTTTTATGTAAAACTGTTGAATATTTGCAATATTATCTTTAAAAAATAGGGTTAACCCAATTTACTTTTAATTGATTCAATCAAGGCAAGCATTTTATCAGGAATTCCGTGATCATGTTTACATACTTTACAAAAACTTATCTTCAAATCTTCTATAGTTTCATTTTTTATTCTTGTAAGAATTCGATATTGAAATTGATGCTTCGTTAATGTAGTCAAAATCTCTTTATTATCGCTGGATGTAGTCTGGAGCTTTTCTAAAAGCAGATTAAAAATCTCAAGAATACTAAAAAATTCAGCTACACAGGGGTTATCTAAAAGTTCATCTTCGGTTCCATGAAAATCGCAAAGAATTTGAGATAATAAATTATAAATACCCTCACTACCCGTTGTGAGTACAGGATCCGGCGGCACTGGCCCACTTGGTGTAAAGCCCATTTGCAAACTCAAAAACTTAAAATTATTTATACTTTCATTTAAATAAGTATAAAGTTGATTGAGATTTTGAGTCTGCTTTTCTTTTTCTTTTTCAATATTATCTGCGAATAGTTGATTTTGAAGCAATGTATTCGCTTCGATTTGTGCCTGCAATGCAAAGAATACTAATCCAGCTCCCACCAAATTAACTATGGGTGATGTTATTCCACCAATAGTATCTCCAATTTGTCCAGTTTGTGAGAAATTTAAACGATCCCAAAAATTTGTAATTGTAAATATCCATGGACTGACTATAATTAAGACTAATCCTACAAAAAACAAAATTTTTGCATTCTTCAAAGTTTTACCTTGATTCATCACAACAATGTTAATTCAGTAAAAGTTTTATAATTATTATTTCCTTATTTACTTTCAGCTCTTCATATGAAGTTTGTAGCAAAAACAAAGTAAAAATAAATTTGGCAATCAAAGTGAAGGACATAAGGTTACGATTCCCTAATTCTACACATTCCTCCCAACAATTACAAATATTCTTTTCTTTTTCATCCCCTCTTACGGCTTCCCGTACTTCCCCTCTGGCGCAAGTGTTCACAGCTCTACTCTCCTCCATTACAAACCCTCCGTGACCACTTGTGCCTGCACAAGTCCGGCGGTCTGCGACCGGCTTAGAACCACTATCCACCCAAACGCTCCGGGGTTAGCAGAAAACCCCGGAGGTTTTTCTTCAACCTCCGGGCGTTTTAGTGTGAAGCTCCTGCGCCAAACAAAGTCTTCCCGTCTTCCCGGCAAAAACAAAAAAGGCAGCACAAAGCTGCCACTACAAAAAGATCATAATAGTTATTCCTCCATCCTCATTTTCAAATCCATACTGCTATGCAATATCCTCACAACTTCAATTTTGTCTTTCTTAACTTCCCTGTAGAAAATGATATGCATCCCTGTTCCAAAACCAAAAATTCCTTCGCCAACTTCGGGGTAATGTTTACCGGCAACATTTTTTGTGGCTAATTCCTGGCAGGATGCTAATAGCAGTTCGTAATATTTCTCCGCCTGCCTTTCGCCCAGGCATCGTACGAGTAATTCCAGATGCCGGAAAGATCCTCCACCGCTTTATTGGATAACCTATAATTAACCATTTTTCTTTCGGGCGGCTTTTAATTTGGCAAGATGTTTTTTTGCATCGAAGTTTTTGGCTACCCTACTGTCGATACCCTCTTGAATAGCATTTTTTAAAACAACGATCTTGCTTTCTTCTTCTTCCAGTAGCCGTAATCCGGCCCTTATCACTTCGCTGGCATTTTTAAACCTGCCTGCGGAAACTTTTTTGTCTATAAAATTTTCGAAGTAATCGCCCAGGGCAACAGAAGTATTTCGTCCCATGATAATATTTTTCATAAAAGTACCAAAAATTGGTAATTATTGAGCGGTTAAAAATATTTGAGGGGAGGATTCCAAAATGATAGCAACTGCTGTCAGCCTGAGCTTGTCGAAGGCAGCATTTAGTGCATAATCCGCCTTCGACAAGTTCAGGCTGACAGTGAAGTGAAGATCATCTTACCGTCTTTCCGGCAAAAAAGAAGAGGGCAGCCAAACAGCTACCCCCCTCCCATTGTATGAAGAAGAAAATTTATTGCAGGATCACCTGCTGCGTAGCTGCTTTGTCAGCTTGCAACATTGAAATATTATACACGCCTTTTGGCAATATCGAAAGATCCAGTCGCTCGGTTGAAACTCCTGCAGTGATGGTAAATCTTTTCACTTCAGCGCCCACCATGTTTCGAACGCTTAATACTCCACCCTTTTCATTGTTAGCAAACACCAGGTTGATCATCCCTTTACTCGGCACCGGGTAACAACTGAAGCTTGCCGTAAACGTGCTGCCGAAAGAAACTGTGCGCACATCAGACCAGGTAAACTTACCATCCGCATCCAGGATTTCCAGCCGGTAATAGTTGATGCCTTTTGATGGAGCAAGATCGGTAAAGCTGTAGGACGTTTGGCCATGCGGTCCACCGGTAGCAGCTACAGCTCCGATCTTTTGAAAATGGATGCCATTGGTGCTTCTTTGTATCTCAAAAGTTCTTGTTCCGGTTTCCTGCTCGGTGTGCCAGTTGAGGCGGGAAGACTTCCCGATCGCCGTTGCGGTGAAGTCTACCAGCTTGAGCGGTAGCACGGTACCTGTGCTGTTGTTGATACGCGCCACTATGAGTCTCGGTATTTCAAAAGGATTACCCTGCGGCTGGTAAGAGGAAGTACCGCCGATGATGAGCTTTGTTCCCTGGAAAGCGATGTTGCCCCAGAGGTCGTCGGTGCCCCCGTTAAGATATATTTGTCCGCTGGCGCCGGTAGTGCCCGACTGGCCGAGGGCAAAATCGTTGGTGAGGGTTAGATCCAGTACGCCTGCGGATGTGTACCGGTAAATGAGAAAATCGCTGCTGGTGCGTTGGGTGATGATGTTGTACGAAGTGAGCGTACCGCCCAACACGATCTTGTTGTCTTGCTGTATGAGGATGCTGTAAAACGATCCGTCGCGGTTGCTGGAGTTGAATGACAAGATACCGGTACTGGCAAATGTTTCATCCAGTGAACCATCCTCTTTCAATCGTACGATGGTAAATTTATCAGGATCGCCGGCGATGAATTTACTGTTGCCCGCAATGATCACTTTATTGTCTGGCTGCACGGCCACGCTTTTTACACCCGACTGGTAATTGCTGATGTTGATGATGGCCTGGCCGTTGTTTCCAAAACTATTATCGGGCACGCCTTCGCTGCTGAAGCGGAGCGCTACGTATTGCGTATGCCCCGCCACGGTTGCTGTTCCGGCCACTACTATCTTTCCATCGGCCTGCAAAGCAAGCTGGTAAATATCGTTGTTAGCCGTGCCAACACTATGGATGATCCTGCCGTTGTTGCCGAAAGTATTGTCGATACTGCCATTGGCATTGAACCTCGCCAGCAAACCATAGCGGATGCTTTCGCTTTCGTTGTTGACAAAACCAGCCACCAGTATTTTTCCATCGGGCAGCACTTTGATGTTGTATGCCGAAGCCAGGTAACCCGGTTCATCGTAGAGCATTTTCCCATCTGTATCGAAACTGTTGTCGAGTGTTCCATCGATATTGTAACGGATCAGCACGAGGCTACTCAGGAGGTGCATACCATCCCCGCTGATAAAATTTGATCCGCCGCCAACGATCACTTTGCCATCGGGCTGAGCTGCAATAGTGGCAGAGTTATCCTGGAAGGTCGACACTTCTGTAGTCACCATTCCGTTGGTGCCGAAAGTATTGTCGATGCTGCCATTGGCATTGTAACGTACTGCTGCGTATGTCTGCCCGTTGTTGTAGGAATTGCTGTTCTGCAGGATCTTTCCATCTGCCTGCACAAACGTAACGGTACGGGAAGCTGCGTCTACGGATTGATTATACGCTTTTCCGTTGGTGCCAAAAGTGAGATCGAGTGTGCCGTCCTGCGCCTGCGCAAAAAAAATAGTGGATGTAAAAATCAGGGTAAATATCTTCTTCATACTGATGGTGTTTTAGGGAAACCAAAAGTATATTCTTAATGAGTGCGTTATCATACCCCGCGGCGGGTATATTTGAAGATTGAAAGTTGAAGGTTGATGGTTGAAAGTTTGTTAGGTTGGGGCAACTTTTCTTAATGCCGCGGTTCATTACATGGAAATTGCCATAGCCTTAAAAAACGGCATTAGTTTTAGCGCCGTCGTTTGCTTCGCTTCGCTAGCAAAGACGGCGCTATCCGGCAATGAAGCCTCTGGCGCAAGTGTTCAAAGCACCAATCTCCTCCATTACAAACCCGCCGTGACCATTTGTGCCTACACAAGTCGGCCGGTCTGCGACCGGCTTAGAACCACGATCCAAATCCTTACCATAATTTATCAAAAGGAGAAAAACAACCATCTTCCATGGTTAAAATAACCAGATTAACTGCTGGAAACCTCCATGCTTTATCTTCCGCAAATAGTAGCTTGTGCAAGAAATGATTCAACATTTATGTCACGTAAATATAAACCCGGAGATAACCAGTTACCTCATTTTATTACCTTCAGTACTGTTGACTGGATAGATGTTTTTACAAGAGATATATACCGGCAGATACTTATAGACAGCCTTCAATATTGCCAGAAAAACAAAGGACTATGCCTGAATGCCTGGGTAATCATGACAAATCACCTGCACCTGATTATGAGTGGAAGAAAACAAACGCTCATCAGTGATATATTACGTGACTTCAAAAAATTTACCAGTAAACAGATACTACAAGCCATACAAAATAATCCAAAGGAAAGCAGGAAGAATTGGTTGTTGTATATGTTTGGGCGGGCTGGAAAAAGAAATAGTAATAATGAGAATTTTCAATTTTGGCAACAGGAGTATCATCCTATAGAATTGAATAACCCAGAGATACTTCGCCAGAAACTGGATTACTTACATGAAAATCCTGTGAGGGCAGGATTTGTGTATGAGCCGCAACAGTACATTTATAGTAGTGCTGTTGATTATTATACTGATAGAAAAGGGCTGATTAAAATTGAATACCTGTAGTAATGATGGAAAGCAAGCGTGCTCATGGGGAGTGAGTACGGAATAAGCATGGAGGTTTTGATGCAGGTCACAGACCTGCTGACTTGGGAAGGCACAAGTGATCACGGCTGTTTTGTGATGAAGGAAGTTGATGCGGTGAACACTTGCGCCAGAAGCATGTTGAATGAACTTGACGCAGAATACAATAATATCCCCATTGATGAGATAGTTCGATTGCTCAGGTAAAAATTGTAAATTTGCCTGTTATGTTATTCTTATTAGACATAGATGGTGTAATGGTTCCTGCCACAGGTTGGAAAAGTCCGGAAATATTAAGTGATGGATTTCCCGCATTTAGCAGCAAGTCAGTTTTCGTACTTCAGAATTTAGTTTCTGAAGGAGATACCGTTATGCTTACAACCTCTCATAAAGCAAGGTATAGTATTCAGGAATGGAAAAATATTTTTGCTGCCAGAGGTATTACTATTAAAAAGCTTGAATCTCTTCCTGAAAACTTGAATAATCTAACCAGAAAACAAGAGATTGTGGATTGGTTTAAGGCTAATAAAATTGAAGAAGGATTCCTTATTATCGATGATGATAAATCTTTAAGTGACCTTCCTCTTTTTTTAAAAAAGAATCTGATACAAACAAGTCCTTACATAGGACTTGTTGAGGAACATCTGGAAGTTGTAAAGTCGATATCACAAAAGGCTTTTCAGCCTGCTTAATAAATTTTGAAAGTACATTTTGTAGCACCTCACTCCTTAAAAAGTGAGGTGTTTTATATAATATATAACTTATCTCTTTTACTTAAGAACAATTGCAAAAAAATCTCGATGATTATAATAGTGCAGGTGTAGGTGTAGGTGTAGGAGTTGGCGTTTATTTCTTCTCATAATGGAGTCCTATCACCCCACAAGAAAATGTTTTCGCCTCCGCCAATTTTAATTGCGTGATTTCCTTCACTCCTTTGAATAATTGTATCCCCTCGCCCAGCAGCACAGGGTTTACGAACAACCAAAACTCATCTACCAACCCTTCAGCCAATAATGAATGCGAAGCCCGCGGGCTTCCGAAGATGAGGATATTCTTTCCGTCCTGCTGTTTTATGGCGTTGATGTTATCGGCAAGCTGGTTGCTGATGACGGTGGTATTCTCCAGGCCTTCTTCACTGAGCGTGGTGGATAATACTACTTTGGGAACCTGTTTATACCAGGCCGAATGTTCTTTATCGTGTTTGGAGGCATCGGGTGCATCTCCGGCGGTTGGCCAGTATCCCTGCATCATTTCGTAGGTGGTGCGGCCGTAGAGTGCGGTATCGGCCTTGTCGGTCATGGTGGCTACAAAGTCGAAAATTTCATCGTCTACTTTTATCCAGTTCATTTCTCCCTTGGGGCCTGCTACGAAACCGTCGAGGGAAGAGTGCATGAAGAAGATCAAATGTCTCATCTTGTATGTTTATTGATTCAAAAATATTTTACCCGGAAATATAATTTCATCTTTTCATTAAAGGAAACTACTACTGAAACAATCGCGCCAGCGTATCCTGCAATTCTTTTCCTTTTACATCTTTGGCGATGATCTTTCCATCCGGATCCAGCAAAATATTGGCAGGGATAGTAGTAATGCCATAAAGCGCCGCGGCCTGGTTCTTTTCCTGCAGGTCGGATACCTGCGCCCAGGGGAGCTTGTCGGTATTGATGGCATTGATCCATTTTTGCCTGTCCTTCCGGCTATCGATCGAGATGCTCAGGATGGTAAAGTTTTTATCCCGGTATTTATTGTAGGCATCTATCAGGTTGGGGTTTTCGGCACGGCAGGGCGAGCACCAGGATGCCCAAAAGTCGACCAGTAAATATTTGCCCCTGAAGTCTGCCAGGTTTACCGGTCGCCCGTTTACATCGGGTTGTGTAAAATCCCTGGCCTTCATGCCTATAAAGGTTTTGTGGCCCTCGTTGATCCTGCGCAAAATATCATTACCCTCCGGCAACGATCTCAACCGCGAAGGTAACCTGAAAAAGACCTCTTCCACCTGCGGCAAAAACGCGCTGGTTTTGGCGATGGGCGCCAGGTTGGCCAGGCTTACATACGAATTCAAATGCCGGTTGATAAATTTTAACCGCACCAGGATGCCTTCGCGATACAGGGCGGCCGATCTTTCTGTTGTTTGCCTGACCAATGCCGTATCTTTCAATTCTTCAGGGGTAAATTCTTCGATATCTTTTATGTTCCTGCTTTCGGTCATCACCGGCTTTAACGCGGCTATAAGTTTCGCCTGGTCGTTGTTCAGCGGGGTACCGGATACCACAGAATTATTGAGCGTATCGGCAGATTGGAGGATGATGTTGCCCTTTTCAATGTAAATATCGAAAGCATCTTTTAACAGCATCGCAGTACGCGGATTATCATTCCGGCAAACATATCCTTTGCTGATGGTGTTGAATTTTCCTGTAAACCGGAAAATATTATTTTTCACCACCGTGGAATCTGTGATGTGCTTCCCACCTTGTTTAAACGATAAGAAAATACTATCGCCGTTTTTGTATGATCCTCCATAACCGCGGATCGTAAAAGAATGTTGCGCAAAAATTGCCATCGGCAACAGGCCCAATCCAAAACAAATAATTTTTTTTAACATCATCAGGTATTTATATGGGCTAACCATTATCGCCCCCGGGCGATATCATTTCAGTCAATAAAACAAATTACTTCATTTGCTCACTATACTCTTTCAACAGCCTGATCAGTGATCCTTCCGTTTTCATAAGAGAATCCATGGTAACTTCCTGGTGTTTCTCTTTGATCCATTTATCAAAAGCGGCGTTCTTTTTTTGAAAATCCATCATATACGCAGAGTATGATGCTGTCGAATCGATCCGTACTTCCGAAATTCTATTGCCCTTAGAAGCAAATGTCATGATCCATCGGGGATTTTTTATTTTCAGGTATTTGAAGTATCCGCTCTTGTCTTCTACAAGATATTGAACGGGCTCCTCATTGCTGAGTACGCTGATAATATCAAAGCTTCCCAGATAGGCTTTCGAATTTGGAACATAGTCCTGAAGAAATGTTTTTTTATCGTTACTAAAACTGGTGTAATTTCTCACCAACCTGAAATCCTCCGTCAACAGATTTTCGAGACTGTCGCGCTGGTAGCTGTTTAAAAAGCTTAGAAAGCTTTCCGCCGGAACAGGTTTGGTTTGACCAGTGATGAATAAAAAATTAAATAAGAACGTGAGAACGAGGAAGGTGATTTTCATTTGAAGTTTTATTGAAACGGTTGCAAGGAATTTTTATCAGTAAGGCCTGAATGTATATACCACCCTTAGAGCATTGTCATCCGTCCGTAAGATCCCTTTATAAAAGTCGTACCAGCCGTCGGTGGGGCCACCCTGTCCCTGGTTGGTATGTATCATAAATTTGCCGGCTTTGTAGCAATACCCATCCACTACCACAGAATGCCCGAAGTCTTTCAGGTTGGCAAAATGGAGGAAAACAGGGCGTTTGTCATTCAGTTCATTGTAAATGATCTTTTCCAGTTTGCCAAGGGTATTGGGAACAAGTTTATGCCAGGCTATATAACGGTTCACTTTTACTTTGTAATGTTGTTCCAACTGGTCTGCAGAGGCCAGCTTGTTCATGTACCGGTCTGTACCAAAGTCTTTTTGAACCGCCAGTGCTGCATAATAATTATACCGGGCTAACTGGCTGATCGTTTCCTCGGAAGTGGTGCTGTCGATGGCCGCTGCAAATAAATTGAAATTGAATTGGGTGCTGTCCAGGTCTTCGTTGATCTTATAATTTTGCCGCGAGGTATATTCCACATGGCCGAAAGGCTTGAGTTGATGATAATAAACGATCTGTGCCAACGCGGTACTCCAGCAGCCCGTTCTTAAACTGTCAGGTGTGTATTTTTCAAAACCGCCCATTTGCTTCCAACGGGTTTTTGTAAGGGATTGGCTGTCCGTCATACACATTGACTTATCAGGAAAAAAAGGGAAGGAAGTGCAGGCAAACAAATAGGTAAAGCCTATCAGGAAAAGAATAACTAAAGTGATTTTATATCCTTTCTTCATCGTTTGTAAATACCTTTTTTAGGAGAATGAAAATAAATGATCGCCTAGACTTACTGATAAATTTATAATTAAAAGTTGAGTTAAAGCAACTGTCCCCAAAGTTTCCGGTAAGCCCCGTATGGAAAAATCACCTTTTTACGGGGTTACAATCCGTTTGTCACGAAACTATTTTTACAGAGTGAATCATTCATCATTTAAAATATAGTTGTATGAAAAGTTACCTTCTCCTGTTCCTGTTACTATCCTGTACCGGCACGCTCCTGTCGCAAACCAAATTCGGCATTGCAACCTTCAACATTCCTGCCGGCTGGCAAAGCACGCAAACCAGGTCAACCGTAGTGCTGGAAAGCAACAGCAGGAAAGGCGGTACTTGCAAGGTTACCATTTATAATTCGCAAAATATAGTGGTCAATACTGCCGGCCTTTACCAGCAAAGCCGCAACGCCAATAATACGGGCAACACAACGTATGGCACCAGCCTGAAGCAAATAACCAAAACGGAAACGGAGGATGGTATTATCGGCTTTAAATCGGCAGGCACCCGTTTGGTTAACAAAAAAGAATTGAGTGTTTACTTTTTTTCGTTTACCAACGGCAACGAAAGTTTTTTTGTAGAAGCACAGACAGATAGTCAAGAGTGTACCCCAGAACTGAACCAGTTCCTGTTGGCATTGCTGGTAGATATACCCGCCGGAGCAGTTCAGGGTCATACCAAAGCAAAGAAAAGGAAGGCCGCTCCTGCATGTCCTGCAGCCCCCGCTCCTATGATGTAAGATAAAGCTGGTTGCGGCATAAAAAAATGAATTCCAAAGAATAGAAAATAACGGGGTTAAGTTTTGCCGGGATAAAAAAATATTGGCTTTCATTATACTAAAAATCATGCTCCTGCCTTAAATGACTAACATCAATGGTAAGTTTTTATTAAACATACAACAAGAAAAAGGGCAGCCATAAAGCCGCCCCGTTCGTGTTGTATGAAGAAGAAAGAAGGTTGGTTACAGGTGATGAGTTAAGGCTGGTTGATCGTTAGCTAAATTTTATTTTCTATGCGAACGATCGCCCACCCGCTACCCGCAACCGATAACTATTGTAATACAATCCGTTCAGTACTATTGGCCATTGCCGTTCTCACCTGGATGAAATACGTACCCCTGGCATATTTACTCAAATCAAGGATGAGTACACTATTGCTGTTTGCCGCAATTTTCAATTGATTCACCACCATTCCTGCGGCATTGAAAATGTTGATCACTTTCGGTTCTTTCTGCAAAGCTTCGGTGAGTTTGATGTTGAGCAGTCCGGCTGTCGGATTCGGGTAGTAACTCAGTGATCCTGCATTCAGTTGGTCGAAGTTGATCACCCTCGTTGGCGTGTACACGAAATGCCCGTCGAGATCAATTTGTTTGATGCGGTAATAGTTGAGGCCTTTGATAGGCGCATTGTCTGTAAAACTATACTCAATTGCTGTGTTTGAATTTCCTGCAGCTGCTACACTGCCGATCTTCGCGAAGGTGAGTGCATCACTGCTGCGTTCTATTTCAAACGTAGCGCTGTTGAGTTCCTGCGCTGTTTTCCATTTCAGCAAAGAAGCCGGGGTGTTCAGTTTTGTTGCGGTGAAATATTCAAACGTAACAGGCAACGGCCCCTGTGGACGATACGCCGAGGCCCAGCCATCACCCACCCCACCAAAGAAGATATTGTTTTCCGGTTGAGCAAAGGATGTCTTATCCCAGCCATCACCCGCGCCTCCGCCAAAAATGGCGTTGAGTGGTTGAGCGTACGAAGTCTTGTCCCAGCCGTCGCCGATGCCGCCGCCAAAAATAGCATTGGCGGGCTGTGCAAAGGAAGTGCTGCTCCATCCATCGCCGGCGCTGCCGGTGAAGATATTGTTGCCGGCTTGCGCAAAGGAGGTTTTGTCCCAGCCATCACCATTGCCACCGGTAAATATGTTGTTACCTGCCTGCGCAAATAACGTTATGCTGATGCCATCACCGTTCCCTCCTGTAAAAATATTATTGGACGCCTGTTGAAAGGATGTTTTATCCCAGCCATCTGCATTGCCGCCACCAAAGATGGTATTGTTCTGCGCTGATGCGACTGTAATTCCACTCCCCCACAACCATACGAAAATCATCAGTTGTTTCATGTTGTAATTTTTAGTAGCAGTGCGTTTGATCTACCGGCGTTTATTCTCCGACTGTCAGCCTGAGCTTGTCGAAGGCTAACTCCAGACTTAATCCTGCCTTCGACAAGCTCAGGCTGACAGCTTAGACTGGTAAAAACATTTTCCACTACATAATCAATAATTAATTAAGGGGCTGTTCTCACAAGACGGGCGCCATGGCCTGCACCCACGTTGTCGCTCGGATAGCTGGAGAAAAAGGCTGCAGCCACCCTGTCGGAAGTACGGGCATTCGCAAGCGGGGAAATATAACTTCCGCCTCTCATGCCGAATGCACGGTGATCGCGCCAGGCGGCGATATCGGTATACCCATCATTCTCCAGGTAGCCATCGCCATGCACGGTTGCGCTGATGGCTCTGCCAAAAGTGGAACCGGTGTAGATGGTGATCTCTTCAACATTATCGCCCATGTTCATCACGCCGTAATAGGTACCACCGCTGAGTTCGCGGGTAGAACCGGTAGTGCGGGCAAATAAACCGGCACGGGTAAATACACTGATGCCGCTTTGTATGTTGGCGTTGGCATTTACAGGTGTAGCTACTGTTTCGTTGGCAAGCCCTGCATTGGTAACCGTTACCAGCGGTACTATGGTAGTAGTTCCCCAAACATATTCATTGGCCACAGCCGGTGTATTGTAACCACGGCAGGCTTTTTCAAATTCCATTTCGGATAGCGGTCGCAGGCCCGACCAGTCAGCCAATGCCCCATTAAACCTGAATCCTACCTGGGAAACGGATTTTTCGCCCGCAACCGGCGTAAACCCTGGATGGCTGCCGGTTACACTTGCCGGCGAAGTGTTCAACACAGTTGCCCTGGCCTGATCGATATGATTTAAAAAATCGGCGTATTGTTGCTGTGTAGCTTCATATTTCATGATCCAGAAAGCATTGAAGCCGGTAGGAAAAGTAGCCGGTATGGGGCTGCCGGTTCCGTTGCCACCATAGTTGAGCGTACCTGTAGTGGTACCCGTGTTAATAGCCGACGCATCTGCTACCAGGTATGGAGCGGAACCCGAACCGTTGGAGAAAGCAAAACTTTCCGTACCACCGCTGCCGAGGTAAAAGCTACCGGAAGGGATGTATACCATTTCCAACGCAAACACGCGGATCTCCACGGTTTCGTTGTCGAGGATTCCATCAGCGCCATAGTTCCACACGAGCTGGTTGCCGGTATAGCTAACATTACCGATACCATTTGCAGAGCGATAAATGAAAGCGCCTTTACCATCTGCAGGCACCGAGAAGGTGGCCCCTGTTGCAGCAGTAAAGCCGGTTCCGCTGATGGTGCAATGACGCCAGTCGGTAGTACCCTGTTTGCGGAACTTTACAAATATCCAGGCACCGTCGTAATTATTTTCGTTGGTGGAAGTGCGCCAGCTGTTGTCCCACGCCACGTTGAAGTTGATGATCTCTGTATGTGCACTTGTATTCTGTCCACTCAAGGTTGCGGTGGAAACGCTGATGTTATTGGTAAAGCCGGTTGTGGTAAATACCAGCAGCGATGCAAGGAAAATGTAGAATGCTTTCATTTGTAAAAATGTTTTTAGTTTTTTACAAATGTAACGGGGAGGGATAGGCGAAGTTATACCCTGCACACGGTATATTTAGTGAATGGTGAATAGTGAATAGTGAATAGTGAATAGTGAAACCTTTGAGAGTTGTAAAAATTATCAGCTACTTTTTTTCAGTAGTTGCGGGTGACGGGTTGCAGGTTGTTGATCGTTTGCAAAGCTTCTGTGCGAAAGTTTTTTATTCTTTTGAAATTTTAAGATTAAGAACTTTTTCTTAAACCCACGCCATTCAGCGGGGCAGGCGCTGAGAAAAGAGAGAGCAAAGTTTGCGCAGGGAAAATCTGCAAGAAAAGGAAATACGTATAAAGGTTTCACTATTGACTATTGACTATTCACTATTCACTATTGACAAAAACGAAAAGCTCTTCCAATTGGAAGAGCTTTTCGTTTTATATAATTTTTATCCAGATCGAATTAGCCTAGATACGCTTTCAGCGCACCACTGTACCTTGCTTTCTGCAGGCGTTTGATGGCCCTTTCCTTGATCTGGCGGATACGTTCTTTCGTAAGATCATATTTCTGCCCAATCTGTTCGATGGTAACTCCATTTTCGCCATCCAGTCCGAAGTAAGCATTTACGATCTCTGCTTCACGTGGAGAAAGTGATTTCAGTACGCGGCGAATTTCATTTTTCAATGAATCGTGCATTACGTCTTCATCGGTTTCATCACCACCTTTCAGCAGGTCGCCCATCGCCACATCTTCTGCTTCATGCACCGGTGCATCGAGGGAAGTATGACGGGTATTGCTCTGGAAAATGTTGTTGATCTCGGTTTCGCTCATTTCGAGGAGTTCTGCCAGTTCTTCGGTAGATGGTTCCCTTTCATGTTCCTGTTCAAAGGCCATGTAAGCTTTGTTCGCTTTATTGTAAGTACCGATCTTGTTTTGTGGCAAACGTACCAACCTGCCCTGTTCGGCCAAAGCCTGGAGGATAGACTGACGGATCCACCAAACGGCATAAGAGATGAATTTGAAACCTTTGGTTTCATCAAAACGCTGAGCGGCTTTGATCAGACCGAGATTCCCTTCATTGATCAGGTCACTTAATGAAAGACCCTGGTGTTGATATTGTTTTGCAACGGAAACCACGAAACGAAGGTTAGCCTGCACCAGTTTGTCCAGTGCACGTTGATCACCCATCTTTATCTTTTGCGCCAGGATGGTTTCCTCTTCGGGGGTGATCATTGAAATTTTTGAAATCTCCTGCAGATATTTCTCAACAGCCTGTGAATCTCTGTTGGTAATCTGGGTAGCGATCTTAAGTTGCCTCATTGTATAGTATTAAATTCAGAAATGTACACTCTATAGACAATAATTATTGGGAAAATGTTGCAATTAGGGGAAATTGACCAAAAAACCAACAAAAATCGTTCGCAAAGGTAATACGTAAAAGTTGTATTTCATAATGTTATCGAAAAAAAGGGATAAGTGGTGTATAACATTGTCCCGAAAATTCCTTATAACAACACTTTCTTATACAGCAAAAATCAATCCATTTAGTGTTGTAACAATGAAACAGACGAAAAGTGTCGTAAATCTTAACATTGCCTGAGGTGCAGCGACAATAAAGCCGGATTAGGGATTAGGGTTGAGAAAGTTGAGAGGGTTTAGGGGTTTAAAGGGTGGCCGGGATAGTAGTTACATTAGGAAAGAAAATTTTAGCACTCCGTGTAGTTTGGGCTTTGAGTTAAAAAAATACTGATATTTGAGACCTCCAACATTTTTAATTCTTAATTTTTAATTCTTAATTGTGATAACAGACTTACGATCAGACACATTTACAAAACCTTCCGAAGCCATGCTGCTTGCGATGATGCAGGCGAAAGTCGGGGATGATGTTTTCGGGGAAGACCCTACGATAAACGAACTGGAAGACTATGCCCGGAATATGTTCGGCATGGAAGCCGCTTTATTTTGCCCGAGCGGTACCATGACCAATCAGATCGGGATAAAATGTCATACCCGTCCCGGTGATGAAGTGATCTGCGAGGCCAGCAGCCATGTATATATATATGAAGGCGGGGGCATTGCTTCCAATAGCGGCAGCCAGGTAAAAGCGATCCAGGGTGACCGCGGCCGGATCACTGCCCCGCAGGTGGAAGAATCGATAAACCCGGACGATATCCACAAAGCTGTAAGCAGGCTGGTAGTGCTGGAAAATACTGCAAACAGAGGTGGAGGTAGCATTTATAAAATAATTGATATTCAGGATATTAAAACAATTTGTCTTAAGCATGACCTGAAGTTACACCTTGATGGAGCAAGATTATTTAATGCTTTATCCCAAACCGGAGAAACAACCTTGCAATATGGTGAATTATTTGATAGTATATCAATTTGCTTAAGTAAAGGTTTAGGCGCTCCGATTGGAAGCCTTTTATTGGGCGATTTTGAATTCATCCGCCAGGCGAGGCGTGTAAGAAAGGTTTTTGGCGGCGGAATGCGACAGGCCGGTTACCTTGCCGCTGCCGGGTTATTCGCGTTGCAGAATAATATCGAGCGGCTGCAGGTAGATCACATCCATGCCAAACAGGTAGCGGAAGCTTTGCTGACGAAAGATTTTGTAGGCAAAATGCTTCCTGTGGAAACTAATATCATCATATTCGAACTCATCGGGCATTATACTGCTGCTTCTTTTTGCGAGTACATGAAAAAATATGAGGTGCTTTGTCTGCCCATATCGGCCACACAGGTACGAATGGTATTTCACCTCGACGTTGTAAATGAAATGGTAAACCGGCTGATCCAGCTCATTCACACGATGGAGTAAATCTATGATGGATGATCTATGATCTATGATGTATGATGCGTCAATGGGTGAATGAGTCAATAGTGAAACCTTGGAAGATTTTACTACTCCACGAACATAGTACAGGTTGCACTTCTGCAACCTTTTTTATTTTCCAGTGCTGATCTTAAATGATCTGCATTCTTAATTCTTAATTTTTAATTCTCAATTGATTAGTAACTTAGCAAACCGGATTTTGAATGTAACCCATTCGTAATTCGTAATTTTTAATTCTTAATTGTCTTTATGTTTCCAAAAATTAACCCCACCACTACTCCATCATGGCAATCGTTGTCACAGCATTTTGAAGAGATGCAGCCTGTGCAGATGAAGGAATTGTTTGCAGCAGATGCTGATCGTTTTAAAAAACACCACCTTCGTTTTGAAGATATCATATTTGATTATTCGAAAAACATTTTCAACGAAAATACGCTGGAACTCCTGTTGCAACTGGCGAATGACTGCAACCTGAAGGATGCGATCGATGCGATGTTTGCCGGGGAAAAGATCAATGAAACTGAGGGAAGAGCAGTGCTGCATACGGCTTTACGCAATTTTTCGGGTAAACCGGTAGTATTGGATGGTAAGGATATCATGCCGGATGTGCAGGCGGTGCAAAAACAAATGAAAGATTTTTGTGCAAAGATCCACAGCGGGGAATGGAAAGGTTACACCGGTAAAAAAATAAAATACATTGTCAATATCGGCATCGGCGGCAGCGATCTTGGCCCGGTGATGGTGACCGAAGCCCTGAAACCATATTGGGTAGAAGGCATCCAGCCTTATTTTGTAAGTAATATCGACGGCACGCATATTGCCGAAACATTCAAAAAGATAACTCCTGAAGAAACCTTGTTCCTGGTAGCGAGCAAAACGTTTACCACACAGGAAACCATGACCAATGCGAATACCGCCCGTGAGTGGTTCCTGGCGGCTGCAAAAGATGAAGCGCATATCGCCAAACATTTTGCGGCGCTCAGCACCAATGAAAAAGACGTGGTGAAATTCGGCATCGCTCCGGAAAACATGTTCGTGTTCTGGGACTGGGTGGGCGGCCGTTACAGCCTTTGGAGCGCTATCGGTTTGTCGATTGCGCTTACGATCGGGTATGATCATTTCGAACAGTTACTCAAAGGGGCGCATGCCACCGACCAGCATTTTCTGAATACGGAATTCAATAAAAATATCCCGGTGATCATGGCCGTGCTGGGCATCTGGTATGGCAATTTTTATGGCACACGCACAGAAGCCATTCTTCCTTACGATCAATACCTGCACCGTTTTGCCGCATATTTCCAGCAGGGAAATATGGAAAGTAATGGTAAATATGTAGACCGTAATGGTGAACGCGTAACGTATGCCACCGGGCCGGTGATCTGGGGCGAACCCGGAACAAATGGCCAGCATGCATTCTATCAACTCATTCATCAGGGCAACCAGGTGATACCGGCAGATTTCATTGCGCCGGCCATCAGCCACAATCCTATCGGCGGGCACCATCCTATTTTACTGAGCAATTTCTTTGCACAAACAGAAGCCTTGATGAACGGGGCTTCCAATGCTGATGTATACAGGGTGTTTGAAGGGAACAGGCCAACCAATTCGTTTTTACTGAAAGAAATAACGCCCTATACACTCGGTCAGCTGACTGCACTTTACGAGCATAAAATATTTGTTCAGGGGGTGATCTGGAACATCTACAGCTTCGATCAGTTTGGCGTGGAACTTGGAAAAGTACTGGCGAAAAAAGTATTACCGGAACTGGATGGAAGCACTGAGATCTCTTCTCATGATTCTTCTACGAACGGGTTAATCAACGCTTTTAAGAAAGTGAATGGTGAATAGTCAATAGTCAATAGTCAATAGTGAAGACTTCGTTACTGCATTCTTAATGGTAAGATCATAAAATCAGATATTGTAACTAAAAATGCCGCTTCATATGAAGCGGCATTTTTTTACTATTAAAACTTCTGTTGAATTAGAATCGAACTATGCAATAACCCGCAAAGGTTTGACAATTGACTACTCCCTATTGACTAAATTACCATTTGTCTACTTCTTCCGTGCTGCCATTATCCTGTGGAGGCGCCGGAACTTCTTCTTCTTTTACCGGAGCAACTTCTTCTACTACCGGAGCCGCTACTTCGGCAGAAGCTACTGGTGCGATGTAAGATGAGGCGGCTTCAGGATTGTAAGGCTGCCCTTCTTCATCATATGGATTATCGTGGTTGAATGCATCGAAATCAAAATCCGGCATCAGGTCAGTTTTTACGTAATCTACTGCCTCATTCAATCCTTTTACAAACTTGTTGAAATCTTCTTTGTACAAAAAGATCTTATGCCTGTCGTACCCTTCAGAATCAAAACGTTTACGGCTTTCAGTGATCGTTAAATAAAAATCGTTTCCACGGGTTTCTCTTACATCAAAAAAGTAAGTTCTGCGTTTCCCTGCTTTTATGCGTTTGCTGTAAACGCTTTCCATTTTTTTGTCGTTGTTTTCGTACGCCACTTTTGATAATTGTTTTTATTTAAAAAATTGTACCTGAATTAATGGCTTCAAAGATAAAATTCTTTTTGATATGACAAAATTTATGGTATAAAACCCCGGAGGTTTTTAAAACCTCCGGGTGTTTCTTTAGAACAAACACTCCGGGGTTAGAAGAAAACCCGGGAGGTCTCGCTACTTTCGCCCGCCTGCTGCTTGTTGTACATCTCTGTATAAATACCATTTTTAGCCATCAATGCGGCATGAGTGCCTTGTTCTACTATCCTGCCATCGTCCATCACGATTATCTTATCGAAATTGAACAATGAAAATATCCTATGGGTAATGATGATGGCCGTTCGATCCTGGAGGTATTCGTATAAGTTGCCGAGGATCGTTTTTTCAGTCCGTGCATCCACCGCACTCAGGCAATCGTCGAAGATCACGATCTCGGGTTTTTTGATCAGCGCCCTTGCAATGGATATCCTTTGCTTCTGGCCACCGCTCAATGTAACGCCCCGCTCACCTACCAGGGTTTCAAATTTTTCATCAAACCCTTCGATCTCGTTGTAGATATTCGCTTGTTTTGCGGCATCAAATACTTCAGTCTCTGTAGCAGCGGCATTACCAAAACGAATATTATTTTTTATACTGTCGCTGAAAAGAAAAACATCCTGCGGCACATAACTCATCTGCGAACGCAGGCTTTCCGTCTTGAATTCGCGGATACCTATTCCGTCATAAGCAAGCTTGCCGTCATTAATATCATACATGCGGAGCAGTAGCTGTGCAATGGTTGATTTGCCTGAACCTGTCCGTCCAACGATCGCTATCTTTTCGCCCTTCTTCACTTCGAGTGAAAAATCTTTAATGGCATGAATGCCTGTGTGCGGATAGGTGAAATTCACTTTTTCAAAACTGATATTGCCCTGCAACACCTGATCGACGGCGCCTGGCGCATTTTTTATCTCCGGCTGCAGGTGCAGGAATTCATTGATCCTGCGTTGCGAAGCTACTGCCCGTTGCGTCATGCTGGCCGTCCAGCCGATGGCGCTTACAGGAAAGGTGAGCATTTGGATATACAACACAAATTCCGCGATCTTGCCTACAGAATAGGCCGGATTGCCCGGGTGGTTCACCACATCGAGTGCGCCCACCAGTATCGTCATCAAAGTGCTGAGGCCGATCAATAGGGCCATGCTGGGAAAATAGATCGCTTCTGTTTTTGCCAGGCTGAGTGCGTTGCTGCGGTAGGATTCGCTGTTGTTTTTGAAAAAACTGAACATGTTTTTTTCCTGTACAAACGATTTGATGACGCGTATACCCGAATAAGATTCCTGGGCATTGGTGGTGAGGTCGCTGAGCAATGCCTGAATGCGTTCGCTCTTGCGGTTGATGATGGTATTGACGAAATAGATGGTGAATGCAAGTATCGGTAGCGGACAAAGCGCTACGATGGTAAGTTTTACATCGGAACGCAACATGAAATAAACACTAAAGCCGATCGTTGCCGCAAGGTTGATAAAATACATGAGCGCCGGGCCGGTGTACATGCGCACGCGGCTGACATCTTCTGAGATACGGTTCATGAGGTCGCCGGTACTGTGCATTTTATAGAAAGCTGTATCCAGTTTCTGGTAATGGGTAAAAACTTCGTTCTTCTGGTCAAACTCAATATGACGGCTCATCACGATGATCGTCTGCCGCATGAGGAACATGAAGAATCCGCTGATGACTGCCAGTACCAGTAAAATGATGCCGGTGAAAAGTATCCTGGTCTTGAAATCCAACGCATTGAAATACTGTATGGTCATTTGTACCAGCCAGTCGTAATTATTGCTGCCAGTATGTTGGGGGGCGTTTCGGCTGATGGTATTTACCACTGTATTCACCACATACCCCGTTATCTGTGGAGCAAGAATGCGGAAATAATTGGTAAGGACAACGAATATGATACCAAGTAAAAAGTACCACCGGTATTTCCAGAAATATTTATTGAGGGTGGAAAGTTGCTTCATTCAGGCAAAGATAGTGAAAGGTGAAAGGTGAAAGGTGAAATCATTGAAGTGGATATTTTTTGGCTACATCATATTACACAAACTAAAAATGCAGGTCTTACAACCTGCATTTTCTATTAAAATGTTCGACGATTTCACCATTCACTTTTCACCATTTCACGATCACAGATCGGTGATCGGTTGATACTTCGGCACCAGCGTTTTCATAATGAACCAGCCGATCAGGTATGCTACAGCGCAGATGGCGAATATGATGAAATATCCTGATTCGATGCCTTCGAAGCCAAGGAGTTTCATGTTGGTATTTTTTGCGTGGTCAAACAGCACACCCGAGCCTTTATTGATAAAGAAAGAGCCGATACCGCCCGCCATTCCACCGATGCCGGTAACAGTAGCAATAGCTTTTTTGGGAAACATATCTCCAACGGTGGTAAAAATATTGGCCGACCAGGATTGATGGGCCGCCCCTGCGATACCGATGATGATAACAGGGATCCACACGGAAATATAACCCAGCGGTTGCGCCAGTAAAGTAAGTAACGGAATGAACGCGAATATGAGCATCGCTTTCATGCGGCCATTGTAAGGATTCATACCTTTCTTTTCTACGAAAAATGTAGGCAGCCATCCACCGATGATCGATAACAATGTGATACTGTATAACACGAATATTTGCGGGGCACTTTGAGTGGAATCAAGGTTGTAAACAGATTTGAGGTAGGCCGGTGTCCAGAAAAGAAAGAACCACCATACACCATCCGTCATGAATTTGCCGATAGCGAAAGCCCATGTCTGCCTGTAAGATAAAGCTTTTGAAAAGCTGACTTTTGAGGAAGCGGAAACAAATACCCCGTCTGCCGTTGAAATATTATCAGCATCATCCTGCTGGATATATTTCAGTTCATGTTCATTCACTTTCGGATGAACATGTGGTTTTTGGTAAATAAAAACCCAGAAGCCCATCCAGATGAAACCCAGCGAACCGATGATGATAAATGCCATTTCCCACCCGTATGCTTTTGCGATGAATGGAATGGTAACAGGTGCCAAAAGCGCACCAACAGTGGCTCCGGCATTGAAGATACTCGTAGAAAATGCCCTGTCCTTTTTAGGAAAATACTCGGCGGTAGCTTTGATGGAAGCGGGAAAATTCCCAGCTTCACCCACCGCCAGCACGATACGTGCAATGATGAATAAGGTAACGCTTATAGATGCGATGCGTGCGGTATCTCCCACGGTACCGATGATCTCCTTTGCTTTCGCAAATCCAACAAACCATTCGCCTTTTAAAACTCCGGCGGTAGCTATGCCGCAATACGCATGCAGGCATGCACCCAATGACCAGATAAATATGAACCAGAAAAATCCTTTTTTAGTATCCATCCAATCGATGATCTTACCGGCAAACAACATCGCGAAAGCGTATACCAGCGAGAAAGTTGCGGTGATAGTTCCGTAGTCATTGTTGGTCCAATGAAACTCCGGCACGATCGAGTCCTGCCACGTCAGGGACAATACCTGGCGATCAAGATAATTGATGGTAGTGGCAAAAAACAACATAGTTGTTATTGTCCACCTGAACCTGGTCATTTTAGGTTGGTCCATATGGCAAGAAATTATTTTTTACAATCGTTAATAATAGCAAGCACTTCTTTGGTATGCGTGATCAGTTCATCGTATTGCTTATTGGCAATCACATCTTTTGTCAATAATTTACTTCCCATTCCTACGGCGCTTACGCCGGCATCAAACCATGCCTGGATGTTTTCGCGGGTGGTTTCAACACCACCTGTTGGCATGAAACGCATCTTTGGGAACAGTTCACGGATGGCAGCCATATAACCGGGGCCCAGTACATTCCCCGGAAATAATTTCACCAATGGTACGCCCAGTTTTTCCGCTTTCAATATTTCTGTAGGTGTCATGCAGCCTGGCATCCAGAGCACATGCTCTTTTTCAGCCACTTTAAAAACATCTTTTGCCAAAGCCGGGCTGATCAAAAAATCAGCGCCTGCTTTTATGAATGCTTCCGCATCTTTACTGTCTTTGATCGTTCCTGCGCCGAGGTACATATCCGGATATTTTTCTACCGCAACTTTTTTCATTGCTGCAAAATTATCCAACGCAGCAGGCCCGCGATTGGTAAACTCCAGCAGGCGTACACCAGCACTGTATAAGGCTCCCATTAGTTCGATACAGGTTGTTTCGTCTTCATGAAAATACAAAGGCATGAGGCCTTGCTGGTTCAATAATCCGAGTATATTATCCTTTTTGCTCATTGTCTGAAATTATTTTTTGTACATCTTCCACTGTGTTTGTTGTGGCATCCCCTAACTGCTGAAGCTTACCGAAAGCCGCCGCTGCAGCGAATTCTATGATATCCTGCGGAGGATTTTCATTCACCAGGCCGTAGATCAATCCTCCCATGAAACAATCGCCGCTCCCTACCCTGTCTACGATATGCTGTGTGCGATATACAGTGGAAGAAAACTGTCCTTCTTTTGTATTCAGCGCAGCAAAATATTTTATTCCCTCGCCTTCATCAAAGCGAAATGTATTGGCGATGGTGTGGCATGCAGGGAATGTCTCACTGATCTTTTTCGAAGTAATATCTGCTTGTCGAAGATAGGCTTCCTTATTACCCGATACAGGATCGAAATCTTTTTCATGCTCAATGCCCAGCAGCATCTGCGCTGCCCATACATTGCCCATGATCACGTTACAATATTCAGCCAATGCCGGCATCACTTCAATTGGCTGCTTTCCGTACTGCCAGAGTTTTGCACGATAATTAAGGTCGACTGAGATCGTGATATTTTTTGCGGAAGCGGCTTTCACGCCTTCCAGGCAAATGGCCGCAGCATCTTCATTTAATGCCGGGCTTATAGCACTGAAGTGAAACCATGTAGCGCCTTTGAGAATATCATCCCAATTCAACTGTCCGGGTTTCAATCCCGCGAATGAAGACCTGGCACGATCGTAGATCACACCGCTATGTTTAAGATCGGCACCCTGCGGTAAATAATAGCTGCCAATGCGGTCTCCGGTGAGTACAACAGAAGATGTATCGATCTTGTTTTTATGAACAGATTCCAGTATTTCTTTCGAAAGATAATTGTCCGGCATAGCCGTAACATATTTTGCGGGAGTTTTCCATGCGGCTAGCGCATTGGCGACATTCAACTCTGCACCGCCGATGTATACCGGCATTTTTGCATCCTCGATGAACTTCCCCTGCAATTGAGGGGAGAAGCGGATGAGTATCTCGCCGAAGCAACAAATAAGTGAATTGTCAATAGTCAATAGTGAAATCTTTGAAGGTTATTTTTACTTTTTTTTAATTCCTTAGTTATGAAGTCAATTAATAACCAGGATATTTCAAACCCACCACACATTCTTAATTCTTAATTCTATCTCCCCATCCATCCTCCATCAACCGTCAATATTGTTCCCTGTACATATGAGGATGCTTCGGAAGCGAGGAATACAACGGGGCCTTTGAAATCGTCGGGATTGCCCCAGCGCCCGGCCGGTATCCTGTCGAGGATAGATTTGCTGCGATCGGGGTCATTGCGCAAAGCTTCGGTGTTGTCGGTAGAAATATAACCAGGGGCTATGCCATTTACATTGATGCCCCTGGAAGCCCATTCGTTGGCCAATGCTTTTACCAGGCTTGCGATAGCGCCTTTGCTGGCGGCGTATCCCGGAACATTTACACCACCCTGGAAACTTAATAACGAGCAGGTGAAAATGATCTTGCCACTACCCCGTTTCAACATATGCTTGCCGGTTTCGCGTGCAAGGATGAATTGTGCATCGAGATTTATATTAAGCACTTTATCCCAATATTCATCACTATGTTCAGCCGCAGGCGCACGCAGGATGGTTCCGGCATTGTTAACAAGAATATCGATCGCCGGATTTTCATCAAATACTTTTTGGATGAATACATACAATGACTCCCTGCTTGTAAGATCTGCCTGGTATGCTTTAAATTTTCTTCCTGTTGCCAAGACTTCTTTTTCCACTTCGCTCCCCGATGCCGCCAGCGAATGCGATACACCGATGATATCTGCCCCCGCTTCTGCAAGTCCTATGGCCATTGACTTTCCGATGCCTTTGCTGGCGCCGGTTACCAATGCGGTTTTTCCTGTAAGGTCAAATTGCTGTAAGCTCATATTTTTTTTATTACACGAATCAGGCGAATTACACGAATTACTTATTTTATTCTTTAACGACCTTTCGAAGTTGGCAATTCTTAATTCTTAATTACCAATTAAAGTATTGCTTCGCATTATTGAAACATATATCCTGTATGATCTTGCCTGTCCATTCCACATCGTTGGGCAATTCTCCGTTCTCAATTTCTTCGCCGAAAAGATTACATAATATCCTTCTGAAATATTCGTGCCTCGGAAAAGACATGAAACTCCTGGAATCGGTGAGCATGCCAACGAACTTGCTGAGCAGTCCCATATTCGACAAAGCGTTGATCTGTTTTGTCATTCCATCTTTCTGATCAAGGAACCACCATGCCGAACCCCATTGTATCTTTCCTTCCACTGATCCGTCGTTGAAATTGCCGATCATGGTCGCCATCATTTCATTGTCGGCCGGATTAAGATTATAGAGGATCGTCTTTGCCAGTTTATCTTCCGTATCCAGCCGATTCAAAAATTTTGACAATGCCCTGGCCTGTGAAAAATCCCCGATAGAATCCCAGCCGGTGTCAGCGCCCAATTTTCCAAGCATCCTGCTGTTGTTATTACGGATAGCACCAAGATGATATTGTTGCACCCAGGATTTTTCTGCATCCCATTCCGCGAATGCGATCAGCATTGCCGATCTGAATTTGCGGTTCTCCGCAATATACAAATCTTTTCCACTGCGGATCTTATCGAAAATATTGCGGATCTCTTCATCGGTAAAATCTTCAGCATAAATTTCTTCGAGGCCATGATCCGAAACTTTGCAACCATTTTCCGCAAAAAAATCGTGACGTTTTTTCAGTGCGTTTAAAAAATCTGCATGACTTGTTATGGAAATCCCGGAAACTTTTTCTAGCTGATCAACATACTTATTAAACCTGGCCGCGTCATCCACGTTCATTGCAGCATCCGGCCGAAATGCAGGCAGGATGGGGATCTCGAAGCCGTCGTTCTTTAACTGAACATGATGTTCGAGGTTATCCAACGGATCATCTGTGGTGCAAACAACCTTCACATTCATCTTATTCAAAAGCCCTCTTACGGTGTAACCGGGCTCCTGTAATCTGGCTGAACAGATGTCATATATTTTTTGTGCAGAGCTCTCGTTGAGCACTTCGTGCACATTAAAATAACGTTGTAGTTCGAGGTGCGTCCAGTGATATAAGGGGTTGCGCAAAGTGAACGGCACCGTTCCCGCCCACTTAAAAAACTTTTCCACATCGGGTTTATTTCCGGTGATAAAACTTTCATCCACCCCATTTGTGCGCATGGCACGCCATTTATAATGATCGCCATACAACCATACCTGTGTAAGATTCTCATATTTTTTATCCTTCGCGATATCTTCCGGAGACAAATGGCAATGGTAATCTATGATCGGCATCTGCCTGGCATAGTCGTGGTATAATGTCTGTGCTGTCTTGTTGTTCAGCAAAAAATTTTCATCTAAAAATTCCTTCATGATCTTTTATTTTTATCGCAATGTGTTCTACGAACCTTGCGAATTTATTTATTTTGCTTCATAACCCATAAATCGTTCCTACGGAACGAAACAAAAATGAAATCATTTTTCTACCCACACTACGTTCCTACGCAACGAAACAAAAATGAAATCATTTTTCTACCCACACTACGTTCCTACGGAACGAAAAAATGAAATTACTCTTCTACCCACACTACGTTCCTACGGAACGAAAAATGGAACTATTTCCTACCTACACTGCGTTCCTATGGAACGAAAGCCCTGGATCAGTATTCATAAGCCGAAACCAGCACTCCAGCCTCCATTCTTAATTTTTAATTCGTAATTCGTAATTGATTACAGGCTTACTCCCCGTTTCCAGGGAATAAAATCATCCTGGTTAAGCAACACTGCCTTCGGTATCACATGGCCGCTGGCGGCTTCAATACAGTATTCCAGTATCTCTTCGCCCATTTGCCCGATGGATTTTTCTCCTTCGATTATGGGGCCGGTATCGATGTCGATTATATCGGCCATACGTTTTGCCAGCTTCGTATTCGTTGCTACTTTAATGGTGGGACAAACAGGATTGCCTGTCGGTGTACCCAGCCCGGTAGTAAATAATATCAAGGTTGCCCCCGATGCAGCTTTACCCGTAGTAGCCTCCACATCATTACCAGGCGTACAAACCAGGCTCAGGCCGGGTTTCGTGGCCTGTTCTGTATAATCCAACACGTCTACCACAGGAGATGTTCCGCCTTTTTTTGCGGCTCCTGCACTTTTGATAGCATCCGTGATCAATCCATCTTTGATATTGCCGGGAGAAGGGTTCATGCTAAAGCTTGATCCGGCCTGCGTTACCATGTCTTCGTAACGATGCATGAGATGAATGAATTTTTCCGCCTTGTCTTTATCAGCAGTGCGATCAATAAGATTTTGCTCCACACCACATAGCTCCGGGAACTCGGCCAGCAGTACTTTCCCTCCTAAAGCCACGAGCAGATCTGCGGTATAGCCGACGGCAGGATTTGCAGACAAACCGCTGAAACCATCGCTGCCGCCGCATTTCACACCCAGTGTAAGTTTGTCCAACGTAGCAGGCTCTCGGTGAAGCTTATTCGCTTCTATCAATCCTTCAAAAGTCTGTTTGATAGCATCACTGATCAATTGCTCCTCACTTTGAGATTGCTGTTGTTCGAAGATCAGTAATGGCTTGTCAAATGCAGGGTTCGCAGTTTTAAGATCGGCCAGGAAATCCTGTACCTGCAGGTTCTGGCATCCGAGGCTCAACATCGTAACACCAGCCACATTCGGATGATCGGCATAAGCTGCCAGCAATTTGCTCAATACAGCGGCATCCTGCCGTATACCTCCGCACCCGCCCTGGTGATTCAGAAATTTTATGCCATCGATATTTTTAAACAGCCGTGCATTTTTTGTATTACCAGCCGTAAATTTTACAGATTCAATATCTTCCTTCTTATTATATGCCTCAGCCAATTCATGCACAAAATTCTTGTATTTGGCTGTCACAGCGTATCCCAGCTGATTGTGCAATGCTTCTTTGATCACATCAAGGTTCCTGTTTTCACAAAAAACGGTGGGGATGAAAAGCCAGTAATTAGCCGTACCTACTCTCCCATCCTTACGATGATATCCATCAAAGGTCCTGTTTTGGAATTTTGAGACATCCGGCGGCTGCCATAGATAATGTGCGGCCCTGTAGCCATATCCGCTGGAAGCATGTTTAACGTTCGCAGTGGTCATCAGGTTTCCAGGCTGCAGCGCAGACTGTGCTTTTCCTACCAGCACCCCATACATGATGACGTCATCACCTTCCTTTAATGACTGTAAAAAAAACTTATGTTTTGCCGGGATGTTTTCCAGCAGAGTTGTTGCCATACCATCATACGTGATCACCGCACCTTTTTCAAGATCCTGTAAAGCTACCAGCACATTATCGGAGGGATGTACTTTTAAGACATTATTTTTCATCTGATCAATTCCTTTTTTTGTTTAGCGGCTTGCTGTATCGCTGCCTTAGCGCCTACATTCATCAACAATTGCAACCAATGCAATATTTCATTTTTCAGTCCCGGCAGCACCGAAAGATCTTCGTTCCAGATCGACTCATTGCCGAGCAACTTTGCCAGGATAATTTCCAGACCGCCCTGTTTCCACGCAGCTGCATAAATTGCGGCATGCTGATCATTTACAAGATAAGGCACTCCATTGAGTTCCCCGTAAAAATTACCATCTTCCCCTTGCGTAGATCGCATGAACAAAATATGGGCGGCAAAACTCAACCCCATGTACGGCGGCAGATAGCCATACTGCTGCATGTAAGCCTTTACCACAGCTACATTCCGCATGTTCATCTTGGAAGCATACTGGGCGGTAATGCTTAACCATTTGTGTTCGATAAAATTATTGCGAAAACGATCGAGTACTTTTTCTGCAAAATTTTCAGCATCGCTGCGGCTTATATCCCCTTTGCTGATCACCGGAATAATTTCCTCGTGCATCATCTGACGGATATAATTTGCAAATGCATCATCATCCATTGCTTGTTTAACTGTAACAAAACCCGCCAGGTGAGCAAGGCCGCAGGCAAATGTGTGTGCACCATTCAACAATCTCAATTTCAGTTCACGAAACTTTTCTATATCCGGAGCTATCACGATACCATCATTGCATGCTGCAAAAGACAATATATTTTTCACTTTTTCATTGGAAGATTCAATGGCCCAAAGACTGTATACTTCGCTTACGATCATCAGTTCATCCGTGTATCCTAATTCCTTCTCCAATTGGTGATGAGCCTCGGCAGGCAACTTACCCGGTACAATCCTGTCTACAAGCGAATTACAGAAGAAATTCGCATTTTCGATCCAGTCGATAAACGCAGTTTCAAGGTTATTCTGATGCGCCAGTTCCAGTACGATCGATAACAATACATCTCCGTTATCCGGGATCAATTCTGTTGGAATGATAACAAGTCCCTTTGTTGTATCACCATGAAAATGTTTAAATCGCTGATATAAAAAAGCCACCAGTTTTCCAGGAAATGATACCGGCGGCGCATGATGGATATTATCCTGGATCAGCGTGATGCCCACTTCTGTCGTGTTAGAAATGATCACCTGCATATCAGGATTATCGGCACATTCGAGTATGCTATCCCATTCATTGCCTGCGGAAAGCACGCGGCTGATAGAGGAAACGATATGGTTCTCCTCTGCTTTTTTTCCATTATCAATGCCTCTCACACAAACGGTATACAACCCATCCTGTTCTTCAAAAGCATCTGTACTGCCTGTAGCCGTTGACTTTACCACCACTATCCGTCCATTAAAAATACCGTTGTTATTGGCATGACCGATCATGAAATCAGGCAAGCCACGCAAGAGGATCCCTGTTCCAAACTGCAATACTTTTTCCGGTAACTCAAACATATTATCCGAAGGTTTTACCAGTGTATCCGTTGCCGTTATGTGTGCGAGAGCGCTCCTGTTTAATTTCATTTTATTAATTTATCAGTGGGTTCCACCTGTTACCAAATACCCATGCCGCATCAATTTTTCGTGGATCAATATTTCCATTGGCGGAAGAAAGGTTATCGGCAAACCAGATATAATCGCCATTCTTCCTGTGACAGTTAAAGTAATACACCCTCCGCCCCCACCGGATCGTATTTGTGGTAGGCACCAGGTAAATATCCTTATCGGCCATGTTAGCCGCAAAACTGCAATTGATAAGATAAAACTGTGCATCCCTGTGATACCGGCCCAGCTTGAAATTATCGATCCCTTCAAAACTGCAATTGACTAAAACTGTTTTTGAATCCTGTACTTTCGAGCCGTCGTGCCAGATAGCCGCTTCGCCGGAATGAGTGATAAATGTGCATCCCTCGGCATAAGCCCATCCACGCGGGCAATAAAAATCCACCCCACCCTCCATGATACAATCCTTAAAATAAAACATACCCGATTGCACATTCCACGGGCTAACGGTATCACCGGCATAAGCCCTGAACCGGCAGTTGATGGCTTTCAGCCTCGTGGTGTTCATGGTGCGAAGTGCCATCTGGTGGCTATTTGGCCGGATTATTCTTTGTTGCGCCCCGGTGGTATCAGACGGACAAAATATCACTTTGTCCTTTTTATTCTCAAAACCATAATTATTTAAAACAGTAAGATTTTTTAATGTGATGTCATTTGCATCCACATTCATCGTGGCTACGCCCCAGTCTTCATTGTGCAGGCAACGCCATTCGTCCCTTGAAATGGATTGACGTATGATGGTCTTATCGCGGTCTTCACCTTCGAGAACAACATTATGTTTTTCGAGATAGATCTTTTCGTTGTAGGTTCCGTTTTTGATATAAATGATCCTTGTTGTAACGGAAGAATCACTAAGGCTGTTGAGGGCAGCCTGGATGGAATTGTAATCCGCTTTTCCTTTCAGGGATACGGTTATTCTCTGCTGTGCCACTGCATTTGCTGTGATGGCAAAACAACACATCATTAGCCATATGGAAAGATTTGTCTTCAATTATTTTTTTGTTTGTTTAACAAGCCATGCCACCAGGTCTTCAGCTGCTTTAAAGTTTTCCAACGTATCAGGAAGTTTTCTTCCATCAAGATATTCGTTATAAACCCACGGATCGCCAATGGCGAAAACGGTGCCTTTGCCTACTTTTGCAACTGCCACGATATTATCGCCCTTGTCTGTAAGAACAGCCCTGGCCGGTGCTTTCAACGACAGTGTGCTGATCTCTTTGATATAAATGTTCTTCGCTGTTTTGAAGATCTCGTTGCCTGCGGGAATATCGATCGTCCCAGTCGGGTAATCATTTCCTTTGACCAGGTTTCGCGGCTTGTTCTCATTGAAATGTATCCCGAATTTTTCAGCAAGTTGGTTGTAATGGGTGAACTCAACATTTCCGCTATCGTTTGAGAACATCATAAGCACACCACCGGCTTTGACCCAATTATAAATTACCTCGATGTGTTGAGGAAGAATATATTCCGGCGACGGATTTTCTTTCGGCCAGTCAGGATCTATGATAAAATAGACAGCTGTTTTCTTCAGGTTTTCAGCTGTTGGCGCAACAGTCAGCATACTTGTCTGAACACCATACCGGTTAAAAATATTTCCGAAAAGGGAATAACCACCATTATCCATCTGGTTCAAAACATAATGTGTCTGAATGGTTTTTCCGGTAATATCTTTTGCGGTTTCGTGGTTAAAAAAACCGTCAATAGCCAGTTTGCGGCCCTCTCCCTGTTTGAGCGTGGATAACATTTCAATCTCAGTTGCCGCCATAATAGCAGCTCCGAGGCCTTTCGGATCATTCACGATCACCGGTTCTTTAAAATAATATTCGAGGCTTCCATCGCGGAATGGCTTGCCACCAAGACCGGAAACTTTCACAGTTCCATGGAGATTAACCTGTCCATTTTCAGTTTTTATAAATCGGGCAACTATGCCTGCATATCCTTTTGTTGCAATAGACAACTTACTTTTAGGAATGAGCCCAAGCCGCACCCCTTTTGCAACAGACAGCACGAACATGCTGCTGGCGGATGCTTCAAAATAATTTCCTTTCGCAGCAGGTTTGTCTAATACATCGTACCAAAGCCCGGTCTTTTTATCCTGCACTTTTTCAATCGCTATTACCAGCCTGTTAAGAATGTTTACCAAGGCTTTTCTTTTTGGATGATCTGCCGGAAAGTTTTCCAACACATCTACCAATGCCACTGCATACCAGCCCATGGCCCTTGCCCAGAAGTTGGGCGACAATCCTGTTTTTTTATCGGCCCATGCCATTTGCCCCGATTCATCCCAGCCATGATACAACAATCCGGTTTTGGCATCGCGGGCATGATTTTCCATCCAGATGAATTGATTGGCGATATCGTCGAAAGCGCTGTCTTCATGGGCGATCATAGCGTATTCAGTATAAAATGGCTCGGCCATGTAGAGCCCGTCCAGCCACATCTGGTAAGGATATATCTTCTTGTGCCAAAAGCCTCCTTCATTGGTACGAGGCTGGTGGCGCAGCTGTTCACGCAAGGTGGTAGCGGCTTTCCAGTATTTTTCTTTCCCGGTTACCCGGTACAACATCAATAGCGATCTGCCATTTTTTATATTATCAATATTATAATCATCCTGTTTATAAGTATTGATAGTCCCGTCATCCTTCACATAAAAGTCCATACTCTTCTGGATGTAATCGAAGCAGGTCTTGTCGCCTGTTTGTTTCCATACCGCCGCAACACCCTCCAATATCACCCCCTGGTCGTAAGTCCATCGCGAAGCAGGTTTACCCTCTGTTGCAAACGAATCTTTTTTCCATGTATCCATTACCGTTGCCGTCAGCAATTTGCTGTAAGCAGGCTGCTGTGCTTTTATTGTGGTTATGCAAAACAGCCAGAGGAGAACAATAATGGATAATCTATACAAGATTTTTATTTTCATATTTTATATTTTAACAACCCGAAGCTGCAGATCCGGGATACAATATCATTACTGAACCTGCAATGCATTTTTGGTTGCCCCAAATTCAAAGACAAGTTGTGAATCTGCTACCACCGGGCTTTGCAGCCACCTGATGCCGGAGGTCTTTTCGCCGCCAAGGCGTAAATAAATCCGTGGCTTATCGGTTGTGGTGAATTTTGAGAAGCTGATATTACTACTGTTGTAAATGCCGATCAAAGGTTCTGCTTCACCAGTTACGATCTTCACATTATTCATTGTAATGGTCTGTGCTTCGTCGATCTCTATACCTTTTTTTGCGGTAATGGTGATGTTTGATAAGTTGATATCATGGATATTCATTTCAGGTAAACCGCGGATGAAGATCGCTTTGGATGCTCCATAACACACTACATTTTTGATATCAAAATTCCTGAAACGAGGAGTTTCATCTGTAACCGGCTTCAACTCTACTTTGGGAGCTTCCCGTTTTTCTCCGGCAAGTACGATGGGATCTTTGGCCATGTAGTACATATCAAACAGAATAGCTTCGCCGGGGATATCACGCATAGCAATATTGTTAATGAAAATATTTTCAACTATTCCACCACGGCCGCGGGTTGTCTTGAAACGCAGGCCAATATCAGTTCCGATGAAAGCACAATTGTCTACAAAGATATTTTTTGCACCGCCGCTCATTTCACTGCCGATTACAAATCCGCCGTGGGCGTGATATACAACGCAGTTGCGAACGATCACATCCTGTGTCGGCATCGCTCTTTTACGCCCTTCCGCATCACGGCCGCTCTTGATGCAGATACCATCATCGCCTACATCGAAACTGCTATTTTCCAGCAATACATTCCTGCAACTTTCCAGGTCGATCCCGTCGCCGTTTTGGGCATACCAGGGATTACGGACTGTAATATTTTTGATCGTGATGTTGCTGCTCATCAGTGGATGAAGACACCAGGCGGCCGAATTTTGGAAAGTAACACCATCCAGCAATATCCTGTCGCAGTTGGTGATCACCAGCAGGTTCGGACGAAGAAAATCTTTGATGCTGTCATAATCGGCCACAGTTTTGCCATTCAGCAAAACGCCTGCCTTTTCTACCTTTGCGCCCCTTTTTGATGATTCGGAAGGATACCAGGTACGATTATCCTCACTCACCAGCCCACCGCTTTTGAGCAGGTTTCTCCATTGGGATTCGGTGAGTTTGTCTTTTTTTACAGCCCTCCATGCATCCCCGTTTCCGTCGATGATGCCCGCCCCGGTGATGGCGATATTGGTGGCATTGGTAGCCGATATAGGCGATTCGTTTCGTGCTGCAGGCAAACCTTCCCAGTTGGAAACGATTACCTTGTATTGATCTTTATCATCGGTGAATTGCAGGATGGCACCGCGTTGTACGCAAAGATTGACATTGGATTTCAAAACGAGGGGGCCGGTAAGCCAAAGTCCCGGCGGCACTACCACTACGCCTCCGCCTTTTTTACTGCAGGCGTCAATGGCATCGGTGATACTTTTGGTATTTAATGTTATCCCATCGGCTTTGGCGCCGTATTTTATAATGTTGAAAGTATCTTTTTTAAAAGAAGTAGCTCTTATCACCGGCAGCTTTTGCGCCTCAGCAAATAAAACCATACAGGCCAGCAAACCACACAATCCCCATTTTTTAATCATATAACACTAATATTAAGGCCTTTCGGCATAAACAATCGTATGCAATTTTAACCTTTCTACCCTATATACCTGTTCCGTAGTGTTGGTTTATTTACGCAATCGTTATCGGGAACGTAGCCAAAAACAATTAAAAATTAAAAATGAAGAATTAAAAATGAGTTCCACCTATGGAACGACAGTCATCATCAGTCGCTCGTCAGTTCTTCCCGATCCTGAACCAGTCAATTTCCGAGTAGCCGGCATCGTTAGTTTTCACTGTGGAAGTGCTGAACAGACCAACTTTGGCACCTACCCATTTTCCCGGGGCCGCCCTGAATTCTCCGGGTATGGTGATGAATGTCTTTCCATCTTCACTGAAACTGAATGTAGCTACAGCATTTGTGGTGACAGCTACTTTAAGCCAGGCATCTTTTCCTGTGATCTTTTTTACGAATAGTTCATTTTCCGGTTTGTTTTTTTCTGCCCCTATGCAGGTATTGTAAGTGATGAATACACCGCTATCCTTTTTTACCAGTGAAACAAACGCATAATCCGTTCCGAACAGTATCAAACCGGTTCTGTCATTGTTATTTTTCGGGTAAAAAGAAAGCCTGGTAATGGCGTTGAAATTTTCCGCGGGCAATTTTTGCGAAAGCAGGTTTGGCAGCATCCAGTAATTATTCAGGCTATCCCGGGGACAGATGCAAAACATGGTGAGATGTCCTTCACTTGTTGGAAATGCCCAACCAGGCTGTGGATCAGCCTGCCATTGCCATTGCAGCCCCGGAGAAGGCTTATTAAATTCATCCGATTCCACGATAGTGTTGACAGGAAAAACTTTACCGGTAAAAGGTTTTTTGTGCGTAGCAACGGGTTCGCCTATCCCATCGCCATCTTTATCTATCCCTATCACCGGCCAGTCATTTTTCCATGCCATTGGCTGCAGGTGCACGATCCTTCCATAAGCATCTTTATCCTGGAAATGGAAAAACCAATCTTCACCTTTTGAAGTGGTTACCCATGCACCCTGGTGTGGCCCGTTGATGAATGTTGAACCTTGCGACATCACTACTCTTCGCTCGTAAGGGCCATAAATATTTTTGGATTTCAAAGCAAGTTGCCAACCTGTACTTACTCCGCCTGCGGGTGCAAAAATGTAGTAGTAGCCATTATGCTTGTAAATTTTCGGGCCTTCCAGGGTAGGATCAGTTTTGTGCCCATCAAAAACCATAACAGCGTTGCCAATGACCTTATCGGCTGTAGCATTCATTTCCTTTATTACCAATATGCTCTTAAAACCGGCACGGCTGCCGGCATACGCATGAACGAGGTATACTTTTCCGTTGTAGTCCCACAGCGGGCATGGATCTATCAATCCTTGTCCGGCCTCTACCAGTAATGGTTTGCACCAGGGGCCATTTATATTTTTTGCTTTGGTGAGAAATATTCCCTGGTCGGGATCAGGATAAAAAATATAAAATTCATTTTTATGATAACGGATCGCCGGAGCCCACACGCCCCCGCCATGCTGCACTTTATCAAAATCCTTTTCGGGTACCTGGCGTTGCAACGCATGGCCGATCAGTTGCCAATTGACCATATCTTTTGAATGAAGGATGGGCAGCCCTGGAACTGCATTGAAACTGGATGCAACCATATAATAATCCTCACCTACCCGTATCACATCGGGATCAGAATAGTCCGCATGAATGACCGGATTTTTGTAAGTGCCATCACCATTGTCGGCAACCCATACTTTAGAAAGCTCGTTTGAGTTTTGTGCAACTGCAGATTGCGAAAGCGACAATAAAAAAAACAAAATGATGATCCGGTTCATGTTCATTGGTTAATATTTTCGAGCCAAAGCTTCAAACGGTCTGTCCATGCATCATTGGTAGTTTTGTTATTCAGGCCAAACCCATGGCCACCTTTCGGATAAAGATGCATGGAGGTATTCACATTATTTTTTATACACGCTTCATAAAAGCGAATGCTGTTGGCCACAGGCACTACCCGGTCATCGCCTGCATGCACGAGGAATACCGGAGGTGTTGCAGAAGTGACCTGCAATTCATTAGAATAGAAATTTACCTGCTCTTGCGAAGGCTTCTTGCCCAGCAAATTATTTCGTGAACCTTTGTGTGTAATGGCTGAATCGAAACTGATAACGGGATAGATGAGTATGGAAAAATCGGGGCGTGTTGATGTGGTATCTTTATCAGCAGCATCTGCTTTGAAAGTAAAATGAGTAGTTGCTGTTGCGGCAAGATGGCCTCCTGCAGAGAATCCCATGATACCGATCTTATTTTTTTGTACTCCCCATTTTGCTGCATTCGTACGAACATAACGTATTGCCTGTTGTGCATCCTGCAAAGGCGCAAGGCTTTTGTCCATATCAAATTCATCATCGGGTAAACGATATTTCAGCACGATGGCCGTAACACCCCATTGATTCAATACCTCTGCAACCCTTGTCCCTTCATGATCCCAGGCGAGTATGGCATAACCACCACCAGGACAAATGATCACCGCCTGGCCATTCGGTTTTGCTGCAGGGAAGATAGTGAGTGTGGGGATGCTGACTTTTGATATCCGCGTAATATTATCTGTAGTAACAGCTTTCTCCACATTTGGGGCGGGCTTTGAATTTGGAATTGCCCCGGGATACAAGGCAACTTCCTGTGCGTTTGCAGTGAAATGGAATATCGATAAAATGAGCAAGACTTTTTTCATAAATGATGGGTTATTTTTTTTTCGTCCATGTAAAAATTGTAACAGGTTTTAAATACCAGTCACGTTCTTGGTTGTCGGCAACAATTGTTTTTCCAAAAATATGGGCAGGTGTGTAAAACGAAGCTTCTTTATCTGTGAGTTGTTTCACCCATTTTACACGTCCGGAAGTAGTTGAACCTGCGCCCGTATTTTTATATTCTACATACGAGGTAGTTTTTTCATTGCCCGGATCATTCCAGTTGTGCCAGCCGCTTGCTGAAATCTGTGACGGCAATTCACAGTACAAGAAAGCAGTTTTTGCCCATGCCCGCCATGGCCTGCCAAGGTATAACTCAGATACGGCAGAATCCGCTGTGACCCTGCAATGGAGAAATACGAATCCGAAAGTATTACCTTTTGTGGTATTGGCTGCAGTGATGTATGAATTGGATTTGCAGCGAATAATGCATTTATCAAAAACTGCTGTTGATGGGCCGAAGATAAAATCCGTTGTCCCCTCTATGTAACAATCTACAAAATATTGCCGGGAGTTTTCGCCGGCGGCAAAAATGGTATCCTGGTTACCAATAAAACGGCAATTTCTGAAAACGGCTTTATCTGCATCCACATATAACGCCAACGCCTGTCCGACGGGGCCGGCGCTGTTTACAAAACTGATATTTTCTGCGGTAAACCTGTTACCCGAAATTTTTACTGTGTAAGAAGTAAACGTATTTATCCTGCCCCTGCCGGAATAATCATTGAAAGCGATGATGGTCTTTTCAACGCTCTCCCCCACAAAAGTCACGTCTGTATTGCTTTCCGGGAGTTCTATCTTTTCGTTGTAAATCCCGTTCTTTATATATAAAGTGATCGGAGCCAATGGATAAACCCGCATCGCATCGATCGCATCCTGGATATAGGTATAGTCTCCGCTGCCATCTTTCGCGACAGTGAATATATATTTATATTTCTGCGGATCGGCAGTTTGTGCAACAGATAAGCCTGTAAACTGCATCAGCAAAAGCATTATGAAAGTTATCCTTATCAGCATTCGCGTTTATTGATGGAATATTTTTTTCAAAAAGGAATCGATGTAATTTACTGTCGGCTGAAACCAGGGCTCAAACAAACAAAAAGAATGCGGCGCGTCCGGAAAATTCTGTACTTCTGAATATATATTATTTTCATTCAACACTTTAATAAAATCATCGCGGCCCGCGTGCATCCTTTCGACAGAGCTATTGATGAACAAGGTCGGTGGAGTTTTGCCACTTACGTAACTCAATGGCGATGCGGCTTTCCAAATTTCCGGGTTTTCTTTTTTTGCATAACCAAACCAGTAAGTACCGGCAGATGTTTTTTTTGAATCATCACCCTCACCGCTTTCCGGATGCACAAAAGAGAGTGTTCCATCTATATCTACAACAGCATTTACGCCGGATGATTGATGTGTGTTACAATTTGTACCTTCAAACAAAGGCATATTTCCGGTAGTGCCCAGGAATGCCGCCATTTCGCCACCTGCGGAAAAACCCAATGCTACAATTTTAGATGTATCGACATTGTATTTTTCTGCATTTTCCCTGATCCATCTTATTGCAGCTTTTATATCAAATATTGCCGCGGGAAATAAGGCTTCTGTCGACAAACGATACTCCGGTGTAAAACAGGTGTAGCCCAGTTCTGCCAGTTTTTGAGCCAACGGCTGATGCTGGTAACGGTTTCCCGAACGCCAGCCACCGCCATGAATGATCAGTATGGCCGTGCCCGGTTTGGCTGCTTTTGTTTTGGGATAAAATGCGTCCAGCTTCAGCGATCGTTTTCCTATTTTACAATAGGTGATATCGCCTTTCTCAATTATGGATGGAATTTGAAAAGATTGTACAATTGTAATTCCCGGATTGGTTTTTACGCTGTTGAGATAAGCGCTGTATGTGGTATAAGAAGTATCCGGCTTACCGGTAATTCCACGCAGAGACTGTGCAGGCAAAGTTTTTACAGCCAGGCTGAAAATCATGAACATCGAAAATATGGGAAGCTTTCTATACATACAGCTGAGAGATCTTTTGGCTCTAAGTTACTTCTTTACCGGTCTTTCCACAATCCTTTCAACGAGGGGCATTTTTTGAGCCCTCATTTCTTTGAGCACCAGTTGTGCTACCAGGCGGGCCCCCAATTCGTTGAAATGAGTATTATCTTCCTTGCCTTCAGGATAGTTAGGATGCTCACCAGGCTTTAATTGTAGAAATAACAGCTTTGAATTTTCCACCCCGAATAACTGATACATGGCACGGCTAAGTTCATCCGCATCGATGAACAGCACCCCGGTTTCTTTAGCCACCTGGCGGACAAGATCGCTATAAACACCATGCGTTTGTACGGCTGTTCCGGTGCTATCGAATTTTCGTCTGCTCACCGGCGTTAGTAACACGGGAATCGCTTTCTTTTCTTTCGTTTCTTTGATATAGGCAGTAAGGTTTGCTTTGAATTCTTCCGGTAACGTATAACGTTCTTTCTTTTCTTTGGATTCATCATTATGACCGAACTGGAGGAACACATAATCATCGGGCTGCAATTCATCGGTGATAGATTTCCAGATCCCCTCTGAGCGGAAAGTTTTAGTACTGCGGCCGTTTTTTGCTTTGTTGACAACTGTTACAGAAGAATCAAAAAAATAAGCAAAGGGCATCCCCCAGCCCGTTTCAGGATAATAACGCGGCTCTTTGATGGACATGGTAGAATCACCGGCCATAAAAATCCTTATCTTTTTTTTATCGGTCAACATGTTTACAGATAAAATTAAGCCCGCCATCCATAACAAACTGTTTTTTGAAAGCAATAAATTCATGGGACTTATTTTTTTCTTATTACTATGAGGTTATTGAGATACATTTCAATATGGGTATAGAAACTTCCCTGCTGCAACAATGAAGCGTCTTTAGGATCATTGGGATCAAGCTTCCTTTCTTTCTCCCATTCATCCGGAATACCATCCTGGTCAGTATCCCGCGGAGCAGGCAACGATATCAAAGTTGGCCATGCCGTTTTTGATATCCCGTAAGGTGTTCCATGCGGAAAACCTCCCTGTACATCAATGATTCTGCCGGTGCGGTTTCTTACATCATTTACGATCCGTGTATCCAGACTATCTCTTCGCGGAAAATCAGCACCCGCATACTGCAATACAGTATTGTAAGCCATTTCAGCAGTTTCGATATTCATCTTCGGGACGGCAAAAGGATTGGAAAGTTTTGCTTTCATTTTATCATCCGCATTCCCCTTTTCCATATTCACCCCTTTCCAGTTATCGGCGGTATTGTCTGGCGAACCATCCACAAAATTTCCATCAACATACCATTTGCCAAAAGGAATGCTGCTGCTCTTGTAGGGATTGGCGATCCTTCCAGCAACAGATCTTTTGGTAGAAGGGCCATACTTGTAATAATTATTGATGATGTTGTAAGTGCCGCCCTCACCGGCATACGTGTTATTGCCTTCCCAGTTGTAGATCACATTGTTGGTGATGTCGGCATTTTCTTCCGGAATGTTCCTGATGCCATCAAAACGTGGGGTACGGTTGGCACAATGGGCAAAGAGATTATGATGAGCGCTGAAGTGTTTGCCACCCCAGATAGCGCCGTAGCCATGATGTTCAAAATCTTTATCCCCTGTTTCAAAATGATAGGAATAATTCAGCGGTTCCGAAATAATATTGTACTGTAATGTAGTGCTGTCGCCTGCATACACAGAAAATGCTTCATCGGTACTCCAGCTGATACTGCAATGATCGATGATGATATTGCTTCGGTGGGTACCTCCCAAAGCATCATCGCCGCCGGCCCCATCTACCATACCTTCATTGGCATACCGGTCGCCCATACGGAAGCGCAGGTACCGCACGATGATATTGTTTCCGCCAAGGCTCACCGCCTTATCGGCAATGCAGATACCATCACCCGGCGCTGATTGCCCCGCAATAGTGCAATTTCCGGCAATCACCAGTTTTTTTTCAAGATGTATGGTACCGGAAATACTGAATATGATGGTTCGTGTATCCTTTGCCGTTACAGCTTCGCGAAGGCTGCCAGGCCCCTTGTCATTGAGGTTGGAAACAATCACTACCCTGCCTCCACGTCCCCCCGTAGTATATTTTCCAAAACCCTCCGCTCCTGGAAAAGCGATAGGTTGAACGTGAGATTGATCGTTGTTGGTAAGTTTATTCTGTGATGAACAATTGAAAAAAGTACACGATATGACGGCCAGGGCAATAGCAACGATGGGAGATTTCATACGCAAATTTTTTTGCAGAAGAAAGGCTGCCGGTTAAAGCAGCCTTCTTAACACCTTAAACGATTGCAAACTAAAATTGAAAATGCTTTTACAAGCTAATCTTCCTCAATTCTAATCATTTATTCTTGTATAAAATGAGTGGAAGAAGGGTTTATTTACGCAATCGTTCCCAATGAAGTTCAAAAGTTTAAAAGGTTCAACAGTTCAAAAGGTTAGCTCAACTTTTGAAGTGCATTTTAACATTGAACTTTTGAACCTTTAAACCGTTTGAACTATAGTGTTATGACAGTGCCGGTGCCGTTACTCATGATCACAGCCTCTATTATTTTCATCACTTTCAAACCGTCTTCTCCCGAAACCAGCGGGGTTTCATCATAAGCGATCGCCCTGAAAAGCCCTTCATACAAAGCCATATAATTTCCCTGTTCGGATGGAATGGTTTTGCGGATGGTTTCGCCATTCACCAGGATATTCAACCATCCTTCGGCCCCGGCCGGTTCCTTGCCCCAGTCTTCGCCTTGCGGCAAAGCCCCCGTCTTCAGGGTATCTTCCTGCACATCGGCACGCGATTTTAAGAATGAACCATTGCGGCCATGCAGGATAAAAGATGGTTGTGGTTCCTTCACGATCAATCCCGTTTTCAGGCGCATATTCATTGCAGGATAAAACAACAGGATATCCACATAATCATTTACCAACGATGCCGGACGGGTAATGCGTAAGGTGCCGAAAACTTTTTCGGGCATACCAAAAAGATAGATCGCCTGATCGATCAGGTGTGGCCCAAGATCGTGCAATAAACCAGCACCGGGGTTCGTGGTTTCTTTATGTACTTTGGGGCTCAAAGCCTGGTTGAAACGATCAAAATGAAATTCCGCTTCCACAATTTCCCCCAGGTCACCGCTGTCCAGGACTTTTTTAACGGTCTTCAGATCACTGTCCCAGCGCCGGTTTTGGTACACCGCCAGTTTCTTATTCTTTTGTTTTGCCAGCGCAACCAATTGCTCCGCTTCACTAACGGTAACAGTAAACGATTTTTCAACCAATACATGTTTGCCTGCGAGCAATGCTTTTTGTGCAAATTCAAAATGGGTATAATTGGGTGTATTTACTACAACCAGATCAATTGCTTCATCTGAGAGCATATCGTCGAGCAAATCGAATGAGCGGATGGAAGGATATATCTCCGCTGCTTTTTTTGCTGAACGTTCCCATACAGCATACAATTCAAAGCCCGGATGCAGGTTGATGAATGGTGCATGAAATACCAGGCCACTCATCCCGAAAGAGCATAAAGCTGTATTGATCTTTTTCATAATAAAATATTACACGAATTTACGTCAAACGAACTGTAAGATATTTAGTGTTGATACCATAATTTGAAAGCCCCGCTTGTGGCGGGGCTTTCATGGTTCTTCAGAATATCAATCAATACCCGTAATCCTGTGTGAGGTTACGGTTGCCATCAAGCACAGATTGCGCCAGAGGCAGTAATTCGCTTTTGTTTGGTGTAAATGAAACTGCATAATACAAACTGATTGTGCTGTTGATGGAGCTATGCAACCAGTTAACACCAGTGAACGTAGAGGTTGCAGGTGCTGGTGTCACGTTTGGTTTGTAAAAAGAGCCCGCCCAAACCAAGCCGGATGTCAGCAATTTATTATAATACATGGTTGTAGGATATGTATTCCATGGTGCTGTAGTCCTTGCTGCCATGGCTGCCAGCGTGAGTTTGGTTTCTGCAAGTTTTGTCCCCAGCAGATTCCAGCGAATGAGGTCATATTTACGGATGCCTTCGCCACCGAGTTCCAATGCACGTTCCTGAACGATCGCATTGAAGAATCCTGAGTAAGTGGTGGGCGCAGGATTATTGGTGAGATAAGAAGGGTTAGCTGCGAAAGCCCTTGCACGTACTTCGTTGTAGGCTGAGATCGCATCTGCGGATGGCCCGTTGTTGAGTTCGTTATCTGCTTCGGCAAACATGAGCAGTACATCGGAGAAACGTATCACCGGCCAGTTCAATCCGAAGTATTGTGCGGCAGAACCTACTACAGACGGGGTGATCCAATCCCTCCTGAATTTTCCATCTACCATGGTGGCGGCAGTTCTGCCGGCAAAAGTGCCGTTGGAATTTACATTATATATTGCGCACATGACATCCCTGCGGCTATCGGTAGAATCGAATGCGTAGAAGTAGCTTGGCAGAACGGTCAGCGCACTGTTGCCTACATTATTGTATCGTGTACCATTGTAGTAGCCTAGTTTGCTATCGCCAGTGGCGCTGCTGCCACCTGCCATGGCAATCTCAAATAGGACTTCTCCATTGGTTTCAATCCTGTGTGCACAAATATTGTCTTTGAAAACACTCTGGTAACTGGTGTTTAGTTTATGCTGGTCGCGGCGCGACATGATGGCTGCACATTCTTCCTTGGCGATCTGGTAGTAAGTAAGATGATTGCTCCCCCTTACCATTTGTTTGCTGCGGCGCAATGAATAACCACCGCGGTATAAGGCTATCCTGGCACGCAAAGCCCTTACAGCTCCCTGGGTGATACGCTCGTCGATAGCTACTTCTGTTCGCCAGGGCACCAATGTTTCTGCGGTTTTCAGGTCATCGAGCAGGTGATTGTAAATAGTATCACGATCGGTTTTGGATTTGTAAAAATCATTATCCGAAAATGATGGCGCCCATTGCGCAGGCACGTCGCCCCAGTTGCGCACCAGTTCGAGATAATACAATGCCCTCAGGGTAAGCGCTTCTCCATGCAGCCTTTTCAACTGGCTCTGCTCCGCATTGGTGCCGGAAGTATATTGCGGCATCTGCGGAATATAATAGATACAAAGATTGGCACGTTCGATGCCCTGGTACAATTGGTTGAAAGGCGCTGCCAGCTGGGTATTGGTAGGCGTTACATTGTAATGAGCAATATCCCTTCTTTCATTATCGGGATAAGGCGTACCGCCCTGTCCCATCATAATATCATCATCCAGCGGATAATACATGCTGATACGGATACCGTAGCCATTATCGCCGCCGGCACTTGCATAAGCACCCAGCACAGCTTTCTGCGCATTGTTTACATTATCGAACGTAAATTCTGTATCGAAATAAGAAACAGGCTTTACATCCAGGTATTTTTTACATGAAACGGCAAATAGAATTGCAGTGATCACGAGGGCCGATACGAGCCATTTTTTTTGCAATCGTGTTTTCATTTTAAAAACGATTTAAATTTTTTATAAAGAAAGATTTACACCTATTATGAATGAGCGGCTCCTTGGATAAGCAGCATAATCCACACCTGGCGTTACGCCACTGCTCCTGCGTGTACTCACTTCCGGATCGTACCCGGAATAGTTGGTAAATACTTTTAAGTTATTAACGGTGCCGTATACACGCAGTTTGGAAACGTGTATCCTTTTCAGCATTGATTCCGGCAAAGTATACCCGAGAGAAATATTGTTGATCCTCAGGAACGAGCCATCTTCAATGGCCCATGAATGCAGGATGAACGAATTCGCCTGTTTGCTCGGAGTCCAGATGGTCGCATTCGCATTCAATGCTGCCAGCGCTGCAGGATCTGTAACAACCTGGCCTGAAGAATTGATATTTGTCCAGCGACCGTTCATGGTGGTTAAAAGATTCGCATTAGGAATGTAACCTGAAGTAAACTCCAGCTTGTTCGCATTATATACATCATTACCCACCTGGAAATTTACAAAAATGCTGAGGTCAAAATTCTTATACGCAAACTGCTGATTCAAACCGCCGAACATTTTAGGGTTTGCATTACCGATGATGGTACGATCCTTATCTGTGATCAGTCCATCGCCATTGATATCCTTGAAGCGCATAACGCCCGGCTGTGGCGGCGTTGAGGTTAATGCAGCATTGTTGGCCACACCTGTCTTAAGCGTGTAAACTTTAGTGGTTGCATTGTAATCAAAATCACTGATACCATAATACCCGTCTGTTACAAAGCCCCACATGGAACCAACAGGATCGCCTACACGAACAATATAATCTGCCGGAAAGTTGGTACCCAACCAACCTGAATTCTGCAAATATGACTTCTGGAAGTCACCAAGACTGAGTACTTTGTTCTTGTTGAAAGACATGTTCAGGCTTGCATTCCAGGTAAAATTCTTTGTTGATACCGGCATACCGCTCAGCTGGAATTCAACCCCTTTATTTTGCGTAGAACCCACGTTCTGCAATTGGGAAGTGTATCCTGTGGAGGTCGGGATCGGCACATTCACCAACAGGTCTTTGGTGGTGTTTTTGTAAATATCCATGCTGAACTGGAACCTGCTTTTGAAGAAAGAAAGATCAAGCCCGATATTCTGAGAATTTGTCCTTTCCCATACCAGGTCCGGATTGGCAAGCGCAGGCGATGCATAAGCTGTTACCAGCTGATCATTTATTCCGTAGATAGCACTTGCTGTGTAAACAGTTGTGTAGAGGTAATCCGAAATACGGTTATTTCCCGACTGTCCGTAACTGAAACGCACTTTCGCTTCGTTCATCGTGTTCTTCAAAGGAGCAAAAAATTTCTCCTCTGAAAATTTCCATGCCAGCGATCCTGACGGGAAAAAGCTCCAGCGGTTGTCTTTCGCAAATTTCGATGAGCCATCGGATCTCGCTGCCAATGAAATAAGGTATTTATTGTCCCTGCTGTAATTGAAGCGGGCAAAGCCTGATACAATTCTGCTGGTCACTTCAAACGTGGTAGATTTTGGTTGTGATACACCTGCAGGCGGAGTTCCCAGGTTCATATTTGACAAAGCAACTGTTGGTGTTATTCCTAATGGGAAATAGCGCGTTTCCACATATTGCGATTTATCCGTGCGGTCGTAGATCTCATGCCCCAGGATTGCGGTGATGCTGTTTCTTTTTGAAAAATTATTGCCACTGCCGGCATTGCTGTAAGTCAGCACATTCGAATTGTTGTAAGTAACTCTTTTGGTGGTATTGATAGAAGCCAGTGGCAATCCAGCACCATTCAGCTTTGAATTACCCGACAACGAATCGTCAAAGGCATTTTGTATCCCATTGGTAAGATCGTAACCGAATGTGGTGCGGAAGCTGAGATAATTTGTCAGCTTGAGATTGATGTAACCGCCTACGTTGAATACATCAGTGGTATTACGCCTGTATTCCGATTGATTGTACAAAATAGGGTTCACCAGTTGAAGGCTGTTGCTGTTTGTTTCAGCAGCATAAGCGGCATCGTAATCAGTAAGGTCCTGGCCTTTGATCAGCAACGGACGATATTTTACCGCGTGCCTCAGCCGGTTGGTAGAGAAACTTCCATCGTTGGAAGTACCCGCGCCTTCCACAACCGTACGATTGTACCGGGTGGTAAAACCTACTTTCAATGCACTGTTGACATTATGATCCATGCTGAAATTTACCAGCTTACGATTATAACCGGTATTCAGCAGGATACCTTCTTCATCGTTGGAAGTGAAGCCCAGGTTGAATTGTGTGGCAGCACTACCGCCACTCATGCTCACATTGTGGGTTTGGAACATGGCATTGCGGCCAAACATTTCATCCTGCCAGTCGATGAACGGAACATTTTTATAATTGCTGAGTGTATCCCATGTAGTTCCGTATGCATTGACAAAGTTTGAGCTGTCAGTTGCATTGCCGCGACTGCGTTCGTATTGGTAAATAACAAAGTCGTACGGATTCATCACATCAAGCGTATTGGCTATTTTTTTGGTACCGATAAAACCATTGTAACTGATCACTGTTTTACCTGAACGGCCTTTTTTAGTGGTGATGATCACAACCCCATTGGCACCACGTGCACCATAGATTGCGGTAGCCGATGCGTCTTTCAACACATCCACAGATTCAATATCCTGTGGAGAAATTACGGACAGGCCATTTTCCACCTGTATCCCATCAATGATATACAAAGGCGTGTTGTCCTGTGTAATGGAACCGCCACCACGAACCCTGATGGTCACTTCGGCACCGGGTTTGCCTTCGGTGCTGGTAAGCTGTACACCCGCAAGACGGCCGGTAAGTGCTTCTGCGGCTGAATTCACAGGTATGTCCTTGATCTGTTTAGAATTAACAGAGGATACCGATCCGGTAAGATCTTTCCTTTTCACCGATTGATACCCTACCACTACCACTTCTTCCGAACTGGCAATACTTCGTGTAAGGGTTACCGATAGAGGATCATTTCCGGCACGTGCGGTAACGGTTGTAAATCCAACAGAACTGAACACCAGCTCATTGGTGCCGGAAGAAATGGTGATGGTGAAAGTTCCATCTTTTTCGGTTTGTGTACCTTTTTTAGATCCCTTTTGCACCACGGAAACACCGGATACCGGCGTACCGTTTTCGTCAACCACGGTTCCCTGCACTGTTTTACTTTGTGCAAAGGAAAACGCAGCCCAGAAGAAAAGGCATGTAAACAAGATAATTCGTTTACTCATAACAGAATTTTGTTGGTTAAATAAATTTTAGCGGAGATGAACGGCAATATGGCGTAAAGCAATCATCATTAACTAAATGTTAATCAATGCTACCCATTTTAATCTGAACAAAACGATATGCTCCGCATTTTTTTTACGCAATCGTTCCCGAGAACGATGTCAGGGAAGGGGAAGTGAAAATAAGGAATAAGAAACATGAAATGAGGAAGTGAAATAAATCCTAAGCTGTCATCCCGGGTTTGTCGGAGGAAATTCGATCTGATAAAATGATGTGCGGTTTCCGGATGCCGGGTATCGTAGCGGATAACCCAGGGGTAATCCGGAAAAATATCCAGCTTCCGGCATCCAGCATCTTTTCTTCATACCTTTATCTTCACAACGATGCATATATGAAATTCGAAGCTGTTACCATAAAAGATATTGCAAAAGCATTGGGAGTTTCGACTTCAACCGTGTCGAGGGCTTTGCGGGATAGTTACGAGATAAGCCCGGAAACCAAGGAACTGGTGCTGGAATGCGCCAGGAAGCTGAACTACATGCCCAACCCCATCGCCCTCAGCCTGAAGGAGCGCCGCAGCCGTTCTATCGGCGTGGTGGTTTGCGAGATCGCCAACAGTTTCTTTTCACAGGTAATTAATGGAATTGAGTCTATCGCGTACGACAGAGGGTATAATGTGATCATTGCGCAGAGCAACGAATCGGTGGAAAGAGAGATCATGGATCTTCATTACCTATCTTCCAGGTCGGTGGATGGACTGATCATTTCCCTTTCAACAGAAACAAATGATATCAGCCATTTGCAGGATCTGCATAATAAAGGATTACCCATCGTGATGTTTGACCGGGTTACCGATGAGATCAAAACGCATAGTGTAGTGGTGGATAATTTCAAAGGTACTTATGAAGCCACGGAATACCTCTTGCAAAAAGGGTACAAAAGAATCGCTGCCATTGCAAATTCCGAATTCCTTTCCATTACCAGCGAACGACTGGGCGGTTATAAAGATGCCTTGCAGGCGTACGGGCAAAAATTCAACAAGAGTTATGTCAAACATTGTTTTTATGGCGGAATGGTTTTTTCAGAGATCGAAGATGCTGTCAACAAACTGATGACGCTGAAACAGCCGCCCGATGCCATCATCGCTACCAGCGACAAACTTACCACTGGTTGCCTGAAAACGCTGATGCGCCGTGGCATCAAAGTGCCCGATGATATCGCATTGGTTGGTTTTTTAAATTCGGATATAGCAGAGCTGATGAACCCTGCGTTGACCGTGGTTCACCAACCCGCGCTGGAAATGGGCAAGGCCGCCATAGAATTATTGCTGCAATTGATAGAATCCAAAAGGCCTGTTACGCAATTTGAAAAAAGGGTGCTGACACCGACGTTAGTAATCGGAAAGTCTGCAATGGATGTTAATTGATAATGAATAATTAATAATTAATAATTTCCAACACATGAGAAGCCTTCCCTTTTTAGAATTATTAATTATTCATTATTAATTATTCATTCGAATGTTGTTCAAAGAAAAAGTCCATGCCGCTTTCCTGCAATTGCAAAGTAAAAAGATTGCGGAGTTAAAAAAGGTCATTGCCGATCTTTCGTATAGCGCTGCCAATGAAACTAAAAGCACTGCCGGCGATAAACATGAAACAGCCCTCGCACACCTGCAGACTTCCATAAGCCAGGCCTATCAACAGTTGCAGGAGTTGAACAATCAATACAATCTTCTTACCAGCCTCCACCCTTCTTCCACACATTTGCAAATTGCACACGGCAGTATTGTCACTACCAACCGGAACATTTTTTATATTTCAGCGGCCATCGGAAAACTGAACATCGATGGAAAGACTGTGTATGCCATGTCGCCTTCGTCTCCGCTTGCATTAAAAATGATGGGCAAAAAAGAAACAGTCAGCATTGAGATGAATGGCATCATTCACCTGATCAGTGAAGTCAGTTAAAATATTTGTTCATCATTACATCACATTTTACTTACAACTTCGTAACAGCACGGTAATGCTTCGGTAATACCGGCGTTTGATCTTTGCGCTGACAAAAAAACGTCGACTTATTAAACCGAAAATTATGAAACCAATTAAAAATCTATTTGTAAAAATTTGCCTGGCAGCAACTTTGATGATATCCTTTTTTGCCGCAACGGCAGCGTCTGAACCAGGTTCGGCAAAATCCAATTCTGTGGCATTTGTAAAATCCGAAGGCGATGCGCTGGTGTTCAGAACAGACTTATTGAAACTGCCGTCGGGCGGATGTACGTTGTACATCAAAGACGAAGAAGGAAATGTTCTGTTCAGCGAAAACATCACTACAGATACGCATCAGAAGCTCTATCGTATCAACCGCGAAAACATGAAAGCGATATTTTTTGAAGTCCACAGCAGAAAATTTTCTTTCCGGGAATCGTTTAATTTTAATACGAAGCTGGAAGAAATATTTACAGTAACCAAAGTAAATTAGGATAGATCACAGATTTTAAAGTGATGAAGGAGATTACACAGATTGTTTGACTCCGTCAAACAGAAATGCAGTTTGTAAAAATCTGGCCTTATTTATAAGTTCAAATTTTTACAAACTGCATTTTTTCATTTTTACGAAGTAAAAATAATCCGTGTAATCTCCTTTATCCTTTTGGAATCCGTGATCACCTTATTTGTTGCTATTATTACAGCGTTGCCATATCAATTACAAAGCGGTAACGTACATCCCCTTTTTCCATGCGATCGTAAGATGCCTGGATGTCTTTGATGTCGATCAGTTCAATGTCTGATACGATGTTATGTTCTGCACAGAAATCAAGCATTTCCTGAGTTTCAGCTATACTGCCGATACCGGAACCTGCAAGGCTCCTGCGCCCACCGATCAGGCTGAAAGCCGCTATCTCAGCAGGTTTTGGGGGAACACCCACACAAATATGTACACCATTTACACGCAGCAACGAAAGGTACATGTTGAAATCGTGTTCGGCAGAAACCGTATCCAGGATGAAGTCGAAGCTGTTGGCTGCAGCTTTTACCTGCGCCGCATCGGTCGTCACAAGGAAATGATGTGCACCCAGTTTTTTCGCATCTGCTTCTTTCTTTGGAGAAGTGCTCAATACGGTTACTTCGGCACCGAATGCCACACCGAATTTTACGGCCATGTGCCCCAGACCGCCAAGGCCGAGCACCGCCAATTTGTGCCCCTTGCCTACTTTCCAGTGGCGCAACGGCGAATAAGTGGTGATACCTGCACAAAGCAGCGGGGCTGTGCCAGCGAGATCAAGTTTATCGGAGACGTGCAGTACAAAATCTTCATTTACTACGATCGTGTTGGAATAACCGCCATAGGTCGGCGTCTTTTTATCCTGCTCCAGGCCGTTGTAAGTCTGTGAATTTCCATTGAGGCAATATTGTTCCAGGTCTTGTTTGCAGTTTTCGCAAACGCGGCAGGAGTCTACTATACAGCCGGTTCCGGCAAGATCGCCTACTTTGAAGTTTTTCACGTGATCGCCTACTTTTACCACTCGGCCAACGATCTCGTGTCCTGGTACCATCGGGAATATTCCGGGAAACCAGTCATTCCTGACCTGGTGAAGATCGGAGTGGCATACGCCACAGAACTGGATATCAAACTGAACATCGTGCGGCCCTACTTCACGCCTTTCGAATGTCCATGGCGCAAGCGGGGTTGTTTCGTTTTGCGCAGCATAAGCTTTTGTTTGGATCATGATTTTCTGAATTTTTAGAAGGAAACCGGCCTTAAATGGCCGGTAGCAAATATAACTTTAAGTCATTGCTTTGGGGTGCCTGTTAAAAATTTATTCCGCAAAACGGAAGCTAAAAACGCAGGGATACTACCCGAAAGTATTGCCCTGCGTTCTACCTGTTACCGAAAACGTTTTCGTCCTAATCCACTACCACACTGCTCAACCCCTTTTCCACAGCCTGCTCTTCATTGCCCGGGATACCCACTCCTTCTATGCGGAAAACGGTGATATCCGACAGGCCGATAAAACTCAGCATAAATGTGAGGTATGGTACCACAAAATCATTCGCTTTTGCCGCACCTTCGGAATAGATCCAGCCGGAACTCATGGCGATGTACACTTTTTTTCCCCTGATCAATCCTTCAGCGCCTTTTTCGCCAACGGAAAATGTGATGCCTTTGCGTACAATATGATCCAGCCAGGCTTTCAGCGAAGAATGTATGCCAAAATTATACATCGGCGCACCGATCACGATGATATCAGCTTCCTGTATCGCCGCGATGGCCTCATCTGAATGTTTGACGGCTTCCAGGTTTTCTTTTGTGCGCACTTCTGCCGGCGTAAAAAATGAAGTAAGGTGGGCTTCCTCAAGATGGGGAAAATGGACATTTACGAGGTCGTACTCTTTAACTGTGCTGCCAGGATATCCGGCCAGCAATTTTTCTACTATCTTATTTCCTAAACGGATACTGTAAGAAGCATTGCCCCTCGGGCTTGAAATAACGTGCAATATTTTTTTCATTGTCATAATTTTTTTGTTGACCAAAATTATGCACCTTTGGTAACCAAAAGTAAGTACTATACAAAAGATTAGCGGTAACCTTTTGTATAGTTAACTAAAAATCAGTTAATTATGGAATATGCAAAACCAGCCAATCATACGGAATGTATCAGCCGCCTGTCTTCCATCGACGATGCGCTTTATGTGATCGGGGGCAAATGGAAGATCCGGGTGATCGTGGCGTTGAAGGAAGGCAGTAAACGTTTCAATGAAGTGCAGCGGGCCATTTCGGGCATTTCCGCCCGGGTGTTATCGGGGGAATTGAAGGATCTTGAAATGAACGGTTTTGTAAAAAGGCTCGTGCATGATAAAACGCCGGTGGTGGTGGAATACCAGCTAACCGATTACGCCGATTCTCTGGGAGATATCCTTCAATCGCTGTACGAATGGGGGCACAAGCACAGGGACAAGATCAGGATGGAAAGGAAGATGGCAGCAGGCGTTTAAGGAAAATAACATAAAAAGCAGGTGAAGTAACTCAACAAAAAAAGCACTGAATATCAGTGCTTTTTTTATTATTTCGGCGGAGAGCGAGGGATTCGAACCCCCGGACCTGTAACAGTCAACAGTTTT